>JBEVJP010000049.1:0-3762 GCA_040510155.1 Solirubrobacterales bacterium | reverse complement strand
TCAAGGTCGCGGGCACCGTCTTCGGCGACACCAAGGACGGCGGCCAGTTCTACATGCTGAACCCGATGGGCAGCGCGCCCGTCGCCTTCGGCAGCGACAGCCGCTACGGCAGCGTCGACGGCAACAAGCAGGCGGCGGGAAACTACGCCTTCTACACGAAGTACGCGGCCCCGGCGCTCAAGGAGCTCGCCCCGGGCTGGAGCAAGTTCGACCTGCTCGCCACCGACGGGGGCGGCAACCGCGCCTGGAACTTCGACGCCGTCCAGGCGTCGCAGATCACCGCCGCCTCCAAGGCGCTCGCCGACGACATCGTCGATGCCATCGCCAAGAGCGCCGACGAGCTCGTGGTCTACTCCGCCGGCGGCGGCGGCAACGTCGCCGCCGAGGCGGTCGGCTACCTGCTCAACCAGGGCTATTCCAAGGCGACGCTCGTCCAGCACTTCGCCGTCGTCCAGCACGGCAACAACTGGGTGACGAACTACGAGGCGGCGGCGCGCATCCTCACCCGCGACTTCACCGTCGCGATCTCGAACCAGAACTACGACACCTACGGCAACGGCATGAACGGGCCCGGCCTCCAGTACGCGCTGGCGGGCCCGACCGCCTCGACCGCCTTCGGCACCGCCTTCGACAAGGCGGTGGCGGTGGCGACCGGGGCGAACGCCTTCGAGAACCTCGGCGCGGGCAAGACCTTCAAGAAGACCCTCGACGCCTCCGACGCCGGCTCCCACGCCTTCGCCGTCGACATGGGCCGGCTCGTCGCCGCGCTCGGCGACCGGCTGTCGGGAACCGAGGAGATGCAGACCGGCTACGACTGGGCCCACCTGATCGACCAGGGCTCGTCCACCCGGCTCCGCGAGATCTACGCGGCCTTCGATATCGACGCGGTCGCAGCACTGCTCGGCACCGGCCAGGCGGGGAGCAAGGCCGCGCTTTCCGCCGCGCTCGCCGCCGCCGCACCGGCCGCGTCCGAACCGGCCGCGTCCGGGAAGGGACTCGTGACCGTCGCCGTCGCGGCGAGCGGCGACGACGCCGAGGTCCGCGGCGGCATCGCCAGCGACGACCTCGACCTCGGCGAGGCCGGCGCCGCCGGGGAGACCGTGGCCAACCCCGTCGCCCTGCGCTTCGCCGGCCTCGACCTCGATGCCGGCGCCGAGATCGAGAGCGCCTACCTGCTCTTCGAGGCCAAGCGCGCCGGCGGCGCCGACGGGACGCTGACCATCGCGGTCGAGGACAGCCTCGACGCGGCGGGCTTCTCCGCCGGGGAGGATCTCGCCGGGCGCGACTATCTCGACGAGAACGTAGCCTGGACCCCGGGCGCCTGGCAGGCCGGCGGAAGCTACCGCTCGGCCGACGTCTCCGACCTGATCGCGGCGGTGATCGACGGGGGCGGGCCCGACGCCCTCGACGCGCTCGCCTTCCGCATCACCGGCACCGGCAACCACGCCGCCCACGCCTGGGACTCGGACGGCGCCGCCCCGATCCTCGTCATCGACCTCGCCTGAGCCCGCCCTCCGCCGCCGACCGGGGTGATTCCGGCGGGAAGGCAAGAGAATGCAGAACGCCGATAATTTGTATTATGTGAAAAAGAGAGGAGGAAACGGCGGCCGCGGACGGCCAGGGATCGGCCAGGGAGTGAGCGGTCCGCCGCTCAACGTTTTTTTTGCCGATTCCATCGCTGGCGTGCTAGGCTCCGGACCATTACGAGTCCGCCCGGCGATTCAGCAGGTCCAGGCGGGTCCTTTGCTAGTCTAGCCAACCGGCCGCGCCTTCCCCGTCAATGGAGGTTCGAACCGGCACGAGTCGCGTTCGCCGAAGTACACGGACGGCGACAGGACGCTTGTCGGAATCTCCTCCGTTCTTCAGGATGATCCTGGAGCGGGAGACGTCGTGATTGCGCGCGGGTAAGGAGTGAAGAGCTTGAAGACCGTTAAGACCGTGACCGAGACCCCCGAGGAGGCCCTGCGCGGCACGCGGACGCTGTTCGTGTCGCTGGCGATCTTCAGCTGCTTTGTCAACATCCTGATGCTGACCGGGCCGCTCTACATGCTCCAGGTCTACGACCGGGTGCTGTCGAGCCGCTCGGAGTCGACGCTGCTCGCGCTCACCGTGCTGATCGCGGCGCTCTACGGCATCATGGGCGTGCTCGACTACGCCCGCGGCCGCATCGCCGCTCGTGTCGGCGCGCTGATCCAGACCCGCCTCGACCCCAAGGTCTTCGAGACCGGCCTCTCCCGCGCCCTGGTCTCGGGCGAGCGCGGCCGGCCGTGGACGGGGCTGCGCGACCTCGAGGCGGTGCAGAAGTTCATGGCCTCGCCGGTGCTCTTCGCGCTCTTCGACCTGCCGTGGGCGCCGCTCTTCGTCTTCGCGATCTTCAGCTTCCACCCGCTGCTCGGCTGGCTCGCCATCGGCGGCGGCCTGCTCCTCGTCGCCATCACCCTCGCCAACCAGATGATGACCAAGCGCTCGACCGTCGAGGCGACGGCGACGGCGATGGTCTCGGAGGGCTTCGCCGAGACCATCCGCCAGCAGGCCGAGGTCGTCCAGGGCCTCGGCATGCGCCGCGCCGTGCTCTCGCGCTGGCAGCTGAACCGCAACCGGGCGCTGCACGCCAACCTCGCCTCGGCCGACGTCGTCAACCAGTTCTCGACGATGTCGAAGACCCTGCGCTTCTTCCTGCAGTCGGCGATGCTCGGCCTCGGCGCCTACATCGTGCTCAAGGGCGAGATGACCCCGGGCTCGATGATCGCCGGCTCGATCCTCCTCGGCCGGGCGCTGGCGCCGATCGAGCAGCTGATCGGCGGCTGGCCGATCCTGTCGCGCGCCCGCCAGGGCTGGGCGGCGCTCAAGACCTCGCTCGCCAAGTCCCCGTCGTCGAAGCCGCCGATGGCGCTGCCGGCGCCGCGGGCGCAGCTCCAGCTCACCGGCGTCACCGTGGTGCCGCCCGACCAGCAGCGGCCGAGCCTGCGCAACGTCAGCTTCAAGCTCGAGCCCGGCCAGGCGCTCGGCGTCATCGGCCCCTCGGCCTCGGGCAAGTCGACCCTCGCCCGCACCCTCGCCGGCATCTGGAAGCCGGTCTCGGGCGCGGTGCGCCTCGACGGAGCCGAGCTCGACCAGTACGGCGACGATCTCGGCGCCTACATCGGCTATGTCCCCCAGGACATCGCGCTCTTCGACGGCAGCGTCGCCGAGAACATCGCCCGCCTCGCGCCCGAGCCCGACGCCGAGGCGGTGGTGCGCGCCGCCAAGATGGCCGGCGCCCACGACATGGTGCTGAAGCTGCCCAACGGCTACGACACCCAGATCATGGTCGGCGGCGCCCGGCTCTCCGGCGGCCAGCGCCAGCGCATCGCGCTCGCCCGCGCCCTCTACGGCGACCCGGCGCTCATCGTCCTCGACGAGCCCAACTCGAACCTCGACGGCGAGGGCGGCGAGGCGCTGATGAACGCCATCCGCCAGCTCAAGGCCGACGGCCGCATCGTCGTCATCATGGCGCACCGCCCGGCGGCGATCTCGGAGTGCGACCTGCTCCTCGTCGTCGCCGACGGCGCGGTCCAGGCCTTCGGACCGCGCGACGAGGTGCTGCGCGAGCAGGTGAGGAACCACGCGACCATCGCGCTGCACCCGCAGTCGGCGGCCGCGGGGGCAGCCGCGCCCGCGCCCCAGGCGGCGGCCGCGATCCCGGCGCCCAAGCAGGCGGTGGCGGAGGCCAAGAAATGACCACTCCCGTGAAGCCGGCCGCCCCGGCGCCCCAGCAGCCCC
>JBEVJP010000048.1:0-11615 GCA_040510155.1 Solirubrobacterales bacterium | reverse complement strand
GCCCGAGACCGCTGGGGTGATCACGGTGAAGCTGAGCGGGGCGCCCTTGTAGGGGCCGGTCAGGTAGACGCGGCCGGGAGCGTAGAAGGGCTTCGAGCCCGCTCCCGCTCCCGCCCAGGAGGTGCCGACCTGGCTAGCGGCGGGGCATTTCGGGTTGTTCAGCTCACTGGTGCCCGAGTAGGCACCGGCTTCTATCGAGGAAAGGACCGAGTCGGGGCAGTAGGGGACGCCTTTCAGGGTCGCCGTGAAGCCCTTCGGGGTGTGGGTGCCGATCGTCGAGAGGGTCTGATCGCCATCTTGGCGGGTGATGTAGATCGAGAGGGGGCTGTGGGCGCCGGCGCCGTTGGAGGCACCAGCTGCCTTGAAGCCGGGGTTGAAGGGCCTAACGCTCCCCGGGCAGGGGGAGCCGTTCGGGCCCGAGTCGATCGTGAAGAACTGGGTCGATTTCTGGTTGGGGGTCTGCGGCGACCAGGCTTCGAATTCGCTGTTGACCGCGTAGGTGCCGCACTGGGTCGGGGTGGCGAGCAGGCCGCGCTCACTTCCGAAGAAGTGCTGGGTGAATTCGGTGTAGGGGGACTGGGGGAGGTTGTCGAAGGTGGTCGTCAGCTGACCGGTGTTCGGGTCCGGGTAGGCCGAGCCCGGCAGCTTCACGTGGGTGCCGTAGCCATCAGCGGTGAGGAAGATCCGGTAGCGGTTGCCGGGCAGCGGTTCGCCCAGGTAGATCCCGCCCGAGATCGGCTTCGGCAGACCCGAGGCGTTGACGGTGAAAATTCCAACTTTGGAGAAGTCCGGACACTGGGCTTCTTCCCTCGTCCCAAAGCGCGCCTCGGCGTCCGAGCAGGCCGTCTTGCCGTCCGCGGAGCTCGAGTTGATCGAGAAGCCCGCGGGGAAGGTGACCGTCGTCCGCTTGATCTCGGCGTTCAGCGGCGTATCGCCGCCTTCGGGCTGCAGGGCTTTGAAGACCACGTCGATGCCCGAGGCGCTGTCGGCGTCCTCGGTGGTCGGATTCGCCGCCAGGGTGGGGTTGAAAGTCAACTGATCGCATCCGGTCGTCGCAGGCCAAGGGTAGGTCGCTTGGTGAACGCCGCCGTCGTAGGCGAGCGATCTCATGATGGTGGTGACTGGCCCGACACAGCTGACGGGATTCGAGAGGTATGGCAACTGCGGGCTATTAGAAGAATTCGGATAAATCTCAAAGCCCGACGTACCCGTGGTTTTCGCTCGCAGGGCATCATGCGAAGGTAGGGCCGGAACGCCCCAAAGTTCCTCTTTGAAGGTCTTCAAGGGATAGGAGCTGAGGATCCCTTTTACTTCGCCGTTGAGGCCATAGTCACTGTCCGTTCGCGGGCTGATCACGGTGTAGACGGGGAAGTTGACGATCGGCGCGGTGAATGCCTGCAGGCCCGCCTGGCCGGGCTGCGGGACGAGGTTGTAGAGCGGCTGTTTTGGCGTCCCAAGATTGCCTTCGTCAGAGAGGAGGTTGACTGGGTACGCCATCCCGACCTGCGCGTCGATCGGGCACTGATTGAACGTGAACTGCGCCGCCGTGCACTCGGGGACGGCATGTGGATTGCCGGTGAAGCCGATTGGGAATTCGATGATCGCGTCTTTGACCGTGTTGCAAAAGCAGGAATCCGGGATGAACGGGTCGGCGCGGGTGCCGACTTCGAATTCGAAGTGGACGTCGGGGTGCGCGCCGGCCTGATTCGTAGAGCGTTCGTTCGAATAGCTCTTGATTCGGGCGCCCTCCGGCTGCGCGGCTGCGCTCCCTGCCGCCAGCAGCGAGACGAGCAGGCAGGCCATCAACAGCGCCGGCAACACCCAGATCGGAATCGACCGCTTCGAGCTGACCTCAACCATGACGCTTGCCTCCCTGCTTGGCGCTCCCTGACTTTCGCTTCGCCTTCCCGGCCTGCTTCTTCTTGTGCTTCTTGTGCTTGTGGGCCTTCTTGTGCTTCTTGGCCTTGTGCGCCTTCGCCTTGCGGGGCACGCCGAAGCCGGCGCTGGTCCGGTCGGCGGGCAGTGGCGGTGGGCTGGCGCCCGCGCCGTGGCACTCGTCGGCCGCGACGCAACTCGGTTCTTCTCGTTCGGCCGGGAAGCCGCCGCCGGTGCGGGCGTCATAGATCTTCATCGAGGCACCGTTGTGGTCTTGGGTCACCAGCGTGTCGTTCGTCGCAAAGTAGACGTCGGTGCCATTGGCGCTGACGTTGACCAGCCCTGGAGCGTTGGTGCCACCGAGATACACTTCTTGTCCGGAGCCGGTGCCGGACGTGATCAGTTGGGCCTTGCCTTCCGTGTACTCATAGACATCTTCGACGCCGTTAGTGTCGCGGGGAACCAAGGCATCGCTCGTCGAGTAGAAGACGCGACCGTCGTATGCGAGGAAGAGGCCGTTCTGGCTTCCTTTCACTTCGCTGACAGGCAGTTGATTGTCGGGCCGGCATGAGACGCAAATGAGGCTTCTGTTGTTGACTGCATACCGGTACATCTGCGCTTTGCCGTCAGTGTTGTAATCGGTCAGACTGCTTCCAGTCGTGAACGCCGTATAGGCACCGTCGGGAGTAACCTGTATCCGCGCGATCCCCAGTCGTGGCTTCATCGTGGTGACGTAACGAAGCGAACCCCCGCGATAGAGGTAGAGGTTCCTTTCGTTCAGTTCTCCCTTCTGCCCGACCAGCTGCTCGGGTGATTCGAAGTAAATGTCGCCGCTCTTCGAAGAGAGATAGTTGTCGGTAATCCCGTTTCCGTACCTCCCGTCCTTTCCATCGTTTCCACTGGACTGCGGAAAATAGCCCGCGCGGCCCAGGTCGATGATGGAGATATTGCAGGCACTGGTCCAAGCTTCGTTGGGCGAACAAGCATCGGTGTCGCCGCTGTTGCCTTGGTCGCCTATGGAAACGAGCGTGAGCGTGAACGGTTCGCTCTCCCGCCATGCGTAGAGATCCCGGCTGGAGTCGTGATCTTCTGCAGTCAGCTGTTCATCGGAAGTGAGGTAAACCGTGGTCCCGTCGGCGGTGCTTCCGGCGTATTCGAGCGTGTGGCCCGCGGCTATTTCGTAGGTGGTGGAGCCGTCGACCCGCAGATATAACGGGCCGGTGATCTGCGATTCGTCGATGGCTTCCTTGAACTCGAGGGGCGTCGTCTTGCCGGATCCCCTGCCTCCTTTGCCAGGAAGCGTGGCGTCATTCGTCATCAGGATGTGACTGCCGTCATCAGATATGTCGAACGCCCTTCCCTTGAATGGCGTGCCATCGGCTGCGACTGAAGCCAAGACGACCTGGCCCGTCTTGACATCGTTGTCGTACACGTAGTCGCGTGGCCAGATAAGTTCGATGTCGGGATATACCTCCTCGGTGATTTCCCCAGGGCTCGCCTCGCCGCCTTCCCCGAATACCAGATTTGAGGAAAATACGAAATGGCTGAAATCTGTCGAGGCCCGCGGGAAACCAACAAAGTACTCACCTCCGGTTACCTCTCGGAGGTTGCTTGGCCAGCGTTCGAGCATGTTCCCGCTCGCAACGTCCCACAGGTAAGGTGCGTTCGAAGGAAGAGCGTGCAAGAACACGTTTCCCGGGTATCCCCAGTTGTAGTTGATGACCCGATCCAGGTTCGGAGTTGCCTGCACTCCGCGCTGGCCCCATGAGGGGTTCGTCCCCTGGTTAGGACTAACCTGGATCGCGCCGGGGGGGCCACCCATGAAGATTGCCTGTCGGGCCGTCAGCCCGATGTAGCGCTGGATCCAGCCGCCATCGGTGCGCGTCGAAATGTAAAGGTCGCTCAGGGAGTTCGTCGGTTCGCCGGTGTCTTCCGGGAATTGACCAAACACGCCCCCATATGAGAGCCGGGGCGGATTGGTCGCGAGGCTCGAGGTTGGTCCAGCGAGTGGCATGATCGTCGTCCCCTGTGCGAAGCTCGGCGTAATCAGCTCATAGGCTCGGCAGTCGGGGAGATCGTTCGCGCGCGTTTCTTGGCGCAGCTGTGCGTTCGGGCAGGCCGGGGGATAGAAGCCAAAGGACTGGTCAGGCGAGATCGCGGTCCCGAACGGACTCGTCGCGACGAGGCGGAAATGATAGGTCAGACCTGGCGTGAGGCCTTCGATCCGGGCACTGACCGGCACCCCCGAGAAGCCGTTACCGGCATCGCCGACCGGAACGGGAACGGAGTTGCCGTAGGTCGCAGTTGGCCCCCACTCGAAATGATATGTGGTCTGCCCAGCACGAGGGTTGACTTCCCCGGTGAGCTCTGCCGAGGTCGCTTGAACGTTGCGCGTGTTGAGGTTGGTGACCAGCGGCGCGCCTCCCGTCCGGAAGGTCCGATCAGCGCTGGCAGTACTCCCAAAGACGTTGGTGACGACCACTCGGTAGTGGTAGGTGGTGCCGTCGCCCTGAAGTCCCGTGATCTCCACCGGCGGAACCTCGATCCTGCCGCTCCCGGGCGGAATCCCAGCCCCGGGGGGTGCGGGGGTCGTGTTGCCATAGGCGGTGGTGAGGCCCCACTCGAAGTAGTAGCTGGACGCGTTGACGCCATCGCCATCGAAGGAGGCGTTCAACTCAGCGCTGGTTTCGGTGATCGCGGTCGGGGCGTCGCTTCGAATGTTTTCCACGACCGGAGTGGTGAAGGTCGCATCTTCGCTGTAACTGGGGATGCTGCCGCCCCCAGCAATCTGGTCAGCGTCAAGGGCCCTGAGCCGGTAATGGTAGGTGACCCCGGGGGTCAAGCCATTGAGCGTTACCGGGGCGATGGAGGCCGAGGGGTAATAGGGTTCCGGGATCGCTTCGCCCGGCAGCGACGGGACTGAATTCCCATACGCTTCGGTTTCACCCCATTCGAAGTTGGCGTGGACGTCTTTCTGAAAGCTCGTGAAGCTCCCGTTGAGAGTGGCGCTGGATTTTTGGAGGTTGGTGGCTTTGAGGATGAAGTTGAAGGAAGCCGAGGCGGGCGGCGCCAAGAAGGCAAGGACAAGCAGCACGCCCGCAAGCGCGGACGTCACCGCGGCGACGATCCCGACGGATCCCACGGAGGGTGCCTTCGCGTGGCTACTCACGTATCGCTCTCCTTGTCCCTTGAGCCCCTCTGCCAGCCGCTTCGCCGCGGCCCCCTTGCGGGCTCGGTTTCCCTTGTGTCCCTGTGGTGCTGCGTCCCTGCTACTGCCATACCATGGGCGTTCCCAATGAATGACAGCCGAGACTGTAAACAAGGAGGTACCCGGTTGTCAAGGAACGCACGTGGTATGCCGAGGTGGCGCTACCTCGGGCGGGCGTCGGCCGGAGCCGATCAGACGCCGGTGCGCTGCTGCTCGCCGCGGATCGCTTCGGGCTTGGTGGGGCGAGCGCCGTCGGGCGGGACCGCCTCTGGACCGAGGGCCGGCTCGGGCCAGTCGGTCGTGTAAAAGGCGAGGACGTACCGGGCCAGGCTCGGGATCAGGAGGCGCAACTGGGTGCCTCCACCGCGCAGGATCTCGCCGCCGAGGCGTGAGGCGACACCGCCGAGCACGATCGTGTCGATCTCGGCCGCCTCGCCCGGCCGGGCGGCGACCCGCGGGCTGGCGTCGCGCAGCAAGGCGCCGTAGCGGCGCAGCCACTCGTGATGGCGGAGGGCGACATCGTCGCCAGCAGCGAACGCCTCGACGAAGAGCAGGCGAGCCACCTCCGGCTCCGCGGAGAGGAGGTCCAGCCCTGCTCCCAGGCCCGCTCCAACCCGCTCGTCCAGCGAGGCGGTGGACCGGCAGCTGCGCGTCACGACCTCGAGCAGGAGCTCGTGGCAGGCCTCGAAGGCCGCCGCGAAGCAGTCGTGTTTGTCGACGAAGTTCTCGTAGAAGGCGTTTCGAGAAACACCGGCTGCCCTGACCACGTCGGCGACGGACATCGCTTCGTAACCACGCTCGGCGACCGCCTGGGGGACCGCCTCGACGAGGCGCCGCCGCTGATCGGCGCGCACCTGGTCGCGCGTCAGCGCGTGCCTGCCGCGAGGCAGGCGGCGTGGCCCGTCCGTCTTCGCCCCCTCTCGAGCATCGGCCATTTTTGGCAAGCGGTTCTCTATGCGTACAGGTTAGTTCTCAATTAGATACGCCGTCAAACTAATAACCCGTGCCAAAGAGCGCCGGCCCCCACGCGTAGAGAGGGCGCGACTCGCGGGCGGCGAACCTGTTGATCGAGAGATGAAGGGCTCACTCCGACACCCGCTGCTCGCCCGCGCCGGCGCCGCGCTCGTCGTCCTGATCGGCCTCGCCGGCCTCCTCCCCACCACTGCCTCGGCGCAGGTCAGGTGGATCGTGCACGGCCGCGGGTTCGGGCACGGCGTCGGGATGAGCGCCTACGGCGCCTACGGCTACGCCCTGCACGGCAAGAGCTACCAGTTCATCCTCGGCCACTACTTCTCCGGGACGACGATCGGGACGCTGCCGGGGCCGCGGATCGTCCGGGTTCTGCTCGACATCTCCGCCGACGACGTCGGCTTCAGCGGCGCCACCAGCGCCTGCGGGGAGTCGCTCGACCCGTCCCGCAGCTATGAGGCGCACCGGGTCGCC
The DNA here is from genome assembly GCA_040510155.1 of Solirubrobacterales bacterium. Taxonomy (GTDB): domain Bacteria; phylum Actinomycetota; class Thermoleophilia; order Solirubrobacterales; family 70-9; genus VAYN01. The sequence continues at coordinate 5,089 of JBEVJP010000048.1, read as the reverse complement.
CGCTCGGTCGTCCTGCGCAGCTCCGCCGGCAAGCCGCTCGCCAACTGCGGCCGCAAGCTGCGCGCCGCCGGGAAAGGGACGATCGAGGTCGCCGGCCTCGGCCGCTACCGAGGCGCCCTCGAGACGGTCCCCACCGAGGAATCGGCCGGCTCGCTCAACGTCGTCAACGCGCTCACCCTCGAGCAGTACGTGAAGGGGGTGATCCCCAACGAGTCGCCGCCCTCCTGGCCGATCGAGGAGCTGAAGGCGCAGGCGATCGCCACGCGCTCGTTCGCCCTCACCGGCCTGGTTGGCGGCAACGGGTTCGACCTCTACAACGACACCCGCAGCCAGGTCTACAAAGGCCTGGAAAGCGAGTACAAGAGCAGCAACGAAGCCGCCGACGCGACCCGCGGCGAGGTGGTCATGTACGGCGGCAAGGTCGCCGAGACGCTCTTCTCGGCCTGCTCGGGCGGCCACACCGAGAGCATCCAGAACGTCTTCGGGGGCCCGGCGGTCCCCTACCTGCAGGGCGTCCCCGACCCCTACGACGGCGTCTGCCCGCTGCACGAATGGACGCTCGAATTCACCGGCCCGGAAATCAGCGCCAAGCTGCGGGCCTACCTGGACGGCAAGCTCAAACAGGTCGTCATCACCAAGACCGGCGCCTCACCGCGGATCGTCGAAGCGAAGCTGGTCGGGACTGGCGGCACCACCACCGTCAGTGGCGAACAGCTGGAGGTGGCGCTCGGCGGCTATGACACCTGGATGACCTTTCAGAAGGTCATCGGCGGCAAACGCGGCTGAGCGCGCCGCCGTCCCGCCAGCGATACTCGCCGCATGGCATCGATCCGCAAGGAAGTCGTCGTCGAGGCGCCGGCCGAGCAGGTTTGGGACGCGCTGCGCGACTGGGGGGCGCTGCACACGCGCCTCGTTCCGGGCTTCGTCGTCGACACCGAGCTGGACGGCGAGGACCGAATCGTCACCTTCTTCAACGGTGCCACGGTGCGGGAGATCCTGATCGACCGCGACGAGGAGGCTCGCCGGCTCGCCTGGTCCGTGGTCGACGGCCCCTACACGCATCACAACGGCGTCGCTCAGGTCTTCGCCGAGGAGGGTGGCCGCAGCCGCTTCGTCTGGACCGCCGACCTGCTGCCCGATGCCGCCGCGGCGCCGACCGCGGAGATGATGGAGCGCGGGGTCGAGGTCGTCCGCGAGACGCTCGCTCAGCCGTCCGAGTAGGGCTGCACCGGGATGCCGTGGTCGGTCTCGCGCATCCCCAGCTCGTAGGCGCCACCCGCGGCCAGGCGTAGCTCACGCGGTGGCCGGCCCGGCCGCTCGACGGTCAACTCGAGGTCGGCGACCGAGCAGTTGACGGTGTTGTGCTCGGGCCCTTTCGGATCGGCGTAGATCCAGCCGACGAAGTCCCTGGCCGGAGCGGCGACGCGGCCGCGCACGACCACGTCCTTGCCGGGCAGCAGGAAGGAGCACTCGGTCGGCGACTCCTCGATGCGGGCCGACCGGATCGCGCCGAGCCCGCCGAGCCGGTGCCGCTCGCCGTCGAGCACCAGCATCCCGGAGGGGATCCAGGGGCTGACCCGGGAGCCGAGCCGAACCCGCGCGGCGCCGGCGTCGAAGTAGGCGTCGGGCGCGTCGGCGAAGCCGGTCCCCTCCAGCCAGACCCAGCGCTCGGCGTGCTCGCTGCCCCAGTTGTGACCGATCATTCCCGGCCAGCCGTTCAGCTCGATCGACTCCTCGTCGGCGATTTCGAGGCGGCCGGTGAAGTGCGTCAGCGGCACCGGAGCGACGAACTTGGTGCGCGGCAGGGGTGCCCCGTAGAGCCAATCGGCCGGCAGGTACCTGCAGGGCTCGACGTCGGTGGGAAAGGTCAGCGACCAGCCGGCGGCGAGTGCCTCGGTATCGACCGAGCCCTCGGCGCGCCCGGGCCCGACCTCGGCGTCGGCGACGCGGATCCAGCCATCTCGGGGCGCGGCCAGCTCGGACGCCGGGACGGTGACCTTGGTCGCCCGCGGCCCGGCGACGGCGTCGCGATCGAAGAAGACGAACCAGATCGACCCCTGCGGCTCGTCTCCCGGCCGCTTGTGAACCGTGTGCCGGATCCAGATCCCGCGACCTCCGCCGGGCTCGCAAGCCTTGATGTAGAAGCTCTCGTAGTGCCCCGCCTTGGCGGCCACCCCCGGAAACCGCGCCCCTTCGTCCATATAAGGACTCTAAACCGCGCCCCGCTCCAAGCAGGGATCGGCACTGCGGTCGTCTGAGGCCGCTAGGCCAAGCAGCTCAAGGACGCAGGGAGCGTGGCGTGCGTACGCACGCGGGCGACCGAGGACACCGAGATGCGCCGGCCTACCGGCCTCAGACCTTGATGGTGATGACGTCGCCGTCTTGGACGAGGTAGTCGCGGCCCTCGATTCGCAGCAGGCCTTTGTCCCTCGCCGCGGCGTAGCCGCCGCACTCGACTAGCTGCTGCCAGCCGATCGCCTCGGCTTTGACGAATGCTTCCATGATCTCGGTGTGGATCGTGCCGGCGGCTTCCAGAGCGGTGGCGCCACGGTGCAGCGGTCGCGCCACCGCCTCCTTGCCCTCGCCGGCGGTGAAGAAGGTGAGCAGCTCGAGCAGGTCGTAGGCGGCGCGGACGAGGCGGGCCAGGCCGGAGCCCTCGACGCCGTAGGACTCGCGCATTTCCGCCGCTTCCTCGGGGTCGAGCTCGGCCAGCTCGCCCTCGATCCGGGCGCTGACCGCGACCGCGCCGGCGCCCACCGCGGCGGCGTGGGAGGCGACCGCTTCCGGCACCTCGCCGTCGCCCTCGTCGACGTTGGCGACGTAGAGGATCGGCTTGGTGGTCAGCGCCTGCAGGTTGACGGCGGCGTTGGGAGCGGCGTCGGGGATCGGGATCGAGCGGGCCGGGCGTCCCGCCGCCAAGGCCTCGTGGACCGCCTGCAGCCAGCCATGCTCGGCGATCGCCTCGACGTCGCCGGACTTGGCCTGCTTGCCGACCCGGCCGAGGCGGCGCTCGACCTGCTCGTAGTCGGCGAGAACCAGCTCGGTCTCGATCGTCTCGATGTCGGCGAGCGGATCGACCCGGCCGTCGGGGTGCGGCACGTCGGATTCGGTGTGGCAGCGGACCACGTGGCAGATCGCGTCGGTCTCGCGGATCGAGGCGAGGAACTGGTTGCCGAGCCCCTCCCCTTCCGAGGCACCTTTGACCAGCCCGGCGATGTCGTGAAAGGCGATCGTCGCCGGTTCCAGCTTCGAGCTGCGGACCGTTTCGGCGACCTTCTCGAGACGCTCGTCCGGCACCTCGGCGATCGCCACGTTGGGCTCGATCGTCGTGAACGGGTAGTCGCCGGTCTGGGCGCCGCCCTCGGTGAGGGCGTTGAAGAGAGTGGACTTGCCGGCGTTCGGCAGCCCGACGATGCCAACCTTCATCGCTCGCTCCCCTGGATCGCCGCGGCCGTGGGCGTCACAGCGAGAGCGGCACGATCAGGCCGAGCAGGACGCCGAGTAGGGCGCCGACCAGGACGTCGGACGGGTAGTGCATGCCGAGGTAAGGACGGCCGAGTGAGATCGCCGCGGCGATGACCAAAGCGCCGGCGATCGCCGAGTCGACGCGGCACATCGCCGTCGCCACCGCGAAGGAAGAGAGCGCGTGCGCGGAGGGAAAGCTCAGCGAGCTCGGCGCCCCGCCGAGCGGCGGCAGGCCCTCGAGGACCGGCCGCGGCCGCTTCACCAGCAGCTTGATCCCGTAGTTGAGGACGATTGCGATCGGCCCCAGGGCCGCGCAGATCAGCCACGCCTCGTGCCGTTCCCAGTCGACGATCGCCAGGGTGACGCCGAGCACGACCCAGACGAGGCCGTTGTTGCCAGCCTTGCCGAGCGCCTGGGCGGCGGACTCGATCCCGGGCGAGTGTCCGTGGGTGCGCATCCAGCGCAGCAGTCTCAGATCGAGCTCTTGCATGGCGGCGGAGGATAATCCGCGCCGATGCCAACCGTCCCCGGCTATGTCCACACGCCCGGCAACCACTGCGGCTCGACCGCGCTGCGCAACCTGCTCGGCTTCCACGGGATCGCGATCAGCGAGGAGATGGCCTTCGGGCTCGGCGCCGGCGCCTGCTTCTACTACCTGACCCTCGAGGACGCGTCGCCAAGCCGCTGGTTCAACGGGCGCACCGCCCGCCTGGAGGAGAGCTTCCGAGAGCTGACCGGGGCGGCACTGGAGCTCCGCACCTTCGCCGAGGGCGATGCCGGCGCCTGGTCCGCGGCAGCGGCCGAGGTCGATGACGGTCGCCCCGTCCTGCTGCTCACCGACATCTATTACCTGGACCACTACGGCAGCTCGGCCCACTTTCCGGGCCACGCGGTCGTCCTCGCCGGCTACGACGAGGAGGTCGCCCAGCTCTCCGACACCGGCTTCGCGGAGCTGCAGACGACCCGCCTCGACAACCTCGACCGGGCCCGCCACAGCGGCCATCCCGCGTACCCGCTCGAAGGCCACATGTTCACCGTCACCGCCGCCCTCGAGCCGGCGGCGCTGGAGGCGGCGGTCCCGGGCGCGATCGCGCGGGCGGCCCAGGAGATGCTGCAGCCGACCTGGGGCGAGTTCGCCGGCCTCCCCGCCTTGGAGCGCCTCACCGCCGAGGCCGCCGCCTGGCCCGAGATCGCCAGCGACTGGCAATGGTGCGCCCGCTTCGCCTACCAAGTGATCGAGCGCCGCGGCACCGGCGGCGGCTGCTTCCGCCTGATGTACTCGCGCTTCCTGGCCGAAGCTGGGCGCGACGAGGCGCCGCTGGCGGCGGAGGCAGCGGCCCGTTGGACCGAGCTGGCCGAGGCCTTCAAAGCCGCGAGCGAGAGCGACGAGCCGCGGTCGGAGCTGTGGCGCGCCGTCGGCGCGGGCGCCGAGCAAGTGCTCGAGGCCGAGCGCAAGCTCTGGACCTCCCTCCAGGCCTGAACGTTTCCAGCCTTGTCCTGGCTATAACGAGGAAAAGGCTGGAAACGACAGTCCGTCCGCATCGGTTTGTCGATCCAAAGCCGGGGTATTCCCCCGCCATGACTATTGGAGCAGGCATCTTCCTCATAGCCGTGGGCGCGATCC
>JBEVJP010000047.1:0-9952 GCA_040510155.1 Solirubrobacterales bacterium | reverse complement strand
GATCCGTGTCCCGTCCGGCGACCAGGTCGGGCGGTCCTGCCCGTTGGCGGCTGCGACGAACTGCGTCTGGCTGCCGGTCTTGAGATCGAGGATCCAGAGCGCGTAGTTGCGATCCGCATTGAAGCCGGTCCCTGCCGCGTAGACGATCTTCGAGTGGTCGGGCGACCAGTCCGGGTGGCGGTGCTGGATGTTCGTCCCGCTCGGGGTCGTCGTGACCTGCACGGGGGCGCTGATCGTCGAGTCCGCGACGAAAATGCGCGCCTCGGAGTCGCTGGCCGCGCCGACCCGCCCGCTCGCGAACACGATCTTCCCGTTCGGCCCCGGCACCGCGGTCGCGAAGGCAGACCCGCACAACGACAGGCTCAAGAGCGTCCCACCGATGGCGAGCGACCAGCGCACGATGCGACGCTACACCCATCGTTCAGAGAGAATCCACCCTGATATGACCACCGACACCCATCAGCTTGAAACCGATCAGGCCGCGCGCGAGGCATCCGGCGGGCATCCGTACGGCCGCTACCTCGAGGAGTTCGAGGTCGGCGACGTCTACAAGCACTGGCCCGCGAAGACCGTGACCGAGGCGGACGACCACCTCTTCTGCCTGATCACGATGAACCACCACCCGCTGCACATCAACGACGTCTACGCGCAGGGCTCCCAGCAGGGCCGCAACGTCGTCGTCGGGCCGCTCGTCTACTCGCTCGCCCTCGGCATGTCGGTCTCCGACGTCTCCGGCAAGGCGATCGCCAACCTGGCGACCGAAGAACTGAGCCACCCCAACCCGGTCTTCCACGGCGACACGCTGTTCTGCGAGACCGAGGTCCTCGACGTCAAGGAGTCGAAGTCGAAGCTCGACCGCGGCGTCGTCAAGGTTCACACCCGCGTCCTCAACCAGGACGGCGTGCTGGTCGCCGAGTTCAAGCGGCTCGTTCTGGTCCCACGCAAGAACCCGGGCAGCTAGCCAGCTGCCCGGCCGGCGTCGCTCAGGCCGTGAAGACGCGGTCGTAGATGCTGAGGATCCGGGGGATCGCATTCGAGGCCCGGCACTCGGCCGGGAACTCGAACTCCTCGACCTCGAGCGCCGCGGCGATCGCCGCGGCGAGGCCGGCGGGGGTCCTGTCGGTGGCCGCGAAGGCGCCGCCACCGGAGAGCTCCCGGTAGCCGGGCAGCGGCGAAGTGGCGACCGGGGTGCCGGCGGCGAGCGCCTCCAGCCCCGAGTAGCCGAACTCCTCCCAGAGGCTGGGGATCAGCGCACAGCCCGCGCCCGCGAAGGTCGCGGTCACCTCGGCCGGGGTCATCTTCCCGACCGCCTCGCAGAACTCCGGCAGCTGTCGCCCACGCGAGGGATCGACCCAGCCGCCGACGAGGACCAGCCGTGCCTCGGGCAGGCGCTCGCGCACCAGCCCCATCGCCTCGACCGCCAGGTCGAGGCCCTTGCGAGCGAGATCGAGGTGGCCCGCGACGAGGACCACGTCGGCGCCGCGAGCTGGGCGTGCGGGCGCGATTTCGCCGTCGTCGAGGAAGGGCGGGACGTACTCGCAGGTGCCGAAGCGGCGGTAGCCGTCGCGGACCGCCGGCGTGACCGCGACCACTGCCCTGGCGCGGAAGGCGGCGACCCCGTCGACGAGGGCATTGACGGCCTCCGCCGAGCGGTCTTCACCGCGGGGGCGGGCGGCCCGGAAGCGGCCGACCGGACCGGCGATCGGATCCCAGGCGGTGACGACCGAGCGCCGCTCGCGCAAGGGCAGGAGGCCGAGCCTGGTGGCATGGATCCCGTCGACCTCTTGCTCCCGGGCGACCCGCCGGATCGTGCCCTGGCGGGCCCACTCGCCGAGGGGCTCGAGCGGGTAGCGCAGGCTCGGCGGCGGCTCCAGGGGCAGGACGGTGACGCCGGGCGACTCGAAGCCGCCCTCCTCGTCGAGCACGATCGCCTCGTGTCCGGCGGCGGCCAGGCCCTGGGCCAACTTCACCGTGTAGGTGCTGATGCCGCTGCCGCCACGCAGGCTGGGAATGAGGACGCGCAAAGGGGCTCAGTGAGCCTCGTCGGAGGCGTGCGCGGGCGGCCGCGACTCCTCGGCGAGTGAGGTGATCTCCAGCTGCCCCTGGGCAGCGTCCTCGAGCACCTCGGTCGCCTCCTGTGCCGAGCGCGCGTAGAGCTCGACCAGCAGATGGACGACGATCTGCTCGTCGTCGTGCTTGTGGAAGCGGACGTGGGTGAAGAACTCGCGCACGCCGGCGTCGCCGAAGGCCCCGTAGGTGAGGAACTCGATCGCTTCCGGCCCCGAGCAGCTCTCGACCCGGTCCTGGTCGACGGTGACCGTGCAGGAGGCGACCCAAGGGGTGCCGGCGACCATCCGCTCCCAGCGGTCCTCGATCGGCACCACCCGGTCCTCCTGGAAAGTCAGGTGCGGCTGGTCGTGCATGCAGTCGAGGCACTGGACGACCGATTCCTGGACCTCGTCGATCCCTTCGGCGAGCGTCCCGGAGTCGGGGTCGACCCGGCGGATCGCGTCGTAGTGGATCTGGATCTCGAGGTTCTGCGACCAGCAGCGGTAGCAGCGCAGCCAGGCCGAGCGGTCCCCATTCAGCTCGCTCATGCCCCTATTGAAGCGTGCGCACGCCCTCGGCGCCTGCCGGCGCCGCCACGATGGGCGCCTGTTCCCGGCTCAGGCCGGGGTGGCGCTCTTCTGGCGCTCGGCGACCAGCTCGACGATCTCGCCCATGATCCGGCTCACCTCGAAGTCCTTCGGGGTGTAGACGCGGGCGACGCCGGCCTCCAGGAGCTTGCGCTCGTCGCTGGGCGGGATGATGCCGCCGACCACGACCGGCACCTCGGAGCCGGCCTCGGCGAGGCGGGCCAGCACCTCGGGGACCAGCTCGGCGTGGGAGCCGGAGAGGATCGAGAGGCCGACCACGTCGACGTCCTCGTCGATCGCCGAGGCGGCGATCTGCTCCGGGGTCAAGCGGATCCCGGCGTAGATCACCTCCATGCCGACGTCGCGGGCGCGTAGGGCGATCTGCTCGGCGCCGTTGGAGTGGCCGTCGAGGCCGGGCTTGCCGACCAAGACCTTGATCCGGTGGCCGATCTGCTCGGAGACCTCGTCGACGCGGGCGCGGGTCCGCTCGAGCAGCTCGCGATCGGGCGAGGGGGCGGCGCCGCCGACGCCGGTCGGGCCGCGGTAGGGGCCGAAGACCTCGCGCAGCGTCTCCGACCACTCGCCGGTGGTGGCCCCGGCGCGGGCGGCGGCGATCGTCGCCGGCATGATGTTCTCGTCCGTCCCGGCGACCCGGGCCAGCTCGGCCAGGGCGGCGTCGACCGCGGCCTGGTCACGGGAGGCGCGCCACTCCTGAAGGGCCTCGATCCGTTCCCGCTCGACCGCGGGATCGACGGTCATGATCCCGCCGTCCTCGCCGCCGGTCAGGGGGGAGTCCTCACCCTCGGTGAAGACGTTCTGGCCGATCACCTTCTGCTCGCCGCGCTCGATCCGGCCGACCCGCTCGCGGTGGGACTCGACCAGGCGGGCTTTCATGTAGGGGACGGCCTCGACGGCGCCACCGTTCTCGGCGACGACCTTCATCTCCGCCTCGGCGCCCTCGCGCAGCTCGGCGACCAGGCCGTCCATCACTTTCGAGCCCGCGAAGACGTCGGGGTACTCGAGCAAGTCGGTCTCCTCGGCGAGGACCTGCTGGATCCGCAGGCTCCACTGCTGGTCCCAGGGGCGGGGGAGGCCCAGCGCCTCGTTCCAGGCCGGCAGCTGAATCGCCCGGGCGCGGGCGTCGCGGCCGAGCGTCACCGCCAGGGCCTCGAGGACGATCCGCTGCACGTTGTTCTCCGGCTGGGACTCGGTCAGGCCCAGCGAGTTGACCTGGACGCCGTAGCGCAGGCGCAGGAACTTCTCGTCCTCGACGCCGTAGCGCTCGCGACCGAGGTCGCGCCACATCAGCGTCATCGCCCGCAGCTTCGCGTGCTCCTCGATGAAGCGGACGCCGGCGTTGACGAAGAAGGAGATCCGCCCGAAGACCTTAGGAAAGTCGGCGTCGGCGACCTGCCCGCGCGCCTTTACCTCGTCGAGCACCGCGATCGCCGTGGAGAGCGCGTAGGCGATCTCCTGGACCGGCGTCGCCCCGGCCTCCTGCAGGTGGTAGCTGCAGATGTTGATCGGGTTCCATTTTGGGATCTCGTTGACGGTGAAGGCGACCATGTCGGCGATCAGCCGCATCGAGGGCTCCGGCGGGAAGGCGTAGGTGCCGCGCGAGAGGTACTCCTTGATGATGTCGTTCTGAGTGGTGCCGGAGAGCTGGTTGAGCGGCACCTCCTGCTCCTCGGCGACCGAGGCGTAGAGGCCGAGCAGCCAGGCCGCCGTCGCGTTGATCGTCATCGAGGTGTTCATCGTGTCGAGCGGAATCCCCTCCAGCAGGGTCTCCATGTCGCCGCGGTGGGCGACCGAGACGCCGACCTTGCCGACCTCGCCGCGGGCGAGGACGTGGTCGGGGTCATAGCCCGTCTGGGTCGGCAGGTCGAAGGCGATCGAGAGGCCGGTCTGGCCCTTCGCCAGGTTGCTGCGGTAAAGCTCGTTGGAGCGCCGGGCATCGGAGTGGCCGGCGTAGGTGCGCATCACCCAGGGGCGGTCGCGTTCGGGAAGTCTGTGGTCGCTCATGTCCTCAATCTTATTTGCGGCAGACCGAAATCCGCCTTTCAGGGGCCGCCGGCCCGCATCTTTCCGGCCCAACCGTGTTTAGGCTGCCGAGGCGCCCCCGGGCCCTATTCCCATGTCGATGCGATTCAAAGCCACTCTTGTCGCCGCGCTTGCCGCGGTTCTCGTCTTCGCCGCCGCTGCCTCGGCGGCGATGGTCGGCATCTACCGCAACGGCATGGACACGACCGCGCAGCGCGGCCAGCTGCTGAAGCTCTCCGGCAAGGACTGTGCCCGCGGCGGCTCCGAATCGGCGTTGCGGATCACCCTCGGCAAAGCGACGCCGGAATGCTCCTACCGGACGCCGGTGATTGGCCGCAACATGGAGATCGGCGCCACCGAGCGCCTGCTCAGCACGACCCCGAAGCCCTCCCAGCACGGTGCGTATCTCGGTCTGGCCCTTCGCGCCGGCGGCAATGCCCGCTTCGAGTTGCGGGTCTTCCCGCTGCAGCGCAAGGTTCAGCTGCTGAAGATCGTTTCTAGTGAAATCACCTACCTCGCGATCGACAAGAACGAGAAAGCCGTGATGGGACTCAACAAAGCGAACGCCCTGCGCCTGCGGGTCGTCAATGGCTCTGAGAAGGGCAAAGTGCAGGTCAGCGGCTACCTCGGCAACAGCGCCGTCGTCGAAGCAACCGACGAAAACGGCGGCGCCTCGCTTCCGGGACAGTTCGGCGGCGTCGTACTCGGCGCCCTGAAGGGTCCCAATGGCGTCGTCGCCAGCTACGACGACGTGCTGGTTCGCGTGCCGGTGCGCTTCTAGTGCCCAGCCGCGCCGGACTGGCGCTGCTGGCTGGCCTCGCCGCCCTGGTCCTGGCCGCCCCCGCGACGCGAGCGGCCAATTTGCCGGCCGGCTTCCAGGACGAAAAGGTGCTGGAAAATCTGTACGAACCGTCGACCTTCCGCTTTGCCGGGGATGGGCGGATCTTCGTCGCGGAGCGCCCAGGGAAGATCCTCGTCTTCGATGGCCCTGGCGACAGCACCCCGACCGTCTTCGCCGACCTGCGCACCAAGGTCTTCGACCGCCACGACCGCGGCCTGCTCGGCCTGGCGCTCGACCCCGGCTTCGAAGAAGGCCGACCCTACGTCTACGCGCTCTACACCTACGACCACATCCTCGGCGACCCTGCGCCGCCGCCCAAGTGGGGTGAACCGGATCACACCGGCGACGGCTGCGCCGAACCCGATGGGGCAGACGACTGCCTGGTCAGCGGCCGCCTGGTGCGGCTGACCGCCAACGGCGACGTCGCGCTCGGCGGTGCCGGCAACGCCACCGAAACCGTGCTGGCCGAAGGCTGGTGCCAGCAGTTCTCCTCGCACTCGATCGGCGACCTCGAGTTTGGGCCCGAAGGCAACCTCTACGTCAGCGGCGGCGAGGGCGCCAGCTTCGAATCGGCGGACTACGGCCAGTTCGGGACCAAAGTGCCCAACCCCTGCGGCGACCCGCCGGCCGGGAAAGGCGGGGACGAGGAATGGCCGGACGCCGAAGGCGGCGCCCTGCGCGCCCTGAATCCGAAGCTGCTCAGCGGCAAGGTGCTGCGGATCGATCCCGAGACCGGCGAAGGAGTCGCCGGCAACCCCCGATTCGGCTCCGCCGACGCGACCGAAAGGAAGATCCTCGCCGAAGGCTTCCGAAACCCTTTCCGCTTCGCGATCGACCCGGCCACCGACGAGGTTTACGTCGGCAACGTCGGCTGGGGCGAAGTCGAGGAGATCGATCGCTTCGCCGGCAGCCCGGGATCGGTCTACAACTCCGGCTGGCCCTGCATGGAAGGCGCCGGCAGGAACCCCGGCTACGACTTCGGCCTGACGTTCTGCGAAGGCATCTATGCCACTCCCGGGGCGACCGCATCCCCGTTCTTCTCCTACCGGCACGACGCGGGCGTGGTGCCCGGCGATCCATGCAATCGCTTCGACGGCTCCGCGATCGCCGGCCTCGACTTCTACGAGGGCAGCAAGTTCCCCAAAGCCTATAAAGGGGCACTGTTCTTCTCGGACCCGGTGCGCCGCTGCATCTACGTGATGTTCGCGAAGGAAGGCCGCCCGGACCCCTCGACGACGGTGCCGTTCCTCGTCAATGGTGGCGTCTACCCCGGCATCGACGTCCAGGAAGGCCCGGAAGGCAACCTCTTCTACGCCAAGCTCGACGACGAAGCTTCGAACGGCAGCGGCGGCTCGATCAACCGCATCGCCTACTTCTCGGGCAACCAGCCCCCGATCGCGCGGCTCAGCGTCAACAAAGAATGGAGTGCGGGGGACCTCACCTCCACCTTCGACGCCAGTGCTTCCAGCGACGCCGACGGGGAAACATTGAGCTACGCCTGGGACCCGGAGAACGACGGCAGCTTCGAAGCGCCGTCGGCGACGGCGACCAAAACGCTCACCTTCAAAGACGAAAAAAACCACACGGTGGCGGTACGGGTCAGCGACCAGCAGGGCGCCACCAGCGTCGCCCGGGTGACCGTCTACCCGCATGACACGCCGCCGGTGCCGACCATCCTCACTCCCGATCCCGACGCCCTGCGCTGGCACGTTGGGCAGGCGATTCAGTTCTCGGGCAGTGCAGAAGACAACGGTGCGCCCCTGCCGGCGACCAGCCTCGATTGGACCACGAAGCTGTTCCACTGCCCCTTCTCGGGCTGCCACCAACACCCGCTCCAGGCCTACCCAGCCGTCGACGCCGGCACCTTGCTCGCCCCGGCGCACGAACTGCCCTCGCACATCGAGCTGATCCTCACCGCGACCGACTCGCGTGGACTCACCGCCAGCAAATCGATCGACCTGGATCCCAGCGAAGTGACGCTGCGGATCGAGTCGTTCCCTCCGGGTCTGACCGTGACGGCCGGGCCGGTGACCAAGCAGACGCCCTTCGAACTGCCCACGATCGAAGGCTCGACGCTGACCCTCGGCGCTCCGGCCGCCGCATCCCTGGGTGGGATCGGCTACTCGTTCCTGGCTTGGTCTGACAAAGGCGCCCGCGTCCATAGCGTCGAAGCCATCGGCGACGCCACCTACAACGCCGAATACAAGGCCGATCCCGTCGAAGAACAGGGGGGCGGCGGCGAAACCGGGAACGGTGGTGGGGGGAACGGTGGCGGGGGGAGCTCTGGCCAAGGGCCGGGCCCAGTGATCGCGCCGCCGCCGGTATCGAAGCGAATCGCCGTGCGGATCGACCGTCACCCGAGCATGCTGACGCGCAAGCGGACCGCCGTCTTCAGCTTCTCCTCGGACGTGAGGGGCGCCGGCTTCCGCTGTCAGCTCGACTCCCAGCCGACCGCGCCGTGTCCCTCGCCCCGTTCCTATCAGCGCCTGCGGCCGGGGCCGCACCGCTTCCGGGTCGTCGCGGTGGCACCGGGCGACGTCAGCGAGTCGCGGCCGCGGAGCTTCAGCTGGACGGTGCTCTGCCCTCGGTCACAGCGGCTGGTTGCCGGGCGATGCGCTGCCGCGGCAGGGCGAGGCCGGAGCGGCTGAGCCAGAGACGGCCATCGCGGCGGAGCTCGCCAAGCGACGGCGTGTTGCCGCCGGCGTCCGGCCTTCATAATGCCCGGGCTATGTCGACGACGACCGTCGAGCGACCGCGCCTGGCCGGCCCTGACTCGGGTCTCGGCGGCAACTGGCGCGTGATCGTCCGCAACGACAACCACAACACCTTCGACCACGTGGCGCGGACCCTGGCCAGCGTTCTGCCCGGCGTCGACGTCGGCCAGGGGCACCGGATCGCCGACACGATCCACAACTCCGGCCAGGCGACCGTCTGGACCGGCCCTCGCGAGCCGGCCGAGCACTACTGGGAGCAACTCGAGCTGGCGGGGCTGACGATGGCCCCCCTCGAGCGCTGCTGAGCCGCGCCCGGACGACCGCCGGGGTCGCGCTACTCCGCCGCGACCAGCGTGTGCCAGGCGGGGAGGAGGGGGATGTCGTAGAGGTCGATGATCGCCGCCCGGGTGGTCGCGATCTCCTCGGAGAACCAATACCGTTCGAAGTCGGTGCGCCGCTCCCAGATCGAGGTCTGGCGGAAGGAGAGCGGATCGTCGATCGCGCGGATCAGCGACCAGCTCTTGGCACCGTAGGCGGGCATTTTCGCCGCGGCCGGCTCCCAGATATCGAGCCAGCGGTCGGCCCGGAAGGGGGCGATGTGCCAGTCGAGCGTGTTGACCTCTGCCATCCGAATTCCCTTTCGCTCGTTTTGGGCGCCGTTAGGCGCCGACCTCGGCGCGGATCGCGCCCGGGCCGTCCTCGTACTTGCCCTCGTCCTCGGACTCGGCGCCGACCAGGATCGCGATCTTGCCGAGGTGCTTGTTTTCGTGCATCAGCTGGTGGGCGTCGGGAACGCCCTCGAAGCCCATCGTTTCCGAGAGGACGGGGCGGACCTTGCCCTCTGCCATCAGCTGGTTGGCGCGCATGCACTCGTAGGCGTTGGCGAAGTGCGAGCCGATGATCTGCTTCTGGCGCATCCACAGGTAACGGACGTCGAAGTCGAGCTGGAAGCCGGAGGTGGCTCCGCAGATCACGACTTTGCCGAACGGCTTGACGACGTAGACCGAGGTCGGGAAGGTCGCCTGGCCGACGTGCTCGAAGACGATGTCGGGGGCGTCACCGAGGATCCCCTGCAGCTTTTTGGAGAACTCGCGCGAGGCCCGAAAGCGCTCCTTGTCGGCGGCCGGGTCGGTGAGGTTGTCCTTGGTCCGCATCATCGCGCCGAACTCGTTGCGGTTGATGTAGTCGACGGCGCCGAGCTGCTTGACCAGCTCACCCTTCTCGTCGGAGGAGACGACGCCGACCGCGTTGGCTCCGGCGGCTTTGCAGAGCTGCACGGCGAAGACGCCGAGGCCGCCGGCGGCGCCCCAGATCAGGACGTTGTGGCCGGCCTGCAGCTTGCACTGGTCCATCAGCATCCGGTAGGCCGTGAAGTAGGTCAGCCCGTAGGAGGAGGAGTCGACCCAGGAGAGGTTGCGCGGCTTCGGCAGCAGCTGCTGGGCCTGGACCTTGGTGAACTGGGCGAAGGAGCCCCAGGTGGTCTCGTATCCCCAGATCCGCTGGCTCGGCGCCGCCATCGGGTCGAGGCCGTGGACCTCGACGTCCTCGTAGGAAGCCTGGTTGCAGTGGATCACGACCTCGTCGCCGACTTTCCAGCGCGTGACCCCCTCGCCGACCTTCCAGACGACGCCGGAGGCGTCGGAGCCGCCGATGTGGTGGCCGAACTCGGGGTGGTCGCCGTAGCCGAAGACCGAGACCGGTTTGCCGAGCGAGGCCCAGAC
>JBEVJP010000046.1:0-18427 GCA_040510155.1 Solirubrobacterales bacterium | reverse complement strand
GAAGACCGTGAAGAGCTTCGGCAACTCGCTGGGCGGGTTCAACTCATTCCTCAACGAGCTCACGTACAAGCCGGACGACTCGCGCCAGAGCTACCTCTTCTACGTCCCCTGGCTGAACCACAACTTCAACTCCGCCTTCAACCTCGAGGACGCGGGCGGGCCGATCCTGCGCGGCCTGGTGATGATCTCCTGCACCGGCGCCGACCTCGGTTACCAGCTGGCGGGCGGCAACACGACCAAAAACGAACCGTACCTGCAGACCCTGCTCGAAGTTCTCCAGATCCCCCGCGACGAAGAAATCCCGGTCAACTTCAAAACCGAATCCGGCACCTGCGAATACATCGCGAGCGGCAAATGAGCAAGCGCGCCCCCAGCATCACCCAACTCCTCGTCATCACCGGCTTCGCGCTGTCGTGCTTCGGCATCCTGCTCTTCCTCTGGGTCACCTTCGGCGGCCCGACCCCGTTCCGGGCCAAGACCTACGAGGTCAAAGTCCCGTTCAACGAGGCGACCCAGCTGGCCGAACAGTCCGACGTGCGGATCTCCGGCGTCAACGTCGGCAAAGTCCAGAACATCGTCCTGGCGTCGAACGGCAGGGACGCGATCGCCACCGTGGACATCGACGACAAGTACGCGCCGATCCCTGAAGGCTCACGGGCGCTGCTCCGCACCAAGACGCTGCTCGGTGAGACCTACATCGAACTGACGCCTGGCTCGGGGAGCGCTGCGCAGCTGCCCGACGGGGCGACGCTGCCCAGTGCCAACGTTGCTCAGTCGGTCCAGCTCGATGAGATCTTCCGCACCTTCGATCCGGAAACGCGCAAGGCGTTCCAGACCTGGATGCAAGACTCTGCCGCCGCGATCAGCGGTCAGGGCCAGAACCTCTCCTACGGGCTCGGCCAGCTCGAACCATCCCTGCAGAGCTTCGACCGGCTCTTCCGGGTGCTCGACACGCAGCGTCTCGCAATCGGGCAGCTGTTCCAAAACGGCGCCACCACCTTCGAGGCACTGCGCGGCCGCGAAGGCGAGCTGCAGAACTTGATCCGGAGCTCCAACGCGGTCTTCCAGACGACGGCGCGACGCAATCGCGACATCGAAGCGCTCTTCAGGGCTTTCCCGACCTTCCAGGACGAGTCGCAGCTGACCCTGGCACGGCTGAAAACCTTCGCGCTCGACGCCGACCCGCTGATGAAGCAGTTGGTGCCGGTCGCCAAGCAGCTGTCCCCGACCCTGATCGCCTTCGCCAATCAGGCGCCCGAAGCGAAGGCCTTCTACGAAGGTCTGGCGCCGGTGATCGCTCGCGCCACGACCGGGTTCCCGGCTTTCCGCAAGCTCTTCCGTGACGATTTCCCGCCCTTGCTGCGGGCCTTGGACCCGTTCCTGCGCAACCTCAACCCGCTGCTGACCGGCCTCAACCTCTACAAGCACGAGGTCACCTCGTTCGCCGCGAACATCGCTGCTGCCACCAACGCGACGCTGCCGGTTTCCAATTCGAAAGGCGAAAACCTCCACTACATCCGCACCCTGAGCCCGCTGACGCCGGAATCGGTCGCCACCTTCCAGCGCCGCCTCACCTCCAGCCGCAACAGCCCGTACAGCCCACCGCTCTGGGCCAGCGCCGTGGCGACGGGGCTGCCCGGCTTCAACACGCAGCAGTGCAGCTCGGGAATCACCGCTTCGCTCGACGCCGAAACGCCGAACAACCCGGCCTTCAAGGAACGGGTCGTCGCCAGCGAAAAAAAGAACGTCGACGAAGAAGCGAAGGAATTCTTCAATCGCCTGAAGAAATTCGCCTTCGCCGAACAGTCGAGCACGAGCTCGCTGCCGACCCCGGGTTGCACCCAGCAGGAACCGCTCGACCCGATCGGCAAACCGGGCCCGGCGTCGACTTACCAGCACGTGTACGAACAGCCCGGCCGGTAGCGCCCCCGCTGTTTCCGCGAAGCGCCCTTTCGAAAGCTTGACTTTGCTCGGCCACGTATACGAACATATGTTCGTATGGAGATCGCCTGCGTCATCGACAGTCGCTTGGCCTCTCCTGTGCGCCGGGGCCATTCCGGGGGGGCTGGGCCCCGGCGCTCTTCTTCATCCGCTGATCCGCTCGAGGCTGCGGAGCTGACCGACCGGATGGTGCGGGCGCTGGAGGGGATCGGCGCCGGGGTGGAGTCGGAGCGGCCGGGGGAGGCGTTCTTCGCGCTCGGCGGCTTGCGGGGGATTCATGGCGGCGAGACGGCCGGGGTGCTGGAGGCGGCACGGCGGACGCTCGGCGAGGAGCGGCTGATCGGGGTGGCCTCGACCCGGCTCGCTGCCTACGCGGCGGCTTGGAAGCAGCCGGGGGAGACGCTTGGCCCGGCTCGGGCCGCGGTCCTTTCGCGGGGGGAGCAGCGCCGCTTCGTCCGCTCGCTGAAGATCTCGGTTCTGCGCCATCGCCTCGAGGGGCACGAGGCTGACGTCGATGCGCTGGTGATCGCGCTGGGGCGGCTCGGGGTGGAGACGCTGGGCTCTCTGGCCGGGATCTCCTCCGCGCAGATGACCGATCGCTTCGGACCCCTGGGGCTGGCGGCGCTGCGCCTGGCGCGTGGCGACGAAGGACCGCTGCGGCCGCGACCTCCCCAGGAGGATCTGGCCGAACAGATCGATTTGCCGGAAGGGACGGCCGGCCGCCAGCTCGACCGGGCCCTCTCGCTGCTGGTCGATCGGCTGCTGGCGATGCCGCAACGGCGGGGCCGGACGCTGATCGGGATCCGCCTCGGTGCCCTGCTCGCCGGCGGCGGCAGCTGGAGCGTCGACCAGGGCCTGGGCCGCCCGAGCGCTTCGGCGCGAGTCCTGCGCACGGTCCTGACGCCACGCTTGGAGTCGCTGCCGAAGCCGGCGACGGCGCTGCGGCTGCGGGCCCTGGCGCTGGGCCCACCCGCGGTCGACCAGCTTGAGCTGGCGGTCGGGGGAGAGGAGCCGCGCCGCCGCCGCCTCGGCGCCGCCGTGCGCGAGGTCCGCACCGCCCAGGGCGCCGATGCGTTGCTCCGGATCCTGCCGATCGACCTCGCCTCCCGCGTCCCCGAGCGCTGGGCGGCGCTGACGCCGTTCCCGGAGGTCTGAAGGGGGAGCTCGGACCTCGGTGGCGCTAGTCGCAAGCAGACGTCGTGCCCATCTCTCGGCGCAGCTTCGCCAGCCCCAGTCGCATTCGGCCTTTGACGGTGGCGGAGCGGAGGCCGAGTCGGGCCGCGATCTCCGAATGACTCAGCTCGCCGTAGTAGGCCAGCAGGATCACTTCGACCTGGTGGTCGGGGAGCTGCCCCAACAGGGCGATCAGCGTCTCGCGATCGCTCTGGGCTGCGGCGCGGCGAGAGGAGTCGATCGCCCTGTTCATGACGATCCTCATCGACCAGGCCAGGAAGCTGTCCGCGCCAGCTCGGTAGTCGCCCCGGCTGCGCCAGATCGCCAGGAACCCCTCCTTGACAGCATCCTCGGCTCGGCTGCTGTCGTCGCAGATGGCCCGGGCGACCCGGTAGGCGAGCTCGGCGTGGCGGTCATAGAGCTCGGCAAAGGCATCGGCGTCGTTCGTCTGGGCGCGGAGCATCAGCGCCTCGTCGCTCTGCTGCTGGCCCTTGAGCGCCGCAGGCATCGCTACGCCGTCCCTTCCGGCGGGGCCTCCAGGAAGAACAACTCGGAGGCGATCCCGGGGTCGGTCTGGTTGGCGCTCAGGAAGGCCGTAACGGCGCGCCCGGTCAGCCGTTCGATCGCGGCCGTGAACTCATCCTCCGCGCCGACCTGGAAGGCGACCCGGCCGTCGATGACGTCGCCGCTGTCGCCTTTGGCGACTTGGTCGGACTCACCCTCGCTGAGGATGTCCTCGAGGATGCAGACGACGACGTTGTCGTTGATGTAGGTGGTCGCGGTGGTGCGGTCGTGGCCGTAGAACTTTCCGTACAGGCCGACCAGGGCGGCCGAGATCCCCTCGGTCAGTTCGACACCCTCTAAAGGCGGGCGACTCCCCGCTGTCATGTGGTTGCTCGCGTCGGCATCGGACTTCCCGGTGGTTGGACTGCATTGGGGAAGTCATGCGGCGCTGCCCTTCCCCGGACGGGGAGAGACTTCGGAGCGATGCCCTCGGGAGGCTCATACCCGTCACTTTCCGACTACGAACATGAGCGATTCGATTCCGCCGCCGAGCCGAATCGACACGCGTCGCGGGTAGGCGGCTAACCGCGCAGGGCTCGCCGCAACCGGCCGCCCCGCCGCCGCAGTTCCTCGCGGCGCAGGGCATCCCCGATCAGCCAGAACATCGGTGGCCAGAGGCCGATGAAAAGGGCGCGGCGTTCGGCGTTGCCGCGTTCGTCCTCGCCGATCGTCTTGGCGCGAATCCAGAGGGCGATGCAGAGCAGGATCGTCCCGAGCGAAAGGCCGTACAGGTAGTGGCTCTGCGGTCCCAGCCGCTGGAGATCGGGGTACATGGTCACGCGGCCTGACTACCCGGTGGTCCGCCCACCAACCGCTGGCGATGCGGACGAGCGGGTAGGGCAGGGGTGTGACTCCCACCCATCCTCAGACCATTCGCCGACGTTGGTCGACGGCCGCCCGATGGCCACTTGGCATCGGGCTCGCGTCCTGGCGCTATCTGTGGGGCACGACCCCGGTCCATCGTTGGGAGATGGTCGGGACGTGGCCCGCCGATGCTCCCCCCGAGCTACCGGCCGACGCCGACCTGGCGGAGGTGCAGCGCTTCGAGGACGGGGTCGGGCCGCTGATGCACCGGATCTATCGCACCCGGATCGTCGGCTCGACGCTCACCCCCGAGGAGCTGATGGCGCGTATGTCGGACAACCTCGACGGTGTGGCGCCTTCGGAGTTCGCCACCTTCCAGAAGGTCGATGGGGAGAAGGGAGACCTCAGCAAGGGCAATCGCTATGTGGTCCGGATGCCCGGCCCGTGGGACGGTCCAGTCCGCGCGGTCGCCGTGGATGCGACCTCCTTTCGGCTGGCGACCCTGCCGGGGCACCTGGAGGCGGGCCAGATCGAGTTCCGGGCTCGCTCGGACTACCGTTCGCTCTGGTTCGAAATCGAGTCCTGGGCTCGCAGCGGCGACCGGGTCAGCGACCTCCTCTATGCCCACCTGCGGATCTCCAAGGAGGTCCAGCTTCACATGTGGTCCTCGGTCCTACGCCGGATCGTTGCTCTGGCCGGTGGCCGGATGGAGGGTGGGATCGTGATCACGTCCCGGCTGGTCGCGGCCGAGTCTCTCCCCGGCGTACACGGCGACGAACGCCTCGGCCGGATCGCTCGGGAGCGCGTCGCCGCCCTCGCCGATCGCCAGGTCAACTTCGACGACACCAGGACCGACGCCCATGCTTCCGAGCCGGGCTGGCACCTGGACGACATGGTCGAAGCGCTGCCTCACGAGAGCCCCGGCCCTCCCGGGGAGGAAGGCAGCTGGCAGGTTGCCCGCGTAATCATGGACAACTACCAACTCGCGGACCCCGGGGTCGTCACCGCCTCTTACGAGAGGGATCGCCCGCTCGCGGGCCGGGACATGCTGCTGCGGATCCGTTTCGCGGGGCTGCGTTTGCGCGTCGGCGTCAGGGTCGGCGACGTCTTCGAGGAGACGCGCGACCTCGATGGCCGTGCGGTCCAGGTGTTCGGCTGGAGCTACAGCACCCTGGAAGGTCATTTCGAGGAAGGCCGGATGCACTACGAACTCTGGAAGTGGCTCGACACTGGTGACGTGGAGTTCCATCTGAAAGCGATCTCCCGCGCCGCCCGACGGGGCCCGCTCCTGCCGCGAATCGGCTTCCGCCTGTTCGGTCGCGGCAAGCAGCTGCGGTTCTACCGGCAGGTCTGCAGGCGAATCAAGAGGCTCACCGAGGCTGAGCTCGAGACTCAGCGCGCGGCGGCCGCGCGCTGAGTTACGAAAGCAGCAGAGGAAGACGCATCCGGATCTCGCTTCCGGCGCTGTCGCCACGGATCTCGACTCCGTTGGCGATCCTCGAGATCAGCCGAAGCCCAAGCCGCGTGCTCGGTTCTCCTCCGTTGACCGGCACCCGCACTCCCACGCCGAAGTCACGTACGACGATCGAGAGGCTGTCATTCAGGGAAGCTGCCTCGACCTCGAACTGACCATTACCGAGGGGGTAGGCGTGCTTGACCACGTTCGTGCAGGCCTCGGTCACGACGGTCTTCACGTCCCCGAGCACCCGCTCGGTCACCCCGTGGCCCTCGGCGAGGTCGGCCACGGCCCTGCGGGCCACCCCGATGCTTCCCGGCTCGGCGGCGAGTGTCAGGCAAATTGACTCGTCGGTGCTCATCGGAGCGCTGCCACTGCCTTTCATCGAGGAGCCATGGTGTGCTTTCTGAGTACCAGGTTCCCTCGGGCGGGAGATCAAAACGTCGGTCTGGATCGACCGTTCGCTCCCCGCCTCCCCTGCGCGCTATCCTCGAACGTGGAGGGCATCACTGAGGTCGGCTTACGGCCGGCAGCACAATCTGACTTCCGGCCCGTCGTCCAAGCGCTGGAGGTCCGGATGTCCCAAGTCTCATCGTTTGCAGATGGCGAGGCCCCGTCTGAACTCGTCCTCGAGCCTTTCGCATGTTCCTCCGAGGCAGACGGGGCCGGTGCGGTTCGCCTCTACCTGAGCGGCGAGCTCGATTTCGCGACCTTGTTCGAGTTCAGGCAGGCGCTCCGAGCCGCTCAGTCGAACGCGACCATCGTCGAGCTCGACCTGCGTAGTTTGACCTTCATCGACTGCTCCGCCTTGCAGGCAATCCTCGACGCCGACGCTATCGCGCAGCGGACCGGGGGCAGGCTGGTTTTGGTGCGTGGGACGGGTCAGGTCGATCGGGTGATGGCCCTGACCGGGCTCCTCGCGCGGATAGAGGTCAGCGAAGACTCCGCACCTTTTGCCGCCCGCTCTCTTCGGGTACCTGCTTGGTAAATCGAAAGAGGCGAAGGAGATACATGTTCGAGAAGTTCAATACGCCGGCTGAGGCCTACAACTTCAAGCTCGGCGCGACGTTGAAGATGGAGCACAAGATCCTCGAGATCCTCGAGGCCGATATCGAGGCCGCACAGGACGACAAGGTCGAAGCTCTTCTCAGGACTCATCAGACCGAATCCCAAGAGCACGTGCGCAGCGTCGAAGAGGTCTTCGGCCTGTTCGGCTGGGATGTCGAAGAGTCCGCCTGTCCCGCGATCGAGGGGCTCGAGAAAGAGGGCGCGGGGATGGTCAAAAAGACCGATGACTCGCTGGTCGACTCGGTCATCCTGCAGGGCGCCGTCGAGGTCGAGCATCACGAGATCGGCGTCTACGAGAACCTCCTGATCAACGCCAACGCGATGAACCGACAGGACGTGGTGGCGGTGCTGGCGCGAATCTGCAAATCCGAGCAGTCAGCGCTGGACAAGGTCAAAGAGCTGCAGGCGGAAGTCGCCGCGGTGACGCCGAAGGTGGCCGCTTAACGCACCGGATCGGGCCGTGGCGACTCTGTCACGGCCCCTCCTGGTTTTGGGGACCTCAGTCGTCGAGGAGCGCGGCCAGGGCCAGGGTGATCAGCAGCGATCCGCCGGCGACGGCCGCCGTCGCCTTGGCGCTTCCGTCCGGTAGCCCTTCCCGCGAGATCGTCGTCGCCGCGATGTCGGCGAGGTCACCGGCGATGCTCGCGGCCAGCAGGGGCCGCAGGGGGGCGTCGCGGAGCAGGGCACCGAGCGCCACCCCGTGTAGGGCGATCTCACGTGCGCCCACCCCGCGCAGGGGAACCTGGGCCGCCGGCTCCCGAGCCCCGTCGCCAAGCCAGCGGTTGCCCGCGACCTTGCTCGGGGAGATGACCAGCGCGAGGCCGTAGGCGACCCGGGAGCCGAGCACCCCGATCGCGCCTGCGCGTATCGCCGCCTCATTCATCTTCGACTCGGTTACCCACGGCGCACCGGCGCAACCGTCAGATCTCCTCATGGAGACGGACGGCGTCCTCCAGCTCGGTGTGGGCGGTGCGGCTGATGTTCCCGCCGCCCTCCCGCTCGAGCAGGGCGGCGGCAATCGCGTCCAGCTTCAGCTGCATGGCGCGCTCGGCGCGCCGCTCGGAGTTCTTGAGCAGCGCGACCAGCAACAGGGTCATCGCCGCCATCGCGCCGGTCAGGTCGCTCTCCGTCTCGCTCGGTAGGCCGACGATCAGGCCGACCGCCCAGACGGCGGCGATCGACAGGCAGACCGAGAAGAAGAAGCTGCTGCTCGCCAAATTGGAGGCGACCTCGGCGGCCCGGTCGAAGCGGGAGTGACCCTCCCCCCGCTCGGTTGGGTGGCGGAGGAAGTTCCAGCGCGACAGCTCAGTCTCTTTCACGGCGCTCCACCGACCTCTCGACGTCCATCGCACCCGTTTGGAGATCGCCTATTTGTTGGCGACGGTTCCGGTCGGTTGGCTGGGGAGGCCGGCTGCCTTGCGCAGCTTGGCGGCGATTTCCTCGACTTCGCCTGGTTCGGGCCCCGGCGCGAAGACCGCCGGCTGTGCCGGCAGGTCGTAGGCGGGGGCGCCCTCCGGATGCGGTTCCTCGGCGACTTCGAGCTCCTCGCCCGTTTCCGGATGGGGGCCGTTGAAGACCGCCGACAGCTCCTTGAAGTCATCCGGGGACCAGCGGTAGAGCTTTAGGTGCTCACCGCGTTTGATGTGCGGTTTGCACTCCGGGATCTTGTCGGTCGGGATCCGTGGCGAGGGGAAGAGCTTGGTCATGTCGGATCCGGTCAGGTTCTCGAGCGCCCGCGCGTAGGCGACCGGGTGGACGCCGCCGCGGACCAGCAGGTAGCCGGTCACCGCGCGGGCGGCGGGATGGTCGACCGCCTCGTAGACCTTGAGCTTGTTGTTGCGGGCGCCGGTCTCGAGGAAGAAGTTCCAGGTCAGGTCGCCGATCAGGTCGCCGCTGGCGTTGACGTAGTCGCCGTTCCACGGCTTGCCCATCGAGTCCTGGACGAGAGCCGAGGCGCCGCCGGCGAGGAACTGCTGCGGGTTGGGGGCGTCTTTGACGCCTTTGAGGGCACCTTTTTTCGGTTTCGCTTTGGCGGCGCCGGTGAGCATCGTGTTGATCGCTGCCGAGACGAGCTCGATGTGGCCGAACTCCTCGGCGGCGATCGAGGCGACCAGGTCGTAGAAGGGGCGCGCGCCCTGGCGGTTGCGGAAATTGAACGACTGGTAGGTGTAGTTCATGAAGGTCGACATCTCGCCGAACTTGCCACCGAGCAGCTCCTGGACTACGGCGGCGCCGACCGGGTCGGGAGTGGAGGGGGGAGGCAGTTCCGCCTGCAGGCGGTCGAGTCGCATGATCATCTTGGGCTCCTGGAGTTGGGTGGCACTGACAGGAGTCGCGACCGGATGCCTGATCCTTCGCGACTCGGGCTCGGAAGTCAGCGTCTGTTGCCGACCCCTCGGCCGACCCCATTGATGCCCTCCTGCGGTTCCTGGTACCCGACCCCGTGGCGGATTACTCGGGCGGCTGGGCCGACGTGCCCCGCAGCACGAAGAGCTCGATCTCGAGATCGGGGCCGACGTGGTGGTTGGAGATGAAGGCGAGGACGTCGCGACCGGAGAGCCGCTCGATCTCGGCGATGAAGCGCTGCTGCATCGCCTCCTGGAAGGCGCTGCGCGTTTCCTGCACGACCGTCACCCGCTGCAGCTCGATCATCGTCTGCTCGACCTCGGTGTAGACGCCGCCCATGACGACGGCGATCAGGTCGCCGCCGAGCAGCTGGGTCTTGGCGCTGACCGGCACGCGGTGGTGGTAGCGCTCGTGGAGAGCGACCATTGCCTCGGTAACGGCGGACAACAACTCGTCGCCGTGCAGAGGGGGAGGGGTAGCCGGCACTTGGGCCTTTCTTTCTCGTCCTCTGGCTGGAGACGCGCGCGAGGCAGAGGGTGGAAGAACCCAACGTGCGGTTGAACCAGCGTAGCGCGCGGGGCTACCATGATCGGATCGCTGAACCAGATCTCGATTCGACCAAGGTTCAGGCGGCGGCCGAGGCCCGCCGCCGCCATGGCGAGGAGCTGACCGAGATCTCCGACGGCCTGGTCGCCCTGCTCAAGGAGTTCTACGGTCGCGGGCCGACCCAGGCCAAGTCCTATTACCAGGACGATCTCGTCGTCTGCATCCTCCGCGGCGGCTACACCCAGGTCGAGCAGACCCTCCGCGACGGCGGTCGCGGCTCGGCGGTGATCGAACAGCGCATGGAGTTCCAGGAGCTGATGCGGGAGCGCTTCGAATCGGTCATCGAGAAGGCGACGGGACGCGAGGTGATCGGCTTCATGAGCGGCAACCAGCAGGAGCCGGACATGATGTGCGAGGTCTTCGTCCTCGCCCCCTCCGACCTGGTCTGACGCCGGGCGTTCCGGAGGTTCGCCCAGTGGCAGGCGCTGATTTGACTTAGGCCACCGGGTCATACGAACATGCGTTCGTATGACGCCAGGCCTTCGTCGTCTCTACGCGCCCCGCTCGATCGAGGTCGAGCTCGGGGCCGATGGCGTGCCGACGGCGGTGGAAGGGGTGGCCGTCGAGGTGGTGCGGGAGAGGTGGGCGGTCGACGATCGCTGGTGGGAGCGGACCCCGTTGCGGCGGCGTTACTTCGAGCTGGCGCTCAGTGGCGGTCGGTCGCTGGTCGTCTTTCGCGACCTGGTCAGCGGGCGCTGGTACAGGCAGCGGGCGTGACCGGCACTGCTCCATACATAGAGCTGCACGCGCACTCGGCCTACTCGTTCCTCGACGGGGCCTCGACGCCGCTGGAGCTGGCCTACGCCGCCGAGGACTACGGCTACCCGGCGCTGGCGGTGACCGACCACGACGGGGTTTGGGGCTCGCGTGAGTTCGCCGAGTCCTGCAAGGACCTGGGGCTGCGGGCGATCACCGGGACCGAGCTGACGGTGGCGCTGCCGGAGCAGGCGCCGCCGCTGCTTCCGGGCGGGGAGCCGGCGCTTGCCCATCTCACCCTGCTCGCCGAAGACGCCGGCGGCTACCACAACCTCTGCCGGCTGTTGACCAAGACGCACGCGCATACGCGCGACAACACAGGCCGCTCGGCGAGCCAGCCGTGGGCGACCTTCGAGCAGCTGGAGGAACACGCGGAGGGCCTCGTCTGCCTCTCCGGCTGCGCTCGCGACGGCGTCCTCGCCGGCCGCTGGGAGCGCGGCGAGACGGAGCTGGGGGAGCGGCTCGGCAGGCGCCTGCTCGCCGCCTTCGGGCGGGAGCGCTTCCGGGTCGAGCTGCAGCGTCCCTTCTGGCGCCACGACCGCGCCCGCAACCGCTGGCTGGCGCTGCTCGCCGAACGAATCGGCGTCCCCTGCGTCGCCACCGGCAACGTCCATTCGCACGCGCGCTGCCGGGGTGACCTGCAGGATGCCCTCGTCGCCGTTCGCCGCGGCGAATCGCTGGAGGAGTCGGAGCCCTTCCGCCGCGGCAATCGCAGCTCGGTCCTCGTCTCCCCGGAGGAGATGGCGGCCCGCTTCGCCGAGTACCCCGAGGCGGTGGCGGAGACGGTCCGCCTCGCCGAGCGGCTCCGCTTCGACCTCACCAACGAGCTCGGCTACCGCTATCCGCGGGAAGGGGACGAGCAGGCGGATGTCGAACTGGCCCAGCTCGCCTGGAATCTCCTCGGCCAGCGCTACGTCGGTGAGGCGCTGCCGAGGCAGGACCATGCCCGCGGCCGCCTCGACCACGAGCTGAAGATCATCCGCGACCTCGGCCTCTCCGGCTTCTTCCTCCTCCACCACGACCTCCTGCAGCTGGCCCGCGAGGTCGCCGCCGAGGTGCGACCGTGCGGCAGCGCCCGCGCCCTGATGCCCGCCGGCCGCGGCCGCGGCTCCAGCGTCAGCTCGATCGTCTGCTTCCTGACCGGCCTCTCCCACGTCGACCCGGTCAAAGCCGAACTCTTCTCCGGCCGCTTCCTCAACGAGGAATCGCAGTCGATGCCGGACATCGACCTCGACTTCCCCCGCGACGTGCGCGAGAAGCTGATCCCGCGTGTGCACGAGCGCTTTGGGGCTGACCGCTCCGCCCTCGTCGCCGCCTTCCCGACCTACCGGCCGCGCGGCGTCGTCCGCGACCTCGGCAAGGCGCTCGGCCTCTGGCCGGCGGAGATCGAGAAGGTCGCCAGGGTGGTCGGCTTCCACGAGTCCAAGGAGGAGATCGCCGCCGACGTCGCCGCCGCGATCGGCCCCGAGCGGGCCGCCTCGCCCGGCTGGCAGGCGCTGCTGCGGCTCGGCGGCGAGGCGCTGGGGCTGCCCCGCCACGCCTCTCAGCACTCGGGCGGGATGGTGATCTCGACCCGGCCGCTGATCGACCTCTGCCCGGTCGTGCCGGCGGCGATGGAGGGCCGGCAGATCGTCCAGTGGGACAAGGACTCCTGCGCCGACGCCGGCTTCCTCAAGCTCGACCTGCTGGGGCTGGGGATGCTCTCCGCGGTTGAGCGCTGCGTCGACGAAATCGAGGCGGTGCGGGGGGAGACGGTCGACCTGGCGCGGATCGACCTCAAGGACGCCCAGACCTATGAAGCGATCCAGCGCGCCGAGACGACCGGCGTCTTCCAGATCGAGAGCCGGGCGCAGATGCAGATGCTGCCGCGCACCCACCCGGAAACCCTCGAGGACGTGATCGTGCAGGTGGCGCTGGTCCGCCCGGGGCCGATCCAGGGCGGCGCCGTCCACCCCTACATCGAACGCCGCAAGCGCCAGCGCCAGGACCCCGACTTCGAGATCCCCTACGAGCACCCCCTGCTGGAGGAGGCGCTGCGCGAGACGCTCGGCACGATCGTCTACCAGGAGCAGGTGATCGAGGTGGCGGTCGCGCTCGCCGACTTCAGCCACGCCGAAGCCGAGCAGCTGCGGCGGGCGATGAGCCGCAAGCGCTCTCGCGAGGCGATGGACCGCAACCGCGACGCCTTCCTGGTCGGGGCGGTGGGGACGAAGGGGGTGCCACTCGAGGTGGCCGAACGGGTCTGGGAGCAGATCGAGGGCTTCTCCGGGTTCGGCTTCCCAAAGGCGCACTCGGCGGCCTTCGGCCTGCTCGCCTACCAGACGGCCTACCTGCGGGTCCACTACGGGCCGGAGTTCCTCTGCGCGCTGCTGAACGAGCAGCCGATGGGCTTCTACCCGCCCGACTCGCTGGCCCACGAGGCGCAGCGGCGGGGGATCCGGATGGCGCCGCCGGACGCCAACCAGAGCCGCGTCCTCTGCCACGTCGAGCGCGAGCGCGGCGGGCCGCTGGTGCGGGTCGGGCTCGGTTACGTGAAGGGGGTGCGCGAGGAGGAGATGGAGGCGCTGGTCGCCGAGCGCGAGCGGGGCGGCCCCTACCGCGGCATCGCCGAGCTGGCCTCGCGCTCGGGTGCCGGCTACGCGAGCCTGGAGCGGCTGGCCTGGGCGGGGGCGCTGGACGGGATCCCGGTCGGCGAGGCGGGCGAGCGCCGCGAGGCGCTCTGGCGGGTCGGGGTCGCCGGGGCGGGACGCGGGCGCAGCGGCAGCGAGCAGCTGGCGCTGGCGATCGAGCCGCCCGAGCCGCCGCGCCTGAAGCCGCTGGGGGACTGGGGGAAGATGATCGCCGACTACCGCTCGACTGGGATCTCACTGGGGCCGCACCCGATGCGGCTGATGCGGCCGAACCTCGAGCCGGAGCTGCTGCGCAGCAGCGACCTCGAGCGAGTCGAGGATGGCAGCGAGGTCGAGGTCGCCGGGATGGTCGTCGCCCGCCAGCGCCCGGAGACCGCCCGCGGGATCGTCTTCATGCTGCTCGAGGACGAGCGCGGCGCCGTCAACCTGGTCGTGCCGCCGCCGGTCTACGACCGCCACCGCCAGCTCGTCCGCAGCGACGCCCTGATCCGCGCCCGCGGCCGCCTCGAGCGCCGCGAAGGCGTGATCAACGTCCTCGTCGCCGAGCTGGCGCCGCTGGAGCGGACCCGGGCGGCGGCCCCGCCACCCACCCGCCAGTCCGTTGCGTCCACACGCCGCCGCCAGCGCGAGCTTGCCGTCGCCGAGCTGAAGTCCGTCGCCCCGGTCGGCCACAGCTTCGGCCGCCGCGGCCGCTGAGGTTCGTCGCCCGATCAGGCCCGGGCGGCGCGAGAAGACACCACGTCAGAAGCGCTGAGTACTTTTCCGCCGGTGGAGGCGTCCCCCTCACCCCAGCTGCCCGCCGCGGGGAAGCCGATTCGCCTGGTCATCGGCGACGATCTAGAGCGCGGTCGCCTCACGGTCTTCTTCCGGCTGATCATCATCATCCCGTTCCTCATCTGGCTCGGGCTCTGGGCGGTCCTCGCCCTGTTCGCCGCCGTCGCCAGCTGGGTGGTGACGCTTGTCCGGGGTGAATCGCCGGGGCTGCTGCACAACTTCCTGGCCCGCTTCGTGCGCTGCTCGACGCACATCTACGCCTACCTGTACCTCGCCGCCCAGCCACTGCCTGCCTTCGACGGCGAGCCCGGCTACGCGATCGACGTCGAGATCGACCCGCCGCGGCGGCAGAATCGCTGGACGGTGGCGTTCCGGCTCATCCTCGCCGTGCCGGCGTTCGCCCTCCTCTCGGTCCTCGCCGGCTCCGGCAACCCCGCCTCGGCTCGATCGACGGGTCAGTTCGCCTCGCTGCTGATCGTCGCCGCCTTCCTCGGCTGGTTCTACTCGATGGTCAAGCGGCGCATGCCCCGTGGCCTCCGCGACCTGAGCGCCTACGCGCTCTCATACGCCGCGCAGTTCTGGGCCTATCTGCTGCTGCTCACCGATCGCTACCCCTCGAGCGACCCCCTGACCGCGATCGGCCCGCTCCCGACCCGCTCGGACCCGGTCCGCGTGGAGGTCCGCGACGAGCTGCGGCGCAGTCGCCTCACCGTCTTCTTCCGCCTTCCACTCGCCTTCCCGCACCTCGTCTGGGTGACGCTCTGGGGGGTGCTGGCCCTGCTCGCCGGGGTGGTGAATTGGATCGCCACCTTGGTCGCCGGCACTTCGCCGCAGTGGCTGCACCGCTTCCTCTCCGCCTACGTGCGGTACCAGCTGCAGGTAAGCGCCTTCCTGTACCTGGTCGGCAATCCCTTCCCAGGCTTCGTCGGCGCCGAAGGTAGCTATCCAATCGACCCTCACATCGCTGCCCGCCAGCGCCAAAACCGCTGGACCACGCTCTTCCGCCTCTTCCTCGCCGTGCCGGCGCTGATCCTCTCCGCCGCCTTCAGCTCGCTGCTCGCGGTCGTGGCCATCCTCGGCTGGTTCGCCGCGTTGGCGACCGGCCGGATGCCCGTCGGCCTGCGCAACGCCGGTGCCTTCGCCCTGCGCTACGCCGCTCAGACCGGCGCCTACGTCCTCCTCGTCAGTCCCGTTTATCCCTACAGCGGGCCCTGTCTGGAACGGGCCCCGGCGCCGGACTCGGCCGCGGTCGCGCCCGGCGCGTGACGACGAGATCGCGCTGGCCGGCGGCGCTCGCCCTCCTCGCCGGCGCTGCTCTGTGGCTCTGGGCGGCCCAGGCCTTGTGGGCCTCGACGCAGCTGCCCTCGCTTCCCGCTGCGCAACTCGACCCCGGTCGCTTCTTCAGCGACTCCTTTCTCGAGCGCAGCGCCAGCTACGAGCGCTTTCTCGCGATCGACGGCCTGCTGGCCTCCCTGGCCCTGGTCCTCGTGCTCGCGCTCTACGCCCGCAGCGGCCAGCGGCTGGTCCGCGAGTCGGCGGCGGGACGGGTCGGCACGGGGATGTTGCTGGCGATGCTCGGCTTCGCCTTGGTCTGGATCGTCCAGCTCCCGTTCGGGATCGCGACGCTTTGGTGGGAACGCGGCCACGACGTCTCCCACCAGGGATACCTCGAGTGGCTGCTGGAAAGCTTCCTCAGCCTCGGCTCGGTGTTCGTCTTCGTCTGCATCGCGATCGCGATCGCGATGGGGCTTGCCGGGGTGATGCGTCGCTACTGGTGGCTCGCGGCGGCGCCGGTGTTCGTCGCCCTGACCCTGCTCTTCGCCTTCCTCAGCCCGTATCTGGTCCTCGACACCTCGACCGTGCGGAGCGCGGAGCTGCAGGCCGAAGCGAAGGCCCTGGAGCGCATCGAGAAGACCCCCGAGGCGGACCTGAAGGTCCAGGAGGTCGGCCGCTCGACGACGGCTCCGAACGCGATGACCACGGGCCTCGGCCCGACCCGGACGGTGATCCTCTGGGACACGCTCCTGCACGGCGGCTTCAGCCGCTCCGAGGTTCGCTTCGTGTTGGCCCACGAGGTCGGTCACCTGGCCCACCGCGACGTCCTCAAGGCGGTGGGATGGACCGCCCTGCTGCTGGTCCCGACGCTGGGCCTGATTGCGTTCTTCACCCGGCGGCGCGGTGGGCTCGCCGCGCCCGAGGCGGTGCCAGTCGCTCTGCTCGTCCTCGTCACCGTCCAGCTGCTGGCGATGCCGCTGCTGAACGTCGTCACCCGCCGCCAGGAGGCCGCCGCGGACTGGGCTGCCCTGCAGGCGACGCACGATCCCAGCGCCGCCCGAGGCGCGTTCCGGCAGCTCGCGACCAAGAGCCTCGGCGACCCCGATCCACCGAGCTGGATCTACGTCCTGGCCGAGAATCACCCGACGATCATGCAGCGCCTGGAGATGGTCGAAGCCTGGGCGGCGCAGCACCCTTAGGGCGGGCGGTCAGTCGACCCGCAGGACCAGCTTGCCGCCGGCGTGGCCGGCTTCGGCCTGGCGGTGGGCCTCGGCCGCTTCGCCGAGGTCGAAGACGCGATCGACTCTGACCTGGAGCCGCCCCGCCTCGACCAGCTCGCAGAGACCCTCGAGGCCGACCGGGTCCGGCTCGACCAGGAACCCGGTCGCCCGTTGCTGTTGCCGTTCCGCCAGCTCGACCAGCTTCGCGGAGCTGCCGCTCGGAACCGAGACGAGTGTGCCTCCCGGGCGCAGCGCCGCCAGCGAGCGCTCGCCGTAGCTGCCGGGGAAGTCGATCACCGCGTCGAGGTCGGCGACCTGGTCCTCGAAGCGTTCCTCGCGGTAGTCGATGACGCGGTCGGCGCCGAGCTCACGCAGCCACTCCGCCTGCTCGGCCCGGGCGGTGGCGATCACGGTCGCGCCACGCGCCTTGGCGACCTGCACGGCGAGGTGGCCGACCCCGCCGGCGGCGCCGTGGATCAAGAGGTCGTCGCCGGACTGCAGGCGGATCGTGTCGACGACGATCTGCCAGGCGGTCAGTCCAGCCAGCGGCAGGGCCCCCGCTTCGATCGTCGAGAGCGCGTGGGGGATCGCCGCGAAATGGCGCGACGGGGCGGTCACGTACTCGGCGTAGGCGCCCGCCTGGCGCGGGAACCACGGCATCCCGAAGACCTCGTCCCCGACCGCGAAGCGGGTCACCCCGCCGCCGACCGCGGTGACGACCCCGGCCACGTCCCAGCCGATCCGCAACGGCGGCTCGCCCAGCACGGCTGCCATCCCCTTGCCCTGGCGGGTCTTGAAGTCGACCGGGTTGACGCCGGCGGCCTGGACTCGCACCTGCACCTCGGTCGGAATCGGCTCCGGCGTTGGCACCTGCTCAATCCGCAACACCTCGGGGCCGCCAAACTCGTGCAGGACGACCGCGCGCATCGGCCGATCATAGGAGGGAGCGCTGCCGACTTTTTCCTCCCTATAGCGTGGAAAATGTACGCAGCACTGCCAGGGACGCTCCGGGCGGGTACTCTCGGTGGCCCGACTACGCGACCGACCCGGTCGGCGTTCGCTCCGTATTCGAGCGCTTCGGGTTGCCGAGTCGCGTTCCCTGAGCGGCCGGCGATGAGTTTTCGCTCCAACCCCGGTCATTACTGTGACCGTTGTCGATTTCCCGATTCGCCGTTCGTCGTCCAGATAGACGACCACCTCGGCAGGAGGCCCCGCATGACCACCGAGACCGCCCAAACCCACGACGAACACAACCGCTGGCTGGCGCTCTACGTGCTCTGCGCGGGGATGCTGATGATCGTCCTCGACGCGACGATCGTCAACGTCGCCCTGCCCTCGATCCAGGACGATCTCGGCTTCTCCCAGAGCAACCTCGCCTGGGTGATCAACGCCTACATGATCCCCTTCGGCGGCCTGCTGCTGCTGGCGGGACGAATGGGCGACCTGCTCGGCCAGCGCCGCGTCTTCCTCTTCGGGCTGACGATCTTCACCGCCGCCTCGCTTCTCTGCGCTGCCTCGCAGAGCCAGGAGATGCTGATCGGCGCCCGCTTCATCCAGGGGCTGGGCGGCGCGCTTGCCTCGGCGGTGATCCTGGGGATGATCGTGACGATGTTCCCCGAGCCCGCAGCGCAGGCGAAAGCGATCGGCGTCTACGGCTTCGTCGCCTCCGCCGGCGGCTCGATCGGCCTGCTGCTCGGCGGCGTCCTCACCGACGCGATCAGCTGGCACTGGATCTTCTTCATCAACCTGCCGATCGGGATCGGGGTCGCCTACCTGGCGAAGCGCCTGGTTGCCGACCCGAAGGGGATCGGGCT
>JBEVJP010000045.1:0-2559 GCA_040510155.1 Solirubrobacterales bacterium | reverse complement strand
GTGGCCAAGGGTCCTTGACCTCCTTTACGGCGACGCTGAAGAAATCCTGGACCTACAAGGGCAAAAAGGAAAACCTCCTGCTTGCCTCCTGCCCGACGGGGAGCCTGACCGCGCACGGGGAGTTCACCTTCGTCGACGGCACCCGGGCGGCGGGGGACGTGGTGCGGCCTTGCGTGGGGGTGGGGTAGGGGGACGTAAGGCGGGCGACGCACCGCCTCTTCGCGTCGGGTCCACATGAGCCGGGCGGAGCCCCCCGACGGGAAGGAGTCCTCGCGCTTCGAGGCTGCTCTGCCGGAAGAGCTGCTGATGGCGCGACTGCCTACCGGCCGCCACGGCTTGCCGCGCTCCTTCATAGAGAGCAACCAACGGCTGCGGATAATCGCCGCGATGCTGCGGGTGCTGCCGGATCGTGGCTTCCCAGCGACCACGATTGGTGACATCACCAGTGAGGCCAGTGTCTCCCGCGCGGCCTTCTATGAGCATTTCGCCGACAAAGAGGCCTGCTTCGTCGCCACCTTCGACTTCTGTGCGCGCTGGCTCTGCGAGCAGATAGAGGTGGCGGTGGAGGCGGAGGCCGATTGGCGTGATCGGATCCGCTCCGGTATCGCCGAGACGCTGAGTCTGCTCGCCGCCAATCCGCTCGTGGCTCATCTGATCGCGATTGAGTGTGCGCAGGTCGGTCGGGTGGGGCGTCAGCGTCAGCAGGCGCTGCAGGGTAGCTTCGCCGTGGTCCTGCGAGAGGGGCATTCCGGCCGGGCTGATATCCCCAACGACTTCGCCGATCTACTCCTCGGCGGAGCACTATCGCTGGTCGCCCGTTACGTCGACGCCGGACGCGCCGAGCAGCTCGTAGAGGCAACGCGGACGCTCGTCGAGTTCGTGCTGATCCCCTACCTGGGGGCGGAGGAGGCGAGTGCTGCTCTCGCAGGCTTACCGGAGTCAGACCGCGGCGGCTAACGTCCTGCCCGGCGCCGGCCGGGCGCTACGCTGAGTTGAAGCGACTGGAGGAGGTCTTGATGGCGACGCAGACCGTGCAGGCGACCGATCACGAGCTGCTGGTTGCCGGCGATTGGTTGGCGACCGGCGAGTGGGACGAGGTCCAGAGCCCTTACGACCAGGGTCCCGTCGGCCGGGTCGCACAGGGCGACGAGGCGCTGGTCGATCGTGCCGTCGTCGCGGCCCACAAGGCCTACTCCGCAGGCGACTTCCCCCAGCACGCCCGCGCCGAGGTCCTGCAGCGTGCCGCCGAGCTGGTCGGCGAGCGCGTCGAGGACCTGGCGCTGACGATCGCGGCTGAGGCCGGCAAGCCGATCAAGACCGCCACCGTCGAGGCCCAGCGCTGCGTCTCCACGCTCACCTTCGCCGCGGTCGAGGCGCGCAAGCTGACCGGCGGCACTGTGCCGATGGAGGCATCGGCGGCGGGAGAGGGCAAGCTCGGCGTGATGCTGCGCGTTCCCTACGGGGTCGTCGGCGCGATCAGCCCCTTCAACTTCCCGCTCAACCTCGTCGCCCACAAGCTCGGCCCGGCGATCGCCGCCGGCAACGCGATCGTCCTCAAGCCGGCCGGGCAGACGCCGATCTCGGCCCTGAAGCTGGCCGAGATCCTGGTCGAGGCGGGCCTGCCGGAGAACTGGCTCTCGGTCGTCCCCGGCCCCGGCTCGAAGGTCGGCAACAAGATAGTCGAGCACCCGCTGACGAGGGCGATCACCTTCACCGGCTCGGCTCCGGTCGGCTGGGACATCCGCTCCAAGGTCCCGCACAAGAAGGTCAACCTCGAGCTCGGCTCCAACGCGCCGCTGATCGTCAACGAGGACGGCGACTGGGAAACGGCCGCCGACAAAGCCCAGATCCACGCCTTCTCCCACGCCGGCCAGAGCTGCATCTCGATCCAGCGCATCCTCGTCCACGAGGCGGTGGCCGACCGCTTTACCGAGCGCCTCGTCGCCAACGTCGAGAAGCTGACGGTCGGCGACCCGCTCGACGAGGGCACCGACGTCGGGCCGCTGATCACCCCCGACGATCGCGACCGCGTCAAGCAGTGGGTCGAGGAGGCGGTCCAGGGTGGGGCGGAGCTGCTGACCGGCGGCGAGCTCGTCGACGAGGGCCGCTGCCTGGCGCCGACCCTGCTGAAGGCGCCGCCGAAAGAGGCGAAGGTCTGGTGCGAGGAGATCTTCGGCCCGGTGGCGACGATCGACACCTTCAGCGACTTCGACGAGGCGCGGCGCCTCGCCAACGACTCCAAGTTCGGCCTCCAGGCCGGCGTCTTCACCCGCGACATCGGCCGCGGCCTGCAAGCCGGCCGCACCCTCGAGTTCGGCGGCGTCCTCGTCAACGAGGTGCCGACCTTCCGCGCCGACCAGCAGCCCTACGGCGGCGTCAAGGACTCCGGCAACACCCGGGAGGGTCCCGCCTACGCGGTCTACGAGCTGACCGAGGAGCGCTTCGTCACGCTTCAGGGCTGACCGGCTCGGAGCCGAAGCCGCGGCGTTCCTGGTCACCCCACTCGGACTCGCCGATCAGGTCGCGGAAGCCGGCGATCCGCCAGAGGTCGTTGAGCTG
>JBEVJP010000044.1:0-15957 GCA_040510155.1 Solirubrobacterales bacterium | reverse complement strand
CATCGCCTCGAGCCCCGGTCTCAAGCTGCTCGGCCCCGAGCTGCGAGGCACGGAAGGCGTGCACGACGTCGACCCGCTCAAGGTCGTCATCGACGTGCGCGGCACCGGCGCCACCGGCTACCGGCTGGCGAAGACCGCCTTCGAGCTCGATGACCCGATCGACCTCGAGCTCGCCGCCGAGAACCTCGTGGTCGCGATCTTCGGGCTCGGCGAGCCGGCGGCGGCGGCCGGTGAGCGGTTGATCGCGGCGCTCCGACTCGCGGTCGAGAAGCTCGAGGCGGAACCCGGGCCGCCGGAAGAGAAACTGGCGCCGCCGCCGCCCTGGGGCGAGCTGGTGCTGACCCCACGCGAGGCCTTCCTCGGTCCCCAGGAGGTGATCCCCTTCGACGCCGCCGCCGGCCGCGTCGCCGCCGAGGGGCTCGCCGCCTATCCACCCGGCATCCCCAACGTCCTCCCCGGCGAGCGCCTCACCGCCGAGACGCTCGACTTCATCCGCGAGAGCGTCGCCCATGGCGGCTACGTGCGCGGCGGCAGCGACCGCGAGCTGAAGACCCTGCGCGTCGCCGTGCTCTGAGAGACGCGTCTGAGCTCCGGGACGCCTATGCGCTCTTTGGCTCAGACACGTCGCCCGCTAGGCTGCCGGCCGTGGCCAGCTTCGACGCGATCGCCGACCTCCCCCTCGACGTCGAGGGGTGTGAGCTCGAAGGGCTGAGCTTCACGATCGGCAGCTTCGAACGGCTGACCACGGTGATCAAGCTGCGGGGCGGCGGCCACGAGGGAATCGGCGAGGACGTCACCTACGACGCGGTCGACCACATCGGCCAGCAGGATCACGGCCCGCCCGAGGACCTGGTCGGCAGCCACACCTTCGCCGGTTTCTCCCAGGCCCTGGAGGAGATCGACCTCTTCCCCGCCGCTGCGCCCGAGCGCGACGTCTCACGCCCCTACCGGCGCTGGGCCTTCGAGTCGGCGGCGCTCGACCTGGCGCTGCGTCAGGGCGGCACCAACCTCGCCGAGGCGGTCGGCCGCGAGCCGCGCCCGGTCAACTTCGTCAACTCGATGCGGCTGGCCGGCTTCGAAGAGGGCGAGCGCTCCTCGATCGAGCCGCTGCTGGCCCGCCTCGCCGTCTACCCGAACTTGCGCTTCAAGCTCGACCCGTTCAACGACTGGGACGACGAGTTGATCGCGGCGCTCGCCGAGACCGGCGCCGTCGACTCGCTCGACCTCAAGGGCTTCTACAAAGGCACCCCGGTCGACGTCGTCACCGACCCCGAGCTCTACGCGAAGCTGATCGCGGCTTTCCCCGACGCCTGGCTCGAGGACCCCGACGTCACCGAGGAGACCAAGCCGCTGCTCGACCCGGTCCACGAGCGGGTCACCTGGGACGCGCCGATCCACTCGATCGCCGACATCGAGGCGATGCCCTGGTCGCCGCCGAAGACGGTCAACGTCAAGCCCTCCCGCTTCGGACCGATCCGCAACCTCTTCGCCGCCTACGACTACTGCGAGGAGCGCGGCATCGGCGCCTACGGCGGCGGCCAGACGGAGCTGGGCCAGGGCCGCGGCCATATCCAGTACCTGGCCTCGATCTTCCACCCCGACACGCCCAACGACGTCGCCCCCGGCGGTTTCAACGATCCCGCCCAGGCGACCAAGCCGGGGTTGCCGAGCAGCCCGCTGGAGCCGCGGATCGACCCGCTCGGCTTCCGCTGGCTCGCCGACTGAGCGACCGGCACCCGCCGGGGTGACGGAACCGCGCCCCGCTAGAGCGGGATGTTGCCGTGCTTGCGCTTCGGCTGCGGGACGCGCTTGCTCTGCAGCATCCGCAGCGCCTTGATCAGCTTGGGACGCGTCTCCCGCGGCTCGATCACGTCGTCGATGTAGCCGCGCTCCGCCGCCGAGTAGGGATTGGCGAAGTGGGCTTTGTAGTCGTCGATCAGTTTCTGACGCCGCTCGTCGGGGGTCGGCGAGTTGGCGATGTCCTTGCGATAGATGATGTTGACCGCACCCTCGGGACCCATCACCGCGACCTCCGCCGTCGGCCAGGCGACGTTGAAGTCGGCCAGCATGTGCTTTGAGGCCATCACGTCGTAGGCGCCGCCGTAGGCCTTGCGGGTGACGACCGTGAGCTTCGGCACCGTCGCCTCGGTGTAGGCGTAGAGCAGCTTGGCGCCGTGGCGGATGATCCCGTTCCACTCCTGATCGGTCCCCGGCAGGAAGCCGGGCACGTCCGTGAAGGTCAGGATCGGCACGTTGTAGCAATCGCAGGTGCGCACGAAGCGGGCCGCCTTCTCGGAGGCCTCGATGTTGAGGACCCCCGCCAGGAAGGCGGGCTGGTTGCCGACCACGCCGACCGGGAACCCGTCGAGGCGAGCGAAGCCGCAGACGATGTTCTTGGCGAAGTGCTCGTGGACCTCGAAGAACTCCTCGTCGTCGACGACCAGCGAGATCACCTTGCGCATGTCGTAGGGCTTGGAGGGATCGTCGGGGACGACCGCGTCGAGCTCCTCGTCTTCGCGCTCGGGATCATCGGTCGGCTCGAAGCGAGGCGGCGCCTCAAGGTTGTTGGAGGGCAGGAAGCTGAGCAGGTAGCGGGCGTCCTCGAGACAGCTCTCCTCGTCCTCGGAGGCGAAGTGGGCCACCCCGGACTTGGAGTTGTGGCTCATCGCCCCGCCCAGCTCCTCGAACTCGACTTCCTCGCCGGTCACGGTCTTGATCACTTCGGGGCCGGTGATGAACATGTGCGAGGTCTCTTTGACCATGAAGATGAAGTCGGTCATCGCCGGCGAGTAGACGGCACCGCCCGCGCAGGGGCCCATGATCAGGCTGATCTGCGGGATCACCCCGGAGCATTTGACGTTGCGGGCGAAGACGTCGCCGTAGGCACCGAGCGAGACGACGCCCTCCTGGATGCGGGCTCCGCCGGAGTCGTTGATGCCGATGACCGGAGCGCCGACCTGGGCCGCCAGGTCCATCACCTTGCACATCTTCTCCGCCATCACCTCGCCGAGGCTGCCGCCGAAGACGGTGAAGTCCTGTGAGAAGACGAAGACGGTGCGGCCCTCGATGGTGCCGTGGCCGGTGACGACGGCGTCGCCCCAGGGCCGGTTCTTCTGCATCTCGAAGTCGTAGGTGCGGTGGCGCACGAAGGTGTCGAGCTCCTCGAACGAGCCGGGATCGAGCAGCTTCTCGATCCGCTCGCGAGCTGTCATCTTGCCCTTCGCGTGCTGCTTCTCGACGGCTTTCTCGGAGGCCGAGTTGATCGCCGCCTCGCGCAGCTCACGCAGGTAGGCGACCTTCTCCTCGTGGGTGACAGGGTTCTTCTCGCGCATCGGGGGCGAGAGTCTATTTCTCGGCCCAAGCGCGTGTCAGCGAGGGGCGGGTTCTCTCCAAAGTCGAGGCATACCCAACGCGGCTAGATCGAGCCGAAAGGCCGCCGCTGTGGCTCCGCCAAGCGATCGAGGAAAGCCTCCAGATCGGCCGCTTCGAGCCCCGTCCCCTCCTGAGCCCTGATCTCGACCCGCGTCCCAAACCCCTTCTCAGCCATCCTCACCTCGACCCCCTCGAACTCCTCGAGCAGCTCGTTCAGCTCCGGCTCCGACTTCATCAGGGTCCGTGACGCCTCGATCATGGGTGCCGTTTCCACCGCAATGGGCTGGTTCCTGCCAGCGCCATGCCGCCGGCAGGAACCCTTGCACCTGGGACCGGTGGTCAGTCGGTGACGCGGACGCGTACCGTCCGCGTCACGGTCTTCGATCCAGCCTTGAACGCAACCTCGATCCGATGGGCACCCAACTTGGCGTGATCGCCGATCGCCAGCCCGACCTTAACCCGGCGCGAGGAGCCGGAGGGTAGAGCCGGGATACCCGTCGCCCCGCTGGAGTTGGCCGTGCCCAACGCCCTCGGCACGCTGGCCTGGACGGTGGCGCCGGCCAACCTTCCGCTCGTTCCGTTGACGAGCAGGAAGCTCAACGAAGCGGGGCCACCGCGCTTGGCACTGACCCTCGCCCGCGTCGAGGAGAAGACAACGACGCCGTTCTTGCCGGCGGGTCCCGCGGGGCCCGCAGGCCCGGCCAAACCGGCTGAGCCTGGCTGACCCTTGTCGCCCTGCGCACCCGACGTGCTGCCCGGCAACTCGGTGCCGAAGCCACTCAGCTGAATGCTTGCAGTCTCGCCCTGCCCACTCACCTCCAGGGTCGCGAACCGCTCACCGGGCGCTGAAGGGTGAAACCGGGCTAGGACATGGAGGGCCCCATCCGCTGGTATCACCAAGGGGACCGAGTAGGGCGTGCCCGGAAGGAGACTGCTGGAGGTGCCAGCCGCGTCGATCGAGAAGTCCCCGGCGTTGGCGCCGGTGATCCGGATCGACGTCACCGTGGTCGGTTCGCCGACGCTCGTGAATACTTGGAGCTGAGGGGCGCTGAAGGTCCCAACCGGGTGCGAGAAGAAGGCGGGCGCCGAGCTGCCGTTGTTTTCGACTCTCAGTACCGATCCGGTGGCAGCGATCTCATCCTGGGCAACGGGGCCGACCCCGAGCCAGGGAACGTCCTTGAGCCTGCCCAAGGGCTGCGGTATCTCTGCCACCCCCTGGCCGGAGGTGCCAGGGGTTCCGGGGTTGGTCGGGTCGTAGGGCCAGGCGTAAGGGTAGAAGGGCGTGCTTTCGCCGAAGCCGAATTGGCCCCCCGGGTAGGTGGAGTTGTCGCCCCAGACCAACACCCGACCGCTGCCGGCGACGATCGCGTAGGTGGTGCTAAAGGTCGAGACGATCTGCTTCAGCGGCGGGTAGGCGGAAGGGTGCGCCGCAACGGCGGCGGGATAGGGAGAAGTCGGCACGGTGACGGCATTCACTTCGTCGGTGGTCCCGCCGAGACCGAGCTCGCCGAAGTAGCCAAGCCCCCATGCCTTATAGGTGCCGTCGCTATAGAGCGCGAAGCTCGATTGATTGCCGGCGCTGACCGCCGTCACTTTCGGGTCGCCGGAAGCCGCGGGCGGGATCACCTGCACCGGCACCGTGACCGCATCCGTCGAGCCGTTGCCCACCATGCCGTATTCGTTGGCGCCCCAGGCCCAGACACTGCCGTCCTGCAGAAGGACGAGGAAATGCGCACCACCGGCTGAGATCGCGGTCGCGGGGGTGCCCGCGGGCAGGGTCACCTGGGTCGGGATGCCGGTGTTGGGACCGGCCGCGCCCGCGGCGCTGCCGAGATAGTCGTGCCTGCCCCAGCTCCAGACCGTGCCGTCGCCCTTGAGCGCGATCGAGTTGCTTTCGCTCGCCGCAACCGCGGTGACGTTGGTGAGCCCCTCAACCGGCGTCGGCGTCTCGATCGCCGAGCCCGGCGTTCCGCCGGCCTCGCCGGACCAGTTGACCCCGAACCCGTCAACGCTTCCATCGGCCTCGACGATCAGCGTCGAGCCGGCAGTGGCGATGGCTTTGGCACCGGCGGTGCCGGGGATCAAGGTGTAAGGCAGCGGGTCCAGTACCCCTGGGCTGACGCCGGCGAGGCCCAGGTCGCTGCCCCAGCCGGCAACGAGGACGCCGCTCGGCGTCAGGAGGTAGGACGAGGTCTGGTTCAGCGCGGCGGCGGTTGCGCCCTGCGCCCCGGGAAGCGTCGTCGGTGACACGGTGGAGACGGTTTCTTTGCCCAGGCCGATCGCTTGCTGCGTGCCCCAACCGACCACCGAGGTGTCGGCCGTCGCTGCCGCCGGCAGGAGTAGGAGAACGAGGCCTGCAAGTGCGGCGGTGAGCCAACGGCGTTGCGATGTGGTGGGCATTGTGAAGTCTTTCTCCGTGATCGGTCGTCGCAGGGTTTGGGCGTTGGGCGAGGCGGCGTCGTTGCTCATCAGGCCGGCACGAACGTTCCCTCGAGGAACCACTGGCCGGTGAAGCCGTCGAAAGCGCCGCCCTGGATCAGGCTCTGCCAGCTCAATCGGAAGTGGCGGGTGGCGGCGTCGTAGCTGCCGGTCAGCGGCGTAGTGCCACTGCCGTTCCAGGTGCCGCCGAGGCTCCCATCCGGCTTCGGCGAGCCCTGGGTGAAGTAGAGCCCATTCCAGGCGGCGGTCCAGTCCGAAACCTGCCCAGAGAGATTGCCGTTGTCGTTGAGGATGACCGGCAGCGGAGTCGGTGCTTCGGTCAGCCCGCCGCCCAAGGCGGTTCCACGCCCAATCGAGTCGGTGACGATGCTGAAATCCACGTCGAAGAACTTCTGCGGCTGCACGACGCGGTTGGCCAGGGCGTCTCCGGTCGGCAGGCCCTGATTGGTCCCGGCAAAGGCCGGCGTCGGCGCGGGTTGGTAAACGACCGTGCTGAGTCCGCCATCCGTGCCTGGGCGCAGGGGGGTATTGGTTTTGTCGAAGAAAGGCGAATTCTGGTTGAGGACCGGAGAGCCGCTTCCACCGAGCATCCGGAAGTAGGTACCGGTGATCTTGCCGCTGACCGCCTGCTGGCCGGGGTCGAGCTTGAACAATCCGACCAGCGGCGTCCCGGTTGCTCCCCCGCCGCCCGTGCCGGCGCTGCCGCCAGTGGTTCCGCGATTACCAGCGGACCCTCCGCCGCTGGTGCCCGTCGAGGCGACCACAGGCCCCGCGAAGCGCTTGCGGACCTGCGGGCCCGACTGCTGGCCGCCGATCTTGACCAAGGCGAGGACGGTCAGCTGGCCCGTGAGCTGGGTGGTCTTGGTCGCTTTGAAGCGGCGCTTCGAGTCGATCTTGGCGTTCAGGCGCTCGCTCTTCCCGGCGCCGGTGAGGGTCAATGCGACGCGCGTGCGCTGACGCAGCGCCGCGGTGTCGACCGGCAGGCTCACCCGTCCGGAGATCGTCACCTCGTCCCCGTTGACCTTCACCTGCGAGACGACGACCTTGGCCGGCGCCTCTTTCGTCGTGCCGGCGCCGGCGGGCGCGGCAAAGGAGGTCAGCGCGAGCACTCCCAGCAGCGCCAGGATTAGCGTCAGGGAGAGGGCGGACGCGAGCGCCTTGGGCGGGGTGACGCGGCGGGATCGAGACATGGGGGAAGCGCCTTTCTTAGTCATATCTGACTTAATCTATCAACAAAGTCAAGAATAGATCGAGAGGATGGCTTTTCGCGGGACACGGGCAGTTCCTAGGGTTCGACCGGTTTGCCGTCGGGGCCGACCAGGACGAGGTGGCCGTCGGGGAGCCTGTAGACCTGCCCAACCGACACGCCTTCGCCGCTGGCGGTCTGTTTCGACTTCGGCGTTTTGACCGTCGTCTGCTTGCTCTCCGGCGTCTTTTCGACCTTGCCGCTCTGGGCTTTGACGGTCAGGCTCAGTCCCGCGATCAGGAACGCCACGGCGAGCACCAGGCCGAGGTCGAAGAGGTTGACGAGGCTGTCGAGCGGGTCGCCGACATCCGTATCGACGGGGCCGTGCCTTCCCAGGCCGACGCGGCTCATGCCGGCGCCTCGACGTGCTCGCCGGTCGCCATCGCGACCCGATGGTGCCGAGGCACGGCCGGGTCATGACCCGTGACCGCCCGCTCCAGAGCCGCCAAATCCTCGGTGTAGGCCTGCGTCCGGTAGAGCGTCAGCACGAATGCCGCGGTGCCGACCAGCAGGCCGATCACCGTCGCCGCGAAGGCGACCTGCATGTCGGCGGCAAGGATCTTGAATTCGCCGTCACCGAGAGCGGCGAGACCGGGCGCCAGAGGGATCAGGGTTCCCATCAAGCCCAGCGCCGGGCCGGCGCGGACCAGCATCTTCGTGCGGCCGAGGCGGCGCTGGACGCGAAGCTCGAAGTCGGCGAGGACGTCCTCGGTCCGCTTCGGGTCATCGACTGCTTCGGCCAGCTCGAGAACGGTGCGCTCAGCGAGCGGGCTGGGGGCACCGCGAGCGATCTGCGGCGCCGCCGAGGGATCGCCGAGCGCCTCTTCGGCCACCGCCTGCAGGCGGAGGGCGCCCGGCCGCTGGCGGCGCCAGAACTCGGTCGCCAGCCGGCCGAGCTCGAGCGCCAGCAGCGCCAGCAGGATCACCGCTCCGTAGTGAACGGGCTGCTGGAGGTTTTCCGAGAGTCCCGAGAGGGCCTGGGTGACGGAGTCGTTCGCCCCCAGCGGAAGCGTTGAGATGCCGCTCATCGCCTAGCCCCTCGGTTTGAACTTGCCCTCGAAGTGCCAGAAGCCGGCGAAGTCGTTGAAGGGTCCGCCGACGATCTGGCTGATCCAGGAGATCGAGTACCGCTTGCTCTTCGGGTCGTAGCTGCCGGTCAGCGCCCGGGTCGAGCCGACCAGCTTGCCTTCTGGCTTGGGCGAGCCCTGGTTGAAGTAGATCTTGTTCCAGGAGGCGGTGAAGCCGCGCAGGTCGCCGGTCAACTTGTGTCCGTTGGCGGTGAGCGTCGGCGGCCCGACTTTCTGCCCTCCTTGCAGGTCCACCGGCCCGGTCGAAAGGCTGAAGTTGATGCCCGCGAAGGGCAGCGGCTGGACGATCCGGTTGGCGAGTGCGAAGCCGTTGGCGGCAAAAGACGGGTTCGGCTGCGGCTGGTACACGCCCGTGCGCAGGCCCTTGTCGATGCCGGGGACGAAGAGCGTGTAGCTCTGATCGAGCGACCGTGAGTCGGTGTTGAGGAAGAACGGGCCTTTGGTGGGGCTGCCGTTCGGATAGATCATCCGGAAGTAGGAGCCGGTGACGTCGATGCCTCCACCCTTGGCGACCGATTTGCCGGGGTCGATCAGGAAAGTTCCGACCAGCTGCTGCTTGGCAGCCGAAGCTGGCGCGGCCATCGCCAAGACCGATACCAGGGTGAGGAGAAGGCCCACGAGCCCTTTGGTCG
Organism: Solirubrobacterales bacterium; assembly: GCA_040510155.1. Taxonomy (GTDB): domain Bacteria; phylum Actinomycetota; class Thermoleophilia; order Solirubrobacterales; family 70-9; genus VAYN01. The sequence goes on along the minus strand of JBEVJP010000044.1, from coordinate 7,180 downwards.
GACGGGAGGATTTCAGTGACATTCAGATGCTCCTTCAGCGTTTGGTGGCAACAAGCGCGACCGGCTCGATCGCCGACGCGGTGGGACTGTTGGGCGGGACAGAGGAAGAAGGGACGTCGTCCTCGGCTGGGGTCGGATTCGACTCGCGCCGCTGCGTCGCCGCCGGGACGCGGCCGGCGAGCAATGCGAAGGCAAGGGCGGCCAGGCCGGCGAGCACGAAGAGCCACGGGAAGAGGCCGAAAGGCGGCATCGCCAGAACGGCGCGATAGTTGACGACGTTGTCGCTCATCACGCCGATCATCGGCGTCAGGTCGTTGAGGGTCTCGGTCCAGTGCTCGTTGAAGGTCGCCGCGGCAGGCAGTCGCTTGGCGACCTCCTTGGCCGACATCCCCTCGTCTTCCAGGGCCGGATACAGCTCGCCGTTGATCGAACCCTGGCCGATCGCGATCGTGCCGAAGCCACTCTGCACCTCCTGGACGAGGCTGCGGGTCTCGACCGTCTTGAAGGCGGAGACCATCGAGGCGCCACGCGGGGCTCGCTCGAACATGTTGAAGACGACCGGCGCCAGCACCAAGCCCACACCGATCGCGATCGCGGCCCGGCGGATCGGCACCCATGAGCGCGGATTCCGCCGGCCGAAGGCCAGACCCGCCAGCGCCAACACCGCCAACAGCGCCCCGGGGATGACGAAGAACCAGGGGAATAGCCGAAACGACGGCAGGGCTGCCACGGCGTCGTAGTTGCCCTGGTTGGCCTGGATCGTGCCGAGCATGCCGCCGAGGGTGCGGTCGACGCCCGGCCACTGCTGGAGGAAAAGCGCCGCCGCCGGAGAGCGCTCGAGGAACGCCCGGCGCCGCTGCACGGGGTCGGAAACGCCGGGCAGCAGTACGGCCGGAGCGTCGTCGCGCAGCTCGTTGGCGTAGTCCCGGACCTGCCCGAACTCCTCTTGATATTCGGCGAGGCGCTGCTCCTGCATGTATGGCCGGAAGGCGGCGACCATCGCCGCGCCCTTGGGCGCCTTGTCGAACATCCCGGTGACCAGGGGGAAGAAGACGAGAACGAAGCCGACAGAGCCGACGACCAAGAGCGGCCAGCGGGTGCGCGAAGTCAGCGGGGCGCCGGTGGCCGCGTCCCGGGCGGTTAGGCCAGCGGCGCGGCGGAGGCCCTTCGCGGTCGGCCGAGCCACGGCGCCGGCGGCGGCATAAGCCAGCGGCGGGGCATCGGCCGGGCGTGGGCGCATCCGCTCGAGGAAGACGCCGGCGCCGCCCAAAGCAACCAGCAGGGCAACCAAGCCAAGCATCGCTTTCTGCTGGTTGCTGAGGCCGTCGTCGAGCGCCCCCGCCTTCGATTTCAGCGAGGGGGCCGATTCGGTCCCGACTACCGTGCCCGAGATCTCCGTGCCGCCGCCGGCCTCGTCTCCCCGTTTGCCTTCTTCGCCTTTTCGATCGCGTTCGCTGGAAGCGTCCTTCCCGGACGTGCTGCCGGCACTTTCGGCCTTGGCCTGCTCGAAGGCACCGGGGTCTGCCTTCTGAGTGCCGCCGGCGGTCGCGCTGACGCCTTCCGAGGAGGAGCCGCTGCTGACCCGGGTCGAGGAGGTGTCCTTGCCCTCCCCGGCCGCCTTCGATGCATCGGTTCCCTTCTTCTTGCCTTCGGATCCGCTGGTGACGCTGGCGACCGGATCGACCGGCAGGGTGTCTCCATTGAAGGCGGTGAAGGCCTGGGCCGACTCGGTGACCGAGGGCGGAACCGGGCTGTAGATCGAGCCTCGTGAGGTCAGCCCGCCGCTGGTGCGCTGCTGGTATTGGGTCAGCCCGTAGCGGACCGTTTTACCGGTGTCGGTATGAGGCGAGGGCAAGCCGAGCGCGGCGAGGGCCTGGAGCGTGAACGCGGTCGCCGGCACCGAGCCGCCTCCGCCCGCCGAGGCGATCCGGGTCGAGGCGGCAATTGCGCCATCGTTGGCCTGAGCTGCCGCGAGATAGTCGACGCCATCGCGCACGACGGCGTCTCCGGAACCGGCGGCACCGGTTGCGGCAAGCAGTTGCAGCGCCAGCGCCGTGGACACGCTGTCGGCGTTTCCAGACGGGCCCCAAGCCCCATCGGAGGTCCGTATTTCCAACAGCGCCTGCGCGGTCGCGTCGGCGAGCTGCCTGGCTTCGGGGGTACCGGCCGCAAGCAGGCCGAAGGAAGCCAGCGACGCCCCGAACGGATCCTGACGAACAGCTTCGGCGCTGAGCTGCGAGGTGATCTTGGCAACCGGATCGCCGTAGTGACCGGCGCCGAACTCGCCTCCATACTGGACCATCGCCAGCAGGCCCAGTTGTTCGAGCGAGGTGAGCGAGCCCTTGTTGGCGGCCAGGTAATCGTCGGCACTGCGGCCGTTCTTGAGGAACTCGTCGCGCGGATTCTTGCCCGCCGCCAACAGCGCCAGTGAGGCCCAGGCGGTCGCCGTCGGGTCCGACGCAGCTCCCTGCTTGGCACCGAAGCCGCCGTCCGAGTTCTGGGCCGACTCGATGAACCCCGCTGCCGCCGAGGCATTTCCGTCGGCACGCGCGGCGGGAGCAGCTGCCACTGCCAGCCCAATCGCGAGGAGGGCGATCAGCGCCAACTTGCGCGCCAAGGCCTCCCCCAAACGGGACAGGCAAGTCAGCGCGGCTGCCGAGAAAGCCGTCATCGAGCGCGGCAGTCTACACATAGTTGACTATCTCTATCGACATCATCAAGAAATAGTACAATCGAAAAACTCGTGTTCTTCCATCAACTTTTAGACCCGGATCTGGGCTGTGCTTCCTACGTGCTGGGGTGCCACGGCCGCGCTGTCGTCGTCGACCCCGGCATCGACACCGACCGCTACCTGAAGTGCCTCCAGCAGGTGGGCGCCACCCTCGACACGATCGTCGAGACCCATACCCACGCCGACCATGTCTCCGGGCGCGGCGAGCTGGCGGCCGCTACCGGAGCCCGGGTCCGCCTTCCATGGGTGAACGGTCCCGAAGGTCTTGCCGCCGGCGACACCATCAGCGTCGGCCAAGTTCGCATCGAGGTGATTGCTGCGCCGGGACACCGTCCCGAGCACATCGCCCTCGGCGTTATCGACACTGACCGCAGTGAGGATCCCTGGCTGATTCTGAGCGGTGACTCGCTGCTCGTCGGCGATCTGGCGCGACCCGATCTCGCCGTCGACCCGCAAGACGGGGCGAAGGCGCTGCGGGAGACAATCTCCCGCCTCTGCGAGCTCGGTGACTGCGTCGAGCTCTGGCCGGGGCACGTCGGCGGCTCGCTCTGCGGCGGCGCCGGCCTGTCGCCGAAGACCAGCTCGACGATCGGCTATGAGCGCTCGGCCAACCCGCTGACCCGGAGTAGGGACGGTGAGGAGTTCGCCAGGCTCTTGCTGGATGGCTTGCCGCCGCGGCCCCCGACCGTGGAGAGAGTGGTTGCGCGCAACGCGGCGACATCGGCGCCAGCCGCCGTGGCGCGCGTCCTCGGCATCGAGGATCTGCAAGCCGCGTTGGAGAGTCCGGAGACCGTCTTCCTCGACGGGCGGCCGGCCGACCGGTTCGAGGCCGCGCATCTGATCGGATCGGTCAACCTGCCGCTGAGCGGGACGGGCCTCGGCACCAGGGTCGCCTGGCTGCTCGATCCGGAGACGCCGATCGTCGTCTGTGCCGACCGCGAGGAGGAGTGTGCCGAGCTGGCCCGACGGCTGCGTGCCGTCGCGATCGATGGCGTCCTCGGCATCGCCCCGGGCGGCGTCGCGCGCCTGCGGGAGTGCGGCGGCGAAATTGGATCCGAAGCGGGGATCGCGGTGGCCGACCTGGCGCGCCGGCTCACGGATTTCACTGTGGTCGATGTGCGTGGACAGCGCGAGTGGGACGCCGGTCATCTCGTGGGGTCCGTCCACCTGCCGCCGGAGCGGCTGCGCGAAGGCGCCGACCTCCTGCCGGGCACCCCGCTGGCCGTTGCCTGCGCGACCGGCAACCGGGCAGCCTTCGCGGCGTCCTGGCTGCGGCGGCAGGGACATTCCGCGGTACGGCTCACCGGCGGCGGTATCTCTGACCTCGCGGCTCACGAAATCGACCCGATCGGCAGATGAGCGACAGCCGACCGACGGTGGCGGTGATTGGGGGTGGGCTGTCCGGGACCTTGGTCGCGGTCAACCTGATGCGGTACGCGGCTCGCCCGCTGGAGGTCGTGCTGATGGAGAGCAGCGGTGACTTCGGCCCCGGCATCGCCTACTCGAGCCGCGACCCCCAACACCGGCTCAATGTCCCGGCGGCGCGCATGAGCGCGTTCCAGACAGCACCGCTTCACCTCCTCACCTGGGCTTCCAACCACCTCGGCCGCGAGGTCGACGGCTCCGAGTACCTCCCGCGTGGCCTGTACGGCGAGTACCTGCGGGAGCTTCTCGTCGACGAGCGCACTCGCTCGAAGGTGACCGCGGTCGAGCTGATCGCGGGCGAGGCAGAACGGATCGTCCGGACTCGCGATGGCGTGCTGATCGAGCATGGCCACGGCGACGCCTTTGCGGCCGACGCCGCGGTGCTGGCGACCGGCAACCTCCCCCCTGCCCCATTGCCCAACCTCCCCGAAGACGAGCGCATCATCGTCGATCCCTGGGCCCCCGGAGCCTTGGACCGCCTCATCGACACTGGCACGACGGTGATCATCGGCGCCTCGCTGACCGCGGTCGACCTGGCGCTCACGGTTGCCCGCAGCGCCCCACGCGGCCGCACGATCGCGCTTTCGCGCAGTGGCCTGGTTCCTCGTTCCAGCTTGCCGGGACTGCGAGAACCGGCGCCTCCGCCCAGCATTCCCACCGGGCAGATGGGACTCCTCCCGATGAAGAACTTCCTCAGCAGCCACAACCGCCGCATGACCGCCGAGGGATACGACTGGCGCGACGTCGTCGACGGAATCCGTCCCTGCATCCCCGGCTTTTGGAAATGCCTCTCGATCGCGGATCGGCAGCAGTTCCTCAAAGGGATGGCGCGCGAGTGGGAAGTCCTGCGACACCGGATTGCCCCGGACGCCAAAGTCGACCTCGGCTGGCTTCGCCAAGCGCAGCGATTCGAATTCCGCAGGGCACGGGTCGAGAGCGTTGTCCCCGCGGGGCGGAACCTGCAGGTGATCGTCGAGACCGCGGAGGGCCAGGACCGCATCAGCGCCGACCAGATCGTCTGCTGTACCGGCGTCGGCACTGAGATCCGCCGTGCCACGGGGCTGATCGGCCACGCGCTGGAGGACGGGATCGCGGTGTCCGACCCGCTTGGCCTCGGTCTTCGCGCGGGGTCCTGCGGCGCCCTGATCGACCACACGGGCAGCGCCCGCGGTCCCATCTACGCGATCGGCCCGCTGCTCCGCGGAGAGCTCTGGGAGACGACCGCCGTCCGCGAGATCCGCATGCAGGCCGAGGACATCGCGCTCGACCTCTGCCGCGGTCTTAACGTCCTCCCTCCCCCGGCCAGCGAGATCCGGATGGAGACCGGCGAGTAGCAACTTCAGCTGACCCCAGCCGGAATCGCCGCGGCGCGGTCGTCGCTCGGTGCGACAGGCATCTGGGGAGACTCGAAGGCCGGCTCGGTCTCCCCGGTGGCTGCGGTGCGGAGGAAGACGGCGACACCGATCAGGACTCCGGCGAGCGTGAAGGCGGCCCAGGGGATGCCCTGGCCGATCTGCGTGGCGATCGGACCGGGGCAGGCGTCGGCGACGCCCCAGCCGACTCCGAACACGAGGCTGCCGACGACGTGCCGACGCTGCGGCCGTTGCCGCGAGAAGGCCAGCGGCACATCGTCCAGCAGTGCCCGCCGCGCATAGCGGCGAAGCAGGGCCGTGCCGGCACTGGCGACCGCCACCGCCGAGGCGAAGAACAGGAACAGATAGGACTGTTCCAGCAGCAGCGCCCCGCGGATCACGTCCGGGTCGCTCATCCCGCTCCAGCAGAGGACGAACCCGAAGACGACTCCGATCGCCAGGGCGCAGAGCCTGGCTCCCATCAGATCACCGCCTCGATCAGGAAGCTGACCGCGATCGCGGTGCCGAAGAAGGTGGCCGTAGCCACCAGGGCGGCGGGAGAGAGCGCCGACACGCCTGAGAGGCCGTTGCCCGAGGTGCAGCCCCCGGCGAGCTTCGCCCCGTAGCCGATCAGCACTCCGGAGGCGAGCAGCAGCGCCGGCACGACCAGGGCCTGGGCTGCACCGTGGAAGGTCGCGGTCATCCACCCATAGCCATGGAAGAGGCGGCCGCCGGAGAGGATCATGAAGAGGAAGCCCCCGAGCACGACGCCGATCAGGAACCAACCGCGCCAGTCGAAGTCGGCGCTGCCGCGACCGAGCTTCCCGACGATCTCAGAGAAGCCCCCGGTCACTCCGAGGCGGCCGTTGAAGAGCAGCCGGCAGGCGATGACGCAGAGCCCGAGGCACGGGCCCGCCAAATACCAAGCGAGCTGCTGATTCAACATACCGCCATGTTAGGGCATTGTCGATCAGATAGATCAACAAAGCCGGCGGCTGGATCAGAAGAAGGCGCCGCCCTTGTATTCGCCGAAGACGTCGCGCATCGCCCCGCAGGCCTCGCCGATCGAGGCGTTGGCTTTGAGGGCGGCGCGGATTGGGTGCAGGAGGTTGCCGTCGCCGCGGGCGACGTCGCGGATCGCATCCAGCTTGGCGTCTACCTCGGCTTGATCGCGGTTCTCCTTGAAGGTCTTGAGACGGGCCAGCTGGCGTTGCTCGGACTCGGGGTCGACGCGGAGGATGTCGACGTCGTCGACCTGGTCGGTGACGAATTTGTTGACCCCGACGATGATGTCCTGGCCGCTCTTGTAGCGCTCGTGGTAGCTCAGCGCCGACTCCTCGATCTCCCGCTGCATGAACTCCAGCGCCTCGACCGAGCCGCCCAGCTCTTCGACCTTGTCCATCAGCTCCCAGGCGCGGGCCTCGACCTCGTCGGTCAGCGACTCGACGAAGTAGGAGCCGGCGAAAGGGTCGACGGTGTCGGCGGCGCCGGACTCGTAGGCGAGCACCTGCTGGGTGCGCAGGGCGATCCGGGCCGAGCGCTCGGTCGGCAGCGCCAGCGCCTCGTCGAAGCCGTTGGTGTGCAGCGACTGGGTGCCGCCGCAGACGGCGGCGAAGCCCTGCAGGGCGACGCGGATGATGTTGACCTCGGGCTGCTGAGCCTGCAGCGTCAC
>JBEVJP010000043.1:0-3526 GCA_040510155.1 Solirubrobacterales bacterium | reverse complement strand
GGGGCGAAGAACTCGCGCACCTCGTCGACGGTGGCGCGCGCCTTCGGGTGACCGGTCGTGATCTGCCCGACGAGCTTGATGTAGCCGAGATCGCCGGCCGGGAGCCGGTCGTGGTGGCCCTGGCCGTAATAGGCGAGCATCTCGAGCGTCCACGGGCCGACGCCGGGGATCGCGCGCAGCCGGCGCCAGCCCGGCAGCGGGTCGGCGGCGAGGAGGTCGACGCGGCCCGCGGCGACCTCGGCCGCGGCGCGGCGGAGCGTCAGCGCCCGGGTGGGCGCGAGGTCGAGCGCGGCGAGCTGGGCCGGCGCGGCCGCCGCGACGGCCTCGGGCGGCGGCGCGTCGCGCAGCCCGGTGCGCGGGCAGCGGCGGCCGAGGCGGGCGATCAGCCGGCGCTGGATCGCCACCGCGCGCTCGAACTCGATCAGCTGCTCGGTGATCGCCGCGGCGAGCGCCTCCCACGGGACGACGAAGCGGCGCGGGCGCATGGCGGGCACGGCGCGGACGGCGCGGCCGATCAGCGGGTCGTCGGCGAACGCCGCGTGGAAGGGCGCGAGGTCCTCGTCGACCCCGGTGGCGAACCGCATCCGCCGGATGCCCCACATCGCGTCGGGCTCGCTCTCCGCCCGCGCGCCGAAGATGACCCGCTCGGGGGCGGCGTGGAGGACGGCGACGTGGACGGGCTTGCCGTCGCGGTGCAGCAGCCGCTGCAGCCCGGCCGAGCCGTTGCGCCGCAGCAGCCCGTCGGCGCTGCCGCCGCGCAGCGTGAACGGCGACCTCGGGGCGACCTCGATCCGGAGCTCCTGCATGCCGCCACCAGTCCTACCGGTCGCGGCGGCGGGATGCGACAGGTCTTGCCGCTCCGAGCGGCGATCGGCGCGGATTCCACCGTATGGGTGGAAAGGGCGCCGCACGCCGCCGGCGTTCGACCCGCCGCCCCACCCGGCCGGTGTTGACGGTCGTCCGCCGCTACCCGCGGCGGACGAGGTGGACGTCGACGAGGAAGGAGTTCGATCCCACGATCTCCCCCACGACGCCCTTCCGCTTGCGCCGCTTGCGCGCCGACCGCCCGCGGCGGTGCGCGACGACCGCGACCGTGGCCGCGCCGGCGACGAAGCCGGTGGCCGCCAGCGCGGCAGCCTGCTTCGCCGCGACGGGGGGCGACGCCGGGCGCAGCGTCTCGGGCGCCCGGGCCTCGCCGGGCAGCACGGGCAGGCCGTCCACGACCTCGCCCTCCTCGATGTCGCCGGCGTTTGTGTCGGGTTCGCTGTCCACTCGGCCCTTCAGGATGACGTCAGGATCGGACGCGCCGCTCCGGCGGCGTGCCGAAGACGTGGTCCCAGTAGGGAGCCGATACCCCGAAGCCGCTCTCGTGATCCTGGAAGTGGTGGCGCATGTGCAGCTCCCGCAGCCTGCGGCCCACGCGGGTCCGCGGCTTGTGGTGGTGCACGTGGTAATGGATCATGTCGTAGGCCAGGTAGCCGGCGAGGAAGCCCGCCGTGAACGGCATCCACCAGTGGGCGCCGAGCACGACGTAGAAGATCAGCGCGAACACGAGCGCCAGGGGCACCGAGGCGGACGGCGGCATGACCAGCCGCTTCGGATCGTTCGGATGATCGTGGTGCACGCCGTGGATCATCCAGTGCAGCCGCGCGCCGATCCCGTCCTCGGGCTCGAAGTGGAAGACGACACGGTGCAGCCAGTACTCCGTGAGCGTCCAGACGGCGTAGCCGCCCAGGACGAGGCCGACGGAGTTCCAGAATCCGGCCCGGTCGATGCCGAGCGCGAGGAGAAGCACGATGACGGGCCCGAAGAGGACCACGGGCACGGCGGGGTGAACGCGCGTGAACCGGTCCAGCCAGGGCGAGTCGAACATCGGAGGGGAGGCCTTCAACTCATCGGTACGCCGCATGAGGGAACCCTAACTGATCGACTTCGCGAACTCACGTTCGTAGAGGCGGAACCGGCGGACGACCTTGCCGCCCATCGCCTCCATCGCCTTGTTCATGTTCTTGTTGGTCTCGAGGATCCAGCCCATCTCGCCATGGGTCTGCGGCGTGCGCGTCGCGGCGTCGAAGTGCCGCTCGTAGAATTTCGCAGCTACGCCCGTGTGTTGCCAGTCCGGCTTCACGCCCAGCGCGAACACCCGCACACGGTCGATCTTGCGCCGGTACCAGAGGAACTTCGCCCAGCCGAAGGGCAGGATCCTGCCGCGCAGGTGCCGCAGCACCTGGTTGTAGTCGGGCAGCGTGAGCGCCGCGCCGACCGTCTCGCCGTCCTTCTCGGCCACGTAGGCCCAGTGCTCGTCGAGGAACGGCTTGAGCATCGAGGCGTAGTGACGGACCTCCCTCTCGGTCAACGGCACGAAGCCCCAGTTCTTCTCCCACGCCGAGTGGTAGATCTCGATGAACCGCGCCACCTCGGCGTCGAGGTCGCGCTTGCGGAACGGGCGCACGACGACGCCGTGGCGCTCCTGCAGTTGGTCGGCGAGCTTCCAGATCATCGGGTTGACCTTGTCGCGGCCGGAGATGTGCAGCTCCCACATCAGCAGGTCCATCGCCTTGGCCATGCCGGCGCCTTCGAGCAGCTGCGGGTAGTAGCGGTGCGTCCAGGGCGAGAGGATCAGCGGCGTGCGCTCGTGGCCCTCGACCAGCAGGCCGCACTCGTCGTTGGTCGTGAAGTCCGCCGGGCCGACCATCCGGTCGCAGTTCTGCCCGCGCAGCCACTGCTCCGCGCGGTCGAGCAGCGCGGCGGCGGCCTCGGGATCCTGGGCGCACTCGAAGAAGCCGAACCAGCCCCAGCGGTTCCCCTGGAAGCGCTGGAAGTTGTCGTCGACCTGCGCGGTTATCCGCCCCACCGGGCGCCCGTCGCGCAAGGCGAGGAAGTACTCGGCGCGGCCGTGCTCGAAGAACGGGTTCTTGCGCCGGTCGAGGAACTGTCTGCGCTCGAAGGGCAGCGGCGCGACCCAGTTGGGCTCGTCGCGGTAGAGCCGGAACGGCAGCCGGATGAAGCGACGGAGGTCGCCCGTAGAATGGACCGGCCGTATCTCGAGCGACCCCATGGAGGCGGGCAGGCTACATGCCGACAGCCATCGATGTATTCAGCAAGGTACGCGGCCACGAGCGCGCCGAGCAGCTGCGAGCCGCCCGCGAGGCGGATCTGCTGCCGTACTTCCGCACCCTCGAGTCGGCCGCGGCGCCTGTCGTCGACATGGAGGGCGCCGAGCGGATCATGCTCGGCTCGAACAACTATCTCGGCCTCACCGCCGACCCGCGCGTCGTCGCCGGCGCGCGCGACGCGCTCGAGCGCTATGGAACCGGCCTGACCGGCTCACGGCTGCTCAACGGCACGCTCGACCTGCATCTCGAGCTCGAGCGCGAGATCGCGGAGTGGATGGGACCCGAGGACGCGCTCGTGTTCACCACCGGCCACCAGACCAACGTCGGCACGCTCGGCACGATCCTCTCCCCCGGCGACACGGTCGTCGCCGACTCGGGCGACCACGCCTCGATCCTCGACGGCTGCAGCC
>JBEVJP010000042.1:0-25665 GCA_040510155.1 Solirubrobacterales bacterium | reverse complement strand
GCATGCGCTTCGGCTCCTTCCTGCTGGTCGAATACATGGAGATCCTGGTCGTCTCCGGGATCGCCGCGGCGATGTTCCTCGGTGGCTGGATGGGCCCCGGCCCGGGCTGGCTCGACCCGATCTGGATGCTGGCGAAGATGATCGGCCTGGTCCTGATCTTCATCTGGGTGAGGGCGACCCTGCCGCGGCTGCGATATGACCAGCTGATGACCCTCGGCTGGAAGGTGCTGCTGCCGCTCGCCACCCTCAACGTCCTCGTCACCGCCGTCCTGGTGGTGGTCACGTGAGCGCCGACAACGGCAGCCCCGGATTTGATCCGAAGTCCGCCTCCTACCTGGACTCGATCGACGTCGTCGAGGTCCAGCGCGGCCCCGAGCCGGGCGGCGCCCGCGGGGCCTACCGCGCCTTCGGAGAGACCCTGCGCGGCCTCAAGACGACGATGGCGCGGCTGATCGAGGGGCCATTGACGATCCAGTACCCGGAGGAGAAGACCCCGGTCTACCCGCGCTTCCGCGGCCGCCACAAGCTCCACAAGTTCGAGGACACCGGCCTCGAGAAATGTGTCGGTTGCTCGCTCTGCGCCGCCGCCTGCCCGGCCGACTGCATCCGCGTCGTCGCGGCGGAGAACATCCCCGGCGAACGGGTCTCCGCCGGCGAGCGCTTCGCCGCCGTCTACGAGATCAACCTCTCGCGCTGCATCTTCTGCGGCTACTGCGAGATCGCCTGCCCCTTCGACGCGATCACGATGGGCCACGACTACGAGATGGCCGACTACGACCGCGACGACCTGATCTTCACCAAGGAGATGCTGCTTGCCGAGCCGATCGAGCGGACGCCGCTGAAAGCGGAGGGCGAGTAGATGGAAGCGGTGCTGTTCTTCGTCGCCGCGATTGGCGCCCTCGGCGGTGCGATCGGCGTCGTCGCGATGCGCAACCCCTTCTACAGCGTGCTGGCGCTGATCATCCACCTCTTCTCGCTGGCGGCGCTGTTCCTGCTGCTGACCGCGGCCTTCATCGCCGCCGCCCAGGTGGTCGTCTACGCCGGCGCGGTGATGGTCCTCTACGTGTTCGTGGTCGCCTACGTCGGGGGCGGGGGAGAGTCGGCCTGGGAGCCAATCCCCGGGCAGCGCTTCCTGGCGCCGCTGCTCGGCATCGCCCTCTTTGTCGAGCTCTCGATCGCCGTCCTCTCCTCGGCGCTGCTGGCCCTGGAAACCGAGGGGCCTGACGTCGGCGCCGGCTTCGGCAACCCGGCCGCGATCGGCCACCTGCTGCTGGAAAAGTTCCTGGTGCCCTTCGAGGCCTCCTCGATCCTGCTGATGCTGGCGGCGGTCGGGGCGATCGTCCTCGCCAACCGAAAGCGCGAGGGCGAGGCGGCGTGAACATCACCTGGTACATCGTCCTCTCCGCAATACTCTTTGCCACCGGCGCGGTCGGGATCCTGATCCGCCGCAGCCCGATGGTGATCCTGCTCTGCCTGGAGCTGATGCTCAACGCCGGCAACCTGGCACTGGTCGCCTTCAGCCGCATGGTCGGCAACCAGGAGGGTCAGGTCTTCGCCCTGGTGGTGATGGTCGTCGCGGCCTGCGAGGTCGTCGTCGGCCTCGGGCTGATCGTCGCGATCTTCCGCCGCAAGCTGCCCCTCGACGTCGATGACTTGAGGACCCTGCGCGGATGACCGCCACCGCCTGGGCCTGGCTGGTCCTGCTCTTCCCCCTGCTCGGCTCGATCACGATCGCGCTCGGCTTCAAGGTGCTGCCGGCCCGGGCGGCCGGCCTGATCGGCACCGTTGCGATCGGCGCCGCCTTCGCCTGCGGGATCGGCGTGCTCGTCACCCTGCTGGGCGAAGCGCCGGACGCCCGCCACCATGCCTCCTCGCTCTGGGACTACGCCAGCGCCGCCGGGCTCGACATCAAGCTCGGCATCTACGTCGACCCGCTCTCGACCTTCATGGTCCTCGTCGTCAGCGGCGTCTCGACCCTGATCCACCTCTACTCCTTCGGCTACATGCAGTCCGACCAGGGCTACCGGCGGTTCTTCAGCTACCTCAACTTCTTCGTCTTCTCGATGCTGCTGCTGGTCCTCGCCGGCAACTTCGTGCTGCTGATCGTCGGCTGGGCCTTCGTCGGCTTCGCCTCCTACGCGCTGATCAGCTACTGGTACCGGCGCACCACGGCGACCCGGGCGGGGATGAAGGCCTTCGTGATCAACGTCGTCGGCGACATCGGCCTCACCCTCGCCGCCTTCCTGATCTTCCGCGAACTGGGGACTTTCGAATTCGAGGACGCCTTCGCCAAGGCGTCAACCGTGTTCCACAGCAACGAGTGGACGATCACGGCGATCTGCCTGCTGCTGCTCGTCGGCGCCTTCGCGAAGTCGGCGCAGCTGCCCTTCCACACCTGGCTGCCGGACGCGATGGAGGGCCCGACCCCGGTCTCCTCGCTGATCCACGCCGCCACCATGGTCACCGCCGGCGTCTACTTGATCGCCCGCACCCACCCCTTCTTCGTCCTCGCTCCGACCGCCGCTGACGTCGCCGCCTTCGTCGGCCTCGCCACCCTGCTCGTCGCCGGCACGATTGCCCTGGTGATGACCGACCTGAAGCGGGCGATCGCCTACTCAACGATGAGCCAGATCGGCTACATGGTCGTCGGCGTCTCGATCGGCGCCTACAGCGCCGGGATGTTCCACCTGATGACCCACGCCTTCTTCAAGGCGCTGCTGTTCATGGCGGCCGGCTCGATCATCGCCGCGATGGCCAACGAGCAGAACATGGACCGGATGAGCGGCTTCGGCAAGGCGATGCGCTTCACCTCGATCACGATGCTCTGCGGCGCTCTCGCCCTCGCCGCCTTCCCCGGCACCTCGGGCTTCTTCTCCAAGGACGAGATCCTCGCCTACGCCACCGCGCGTGGCGGCATGTACCTGATCTTCACCGTGCTCGGCTACGTCGGCGCCCTGCTGACCGCCGTCTACACCTTCCGGCTCGTCTTCCGGGTCCTGCCCGGCAAGCCCTGCCCGGAGGCGCAGGAGCTGATCGACAGCGGCCACGTCCACCACGCCCACCCCTTCAACCCGGCGACCGGCGAAGAAGAGGACACCGACGTCGGCTTCCCGGGCGCCGACCACCACATCGCCGAGCAGTCGGCACCGATGCGGATGGCGATGGGGGTGTTGGCGTTCCTGGCCCTGTTCGCCGGGCTGGTCCAGGTGCCGGGCGTCGACGAGACGATCACCCACTTCCTCGACCCGGTCTTCGCCGACTCGCCGCTGGCCGAGGTCGTCCCCTCGGTGAGCGCTTCCTGGGTCGGGCTGGCGATCGGCGCCGTCATCTCCCTGGCCGGGATCGGGATCGCCTACCTCTTCTACGTCGCCCGCCCAGAGCTGCCCGGCAAGCTCGAAGCCCGCCTCCGCCCGGTCCACTCCTTCCTCTACAACAAGTGGTACTTCGACGAGGCGATCGACTTCCTGATCGTCCGTCCGGCCCTGGCGATCGGCCGCTTCGCCAACTCGGTCTTCGAGCGCTTCGTGGTCGACGGCCTCGTCACCGGCACCCAGGAGACGGTGCGCGGCGGCACCGCCTTCGTGCGCGCTGTCCAGAACGGCTTCGTCCGCAGCTACGCGCTGCTGCTCCTGGTCGGCTTCGCCGGCCTCGCCCTCTACTTCCTGCTCCAGAGCTCATGATCAACGTCCTCCTCTGGCTCCCCCTCGCCGTCGGCCTCGTCGGCCTCTTCCTGCCGAAGCGGGCGACCGGCTGGTGCGCGACGCTCGGCGCGGTCGCCACGCTCGGCGTCGCGATCGGGATGGCGGTCGGCTTCGACGGCGGCTCATCCGGCCTGCAGAACACCGTCGACACGAACTGGATCCCCGGCCTCGGCGTCGACTACAGCCTCGGGATCGACGGCCTCAACCTCTTCCTGGTCCTGCTGACGACCGTGCTCTGGGTCGGCGGAATCGCCTTCGCCGCCTTCCGCGAGCAGGAGCGGCCGCAGCTCTTCTTCTTCCTGATGCTGATCGCCGAGACCGCCACCCTGGGCGCCTTCCTGGCCCAGGACCTGCTGCTCTTCGTCCTCTTCTTCGACCTGATGCTGGTGCCGTTCTACTTCCTGTTCGGCGCCTGGGGACACGACCGCACGGGCGAAGGCGGGCTGACCGCGCCGGCGGCGACGCTGAAGATGTTCATCTACACGCTGATCGGCTCGCTGCTGATGCTGGTCGCCGCGATCGCCACGGCGATCCTCTCCGCCAAGGGCGGGCACCTCACCTTCTCGATTCAGGAACTGCAGCAGCAGGGCCTCGGGACCGGCAGCCAGCGCTGGATCTTCTGGTTCTTCGCCGCCGCCTTCCTGGTCAAGATGCCGGCTTTCCTGCTGCACGGCTGGATGCCCGACGCCTACCGGGCGGCGCCGCTGCCGGCCCTGGTCGTCTTCTCCGGCGTCCTCGCCAAGGTCGGCGCCTACGGCTTCCTGCGGGTGGTGCTGCCGCTCTTCCCGGATGCGACGATCGAATTCCAGGAGGTGATCCTGGTCATCGCCCTGGCCTCGATCCTCTACGGCTCGGTGATGGCCTTCACCCAGACCAACATCAGGCTGATTGCCGGCTACTCCTCGGTCGCCCAGCTCGGCTTCATCACCGCCGGGATCTTCGCCCTGCGGGCCGACGGGGCCGACGGGGCGCTGCTGCAGATGGTCAACCACGGCCTCGTCGTCGCCCCGCTCTTCGTGATCGTCGCGATCCTGGTCGAGCGCACCGGCACCGAGGACATCCGTGAGATGGGCGGGATGGCGCTGCGCGCGCCGGTCCTGGCCGCGCTCTTCCTGATCGTTGCCCTGGCGACCCTGGCGATGCCGGGGTCGGCCAACTTCATCGGCGAGTTCTACATCCTCAACGGCCTCTTCCAGGCCAAGATCGTCTTCGCCTTCGTGGCGATCTCGGGCGTGGCGATGTCGGCCTACTACGCCCTGCGCCTCTACCAGGGAACGATGCACAACCGAAAGCCCGACGGAGTCGCCTCGCGTGAGATCGGCTGGCGCGACGGCATCGTCCTCGCACCGCTGGTCCTCTGCATCCTCGGCCTGGCCTTCTACCCGCAGCTGATCCTGCACCGCACTGACCCGAGCGTGAAGCAGACCGTCGCCAAAGTGACCGGCGGGCCGGCGCCGCAAGCGCAGCTGGCGAAGTACGAATCCTGGAGGGACGGAAGGCTGGCCGCCGGCCTGTTCCACAGCGGCGGCTATATCCCCGATACCACCGAACCATGAACTTCAATGCCCCCCACATCGACTACGCCGGCATCTCGCCGATCATCGCCCTTACGGTCGGGATCTGCCTCGTCCTGCTCAGCGCCGTCTTCAGGCCGACCCGGCGCTCCGCACCGGCGCTGACCCTGCTCACTCTCGCCGCCACCGCCGGCCTGCTGATCTGGCAGTGGGGCGAGAGCAAGGTCCTGGTCAGCGGGGCGCTGCGGCTCGACGATCTGGCGATCTCGATCTCGCTGATCGCCGTGCTCACCGCCGCCTTCGCCGTTCTGTTCTCGATCCGCGAGCCCGCTACCGAGGAAGTGGGCAGCGGCGAGTACCACACGCTCCTACTCGGCTCGGTGCTGGGGATGGTGCTGCTCTCCCAGGCCTACAACCTGGTCAGCTTCTTCGTTGCCCTGGAGACGCTCTCGATCCCGCTCTACATCCTCTGCGCGACCAACCTGCGCCGCGAGGGCTCGCTCGAGTCGGGGCTGAAGTACCTGATCGTCGGCTCGCTCGGCTCGGCGACCCTGCTCTACGGGATGGCATTCCTCTACGGCGGCACCGGCTCGACCGGGTTCGAGGGGATCGCGGTTGGGATCGCCCACGGCGGCCTCCTCGGCGACCCGCTGATCATGATCGGGATCGCGATGGCAGCGGTTGGGCTCGCCTTCAAGACCTCGATCGCGCCCTTCCACCAGTGGACGCCCGACGTCTACCAGGGCGCTCCCACCCCGATCACCTCGTTCATGGCGGTCGCCACCAAGGCCGCCGCCTTTGCCGTCTTCCTGCGCTTCTTCGACGTCGCCCTCGGCCCCGAGGCGAGCGACTGGCAGCCCGCCCTGGCGGTCCTGGCGGCGATCTCGATCGTCGTCGGCAACGTCGGCGCGCTCGGCCAGGACTCGCTGAAGCGGCTGCTCGGCTATTCCGG
The DNA here is from genome assembly GCA_040510155.1 of Solirubrobacterales bacterium. Lineage (GTDB taxonomy): Bacteria > Actinomycetota > Thermoleophilia > Solirubrobacterales > 70-9 > VAYN01. The sequence goes on along the minus strand of JBEVJP010000042.1, from coordinate 19,498 downwards.
GATCGCCCAGGCCGGCTACATGCTGGGTGGGATCGTCGTCGCCTCAGAGTCGGGGGTCAGCTCGCTCGTCTTCTACCTCGCCGCCTACGCCTTCATGAACCTCGCCGCCTTCGCGGTGATCGTCGCTCGTGAGCGGGAGACCGTCTTCGGCGACGACATCCGTGCCGTCCGCGGCCTCGGCGCCGAGCGCCCCTGGCTGGCCTGGCCGCTGACGATCGCGATGCTGGCCCTGGCCGGCCTGCCGGCGACGGCGGGCTTCATCGGCAAGCTCTACCTGATCGAGGCCCTGGTCGAAGGCGACTACACCTGGCTCGCCGTCTTCATCGCGATCGGGACGATGATCTCGGTCGCCTACTACCTGCGGGTCGTGGCGGCGATGTGGATGAGCCAGGAGGGCGAGCGCCCCGGCACGGTGCCGGCGATTGCCGGAGCCTCACCGGAAGCGGATCCGGTCGACCCCGAGGCGGGCAGCCGCTGGTACCTGGTCGGCCCCGCGGTCCTCTGCGCCGCCGTGACGGTCTTCTTCGGGGTGATCCCGCAGCCGCTCGTCGACTTCGCCAGCCACGCCGGCGCTTCGCTCTTCTAGACCTTCAGCTGCCGGCGCGGGCGGCGACGACCTCGCGGCTGTGCGGGGCGACGGCCATGGCGACCGTGATCGCCGCCGCGAGGGCGATCGCCGCTCCGAAAAGGAAGGCGCCCTCGTAGGAGCTCAGTGCCGCCGCCGCGCCCGCCAGGGGCGCGCCGATGCCGACGCCGCCGTCGAAGAAGGCGGTGAAGGTGCCGAGGGCGGCGCCGCGGCGAGTCTCCGGCACGCGGTTGACGACGATCAGCGAGAGCGAGGGGTAGAGCAGCGAGAAGGCGGTCCCCATCGCCAGCGCCCCGACCAGTGCCACCGGGAGGCTGTGGGCGAAGGCGATCGCGACCAGGCCGCAGGCCTCGGTGAGGGCGGCGGCGATCGCGACGCGGGCCGGGCCGACCCGGTCGGGCAGGTCGCCGGCCAGCAGCCGGGTCAGCACGATCGTCGTCGCGAAGGCGCCGAAGACGGCGGCCCCGTGCCCGACCCCGCGCTGGTCGAGGTGTAGGACCACGAAGGTGGCGACGGCGGCGTAGCCGGCGGCGCCCATCGCCATCGCCGCCCCGGGCCGGATCGCCTCGGGAGCGATCAGCCGGTGCCGCTCGGGGTGGGCGATCGGCCGGTAGGGATCGGGCAGGCGCGCGGCGATCGCGGCGCCGAGCAGCGGCGTCAGGCCGGCGAAGAGCCAGACGGCCGTGTAGCCGGAGGCATGCAGAATCAGCTCGCCGAGCAGCGGCCCGATGCTGAGTCCCGACCAGACCGCGAGGCCGTAGAGGCCCATCACCCGTGCCCGCCGCTCGACCGGGGCGATGTCGACGACCCAGGCGGAGCTGGCGGTGAAGACCGTGCCCTCGCCGACGCCGAGCACCAGCCGGGCGACGATCAGGCCGGCGACCCCGAGCGGTGGCAGGTAGAGGAGGCCGCCGGCGGCGACCAGCAGGGCGCCGACGATCACGGTCGGCTTGCGGCCGCGGCGGTCGGCGGCGCGACCGGCGAAGGGGCGGAACAGCAGGCCCGAGACCGCGTAGGCGCCGATCACGATCCCGACCGCGAGGTCGCCGGCGCTGAGCGGCCCATGTAGGTAGCGCGGCAGCACCGGCAGCACGGCGCCGACCGCCAGTAACCCGCTGAAGGTGACGGCGAAGAGCCCGGCGAAGGCGAGGGCGGGGTGGGCTACCGGCGCCTCCTCGCCGGAGGCCGCGCCGGCGCCTGACGCCGGACGGAACCGCGAGCTCACCGCAGGAGCGCCGCCAGGTCGGCGACGACGTTGTCGGGTCGCGGCTCGGCCGCCGCCGCCTCCTCGGCGTCGGTCGTGCCGCTGAGGACGAGCACGGTCGCCAGGCCGACGTCGTGGCCGCCGGCGATGTCGGAGCTGATCCGGTCGCCGATCATCGCCACCGGTGTGGCGCCGCCGATCGCCGCCAGGGCCATCTCGAAGAGGTGCCGCTCCGGCTTGCCGGCGATCTCGGCGGTGCGGCCGCTTGCCGTCTCCACGGCCGCCAGCACCGCGCCGGTCCCCGGCCACTCGCCGCCCGGCATCGGCATCGTCGGGTCGCGGCTGGTCGCGACCAGCGCCGCCCCGGCGTCGAGCGCCCGCTTCGCGGTGAGCAGCTCGTCAAAGCCGAACCCCCGGTGTCCCGAGACGACCACGACCGCCGCCTCGCCGCCGCGCTCGACGTCGAGGACCGCGGAGTTGTGGTTCCCTCGGTCCGGATCGTGGACCTTCCGCGCCACCAGTTCGGCCGCGACCATTTCCTTGAGGGGCTTGGCGCCGATCACGAAGGCGGCACCGCCGTCACCGGCCGCCTCACCGGCGAGGCGCGCCGCGACCATGCCGGCGGTGACGATCCGCTCCGGCCCGACCTCGACCCCCATTTCGCCGAGGCGCCGCGCGTATTCGGCCGGCGGTTTGGTCGGGTTGTTGGTGACGAAGACCAACTCCTTGCCCGCGGCCAGCAGTTCGCGCAGGGCCTCGGCTGACCCTGGAACGGGCTCGCGGCCGATCCAGACGACTCCGTCGAGGTCGATCAGAAGTCCACCGAAGTCGTCTGCCAGGGCCACCCGCGCAGGCTATTGGAGCCGCTTCGCGATCGCATCGGCTTCCCGCACCAGAGGCCGCCGGCCGGTCTCGATACGGTGCCCGGACGTGAGTGTGAACGGACAGGTCGTCGTCGCCACCGATCTCACCCGTCGCTACGGCGAGGGGGACGCCGCGGTCGATGCCTTGGCCGGCGTCAGCACCGGCTTCGAGCGCGGCCACTTCACCGCGATCATGGGTCCCTCCGGCTCGGGCAAGTCGACGCTGATGCACATCCTCGCCGGCCTGGACAAGCCGACCGGGGGCACCGTCGAGCTCGATGGCGTCGAGATCACCGGCCTCGACGACGGCGAGCTGACCAAGTTGCGCCGCGACAAGCTCGGCTTCGTCTTCCAGTTCTTCAACCTCCTGCCGGTTCTGACCGCGGAAGAGAACATGCTGCTGCCGCTCTCGATCGCCGGTCGCAAGCCCGACCAGGAGTGGCTCGACCGCCTCACCCGCACCGTCGGCCTCGAGGACCGCCGCACCCACCGGCCCGCCGAGCTCTCCGGCGGCCAGCAGCAGCGAGTCGCCGTCGCCCGGGCGCTGCTCTCCAAACCGGCGGTGGTCTTCGCCGACGAGCCGACCGGCAACCTCGACTCGAAATCGAGCGCCGAGGTGCTGACGCTGCTGCGCCAGGCCGTCGACGAGTTCGGCCAGACGGTGATCATGGTCACCCACGACCCGGCCGCCGCCGCCCACGCCGACCGGCTGATCACGCTGCGCGACGGCAAGCTGGTCCAGGACGGCCGGCCCGGCTCCGCCGCCGACGTGATCGAGCTGATGAAGCAGCTTGACTAGCCTCGCCCTCAAGAGCCTCTGGGCTCGCAAGGTCCGGGCCCTGACGACGATCTTCGCGGTGGTGATCGGAGTCGCCTTCGTCTCCGGCTCCTACATCCTCACCGACACGATCTTCGCCGCCTTCGACGAGATCTTCAGCGAGTCGCTGACCGGCACCAGCGTCGTCATCACCGCCGAGAACCCGGTCGAGCAGGAAAACGGCGAAACGCCGACGATCAGCGCCTCGCTGCTGCCGCGGATCCAGCAGACGGCGGGGGTGAAGCTGGCGGCCGGGGCGATCTTCACGCCCGGCGGTTTCTTCAATGCCAAGGGCGAAAAGATCGGCAGCAAATTCGCCCCGAAATTCATCTCCTCGTCTTTGCCCGGGCCGCTCGAGTCCCTGACCTACGTCGAGGGCCACCGCCCGCGCGGGCCGACCGAAGCCTCGATTGACGAGGCGGCCTCGGAAAGCTCGAACCTGAAGCTCGGCGAAAAGATCGGGCTGGTGGGCCAGGGACGGATTCGCCAGTTCGAGCTTGTCGGCTTCACGCACCTCGGCAGCGCCTCCTTCGGCGGCACCAGCATCGCCCAGGTGACCCTGCCGGTGGCGCAGGCCCTGACCCACAAGCTCGGCCGCTTCGACCAGATCTCGGTCGCCGCCGCCGACGGCGTCGCCCCGGAGACCTTGAAACGTCGCATCGCCCGCCAGATGCCGGCCGGCGTCCGGGTCGAGACGGCCCAGGAAAACGCCGACCGGGGCTCCGAAGAAATCCGCGACAGCCTCAGCTTCCTGCAGACCTTCCTGCTCGTCTTCGGCTTCATCGCCGTCTTCGTCGGCTCCTTCCTGATCTTCAACACCTTCTCGATCACGGTCGCGCAGCGGATCAGCGAGTTCGGCATGCTGCGCACGCTCGGCGCCTCGCGGCGGCAGATCCTCACCTCGGTCCTGGTCGAGGCGACGGCGATCGGGCTGATCGGAGCGTTGGTCGGCATCGCCGGCGGCTTCCTGATCGCACTGCTGCTCAACGGCCTCTTCGAAGCGATCGGCATCGACCTGCCGACCACCGGCCTGGTGCTGGAGTCGCGGACGGTGATCGTGGCGCTGCTGGTCGGCCTCGTCGTCACCCTGGTCTCCTCGACGGTGCCGGCGCTGCGCTCGACCCGGGTGCCCCCGATCGCCGCCCTGCACGCCTTCCAGCCGGCGCCCTCGCGCCGCCGCCGCCTGATCTACGCGGTGCTCTCGGTGGTGCTCGGCCTGGCCGGGTTGGCGATGGTCCTCGCCGGCCTCTTCGGCAGCGGCGACGCCGGCGCCCGTGCCGGCCTGATGGGCGGTGGCGCGGTAATCGTCGTGATCGCGGTCTCGCTGTTCAGCCCGCGTCTGGTGCCGCCGCTGGCGACGGTCGCCGGCTGGCCGCTGGAGCGGGTGCGCCGCCTGACCGGACGCCTGGCCCGCGAGAACGCCCAGCGCAACCCGAGCCGCACCGCCGTCACCGCGGCGGCATTGATGATCGGGGTGGCCCTGGTCACCTTCGTCGCCGTCTTCGCCGCCGGCCTGAAGGGCACCGTCGCCCAGGTGATCGACGAAAACTTCGCCGGCGGGCTGGTGATCCAGAACAGCGACGGCTTCTCGCCGATCCCCAACGGCACCGCCCTGGCGGCCGGCAAGGTCCCGGGCGTCGAACAGGTGGCGACGATCCGCTCGGCCCAGGCGAAGCTGCTCGAAGCCGGCCGGCCCGGTTCCGGCGCCCGCGTTAGCGCACCGACCCCGAACATCGAAGAGACGGTGAAGATCGAATGGAAGGGGGGCGGGCCGGCGGCTCTGCGCAACCTCAGCGATCGCCAGGCGATCCTCGCCGATTCCTTCGCCTCCGACCACGGCCTGAAGCTCGGCGACCGGTTCCGCCTGCTCACCCAGACGCGCGCCCGCCCCACCTACGAGGTTGTCGGGGAGTTCGACGCCAAGCTGGGCGTCTTCGGCAGCGTCCTCGTCACCCAGGGGTCGCTGGCCCGCGAGTTCCGCCAGACGCAAGACACGATCGATTTCGTGAAGACGGCCCCGGGAGCCGACGCCGACGAGGTGCAGGCGCTGTTGACCAAAGGCGTCGAACTTGCCTTCCCGACCGCGGAAGTGCTGAACCAGGGCGAACTGAAGGAAAGCCGCGAAGAACAGATCAACCAGCTCGTCAACCTGGTGATCGCGCTGCTGGTCTTGGCGATTCTGATCTCTGTCTTCGGGATCGCCAATACGCTGGCACTCTCGATCCACGAGCGTACGCGGGAGCTGGGGATGCTGCGGGCGATCGGGATGTCGCGGCGCCAGGTGCGGACGATGATCCGCTACGAGTCCGTGATCACCGCCCTGATCGGCGCCATCCTCGGCATGGTCCTGGGCGTCATCTTCGCGGCGCTGATCGCGCAGCCGCTCAAGGACGAAGGCTTCACGCTTTCTTATCCGATCGGCACTCTGATCGCGATCCTTGTCGTCGCTGCACTGGCCGGAATCATCGCGGCGATCCCGCCGGCTCGGCGCGCTTCGCGCCTAAATACCCTCGAAGCCCTGCAGTACGAGTAGCGGGCTGGCGGGCCTAGCTGGCCGCTTCGGCGATCAGAACGACGGCGCCGAACAGGCCCATCCCCGCGGCGACGGCGCCGACCAGCTTCGGCGACGGACCGCCGTGGACGCCGGTTTCGTGGACGGCGACGTGGCCTCTGCCGCGGGCGATCAGCCAGCGGTTGACGGGCATCGCGATCGTCGCGGCGACCGCCAGCGAGAAGGAGAGGCTGCCCCAGAAGAGCCAGCTGCCGAGGCCGGCCGCCAGCGCTCCCGGCACGGCCAGGACGATCAGGTTGTCGACGATCTCCATCGTCGTGATGCTGAGGGTGTCGGAGGCGAAGGCCACTCGGACGACGCGGCGCATGGGCAGGCCCGCTCGCAGCAGCGGCAGGCTGGTCAGCCCATAGCCGAAGAGGAAGGCAAGGGCGATCGAGAGGGCGACGGTGCCACCGTTGCTGAAGCCGAGCGCCGTGCCGATCACCATCCCGGCGATCTCGCCGAGCGCGCAGCCGGTCAGGCAGTGCAGCGTCGCTTCGATCGCTACCCGGGTCAGCGCCGAGCCCTCGGTCGGCATCTCGTGGTGATGGTGTTGGTGAGCTTGGTGGTCGTGCGCAGTGGACTCCATGTCTGGACTATACCCATAGGGGGTATACGAACGTAGTGGCGCCCGGCGCGGTCCTGCCCGGGGACTGGTGCCCAGTGCCTGATGAGCGGGCCGTCGTCATGCTCCGGCTTGGGCCGACCGGCTCGGGGCGGCGTACGCTGGGGCGCGATGACTGCCAGTCGCGCCCCGCTCAGCCTCAGTGGCGAGCCGCCGCCGCTGTGGTTGGGCCTGCTTGCCAGTGTCGCCACGGTGGCTGCAGCCACGGGGCTCGTCTACCCACTGAAGGAGATCGCGCCGGCGGTCTCGCTGGGCGTGGTCTACATCCTCGCGGTGCTCTTGGTCTCGACCTTCTGGGGGTTGCGGCTCGGCCTCGTCACGGCCGTCCTCAGCGGTCTCGCCTTCAACTGGTTCCACATCCCGCCGGTCGGGCGCTTCACGATTGCCGCCGACCGGGACCTCGTCGCCTTCGTCGTCTTCGCGATCGTCGCGATCGCCGGCGGCACCCTGGCCGAGCTGGCCCGCGCCCGCGCCAGCGAGGCCGAGCGGGGGCGCGAGGAGGCGGCCCGGGCGCTGGCCGAGTTGGAGGAGCTGACCCGCGAGCGGGACCGCATGCAGGCGGAGGCGATCGAGGCGGCGGCTCTGCGCCGCAGCGACGAGCTGAAGACCGCCCTGCTGCGCGCCGTCTCGCATGACCTGCGGACGCCGCTGACGGCGATCATTGCCGCCGGCGCCGCCCTCGACTCGCCCAGCATCACCGTCGAGGAGCGCCACGAGCTGAGCGAGGCGGTGGTCGAGGAGGGGGGACGGCTCTCGCGCCTGGTCGAGAACCTGCTCGACGTCTCGCGGCTGGAGTCCGGCAACGCGGCGCCACGCCGCGAAGAGGTCGCCTTGGCCGAGGTGCTGGAGGCGGCGCGGCACTCGATCGGTCCGGCTGGGGAGGCGGTTCGGCTGGCTCCCGACGAGGACCTGCCGCCGCTCAGCGCCGACCCGACCCAGCTCGAACGGGCCTTCGCCAACCTGCTCGAGAACGGCGTCGTCCACGGCGGCGGCGAGCCGGTGCTGGTCCGCTCGCGCCTGGTTGGGCAGCGGATCGTCGTCCGCGTGGTCGACCGTGGCGCCGGCATTCCGCATGGCGACCGCGAGCGGATCTTCGAGCCGTTCTACCGAAGCGGCGGCAGCGGCGAGGGCTCCGGCCTCGGCCTGGCGATTGCCCGCGGCTTCATCGAGGCCAACGGCGGCGAGGTCAGCGTCGAGTCGCTGCCCGGGCAGGGCAGCAGCTTCGTCGTCAGCTTCCCGGCAGCCTCCGTGTCGGACGCCAAGGGGTCGGCGCCGGGAGAGTTCGGGTCGACAGCCCGCGAGGGCACGGCGTGAGCGCGGCGCCCCGGGTGCTCGTCTGCGACGACGAGCCGCAGATCCTGCGGGCGCTGCGGGTGATCCTGCGCGACGCCGGCTACGAGGCGGTGCCGGCCGCGACGGGGGAGGAGGCCCTCGACCTCGCTGCCGTGCGCCCCCCCGAGGCGGCGATCCTCGATCTGATGCTGCCCGACCTCGACGGCGTCGAGCTGACCCGGCGGCTGCGCGAGTGGAGCGAGATGCCGATCCTGGTCCTCTCCGCGGTCGGCGAGGAGGACCGCAAGGTCGAGGCGCTCGCCGCCGGCGCCGACGACTACGTCACCAAGCCCTTCGGGCCCCGGGAGCTGGTCGCCCGCCTCGAAGCGGCGCTGCGCCGCGCCAGCTCCCAGCCCGAGGAGCCGACGATCGCCGCCGACGGCCTCGAGATTGACCTCGCCGCCCGCCGCGTCCGCCGCGACGGCGAGAACGTCCACCTCACTCCGACCGAGTTCGCCCTCCTCCGCGAACTCGCCACCAACCGCGGCAAGCTGCTCACCCACCGCCAGCTCCTCGTCGCGGTCTGGGGCGTCGAGTACGAAGACGACCTTCAGGTCCTGCGCGCCCACATCGCCAACCTGCGGCGCAAGATCGAGCCGCCGGACGGCCCGAAGTACGTCAGAACGGATCCGGGCGTCGGCTACCGGTTCGCCGCCTGAGAGGCGCTGCGCGGGCGTCATGCGGCGTTCTCGGTCGCTCGCGTGCGGAGCACGCCACGCTCCCTGCGTCCTTGCCTGACACTCGCGCAGCGCCTCTCAGATCTTCACGAAATCTGTATGCGGGGCGCGCGGAACTTCATGCGGGCTTGACGGGGACGGGCGCATGATCGATTCGTGCTCGTTTGTCTCGCCGACATCTTTCCCGGGGGCGGGGGTCCGCTTGCCGACGTCTTCTCGGTAGCGCTCGCCGTCACCCTCTTCGCCCTCCTCTACTGGGCGATCGAGTTGATCGACCGGATATGAGCGGCGCCGACCTCTTCGGGCTGCTCGCCGCGGCTCTCGTCTGCGCCTACCTGCTCTACGCGCTGCTGCGGGGGGAGAACCTCTGATGGCGCAGGGCTGGCTGCAGATCGCTCTCTTCCTCCTCTTCCTCCTCGCGCTGGTCAAGCCGGTCGGCCTCTACATGGCTCGTGTCTTCAGCGGCCAACGCGTTTTCCTCAGCCCGGTCGTCGGGCCGCTCGAGGGCCTGGCCTACGGCGCCCTGCGCGTGCGGCCGGACGAGGAAGGCCAGGACTGGAAGGCCTACGCCCGCAGCCTCGTCGTCTTCTCGCTGCTCTCCTGGCTGGCGCTGTACCTGGTCCTCCGCACCCAGACGATCCAGCCACTCAACCCACAGGGCTTCGGCTCCGGGCCCTGGGACCTCAGCTTCAATACGGCCTCCTCCTTCGTCACCAACACCAACTGGCAGTACTACGGCGGCGAGACGACGCTCAGCTACTTCGCCCAGATGGCCGGTCTGGCGGTGCAGAACTTCGTCTCCGCCGCGGTGGGGATCGCCGTCGTGGTCGCCCTGATCCGCGGCATCGTCGCCCGCAGCGGCCGTGAGATCGGCAACTTCTGGCAGGACCTGGTGCGGGCGCTGCTCTATCTGTTCGTCCCGATCTCGATCCTCGCCGCCCTCTTCCTCGTCTCCCAGGGGGTGATCCAGAACCTCGGCGGCTCGCAGCTGATCCATACCCTCGGCGGCGGCACCCAGGTCCTCGCCCAGGGGCCGATCGCCTCCCAGGAGGCGATCAAGGCGCTCGGCACCAACGGCGGCGGCTTCTTCAACGTCAACTCGGCCTACCCGTTCGAGAACCCGAGCGGCCTCACCAACTTCGTCGAGCTGCTGCTGATCCTCGTCATCCCGGCCGCGCTCACCTACACCTACGGGCGCATGGTCGGCAGCCAGCGCCAGGGCTGGGCGATCTTCGCGGCGATGTCGGCCCTCTTCGTCGCCGGGGTGGCGGTCGTCTACCTCGCCGAGCAGCACGGCACCCCCGCCCAGCACGCCGCCGGCCTGCACACCCATGCCTTCGATGGCTCCGGCGGCGGCAACATGACCGGCAAGGAGCAGCGCTTCGGCATCGCCAGCTCCTCGCTCTGGACGGCGGTGACCACGGTCACCTCCTGCGGTGCCGTCAACGCCGCCTTCGAGTCGCTGACCGGGGTCGGCGGCGCCGTGCCCTTCGTCAACCTCAGCTTCAGCGAGGTCGTCTTCGGCGGTGTCGGCGCCGGCCTCTACTCGATGCTGCTCTACGTCCTGCTGGCGGTCTTCATCGGCGGCCTGCTTGTGGGGCGGACCCCCGAGTACCTCGGCAAGAAGATCCAGGCGCGGGAGATCAAGCTGGTCTCGCTCGGGGTCCTCTTCACGCCCCTGACGGTGCTGCTCTCCTCCGGCATCGCCTCCGCGGCCCCGATCGCCAAGCGCTCGATCTACGCCGGCGCCAACCCGAGTGGCTTCTCGGAGACGCTCTACGCCTACCTCTCCCAGGCCAACAACAACGGCTCCGCCTGGGCCGGCTACACCGGCTTCGTCCAGCCCCACGCGCCCGGCAACGTCGGCGCCTACGGCCTCAGCTTCACCGACCTGCTCGGCGGCATCGTCATGATCGGCGCCCGCTTCGCGCCGATCCTCTTCGTCCTCGCGATCGCCGGCGCCCTCGCCGGCAAGAAAGCCTCGCCGCCCGGGCTGGGGACGATGCGGACCGACAACCCCACCTTCGTCTTCCTGCTCATCGCCGTCGTGATCCTCGTCGGCGCCCTCACCTTCTTCCCGGCGATCCTGCTCGGGCCGGTCGCCAACGGCCTCACCGCGAGGTTGTTCTGATGGCCGGGCTGCGCCGCGACCTGCTCACCTCGCTCCTCGCCGTCGTCGCGATGACGGTCGTCCTCGGCCTCGTCTACCCGCTCGTCATCACCGGCGTCGCCCAGGTGGTCTTCCCCGGGCCGGCCAACGGCTCGAAGCTCTCCTTCGACGGTCGGGTCGTCGGCTCGAAGCTGATCGGCCAGCAATTCAAGGGTCGCGCTTACTTCCACTCGCGGCCCTCGGCGACCGGTTACTCGGGCAACGTCACCTTCTTCGGCAACGCCGGGCCGAACAGCGTCGAAGCGCGCGAAGCGGTGCGGGAGAACCTCGCCGCCTATCTGCAGCTGAACAAGCCCTACGACCCCTCGCTCTCCCGCGCCGGCGTCCCCGTCGACGCGGTCACCGAATCGGCCTCCGGGGTCGACCCGCAGATCTCGGTGGCCAACGCGCGGATCCAGGCGCACCGCGTCGCCGCCGTGCGGGGGCTGCCGCTGAGCGAGGTCGAAAAGCTCGTCTCTGCCAACACCGACGGTCGCTCGCTGGGCGTGCTCGGCGAGCCGGGAGTCAACGTCCTCGAGCTGAACGTCGCTCTCGAAGAGAAGGCGCCGCTGGGGAGATGACCGCCCGGATCGCCGACACCCCTCAGGATCGCCGGCCAGAGCACTCGCTCTTCGCCCCGGAGATCCTCCGGCCGGCACTCTGGGAGTCGCTGCGCAAGCTCGACCCCCGCGTCCAGGCCCGCAACCCGGTGATGTTCGTGGTCGAGGTCGGCGCCGCGATAACCACGGGCGCCTGGCTGATCCAGGCCTTCGGCGGCGGGCCGCTCGGCGGTGGCGACGAACCAGCCTGGTTCAGCTTCGCGATCACCGCCTGGCTCTGGCTCACCGTCGTCTTCGCGAACCTGGCGGAGGCGCTCGCCGAGGGCCGTGGCCGCGCCCAGGCGGCGAGCCTCAGGGCGATGCAGACGGAGACGACCGCCCGCCTGCGCGACGGCGGCGAGAAGTCCGCCGCCGATCTGGTCCGTGGCGACGTCGCCATCGTCACGGCGGGGGAGACGATCCCCGGCGACGGCACTGTGATCGAGGGGATCGCCTCGGTCGACGAGTCGGCGATCACCGGCGAGTCGGCGCCGGTGATCCGCGAGGCCGGCGGCGACCGCAGCGCCGTCACCGGCGGCACCAGGGTGCTCTCGGACCGGATCGTCGTCGAGATCACCCAGCAGCCCGGCCACTCGTTTCTCGACCGCATGATCGCCCTGGTCGAGGGGGCGGAGCGGCGCAAGACGCCGAACGAGATCGCCCTCGGCATCCTCCTCGCCGCCCTCACTCTGGTCTTCATCCTGGTCGTCGTCAGCCTGCGCCCGTTCGCACTCTTCGCCGGCACCGAACTCTCGGAGACGACCCTGATCGCGCTGCTCGTGGCGCTGATCCCGACCACGATCGGGGCGCTGCTCTCGGCGATCGGGATCGCCGGCATGGACCGGCTGGTCCGCCGCAACGTCCTGGCCCTCTCCGGCCGCGCCGTCGAGGCCTCCGGCGACTGCGACGTCCTGCTGCTCGACAAGACCGGCACGATCACCCTCGGCAATCGCGAGGCCACCGCGTTCCTCCCGATGCCGGGCGTGGGAGAGCACGAGCTGGCCGAGGCCGCACAGATGTCCTCGCTGGCCGACGAGACCCCGGAGGGGCGCTCGATCGTCGTCCTCGCCAAGCAGTTCGGGATCCGGGAGCACGACTTCGACGGCCACGAGGCGGCCTTCGTCCCCTTCAGCGCCGAAACGCGGATGAGCGGCGTCGACTTCAACGGGACCCGGCTGCGCAAGGGGGCCGGCGACGCGGTCGAAGCCTGGGTCAGCGGCGAGGGCGGCCGGCCGCCGCTGGAGCTGCGCGCCGAGCTGGAACGGGTCGGCCGTGAGGGCGGGACGCCGCTGGCTGTAGCCCGCGACGAGCGCGTGCTCGGAGTCGTCTACCTGAAGGACGTCGTCAAGGAGGGGATGCGGGCCCGCTTCGACCAGCTGCGGGCGATGGGGATCCGCACGATCATGGTCACCGGCGACAACCGGCTGACCGCCGCGAAGATCGCCGCCGAGGCCGGGGTGGACGACTTCCTCGCCGAAGCGACGCCGGAGCGCAAGCTGGAGCTGATCAAGGAGCAGCAGGCCGACGGGCGGCTGATCGCGATGACCGGCGACGGCACCAACGACGCCCCGGCGCTCGCCCAGGCCGACGTCGGCGTCGCCATGAACACCGGCACCCAGGCGGCGCGGGAGGCCGGCAACATGGTCGACCTCGACTCCAACCCGACGAAGCTGATCGAGATCGTCGAGGTCGGCAAGCAGCTGCTGATCACCCGCGGGGCGCTGACGACCTTCTCGATCGCCAACGACGTCGCCAAGTACTTCGCGATCCTGCCGGCGATGTTCGTCAGCACCTGGGCGGCGGCGGGCGAAGACGGCCCGCTCGCCTCGCTCAACGTGATGTCGCTCGGCTCGCCGCGCTCGGCGATCCTCTCCGCGTTGATCTTCAACGCGCTGATCATCCCGCTGCTGATCCCGCTCTCGCTGCGCGGCGTCCGCTACCGGGCGATCGGGGCGACGGCGCTGCTGCGCCGCAACATCCTCATCTATGGGCTGGGCGGCCTGATCGTGCCGTTCGTCGGGATCAAGGCGATCGACCTCGTAGTGCACAACCTGCTCGGGGCCTGAACGTGGCGGCCGGGAGGGAGCGCGGCCGCCACAAGATCTTCCTCGGCATGGCAGCCGGAGTGGGGAAGACCTACCGGATGCTGCAGGAGGGGCAGGCCGAAGCAGACGCCGGCCGCGACGTCGTGATCGGTTACCTGGAGCCGCACGACCGCGAGGAGACGACGGCGCAGGCGCGTGGTCTGGAGGTGGTGCCACGGCGGCGGCTGGCGGTGGGCGACGTCGCGGTCGAGGAGATGGACCTGGCGGCGCTTCTGCGGCGGCGGCCCGAGCTGGCGCTGATCGACGAGCTCGCTCACACGAACGCGCCGGGCTCCGAGCACGGGAAGCGCTACGAGGACGTCGCCGCGGCGATCGGCGCCGGGATCGACGTCTTCTCCACGGTCAACGTCCAGCACCTCGAGTCCCTCAACGATCAGGTCGCCGAGCTGACCGGTGTGCGCGTACGCGAGACGGTGCCGGACTCGATGCTCGGCACCGCCGACGAGGTGGTTCTGATCGACCTCACCCCGGAGGCGTTGATCGCCCGCCTGCGGGCCGGCAAGGTCTACCCAGGGGAGAACGTCGGCGCGGCGCTGAGCAACTTCTTCAAGCTCGAGAACCTGGCGGCGCTGCGCGAGGTCAGCCTTCGTCAGGTTGCCGAGGACGTCGAGTCCAAGCGCCTCGTCCAGAGCGAGCTAGAGCCGCTGGGGACGCGGGTCGGGGAAAAGGTCGTAGCCGACGCGCCGAAGGCCGTGGGGGAGCGACTACTGGCCCTGGTCCGTCCACAACCGAGCTCGCAACGGCTGGTACGGCGTGCCTGGCGCTCGGCGCAGCGGCTCGGCACCGACCTCGACCTGCTCTGGGTGAAGCGCCCCGGCCGGCCGGTCGAGGGCGAGGAAGATCGCCAGGTGACGGCCCTGCGCCAGCTCGCCTCGGTGCTGGGGGCGACGCTGCTGATCGAGGAGCACGACGACCTCGTCGCCGCCGTCGTCCAAGTCGTGCGCGAGCGCGGCATCACCTACCTGATGGTCGGCGAGTCGAAGCCACCCCGGGGCCTGGCCCGCCTGCGGGAGCCGCTGCCGCAGCGGCTGATGCGGGCGACGCCCCCCGGAGTCGACGTGCGGATCGTCGCCCATCGCGGCGCCCCGGACGGGAGACAGCGGTGATCCACGTCGAGCATGTGCTGATCCTGACGGCGCTGCTGCTCGGCCTGGCCGGCGGCTTCCTGCTGGCTCGCTCGCGCCGCCGGGGCGCTCGCCGTGAGGCCGACCCGGTTCACCAGATCCTCCTGCCTTTCACCGGCACCGAGATCTCCCGTCGCGCCGTCGACGCGGCGATGCGGCTGGCCCGCGCCGAGGGCGCGACGCTGATGCCCGCCTACCTGGCCGCGGTCCCGAAGAGCCTGCCGCTGGACTGCGCGATCCCCGGCGAGGCGGCGCGGGCGATGTCGATGCTGGAGGCGATCGAGCAGCGCGCTCGCGCCCAGGACGTCCCGGTCGATGCTCGCATCGAACGCGGCCGCTCCTACCGCCACGCCCTGGCTCGCCTGCTCGACCACGAGCACTTCGACCGGGTGGTCGTACCGGCGACGTCAAACGGAGGCGACGGGCTAACCGGCGACGACCTGGTCTGGCTGCTCCGGAAGGCCCCCGCGGAGGTCCTGATCCTGCGCCCCGCCGAATGCGAAAAGCAAAATCAGCTGCTTGCGCGGTAGCGGACCAAGCAGCTCAAGGACGCAGGGAGCGTGGCGTGCTCCGCACGCGAGCGACCGAGGACGCCGAAATGCGCCGGTCCGCTACCGCGCAAGCCCCATTCGCAGGGCCCCGGCGGCTTCGTGCATCGCCGCGCGGGAGGTGCGGCTCACCGCGGTCAGGTTGGCGAAGGTGTGGACCAGGCCGGGGTGACGTCGCAGGGCTACTTTGACGCCGGCCTCGCGCATCCGCAGCGCGTAGGCCTCGCCCTCGTCGCGCAGCGGGTCGAAGCCGGCGGTGGTGACGTAGGCGGGTGGCAGGTTGCGGAGGTCGGGCGCTTTGAGGATCGAGATCCGCGGGTCGTCCTTGTCGATGCCCTCCGGCAGGTAGGCGCTCTCGAACTGCTCCATGTCGGACCTGGTCAGGAAGAAGCCCTCGGCGAAGAGCTGCCGGGAGCGCGGCGTCTCGGCCGAGTCGGTGACGGGGTAGATCAGCAGCTGCATGGCCGGTGTGGCCCCGCCGCCTTCGCGGGCTAGCAGGCTGACCACCGCCGAGAGGTTGCCGCCGGCGCTGTCGCCGCCGACGGCGATCCGCTCCGGGTCGGCACCGAGGGCCGCGGCGTTGGCGGCCGCCCAGGCGAAGGCCGCCCAGGCGTCTTCGACCGGCCCTGGAAAGGGGTGCTCGGGGGCGAGCCGGTAGTCGACCGAGAGCACGGCCACGCCTGCCATCGCGGCGAGGAAGCGGCAGGTGCCGTCGTGGGTGTCGAGGTCGCCGATCACCCAGCCGCCGCCGTGGAAGTAGACGAGCAGCGGTGGAGTCACCCCGCCGGGGATGCCACGGGGCGCGTAGAGGCGCGCAGCAAGGGGCCCGGCCGGCCCGGGGATCTCGACCGCCTCGACCCGCGCCATCGGAATCGGCGGGTTGGCGCTGGTCACGGCGGCCTCGTAGCGGGCGGAGGCGCGCGCCTCCTCGACCGTCATCCCGTTCATGAAAGAGGGACTGCCGGCGAGCTCGGCGAGCTTGAGGAGCACGTGGATGTCGGTGGCCAGCGTCTGCCCGTCGATCTGCGGCAGCGGCCCGAAGAGGCGCCGCTGCAGGCTCGGAGCCAGCCCACAGAGGCGCTTGATCAGCCGGTGCTCGGCGCGCGGAGGAAGGCGGGGAAGGTTGGCCACGGCGGCAGGCTATGCGACCGCGCGTCGCCGTGTTGACTCGAGTGGGGCGACATCTTCCTGTGTTTAGGGAGCCAAGCGCCCCGGACGAACGTCACACTTCTCGGCTGCTTCGCCGGAGTAGCGTCATTGGGATGGAGGCTGCGGTCCAAGAGGCGGCTCCGATCGCTCCGCGCGAGGCGGTGCGAGGCCTGCCGCCCGGTCCGCGGATGCCGCGGGCGCTGCAGACGGCGATCTGGTCGCGCCAAGCGCAGTGGATGCTGGACCAGTGTCGCTCGCGCTTCGGGCCGATGTTCACCCTGACGATCGCCAACGAAGGAACCTGGGTGATGGTCACTGACCCCGAGGTCGTCAAGCAGGTCTTCACCGGCGACCCGAAGGTCTTCCACGCCGGTGAGGGCAACCAGATCCTCCGGCCTATCCTTGGCGACAACTCGGTCCTCGTCCTCGACGAGAAGCCGCACATCAGCCAGCGCCGCCTGCTGCTGCCACCCTTCCACGGCGAGCGCATGCAGGGCTACGGAGAGAAGATGGCCGAGATCGCCGCCCGCGAGATCGAGAGCTGGCCGACCGGCACCCCCTACAAGCTGCGGCCGCGGATGCAGGCGATCACCCTGGAGATCATCCTCGAGACCGTCTTCGGGGTCCACGGCGGGGTGCGGATGGAGTCGCTGCGGACGGCGCTGCGCGACTTCCTCGACCTCACCACCGATCCCAAGGTCCTGCTGCCGGTGATCCTCGCCGGGCCAGAGCGAATCAGCGGCTTCCCGCCCTTCCGCCGCCGCGTCGACGCCGTCGACAGGCTGATCGGCGCCGAGATCGCCGAGCGCCGTGCCGCCGAGGACGTCGAGGAGCGCGACGACGTCCTCTCGATGCTGGTGGCCGCCCGCCACGAGGACGGCAGCCCGATGAGCGACGCCGAGATCCGCGACGAGCTGCTCACCCTGCTCGTCGCCGGCCACGAGACCACCGCGACGGCGCTCTCCTGGGCGATGGAGCGACTCACCCGCCACCCCGAGAAGCTCGAGCGCCTGCGGGCCGAGGCGCTGGCCGGCGAGGACGCCTACATGACAGCGACGATCCAGGAGACGCTGCGGCTGAGACCGGTGATCGTGCTGGTGATCCGCAAGCTCACCGAGGCGGTCGAGCTGGGCGGCTACCAGCTACCCGCCGGGACCAGGGTGACGCCGAGCATCTACCTGATCCACCGTGACCCGGCGATCTACCCGGAACCGGACCGCTTCCTCCCTGAGCGCTTCCTCGACACGCCGCCCGGCACCTACACCTGGATTCCCTTCGGCGGCGGCATCCGCCGCTGCCTCGGCGCCGCCTTCGCCCAGTACGAGATGCAGGTCGTCCTCCGCGAGCTGGTCACCCGCCGCCAGATCACCCCCTCGCGCCCGCAACCGGAGCGCAACTTCCGCCGCGCGATCACCGAGACGCCTCGGCACGACGCCGAGGTCATCCTCGCCTGAGCAGCCCGACCGGGCGCCGTTCTAGCCGCACACGCGCACGTGCGGACTTTCCTTGGTCCGTTGCGCGATGTTCGCGGCCCGGGCGGTGAATTCGACGACGGTCGAGTAGGAAATACCGCGGACGCAACCGCTCGAGTTGACCGACCAAGAGGTGCTGAGCGCCGGTCCGGGAGGCGAGTGGTAGCTGCCGAATCCGGGGCTGCATTCCCACCTGACGCCGTTTCGAGCGATGCAGACCCGGATGCCGATGATGACTGGGGCATCGCATACTCCAGCGCCGAAGCCGTGGACGACCGAGCCACTGCGCGTTGGTGGGCTGGGAGGCGACACGAAGCAGTGGACGGTCACAGAAGCGGTGGCCCCTTGCCCCGATGCGCCCCCGGCACCAAGCCCGAAGAAGGCGGCGACGCTGAGCACCATGGCGACAATTAGTGCCAGAGCACTTCTTTTGGTCAGCGTTCCCTTCACTGCTCGGGGAACCTAACCCAGCGCCATCGCCATGTCCAGGCGGATCGGCCTTAGATCAGCCGCAGCCGGTGTTGTTGCCGCAGCTAGAGCACGTGTAGCAACTGCCCGTCCGCTGCATCATCCCGCCGCACTGCTCGCAGGCCGGGCCGAGGTCGAGGCCCGACATCTTCGCGGGGACGACCGGGGGAGAGTCGGTGAAGGCCGCCGCGGCGGGGACCGCCTCGCCGTTGCCGTTGCCGCCTGAGTGGCCGTTGGCCGGGCCGGCCGTGTCGGTCGGGATCCCGAGGCCGAGCTGCGAGGTCTCGGCGTCCTTCTTGGCCCGCACCTCCTGGGTCATGATCCCCAGTTCCTCGAGCGTGTCGGTGTCCTCGATGAAGCGGCTCGCCAGCCAGCGCATGATGTAGTCGGGCATCGATTTGGCGAAGGGAATCTCCGGGTTGCCGGTGATGCCCTCCGGCTCGAAGCGCATGTAGCTGAACTTACGCACGAAGGTCTCCAGCGGCACCCCGTACTGGAGGCCGAGCGAGATCGCCGTCGCGAAGGCGTTGAGCAGCCCCCGCATCGTCGAGCCCTCCTTGCCGATGTCGGTGAGGAAGATCTCGCCGACGGTGCCGTCGTCGTACTTGCCCGCGGTGATGTAGCCCTCGTGGCCGCCGATCGCGAACTTGTGGGTGATCGATTCGCGCTCGCGCGGCATCTTTTTGCGGACCGGCTGCGCCATTTCGACTTCGTCCTCGGCCTGCTTCTCCTCCTGGGCGTCGGTGCGCAGCGCCTGCGCAGTCTTCGAGCCGTCGCGGTAGATCGCCAGTGCCTTGAGGCCGCCCTTCCAGCCGCGCGTGTAGGCGTCGGCGATGTCCTCGATCGTCGCCGACTGCGGCATGTTGACCGTCTTCGAGATCGCTCCGGAGAGGAACGGCTGGGTCGCCGCCATCATGTCGATGTGGCCGGTGTGGGTGATCGCCCGCTCGCCGACCGCGACGTCGAAGACCGGCAGGTGCTCGTCCTTGAGGCCGGGCGCCCCGACGATCGTGTTCTTCTCCTTGATGTAGGCATTGATCTGGTCGATCTCGGCCTCGGAGTAGCCCATCGCCTGCAGCGCCAGCGGCACCGAGCCGTTGACGATCGTCATCTGCCCGCCGCCGACCAGCTCCTTGAACTTGACCAGCGAGAAGTCGGGCTCGATCCCGGTCGTGTCGCAGTCCATCAGGAAGCTGATCGTCCCGGTCGGGGCGAGCACCGTCGCCTGC
>JBEVJP010000041.1:0-21038 GCA_040510155.1 Solirubrobacterales bacterium | reverse complement strand
TCCTCGCCGGCCAGATCGAGGAGCCGGAGTTCATCGGCTTCCGGCTCAAACAGGGCGTCTACGGGCAGCGCCAGCCCGACGTCCAGATGGTCCGCGTCAAGCTCCCCTTTGGCGGCGTCACCCCCGAGCAGATGGACATGTTCGCGACGGTCGTCGAGCGCTGGGCGCCGCTGGTCAAGGGCCACGTCACGACCCGCCAGAACATCCAGATCCACCACGTGCCGCTGCGCGACATGGAGTCGCTGATCCGCGAAATCTCCGCCGTCGGGCTCTCCTCGCGCGAGGGCTGCGGCAACACCGTCCGCAACGTCACCGGCGATCCCTGGGCCGGCGTCGCCCAGGACGAGATCTTCGACCCGACGCCCTACGCCGGCGCCTACGTCCGCTACTTCGTCCGCCACCCGACGACGCAGCTGATGCCGCGCAAGATCAAGACCGCCTTCACCGGCTCCGACGAGGATCGCGCGATCACCGGCATCCACGACATCGCCTTCCTCGCCCGCGAAAGGGACGGGGTCAAGGGCTTCGAGGTCCGGGTCGGCGGCGGCACCTCGATCATGGCCCGCGTCGCGCCCACCGTCTACGACTTCGTCGAGGCCGACAACGGCGACTACCTCAAGGTCTCCGAGGCCGTCTTCCGCATCTTCGACCGCCAGGAGTGGCTGCGCGTCAACCGCGCCCGCGCCCGGATCAAGGTTCTGGTCGACAAGATCGGCATCGAGGCCTTCCGCGAGCTGGTCGACGAGGAGCTCGAGGGCGACTGGGTCGCCGAGCGCGAATTCGACGTCGAGCGGCTGCGCTTCGACGACAACGAGGAGGCGGTGGCGCCGAAGCCGCCGCTGTAGTCGCGCATGATCTGGCCAAGGCCGCGGAACTGCTCCGGGGTGAGGTCACCGCGCTCGATCTTCACCTCGACCGTGGAGAAGCCCTCCTGGCGCTGGGCCTGGACGTTGCCGTCGAGGAAGCGCTCGAACTCGGTGCGGTCGCCGTTGGGGGACGCGGCCGCGGGCGGCGCCGCTGGCGCACGCGCTTCCTCGTCGTCGTCGTAGCGCAGGCGCTCGACCAGATCGGCGTCGAATTCGCGCTCGGCGACCCAGTCGCCCTGCAGCTCCTCCTCGACCTGCTCGCGGAAGGCGTCGATCCCGATTTTGTCGACCAGGACCTTGATCCGGGCGCGGGCGCGGTTGACGCGCAGCCAGTCCTGGCGGTCGAAGATCCGCAGCACGGCCTCGGTGACCTTCATGTAGTCGCCGTTGTCGGCCTCGACGAACTCGTAGAGGGTCGGGGCGACGCGGGCCATGATCGAGGTGCCGCCGCCGACCCGGATCTCGAAGCCCTTGACCCCGTCCCTTTCGCGGGCGAGGAAGGCGACGTCGTGGATGCCGCTGATCGCCCGGTCCTCGGCAGAGCCGGTGAAGGAGGTCTTGATCTTGCGCGGCATCAGCTGCGTCGTCGGGTGGCGGACGAAGTAGCGGATGTAGGCGCCGGCGTAACGCGTCGGGTCGAAGACCTCGTCGGCGGCGACGCCGGCCCAGGGATCGCCGGTGACGTTGCGGACCGTGTTGCCGCAGCCCTCGCGCGAGGAGAGCCCGACCGCGGAGATCTCGCGGATCAGCGACTCCATGTCGCGCAGCGGCACGTGGTGGATCTGGATGTTCTGGCGGGTCGTGATGTGACCCTTGTTGAGCGGCGCGTACTTCTCGACCACCGTGCCGAACATCTCCATCTGCTCCGGCGTCACGCCGCCAAAGGGAAGCTTGACCCGGACCATCTGCACGTCCGGCTGACGCTGGCCGTAGACGCCCTGTTTGAGGCGGAAGCCGATGAACTGATTCTCTTCCAGCTCACCGCCGAGGAAGCGCTCGGCTTCGTTGTCGAAGTCGTCGAACTCGCGCTCGATGATCGGGATGATGTGCCCGGGGACGTTCTCATAAGTCTCCGGATTGTCGACAGTGCCGACCCGGCCCTTGCCCCGCTGCTCCTTGTTCTCCGCTACCACTACCTCCATGCGGAGGAAAATAGCAAAACCTGACTGGGATTTGGGTATTTGCGTCTGGAAGCCGCCTCCACGCGGCATCTGGCGGCCCCGGGCACATCGCGGGGCGTCGTCCTCGGTCGGCCAAATGGCGCTGCCATTTGGCCTCTCTGCGTCCTACCCCCGCTCGGCCCGGCCCTCGCCAGCCGCAGGCGTGGCCGGTTTCCAGACGCTACCCCTGAGCAGCCTTTTTGCGGGCCTCGAGCACGGCTGCGGCCTCGCCGGACTCGCTCACGTAGCCGCCATCTGGCTCCAACGGCAAGCCGGCCTCCGACCACCCGACGATCCCCTCGGTCAGCTTCGCTGCGTCATAGCCGCCATCGGTCAGGGCAGCGGCCGCCATCGAGGAGCGAGTGCCACCGCGGCAGTAGAGGACCACCGGCCGCTCGGAGTCGATCTCGCCTGCCCGCTGGGCCAGCTCATCCAGCGGCAGGTGCGTGGCGCCGGCGATGCGGCCAGCGTCCCACTCGTGCTGGGCCCGCACGTCGACCAGCTGGGCGCCCTCGTCGATCAGCTTCTGGGCCTCCTCCCGCGAGACCTCCTTCGGCTCCCCCGCCTCGCTCATCAGTCGACCTCCGTTCCCTCGATCAAGAATGCGACGCGGACGTGGGCGCGGTACTCGTCGAGGTTCTCGCCGCGGATCCCGGTCGAGACGATGTCGACGGCGCGGATGTTGCGCAGCGTTCCCTGGGCCTGACTCAGCGCCTGTTTGGCCGCGTCGTCGGTGGACGTCTTCGAGCTGCCGACCAGCTCGATGATTTTCACGACAGCCATCTGTCTCCTCCTCCTTCAGAGTTCAGGACGGTCTCCTTGGCGCTGACTCCCTCGAGCAGGGCCGCGCGCTGCCAAGCGCTGGTCGTCGCCGGGGCCTCCGCGGCCACCGCTGCCGTCTCGGCCTCGAAGCGGGCGATCGCCGCGGCGATCGCGGCCGCCTCGTCTCCTTGCGCGGTCTTCCGTGCCACGCCCGAAGCCTAGTTCAACAGGAGCGCTCGCCACCGGGCTCGCAGCATCCGCTGCTTCGGCGCGGCTGGGGCCAGCGGAGCGTTAGCCGTTGAGGCCGGGGACGGGGGTGCCGTGCTTGACGTGGGCGCACTTGACCGGGGCGGGGTCGAAGGAGTCGGTGAGAGCGCGGCCGGTGGCGAGGCCCCGCGGCGGCTTCCTGGGCGGGGTGAAGAGCTTGTACTTCTTGATCAGGGGCATGCCGGTGCCGCACTGGATCCAGAAGTCGCGGACACCGTCGCGGGCGTCGATGATGTCTTCGCCGCCGTTGCCGATGAAGATGTCTTCGCCGGGCTGGCCGAGCATCGAGTTGGGACCGTGGTCGCCGATCAGGACGTCCCAGTCGAAGGAGCCCTCCATGTCCTCGTCGGTCGGCGAGAGGTGGACTTTGTCGCAGCCCTTGATCTCGTCGATCCAGGCGGCGTGGGCCATGAAGGAGACGAAGAGGCGACCCGGGTGCGCCTGGGTCTCGGCGAAGGAAGCGTCGTCGCGACCGGGGCCGCCGACCAGGGCGCCGCCGGCGCAGCCGCCGCCGGCCGCCAGCAGGTCGCCGTTGGGACCGCCGTAGAGGAAGGTCGGCCCGGGTAGGCCGCCGACCAGGCCGTCGGCGCCGGCCTCCCCATAGAGCTTGTCGGCTCCGGGGCCCGACTCGATCAGGTCGTCCTCGGGGCCGCCATGGATCTCGTCGTCGCCGAAGCCGCCGGCGAGACGGACGCTGCCGACCGCCAGCAGCGAGCCTTCGACGCTGAGGCTGTCGTTGCCGGGGCCGAGGTCGGCCATCACCCAGAGCGCGTGCGGGCCGGAGACGCAGGCAGCCTTGGTGTGGTCGCCGCCCGGGTGCTGGCAACCGGGCCCGAGCGCCAGCGGCTTGGCGGCGCCGACCAGGAAGGTGCCGCTCGGTTCGTCGAAGGCGATCGTGAAGTCATCCGGGCCGGCACCGCCGACCACCTGGATGCCGGCGCCGCCGTCGCCGGGATCGAGCTGCACGTATGCCGACCCTTTCGGCGGCTTTTCCTTCCCGCACGATTCGGTGTGTCCTTTGGCGCCGTCGCAGCCGTCGCTGCCCTGACCGCCGAGCAGCGTGTCGGGGCCGCCGCCACCGAGCAGATGGTCGTCGCCGGGGCCGCCGTTGATCACGTTGGCCTGAGGGTTGCCGATCAGGGTGTCGCGGAAGGCCGAGCCTTCGAGGCTCTCGAAGCCGAACAGCTTGTCGTGGCCGTCGCCCAGGGCCCGGTGCTTGGCGAGCGAGGCCCAGACGCCGTCGCCCTTGCCGCCCGCCACCTTGGTGGCGAAGGTGGCGATGTCGCCCTTGCCGGCGCCACCGGACATGCGGTCCCAGCCGTAGTCGCCGTGGACGAGGTCTTCGTCGCCGGGGCCGCCGTTGACGATGTCGATGCCGAGATCCCCGGCGACCTCGTCGCCGTTGCCGGCGCCGCCGAGGACCTTGTCGTCGCCGAGGTCGCCGCTGACCCGGTCGGCGTCGCCGGCGCCGCCGTCGAGGTCGTCGTTGCCACGGCCGCCGTGGATCAGGTCGGAACCCGGCCCCGCGCAGATCAGGTCGTTGCCGAGGCTGCCGAAGATCACGTCATCGCCACCGCCGCCCCAGATCACGTCGCGGTGCGGGGTGCCGTGGATCACGTCGTTGCCTTCGGTGCCGAGGATCTTGGCGCGGCGCCCGTGGCAGCGCGGCGGTTCCGTTTCAGCGGCTTCTTCGGCCGCGCCGGCGGTTGCCGAAACGACCGCGATGGCGGTCAGCGCCAGCGCGACGAGCAGCGCCAAGCGCCTGCGAATGTCCCGTCCCAATCTGCTCTCAGCTTTCGACTTCGTTTGCCGGGTGCGAAGGAACCTTATTGGCCGTGCCTAAAAGGTCTCCTGCCCGAGGTCCGCTGCATCAGGCGCTGCGGATCAGCTTCTTGTTGACGAACTCGTCGGCGCCGTAGCGGCCCAGCTCCCGTCCGAAGCCGGAGCGCTTGAAGCCACCAAAGGGCAGCTCCGGGCTGTCGGCCCCGACCAGGTTGACGTAGACCATCCCGGCTTCGATCTTGTCGGCGACGCGCTCGGCCTGCTCCTCGTCGGAGGTCATCAGGTAGGAGCCGAGGCCGAACGGGGTCTGGTTGGCCAGCGCGACCGCCTCCTCCTCGGAGCCCACCCGGTAGACCTGCGCGACCGGGCCGAAGAACTCTTCCTGGGAGGCCTCGTCGCCGGGCTTGATCCCGGTGAGGATCGTCGGTTCGAAGAAGTTGCCGTCGCGCTTGCCGCCGATCAGCACCTCGGCGCCGTTCTCGACCGCCCGTTTCACCTGGTCCTCGAGCCGGTCGGCCGCGGTCTGCGAGGAGAGCGGGCCGACGGCAGTGTCCTCGGCGGAGGGGTCGCCCGGCTTGGCGGCCTCGAACTTCTCCCGCAGGCTGGCGAGGAACTCGTCATAGAGGCCGTCGGCGACGATGAAGCGCTTGGCGGCGTTGCAGGACTGGCCGGTGTTGTCGAGGCGCGCTTCGGCCGCGGCCTCGGCGGCACCGTCGACGTCATCGGTGGCGAGCAGGATGAAGGGGTCGGAGCCGCCCAGCTCCAGGACCACCTTCTTGAGGTTGCGGCCGGCGATCTCGGCGACGGCGGCGCCGGCCCGCTCCGAGCCGGTGACCGAGACACCGCGCACCCGCGGGTCGGCGATCACCCACTCGATCTGCTCGTTGCTGGCGTAGACGTTCTCGTAGGCGCCCTCGGGAAAGCCCGCGTCGTCGAAGATCCGCTGCATCGCCTCGGCCGATTCCGGGCACTGCGGCGCGTGCTTGAGCAGGATCGTGTTGCCGATCACCAGGTTCGGGCCGGCGAAGCGGGCCACTTGGTAATAGGGGAAGTTCCAGGGCATGATCCCGAGCAGCACTCCGAAGGGGCTGCGCCGGACCACCGCGGTGCCCTCGCCGCCGAGCAGCTCAATCGGCTCGTCGGCCATCAGAGCCTCGGCGTTGTCGGCGTAGAAGCCGTAGATTTCGCCCGCGAAGTCGACCTCCATCAGCGCCTGCTCGATCGGCTTCCCCATCTCGCGGACGATGATCTCGGCGAGCTCTTGGCGGCGCTCGGAGTGGAGCTCGCCGACTTTGCGCACCAGCGCCCCGCGCTCGGCCGCGGAAGTGGACGCCGGCCAGCCGCGGGCAGCCTCGTCGGCCCGATCGATCGCCGCGCGAAGGTCGCCGTCGCTGATCTCCGGGTACTCCTTGACCGTCTCGCCGGTGGCTGGGTTGACTACCGCGTAAGTGCTCATTCGGCTCCTCCCGTGATGCTTGGTTTGAGTGCTCCCTCGAGTCCCAAAACCTCCTCGATGGGCACGAAGTCCGTTCCCACCGCCTCGGCGACGGGGGCGTAGGTCACCTCACCGCCGGCGACGTTGACGCCGGGACGCAGCCCGGGGTCGCGCTCGATCGCGGCGGCGAGGCCATGGTCGGCGAGCGCGATCGCGTAGGGCAGCGTCGCGTTGGTGAGGGCGTTGGTCGCCGTGATCGGCACCGCGCCGGGCATGTTGGCGACGCAGTAGTGGATGATCCCGTCGACCTCGAAGGTCGGCTCGCGGTGGGTGGTCGGCCGCGAGGTCTCGAAGCAGCCACCCTGGTCGATCGCGACGTCGACCAGCACCGCGCCGGGCTTCATCAAGGCGAGCTGCTCACGGCGCACCACATAAGGGGCACGGGCACCGTGAACCAGTACGGCTCCGATCACCAGATCGGCGCTCGGCAGCATCTCCTCCAGGGCCAGCGTCGTCGAGTAGACGGTCGAGCAGCGGCCGCCGAAGACGACGTCGAGCTCACGCAGGCGGTCGATCGATTTGTCGAAGACGAAGACGTCGGCCTCCATGCCGATCGCGATGAAGGCGGCGTTCATGCCGACCACGCCGCCGCCGATCACCATCACGTTGGCGGCGGCGACGCCGGGCACGCCGCCGAGCAGGATGCCGCGGCCGCCAAGCGGCTTCTCGAGCATGAAGGCGCCGGCCTGGGTGGCGATCTTGCCGGCGATCTCGCTCATCGGCGCCAGCAGCGGCAAGCGCCCGCGTGCGTCTTCGACCGTCTCGTAGGCGACCGCGGTTGCCCCGGAGTCCTGCAGGCCACGCGTCTGCTCGGGATCCGGCGCCAGGTGGAGATAGGTGAAGAGCAGCTGCTCGGGCCGCAGCATCTCGATCTCGGCCGGCTGCAGCTCCTTGACGTGGAGGAGCATCTCCGCCCGCTCGAAGACGTCGGCTGCGGCGCTGAGGATCTCGGCGCCCTGGGCCTCGTAGTCGGCGTCGGCGATCGCACTGCCCGCGCCGGCTCCGGCCTCGATCAGCACCTCGTGTCCGTGCTCGACCATCTCGCGCACCCCCGCCGGGGTGATCGCGACCCGGTACTCGTCCTCCTTGATCTCGCGAACGACGCCAACCGTGGTGCTCATCGCGAACCCTCCCCTCTCATGCGACCAGCTCCCGCGCCCGCAGCGCCAGCCAGAACTCGATCCGGTCGTGAGCCCGGGAGAGGTCCCGCCCGGTCAGCTCTTCGACCTTGCGCATCCGGTAGCGCAGCGTGTGCCGGTGGCAGTAGACCTGGCGGGCCGCGCGCTCCCACTGGCCGTTCTGCTCGATGAAGGCCTCCAGCGAGCGCAACAGCTCCCCGCCGTACTCCTCGTCACCGCTCTCGATCGGCCCGAGCACGCTGTCGCAATAGAGGTGCAGAGCCTCGTCGTCCTGGATCGAGAGCAGCAGCGTGAAGGCGCCGAGATCGCGCCAGGAGGCGACCTCGGGAGCGGCACCGTTGTTGAAGGCGGTCGCTTCCAACGCGCAGCGGGCCTCGTGGAAGGAGTGGCGCAGCTGCTCCGGCGCCGCCGGTCGGCTGGCGGCCGCGCGGACGCTGCCGCGTTCGGGACCGAGCGCCTTGCGGGCGTCGGCGGCGACGTCGATCGGGTCGCGGTCGGCGGCGTCGATCACCGCACAGAGCAGCTCGCGGCCACCCGTCGCGTGCGGCGCCACGACCGCTGGGCATGCGTCGGCGGCAAGAGCACGTTCCAACGCACCGACGGCGTCGGCGGGGTGCTCGAGGGAGAAGACAAGCACCGCCGCCTCGTCGCCAATGCCGAACGGCTCCAGCCGCCGCCGCAACTCGGTCGCCTCCATCCGCCCGCCGAGGGCACCGGCGAGGACGTCGCCAGCGAGCCGTCGCTCGGTCTCCCGCGCGACCCGGCGGCGCATCAGCTCCAGGGCGACCACGGCGACCGCCTGCTGCAGGATCAGCCGCTCGAAATCGCCGAGGCCGCCCGAGTCGCGCACGATCACGACCCAGGCCTGGGGCGGGCCGCCGCCCGGCGAGATCACCGGGTGCGCCAGCGCCCGGCCGGCCACGGAGGGATGGGATGGGACGAAGGGATGGCCGTCGCCGGCGTGCGAGAGCGCCTCCTTGCGGATGCCCGAGATCGCATCGGCGGAGAGCTGGCGGCGGAAGCCGCGCCCGGCGAGCCGCTCGCCGCGGCCGTCGAGGACGGCGACGGTGCCGCCGACGGCGGAGGCAACGGTGGCGGCGATTTCCTCGAGGCCGCGCTCCTCGAGCACTAGTCGCTCGAGCCGGCGCTGCACGGCGATGCCGCGCTGCAGCACCTCGTACTGCTCGTTGACGAGCTTGGCGAAGGCTTTCTCGGTGATCGCGATGAACGGCGTCGAGTACGGCACCTCGAAGAGCGGGAAACCGCGTTTCTCGGCCTCCTCAACAAGCGCTTTCGGCAGTTTGCGGTGGTTGAAGCCGGTCCCGAAGCCGAGCCCGGCGAGGTTGCGGTCGGCCAATAGCCGGACGAAGGAGCGCTGCTTGGCGGGAGTGTCGAGCGGAATGCCCGTGGTCAGCATCAGCTCGCCCCCGGAGAGCCATGGGGTCGGATCCTCGAGCTCAGAGATGTGGACCCAGCGCACCGGCGCGGCCGCCGCATCGCTCCCCGCCGCGAGGTCGAGGTCGAGTTCGTCGAGCAGGCTCTGGACCGTGAGCACCGTGGCCCCTAGGTACGTGGCGTCAGCGGATCTGGACGACCGCCGCCAGCACCCCCGCGCCCCATCTGCTCCCAGGCCTCGCTGAGGACGCCGCGGAGGACCTCGTGGATCTCCTCGAACTGCTCGGTGTCGGCGATCAGCGGCGGCGCCAGCTGGATCACCGGGTCGCCGCGGTCGTCGGCACGGCAGATCAGGCCGCGCTTGTAGAGCTCACCGGAGAGGAAGCCGCGCAGCAGCCGCTCCGACTCCTCGTCGTCGAAGCTCTCCTTCGTCTCCTTGTCTTTGACCAGCTCGATCGCGTGGAAGTAGCCGGCGCCGCGCACGTCGCCGACGATCGGCAGCTCGTGCAAGCTCTCCAGCATCTGCCGGAACTCGCCCTCCTTGGCGCGGACGTGGCCGCAGAGATCCTCCTTCTCGAAGACGTCGAGGTTGGCGAGCGCGATCGCGGCGGCGATCGGGTGGCCGGCGAAGGTGAAGCCGTGGGCGAAGGAGGCGGTGCCCTCCATGAACGGCGCCGCCACCTCGTCGGAGACGATCACCCCGCCCATCGGGGCGTAGGCGGAGGTGAGCCCCTTGGCGACGGTGATCATGTCCGGCAGGTAGTCGAAGCGTTCGCAGCCGAAGTAGTGGCCGAGCCGGCCCCAGGCGCAGATCACCTCGTCGGAGATCATCAGCACGTCGTGGCGGTCGCAGATCTCGCGCACCCGCTGGAAGTAGCCCTCGGGGGGGACGAAGCAGCCGCCGGCGTTCTGGACCGGCTCGAGGATCACCGCGGCGACCGTCTCCGGCCCCTCGAAGACGATCCGCTCCTCGATCGCGTCGGCCGCCCAGAGTTCGTCTCGCTCTTCGGGCCAGCGGTAGATGTTGGTGTTGGGGACGTGGCAGCCACCCGGCGTCAGCGGCTCGAACTGGCTGCGCAGGTCGGTGATTCCGGTCGCTGAGAGCGCCCCGAGCGAGGTGCCGTGGTACGCGACCTCACGGGCGATCACCTTGTACTTCTGGCCTTTGCCGAGCGCCCGGTGGTAATTGCGGGCCAGCTTCAGCGCCGACTCGACCGCCTCGGAGCCGCCGGAGGTGAAGAAGAGGCGGTTGAGGTCGCCGGGGGCGAGCGAGGCAATCCGCGCGGCGAGCTCGATCGCGCGCGGGTGCGCGTAGCTCCAGAGCGTGTAGAAGTCGAGCTCTTCGACCTGGCGGGCAGCCGCCTCGCCGTACTCCGTGCGGCCGTGACCAGCGTTGACGCAGAAGAGGCCGGAGAGGCCGTCGAGGTAGCGGTTGCCGTGCTCGTCGAAGACGTAACAGCCCTCGGCGCGGGTGATGATCGGGATCTCGTGATCGGGGCCGTAGGCGCCCATCCGCGAGAAGTGCATCCACAGGTGTCGGCGAGCCAGCTGCTGTAGCTCCGTGTCTACCTGCTGCGGTGCGGTGGCCATTCCGCTCTCCTCTCCTGCTACGACGATATGGACAAAGCTAGCCCCCGAATGCCACTGATGCAAGTGGTCATTGGGTCAAGGACTAGCCTCTAGCTTGTACAGGACGTATAAGTCAAGGCAGTCCTTTTGGGACATTCGCATCTTGCGCCCTCATGCGCTCGGGCTTACCGTCGCTGGGACGACACGCCGTTTCGGCGCTACGGGAAGGAGGTAGGTGTGGACATCGCAGCAGTTCCTGCCCCTGACCCTGCCCAGACGGAGCCCCCCTCCGGGGTCGAAGACAAGGGCCTCAAGAAGAACGCGATCGGGTTCGCGTCCAGCGTGGTGATCGGCGTCGCCTCGACGGCGCCGGGCTACAGCCTCGCCGCCACGCTCGGCTTCGTTGCCGCCGCCGTCGGCCTCGAGTCGCCGGCGATCCTGCTGATCAGCTTCATCCCGATGTTCCTGGTCGCCGGCGGCTACTACTACATGAACAAGGCCGACCCGGACTGCGGCACCAGCTTCTCCTGGGTGACCAAGGCGATGGGGCCGCAGCTCGGCTGGCTGGCCGGCTGGGCGATCGTCGTCGCCGACATCGTCGTGATGGCCAACCTGGCCCAGATCGCCGGCCTCTACACCTTTCTGCTGGTCGGCTGGGACTCGGCGGCCGCCTCGACCGTGGCGGTGACCGCTGTCGGAGTGGTCTGGATCGCGCTGATGACCTCGATCGTCGTGATCGGGATCGAGCTCTCGGCCCGCACCCAGATCGGCTTGCTCGCCGCGGAGATCTTCACCCTGGCTCTCTTCGCGGTCGTCGCCCTGATCAAGGTCTACGCCGGCGACGCCGGCGCCGGCGCGATCCACCCGGACATCTCCTGGATCAACCCCTTCTCGCTCAGCCTCACCGAGATCTCCGCCGGGATGTTGCTGGCGGTCTTCATCTACTGGGGCTGGGACACGACCGCGACCGTCAACGAGGAGACCGAGAACCCCGGCGAGGCGCCCGGCAAAGCAACCGTGGTCAGCACCCTGATCCTGCTCGGGATCTACGTGATCGTCGCCTTCGCGGCACAGGCCTACGCCGGCGTCGAGGGCCTGGTCGAAAACCAAGAAGACGTGCTCAGCTCGCTCGGCACCGAAGTCTTCGGCTCGCCCCTGGACAAGATCTTGATCATCGCCGTGCTGACCTCGGCGGCGGCCTCGACGCAGACGACGATCCTGCCGACGGCTCGGACGACGCTCTCGATGGCGCGCGCCCACGCGATGCCCGGCAGCCTCGGCAAGGTCCACCCGCGGTACCTGACCCCGCACGTCTCGACGATCCTGATGGGCGCCCTCTCGATCGTCTGGTACGTCGGTCTGACGATCATCAGCGAAGACATCCTCTTCGACTCGCTGGCGGCGCTGGGCCTGATGATCGCCTTCTACATCGGCCTGACCGGCTTCGCCTGCACGGTCTACTACCGCCGCGAGCTGCTGCGCAGTGTCAAGAACTTCTTCTTCATCGGCGTCGGCCCGTCGGTCGGCGGAGCGGTCCTCTTCTACCTGCTGTTCAAGAACGGGATCGAACTCGCCGACCCGGCCAACTCCGAATCGGGCAACTCCTGGCTGGGATTGGGGCCGCCGCTGGTGATCGCCGTCTTCTTCCTGATCATGGGTGTGGTCCTGATGTGCGTGCAGTGGAGCAAGTTCCCCGCCTTCTTCCGGCGGCGGCCGCAGGTGGTGCCGGCCGGCTTCCTCGAGGGCGAAGCGCCAGCGCCGGGACCGACCGGGGTGGGTGAGGGCAAATGAGCCAGATCGTCGTCGGCTACGACGGCTCCGACTGCGGCGACGTCGCCCTCGACACCGCTGTGGAGATGGGCAAGCAGCTCGGCGACGGCGTCACCGTCGTCTTCGGCTACGCGCCGCCGGGGCCGTGGGGCGGGGAGATCGCCGAACACGAGGAGGCGATCGCCGAGCTGGGCTCGAAGCTGATGGCGGAGGCGAGCCGTCGTGCCGCCGAGCACGGCCTCGAGGTCGAGGTCGAGATGGTCGCCAAGCGCGCCACCGAAGCGCTGATCGAGGTCGCCGAGCGGCGCGACGCACGGCTGATCGTGGTCGGTAGCCACGGCGACCCGCCCCTGAAGGGATTCATCCTCGGCTCGACGCCGAACAAGCTCTTACACCTCTCCGAACGGCCGGTCCTGGTGGTGCCGGCGAGGCGCGGAGACGAGTAAGCGATGGAGGCGGCCACGAAACCGGACCCGCCTCGCACCGAGACCCCGAGCGTCGCTCTGCGCGGCGTCACCAAGCGCTTCGGCGGCCTTGTCGCGGTCGACGACCTCGACCTCGAGCTGGCGCCGGGCGAGTTCTTCACCCTGCTCGGCCCGAGCGGCTGCGGGAAGACGACGACGCTGCGGATGGTCGCCGGCTTCGAGCGCCCAGATGCCGGCCAGATCAGGATCGAGGGCGAGGACGTGGCGGGCCTGCCGCCGCACCGGCGCCCGACCAACACCGTCTTCCAGAGCTACGCGCTCTTCCCTCACCTCAGCGTCGAGGACAACGTCGCCTTCGGCCTGAAGCGCAAGCGGATCGGCAAGGACGAGATCGCCACCCGGGTCGCCGCCGAGCTTGAGCGGGTCGGCCTGGCGGCAGAGGCGAAACGGCGACCGGCTCAGCTCTCGGGCGGGATGCAGCAGCGGGTGGCGCTGGCGCGGGCCCTGGTCAACCTGCCGAAGGTGCTGCTGCTCGACGAGCCGCTCGGCGCCCTCGACCTGAAGCTGCGCAAGGGCCTGCAGGTGGAGCTGAAGCGGATCCAGCGGGAGGTCGGGATCACCTTCGTCTACGTCACCCACGACCAGGAGGAGGCGCTGACGATGAGCGACCGGATCGCGGTGATGAACCGTGGCCGGGTCGAGCAGATCGGCAGCCCCGAGCACATCTACGACTGGCCGGAGACGACCTTTGTCGCCGGCTTCATCGGCGTCTCCAACCTGATGCCGGCGACCGTCGTCGCTCCCGGCCGGGTCCGGCTCGAGAGCGGCCCCGAGGTCGAGGCCGATACCGGCCCGCTCACCACCGGCGCCGGCTGCCACGCGGTGGTGCGACCGGAGAAGCTGCGCGTCGAACACCTCGACGCGGCGGCGCCGTCGAACGGGCTGCCGCGGGTCGAGGGCGTGGTCGAAAGCTCGCTCTACCTCGGCACGGCGACGCAGATCGTCGTCTCGCTGGGCGAAGGCGCGCGGATGACGGTGCTGGTCCCGAACGCCGACGAGGAGGAGCGGCGGCGGCTGCCCGGAGGCGGCGCCCGGGTCAGCCTCAGCTGGGCGCCGGAGAACACCTGCGTGGTGCGGACCTCGCCAGAAGGGGTAGCCGCGAGTGCGGAGGAGAACGGGTCGCCGACGGCGGCCGCAGCCAAGGCCAAACAGGAGGCATGAGGCGATGAGCAACAGAGGAACCACCGGCAAGGCGACGCTGGCCGTCGCGGCTCTGATCGCGGCGCTGGCCGCCGCCCTCGGCCTCGCCGCCTGCGGCGGCGGTGGCGGCGGCATCGAAGGCGGCGGCGAAGAGAAGGTCGAAACCGTGAAGCTGGAAGGCGAGCCCTCGGGCAGCATGACGATCTCGAACTGGCCGCTCTACATCGACAAAGGCACTGTGCCGGCCTTCGAAAAGGCGACCGGCGTCTCGGTCAAGTACATCGAAGACGTCAACGACAACAACAGCTTCTTCGGCAAGATGCAGCCGCTGCTCTCGCAGGGCGAGTCCGGCGGTCGCAGCATCTTCGTGGTGACCGACTGGATGGCGTCGAAAATGCGCGAACTCGGTTACCTGCAGAACCTCGACAAGTCCGCCATCCCCAACGTCGAGGCGAACCTCTCGGCATCTCTGCGCCACCCGTCCTTCGATCCCGACCGCGCCTTCAGCGTCCCCTGGCAGAGCGGCATGGGCGGCCTGATCGTGCGCAAGGACCTGGCGCCGGAGATCCGCTCGGTCTGTGACCTCTTCGACCCCCAGTACAAGGGCAAGGTCGACTTCCTCAACGAAGTGATCGAAACGGTGCCGCTGGTGATGGCCTGCGAAGGGGTCGATCCCGATTCGGCCAGCGAAGGCGACTGGATGAAGGCGATCGACAAGATCGGCAGCGCGGTCGAATCGGGCCAGATTCGCCGCTTCACCGGCAACGACTACGCCCGAGACCTGACCAGCGGCGATGCGGTCGCGGTGATCGGCTGGTCGGGCGACGCCGTGCAGTTGCAGGCCGACAACCCCAACATCGAATTCCAGATGCCAACCGAGGGCTGCAGCCTCTGGTCGGACAACATGGTGATCCCGGTCGGGGCGCCCAACCCGACCGCCGCGGAGGCCTGGATGAACTACGTCTACGACGCGGAGGTCCAGGCGAACATCGCCGAATACGTCAACTACGTGACTCCCGTCGAAGGGGTCAAAGAGGTGCTCGCCAAACGCGAACCGGCGTTGGCGAAGAACCAGCTGATCTTCCCCGATAAAGAGTTCACCACGAACTGCTTCACGCAGCCGAAGCTCTCCGCAGAAGAGCTGCAGAGCGTGACGCAGGCCTACGACGCGGTGATCAACGGCTGAGCCGATGACCGCCCTCCGCCGCCGGATCGTCCCCTACCTCCTGCTCGGGCCGGGGGCGATCTGGCTGCTGCTGTTCTTCGTCGTGCCGCTCTTCTACATGGGGCGGCTCTCACTCGAGTCGGGCGTGGTCGGCAGCCTCGAATTCAGCTGGCAGTGGTCGAACTACAGCGATGCCCTCAACCTCTACGACACGCAGCTGGTCCGCTCGTTCCTCTACGCCGGCACGGCGACGCTGATCGCCCTGCTGATCTCCTATCCGCTCGCCTACACGATCGCCTTCAAGGCGGGGCGCTGGCGCAACGCGCTGCTCTTCGCCGTGGTGGCGCCGTTCTTCACCACCTACCTGATCCGCACGATCGCCTGGGAGACGATCCTCTCCGACGAAAGCCCGGTGACCGAAGTGCTGAAGGCGATCGGGCTGGCGCCGAGCGGGCACGTCCTCGCCACCGGCGGCGCCGTGATCGCCGGCCTGACCTACAACTTCCTGCCGTTCATGATCTTGCCGATCTACGCCAGCCTGGAGCGGATCGACGCGCGGCTGATCGAGGCCGCCAGGGACCTCTACTCGTCCGCCGGCCAGGCCTTCTGGCGGGTGACGCTGCCGCTCTCGATGCCGGGGGTGATCGCCGGCACGCTGCTCACCTTCATCCCCGCCGCCGGCGACTACGTCAACGCCCAGTTCCTCGGCGGCGCCGGCAACCAGATGATCGGCAACGTCATCCAGGCCCTCTATCTGTCGCAGTCGAACTACCCCTCGGCGGCGGCGCTCTCCTTCGTGCTGATGGCGCTGATCATGGTCGCCGTCGTCATCTACATCCGCTTCGCCGGCTCCGAGGCGCTGATGGGAGAGGAGTCGGAGTCGCGATGAACGGCGAGAGCAGGAGCAGCCGCAGCTGGCGCTGGCTGCGCGAGCACGCCGTCAACATCGTCGCCGCGCTCGTCGTGCTCTACCTGCTGATCCCGATCGCGGTCATCTTCTTCTTCTCCTTCAACGATCCGCAGGGCCGCTACAACTACACCTGGGTCGGCTTCACCCTCGACCACTGGGCCCACGCCTTCAGCCGCCCGGAACTGAACGAAGCACTCCTGACGAGCATCAAACTGGCGCTGCTGGCGACGCTGATCTCGACCGTGATCGGGACGATCATGGCGCTGGCGCTGGTCCGCCATCAGTTCCACGGCCGCCGCCTGGCGAACTTCCTGATCGTGATCCCGATGGCGACGCCGGAGGTGGTGATGGGGGCGGCGCTGCTCTCCTTCTTCCTGATCCTCAATACGCCGCCGCTCGGGTTCGAGACGCTGCTGATCGCCCACGTGATGTTCTGCATCAGCTTCGTCGTCGTGGTCGTGCGCTCGCGGCTGATCGGCTTCGACCGCAGCCTCGAGGAGGCGGCGCAGGACCTGGGGGCCAGCCCCATCCAGACCTTCCGGCTGGTTACGCTGCCGTTGATCTTCCCCGGCATCTTCGGCGGCGCGATGCTCGCCTTCGCGCTCTCGATCGACGACTTCGTGATCTCCAACTTCAACTCGGGGACGACGGTGACCTTCCCGCTTTACATCTTCGGCGCCGCCCAGCGCGGCATCCCGGTCGAAGTCAACGTGATCGCGATGATCCTCTTCGGGGTTACGGTGGCGGCAATGGGCTTCGCGACCTGGCAGCAGCAGCGGGCGGAAAAGATGGCTTCGGTGCGGCCCGAGCAGGAGAGCGCCCCGATGCCGATGCCGGGCACCGCGGCGGCAACCTGATGGCGGACGGCACGGAGCCAGCGGTGACCGTCGACGCGCCCGCCGGCGCGGTCTCCCGCGAGGCGCCGCGCCTGCGTAACTTCATCGGCGGCGAGTGGGTGGCCGCGCCGGAGGTCGAGGGCCTCGCCGACATCGATCCGGCGACCGGCAAGGCGGTGGCAACGGTGCCCCTGTCCGGTGGCGCCGAGGTCGACGCCGCGGTCCGGGCGGCACGGGGCGCGCAGCCAGAGTGGCGGGAGGTGCCGCCGCAGCGGCGGGCACGAGCGGTGCTGGCCCTGCGCGAGGAGCTGCTGCGGCGGCGCGAGGAGCTGGTCGCGCTGGTCACCGCCGACATGGGCAAGACCCTGGCCGACGCCGACGGCGAGGTCGGCCGCGGGCTGGAGTCGATCGAGTCGGCGGCGGCGGTGCCGCACCTGCTGAAGGGCGAGACGCTGGAGGGAGTCGCCGCCGGCGTCGACGTCGAGATGGTGCGGCAGCCGGTCGGCGTGGTCGCCGCGATCACGCCCTTCAACTTCCCGGCGATGATCCCGCTCTGGTTCCTCCCCTACTCGGTCGCCTGCGGCAACTCGTTCATCCTCAAGCCGTCCGAGGCCGACCCGCGGCCGGCGGCGCTGATCGCCGAGGCGGCGGAGGCGACCGGCGAGTTCCCGCCCGGCGTCGTCAACCTCGTCCACGGTGCCCGCGAGGCGGTCGGGGCGCTGCTCGACCACCCCGGGATCGACGCGATCTCCTTCGTAGGCCGGGCCGAGACGGCGCGCCTGGTCGCGACCCGGGCGGCCCAGAGTGGCAAGCGGGCGCAGGCGCTCGGCGGTGCCAAGAACTCGCTGATCGTGATGCCCGACGCCGACCTGGAGACGACGATGCCGGCGATCATGGGGTCGGCTTTCGGCGCCGCCGGCCAGCGCTGCCTCGCCGGCTCCGTATGCGTCGTCGTCGGCGACGAGTCACGGCGGGCCGAGGTGCGGGAGGCGCTGGTCGCGGCGGCTCGCGCGCTGCGTCTCGGCCCTGGATCCGAGGCGGCCACCGACGTCTGCCCGATGGTCTCGGCGCCGGCGCGCGAGCGGGTTGTGACGGCGGTCGAGCGCGCGCACGACGAAGGCGCTGAGATTCTGCTGGACGGCCGCGGCGACGCCGGGGCAGCCGGCACTTTTCTCGGGCCGACCATCGCCGCCCCCGCCGACCCCGAGTCCGAGCTCGCCCGCGAGGAGCTGTTCGGGCCGCTGCTGACCCTGATCGAGGTCGGGGACCTCGAGGCGGCGTTGGAGTTCGTCAACGGCTCCCGCTACGGCAACGCCGGCTCGATCTTCACGGGATCCGGCGCCGCCGCCCGCGCCTATCGCTACGGGGTCGAGGCGGGAATGCTTGGCGTCAACGTCGGCGTGCCCGCGCCCGTCGCCTGGTTCCCCTTCTCCGGCTGGAAGGACTCGATCGACGGCGACCTGCACGCCAATGGTTCCGACGCGGTCGAGTTCTACACGCGGAAGAAGGTCGTCACGACTCGCTGGTAGCGGCGGCGGGTCCTGTCGCCGGGTCCCCTCTCATTCGGTGCTAGCGGCCGATGTGGAAGCCGATTAGCTTCGGGACGTTCGCTACTGCCGAGGCCAACTTGCTCGGGGAGTGACCTCTCATCTCGGCCTCCTCTTTCCTCTGGATGCCGAGGCGGATCGCTTCGCCGCCGATCCAGTTGAAGGGCTCGGGGGGGACGCGCGGGGTCTTGGCGTCGACGAAGGCGAGGCGGGTGGGGTCGTCGCGGCGGTCGAGGGCCAGGGAGGCGAGGGTGCGGCCGACCATGTGGCTGGGGCCGACACCGTTGCCGGTGTAGCCGGCGGCGGCGAAGGCACGGTTGCCGGACAGGCTTCGGACCAACGGGAGATGGGTCGGCGAAGCGTCGATCGGGCCGCCCCAGGCGTGGGTGATGCGCTTGCCGCGCAGGCCGGGAAAGTAGTCGAGCAGGTGGTTGCGGATCGCGGCGACGACCTCGCGGTCGAGCTCTGCGCGCCCGCGGGTGTGGGCGCCCATCGCGATCCGGCCGCCGCCCCAGCCGAAGGCGATGCGGCCATCGGGGGTAGTGCGGAAGTAGTGGAGCAGGGCGCGGCAGTCGGTGATCGCGTCGCCGCCGGTCCAGCCGATCTCCTCGAGCAGCTCGGGGACCGGCTCGGTGAGGACGATGTGCGAGGAGGCGACCGTGAGCCGGCCGCGCAGGGGACCGTGGCGGCCGCGCGCCGCGGGACCGATCGCCAGCACAGCTCGGCCAGCGCGGACGGTGCCCCTTGGGGTGCGCGCCTCGACGGCGTCGGCACCGGCACGGAAGCGCCGGACCGGCGAGGACTCGAAGATCTCGACCCCCTCCTCGCGGAGGCGACGCCGCAGGCCGAGAGCGAGTCGAGTCGGCTGCAGGGTCGCGGCATCCGGGCAGACGATGCCGGCGCGGAAGGCCGGCGAGTGGCAGCGGGCGGCAACCTGCTCGGCGCTGAGCGGCTCGATCGCCCCCGGCACGCCGAGCTCGCGACTGGCCTCGAGCGCCGGCAGCCAGGAACCGTCGTGAGCGGGCGCGGTCGAGACGTGCAGGTAGCCGGCGGGGCGGAACCAGGCGTCAACGCCCTCGTGCTCGCAGAAGCTGGCGATCCCGTCGACGGCGCCCTCGGCGGCCCGGGCGATCGCCAGCGCCTCGGCGTCGCCCCAGCGATCGCGCATCGAGGCCAGCGAGTGCCACATCGCGTTGCAGAAGCCGCCGTTGCGACCGCTCGGACCACGCCCGCAAACCTCCTCGGCCTCGAGCAGGACGATCCGGGCCTCGGGCTCCAACTGGCGCAGGTGCCAAGCCGTCCACAGCCCCGTGAAGCCGCCGCCGACGATCAGCACGTCGGTCTCGCGATCCCCCCGCAGGGGCGCCCCCGGTTCGACCGGTCCAGCCTCCTCGATCCAGTAACCGAGACGCGTGTGCCGCATCCGCTCAGTCTGCCGCACGCCACCCCCGGACCAGAGGCGCGAGTCGAGTTTCCCGTCAGAGCGCCGGGCAGCTTGATTCGCGGGCGTAGACTCGGCGCGATGGGTGGACGTGACCAGGACTCGACTCCATATGTCGACGCTCTGCTCGCCTACACGGCGCTCGATCCTGGGCGCTTCCAGGTACCCGGACACAAGGGAGGTATCGGCGCCGATCCGGCGATGCGGGCGCTGGTCGGGGACGTCGGACTGCGCAACGACGTCCCCTCGGTCACCGAGGGTGTCGACGTCGGCCCCGAACCGACCCCGTTCCAGCAGGGCCAGCTGCTCGCCGCCGAGGCCTGGGGCGCCCGCCGCACCTGGTTCCTGATCAACGGCGCCTCGCAGGGCAACCACAGCACCTGCCTTGCCCTCGCCCACATGGGCGGCGAGGTGGTCGTCCAGCGCAACGTCCACTCCTCGGTGATCGACGGGCTGGTGCTGAGCGGC
Source organism: Solirubrobacterales bacterium (assembly GCA_040510155.1). GTDB lineage: Bacteria > Actinomycetota > Thermoleophilia > Solirubrobacterales > 70-9 > VAYN01. Next base: position 841 of record JBEVJP010000041.1, on the reverse strand, counting down.
CTGCGGCCGACCTTCGTCTCGCCGCAGATCGACCCCGAGCTCGGCATCGCCCACGGGCTCACCCCCGACTCCCTGGCGGCCGCCCTCGAGGCAACCCCGAACGCGGTGGCGGCGATGATCGTCTCCCCCACCTACTTCGGCGCCTGCGCCGACGTCGGCGCCCTCGCCGAGGTCGCCCACTCACGCGGCCTCCCCCTGATCGTCGACGAGGCCTGGGGCGCGCACCTGCACTTCCACCCCGACCTGCCCGAGGACGCCCTCGCCGCCGGTGCCGACCTCGTCACCTCCTCCACCCACAAGATCGTCGGCAGCCTCACCCAGGCGGCGATGCTCCACCTCGGCGGCGGCGGGCGGATCGACCCGGCGGTCGTCGACCGCTGCGTGAGCCTGGTCGAAACGACCAGCCCCAGCGGCCTGCTCTCCGGCTCGCTCGACGCCGCCCGTCGCCAGGCCGCCGTCCACGGTGCGGAGATGCTCGGCGAGACCCTGACGGCGATCGCGCGGACTCGGCAGGCGATCGAAGAGATCCCCGGCCTGGCGGTGCTCGACGAACGGATGGTCGGCCGACCGGGCGTCGCCGCCTGGGACCCGCTGCGGCTGGCAATCGACGTGCGCGGCACCGGATCCAATGGGTACCGCCTCTTCCGAACCGCCTTCTACGTCAGCGGCGTCGACCTCGAGCTCTACTCCGAGAACGTCGTCGTCGCGATCTTCGGCGTCGGCGAGCCGGCCGCGGCGGCGGGCGAGCGCCTGGTCGCGGGGCTGCGCGAGGCGGTCGGCTCGCTCGAGGCCGAGCCGGGGGCGCCAGACGAGAAGCTGATGCCGCCGCCGCCCTGGGGCG
>JBEVJP010000040.1:0-3681 GCA_040510155.1 Solirubrobacterales bacterium | reverse complement strand
CTGGTTGACCGGCACCCGGTCGCCGAGTTCCTCGAGCTGCCGTTCGACCCGGTGGGCGAAGGCGTCGAGCTCGTTGCGGGCGTCGACCTCTTCGCGCCGCTGGCGATCTTCGGCCGCGTGCTCTTCGGCTTCCGTGATCATTCGCTCGATGTCGGAGCTGTCGAGGTTGGTCGTTTCGGTGATCGTCACCTTCTGTTCGGCGCCGGTGTCTTTGTCGCGCGCCGAGACGTTGAGAATGCCGTTCGCGTCGATGTCGAAGGTGACCTCGACCTGCGGCTCGCCGCGTGGCGCCGGCCGGATTCCCTCAAGCCGGAATTTGGCCAGCTGCCGGTTGTCGCGCGCCATCTCGCGCTCGCCCTGGAGGACGACGATGTCGACCGCGGTCTGGTTGTCCTCGGCGGTCGAGAAGACCTCGGTCCGCCGGGCTGGGATCGTCGTGTTGCGCTCGATGACCTTCGTCATCACGCCGCCCATCGTCTCCAGCCCGAGCGAGAGCGGGGTGACGTCGAGCAGCACGACGTCCTCGACCTCGCCCTTCAGCACCCCGGCCTGCAGGGCGGCGCCGATCGCCACTACCTCGTCCGGGTTGACCGTCTGGTTCGGATCCTTGCCGCCGGTCAGTTTGCGCACCAGCTCCTGGACTTTCGGGATCCGGGTCGATCCGCCGACCAGGATCACCTCGTCGATGCCGTCCGCACTGAGCCCGGCGTCTTTCAGCGCCTGTTCGACCGGCCCACGGGTGCGCTCGATCAGGTCCTCGACCAGCTGCTCGAACTTCGACCGGGCGAGCGTGACGTTGAGGTGCTTCGGACCAGATGCGTCGGCGGTGATGAACGGAAGGTTGATCTGGGTCTGGGTGGTCGAAGAGAGCTCGACCTTGGCTCGCTCGGCGCCTTCGTACAGCCGCTGCAGCGCCTGCGGGTCCGCCGCCAGGTTGATCCCCTGGTCCTTTTGGAATTCCTCGGTAAGCCAATCGACGATCCGTTTGTCGAAGTCGTCGCCGCCGAGGTGGCCGTCGCCGCTGGTCGCCCGCACCTCGATCACGCCGTCGCCGACTTCCAGCAGCGAGACGTCGAAGGTACCGCCGCCGAGGTCGAAGACGAGCACCGTCTCGGAGCCTTTCTTGTCGAGGCCGTAGGCGAGCGCCGCCGCGGTCGGCTCGTTGATGATCCGCAGCACCTCGAGCCCGGCGATCCTGCCGGCGTCTTTGGTCGCTTGGCGCTGTGCGTCGTTGAAGTAGGCGGGGACCGTGATCACCGCCTCGGTGACTTTTTCGCCGAGGAACTTGGCCGCGTCGTCGGCGAGCTTGCGCAGCACCGCGGCCGAGATCTCCTCCGGGGCGTGCTGTTTCCCGCGCACCTCGAAACGGACCGCGTCGTTGGGCCCTTTGACGACCTTGTAGGGGACGGTCTCGATCTCGGTCTGGACTTCGTCCCATTTGCGGCCGATGAACCGCTTGGCCGAGTAGATCGTCGCCTCGGCGTTGAGGATCGCCTGGCGTTTGGCGATCTGGCCGACCAGTCGCTCGCCGTCCTCGGTGAAAGCGACCACCGACGGCGTCGTCCGCGACCCCTCGGAGTTGGGGATCACCTCGGCCTGTCCGCCCTCCATCGTCGCAGCGACCACCGAGTTGGTCGTGCCCAGGTCGATTCCGACCGCCTTCGCCATTGTGGCCTCCTCCAAGGCCCGGGGTGTACGGGCCGTTCGCGGGCTTACACACCTTCTGGTAGGGCGGCGAAGGCTGATGTCAAGAGGTTTAGGGCAATCCGGCGATGGGAATACCAATGGTTTACCCCGGGCGGCGCAACCTTGAGCATCTCGGCCGTTGTCCCGGCGTACCGAACTGCCGATCAAGGCTGCAATATCGGAAGAAGGCGCATGCGCGACCGCGCGCATCCAGCGAGCTCCCCTCTCACCATGGCCCGAGAGCGCCATCTTCTGGTCCTGATGGAGGCGGGTGACCGGGCCGCCACCGAAGAATTGGTGACCGCATTCATGCCGGCGATCGACCGGGTCGCGAACCGCTACCGCAGCTTCCGCAGCCTCGACCACCTGGAGCTCCAGCAGGAGGGTGTCGTCGGCCTGCTGCGCGCCGCGCGGCGCTACGACCGGCGTTACGGGAAGCCGTTCTGGGCCTATGCCTCGTGGTGGGTCCGGCAGGCGATGCAGCAGCTCGTCGCCGAGCTGACCAGCCCTGTCGTCCTCTCCGACCGGGCTGCCCGCAGCCTCGTCCAGATGAAGCGGGCGCGCTCCGCCTATGCCCAGGCGAACCGGCGCGAACCCTCCGACTCCGAGCTCGCCGAGACCGCCGGGATGCCGCTTGACCAAGTCCAGCACCTGTTCTCGGTCGAGCGCGCGCCAAGCAGTCTGCAGGCGCCGGCTCCCGGCGAAGAAGAGCCGGCGACGACCTTCGCCGAGCGGCTTGCCGATCCGGCCCCCGAGGAGGAGTACGAACGGGTCTGCGACCTGGCCGAGGGGGAGCACATCGGGGAACTCGCCGCCGGCCTCGAGGAGCGCGAACGCCGCATCGTCTTCGCTCATTACGGAATTGGCTGCCGGCAGCGGACGCTGCGCGAAATCGGCCGCGAGTCCGACCTCAGCGTCGAGCGAGTGAGGCAGCTGGAGGAGCGCGCTCTCGCCAAGCTCCGCCAGGCAGCCAGCTGAAGATCTCGACAAGGACAGCCGCCGGCCTACCTATCGGCGCGACGGCAAACAGACCTACGAAGGAGGAGCTATGGCACTGCCAGTACGACGCTCCGCCGGTGCCCCGCTGGCGGTCGAGCAATGGGACCCGTTCCGCGAGCTGATCCAAGGGGTCTTCGGGAACACCCTGCAGAACGGCCAGACTGCGTTCATACCGCGCTTCGACATCGAGGAGACCGAGGACGCCTGGATCGTCGAGGCCGACCTGCCGGGGGTGAAGCGCAAGGACGTCGACGTCGAAGTGCGCGACGGCGAGCTGCTGATCAGCGGTGAGATCAAGGAGCGCGAGCGGGTCGGCGTGCTTCGCCACCGCACCCGCCGAACCGGCAAATTCGAGATTCGTGTGGCGCTGCCCAACGATGTCGACACCGAGCGGGTTGACGCGAGGCTCGAGAGCGGCGTGATGCTCGTCGAGATCCCGAAGCCGGAGCGGGCGAAACCCCACAAGGTCACGGTCGGCGGCAACGAGGAAGAGGAAGAGAGTTCCTAGCGGTGTGGAAAGCCGGGCGGGGGCCCGAACGGCTCCCGCTTGGCTCGACCCGCTCAGGGGTTGAGCTGGGCGTAGGCGAGGCGCACCGCCATAGCCCCCTCGCCGACCGCTGAGGCGACGCGTTTGATCGAGCCGGCACGGACATCCCCGGCGGCGAGGATCCCCGGCACCCCGGTTTCGAGCAAGGCGGGCGGCGCCTCGCCGTTGCGGCTCTCCACTGCCGCGCCGGTCCCGGTCAGCACGTAACCACGGTCGTCGAGGGGGACGACGCCCTCGAGCCAGTCCGTGCACGGTTCGGCGCCGATGAAGACGAACAGCTCGCTGACTTCAAGGCGGCGGCGCCCGCCGCTCTGCAGGTCCTCGACGACAATGCCGTCGAGGGAGTCGTCCCCGCACAGCTCGCGGATTTCGCTGTTGCGAACCACCTCGACGTTGGGCAGGCGCTCGATCCGGTCGGCCAGGTAGCGCGACATGTCGCGAGTCAGCTC
>JBEVJP010000039.1:0-7825 GCA_040510155.1 Solirubrobacterales bacterium | reverse complement strand
TGCAGCGCCTGGCGGCTTTTGGAGAGGCTCTCGCGGAGGCGGCGGAAGACGCCCCGGCGCTGCTCGGGCGCCTCGGCGCTGGGCTCGACCTCCCGCGGGGTGCGGGCGCCGAGGTCGAGGATCTCCTGCCAGGTCGTGGGCACGGCGCGGCCAGCTTAGGCGACCGCGGAGAGGGTGCTGCCCCCGGCTCCCTCGTCGCCGTCCTCGTCCTCGTCGGACGAGCGCTCGCGCGGCATCCGCCGCGAGATCACCTTGGTGATCCCTCCGCCGCCCATCGAGACGCCGTAGAGCACGTCGGCAGCGTCCATGGTGCGCTTCTGGTGCGTGACGATCACGAACTGGGCGCGGTCGGAGAAGCGGCGGACGAGCTGCAGGAAGCGATCGATGTTGGCGTCGTCGAGAGCGGCCTCCACCTCGTCAAGGATGTAGAAGGGGCAGGGCCGGGCGAGGAAGACGGCGAAGACGAAGGCCAGCGCCACCAGCGACTTCTCGCCGCCGGAGAGCAGGTTCAGCTTGCGCATCGACTTGCCGGCCGGAGTGACCTCGATCTCGACCCCCAGCTCCTCGCGCTCTTCTTCCTCGTCCTCGTCGACCTCCGGCTCGGCGTCGGCCGGGACCTCCTGCTCGCCGGCCGGGCGCTCCGCCTCGCGGACGGGGCGCAGGCTGACCCGGCGCAGGCGGCCGCGGCCGCCCGGGAAGAGGTGGGAGACCATCTCTTCGAAGTTGCTCGCGGTGGCGTCGAAGGTCTCCTCGAAGGCGCGCTCGATCTCGTTGTCGATCTCGCGGATCAGCGCCTCCAGCTCGCGCATGCCGCGCTCGATGTCCTCGCGCTGCACCTGCAGCGACTCGACGTGCTCGCGGGCCTCGTCGTACTCCTTCTCGGCCAGCGGGTTGACCGGGCCGATCTGGGCGCGGCGGCGCTCGAGGCGCTCGAGGCGGCGGTCGACCTCGGCCCGCTCCTCCTCGCCCAGCGGCTCCTCCGCCGGCGGGACCTCCTCGCCGAGCCGCTCGGCGATCGAGGCCAGCTCGCGCTCGGCCTCGGCGCGGCGGTCACCGAGATGGGCGGCCTCGACCTCGGCCTTGGTCAGCTCGTCGGCGACCGTCTTCATCCTCGACTGCAGCTCGTACTCCTGTTGGGAGCAGGCGCGCAGCTCCTCGGCGATCTCGTCGCCGTCGGACTCGCCGCCGACGACGCGGCCCTCGGTGCGGGCGACACGGGCGCGGATTGCCGCCCCGGCGGCCTCGATCGCCGCCAGCGCGGCGCGGACGTCGTCGAGCAGCTCCTCGCCGTCGGCGAGACGCTTGCGCAGGGCCTCGCGGTGGCGCTCGCCGAGCAGGCCCTCGGCGCGGCGGGCGTGGCGGGTGGCGCGCTCCGCGCCGGCACGGACGTCGCCGAGCGCGGCCTCGCGGTCACGCTCGGGCGCGTCGTCGGAGCGCGCCACGGCGAGCCCCTCGACGGCCGTCGTCAGCCCCGCGTCGACCTCTCCCAGCTCCTCGACCAGCTGGCGGGCGCGCTCGCCGGGCTCGCCGCCTGCGCCGACGTCGAGGGTGAGGGGCCCCAGTTCGGAACGCAGCGCCTGCAGCCGCGCCTCCAGCTCGGTGTCGCGTCCGGTGAGGCTGGCGGCGCGAACCGCGACCCGCTCCTGCTCACCACGCAGCTTGGTCAGCATGCCCCAGGCCTGGGTGCGCTCGCGATCGCGGGCGGCGAAGCGCTCCTCGGCCTCGCGGCGGCGCTTGCCGACGACTTCCAGTTGCTGCTCGATCTCCGCCCGGGTGGCCCGCGCCGCCTTCGCCGCCTGCTCGGCGGCGGCGGCGCGGTCGGCGCCAAAGCGCAGCTCCTCGGAGACGATCCGGCCCCGCAGGCCGAGCTCCTCACGTTCGATCCGCGCCCCCAGCTCAGCGGCCTGAGCCTGGCGCTTCAGCGGTCGCAGCCGGGCGCGCGCCTCGCGTTCGACGTCGAGGGCGCGGTCGAGGTTGTCGCGGGCGCCGCGCAGCTTCAGCTCGGCGCGGCGGCGGCGTTTGCGGTGCTTGCCGAGGCCGGCGGCCTCCTCGACGAGCAGGCGGCGCTCGCGCGGCTTCGAGTGAACGATCGTCTCGACCCGGCCCTGCGAGATCACCGAGTGCATCTCACGGCCGAGGTTGGTGTCGGAGAGGACTTCGACGACGTCGGTGAGGCGGCAGCGGGCGCCGTTCAGCCGGTATCCGCCCTCGCCGTTGCGGTCGAGGCGGCGCTGCACGGCGATCTCGGAGAACTCGGTGTTGGCGCGGCCGTCGGCGTTGTCGATCACGACCTCGACCTCGGCCTGGCGGCGCTGGCTGACGCCTTTGCCGCCGGCGGAGATCACGTCCTGCATCGAGGCGCCGCGGATCGCCCCGGGGCTCTGCTCGCCGAGGGCCCAGAGGACCGCGTCGGTGATGTTGCTCTTGCCCGAGCCGTTGGGACCGACGATCACGCTGACGCCGGGTGAGAACTCGAGGCTCACCCGCTCGGGGAACGACTTGAACCCCTTCATCGTGATCGATCTCAGATACATGCTCTCCTGGCTCCTACCCGTCAAAGGCTCGCGATCCGGTCGGACGCGATCCCGGTCTGAATTCAGCCGCCGAGGTGCTCCAACGCCTGCTCGGCGGCGACCTGCTCGGCGGCCTTCTTGCTGCGACCCTGGCCCTCGCCGACCCGCTCCGAATCGACGATCGCCACCACCTCGAAGGTGCGCCGATGAGGCGGCCCGGTGGCGGCGACCACCTCGTAGCTTACGCGGGCGCCGCGCCGCGCCAGCAGCTCCTGCAGAGCCGACTTGAAGTCGATCCGCGTCTCCGCGGCGTGGTCGATCCGGCTCGTGAACGCCTCTGTCACCGCCTCTGCGGTGCGCTCGAAGCCGAAGGCGATGTGGCAGGCGCCGATCAGCGCCTCGGTCGCCTCCGGCAGTGGACGACCGCCTTCGAGCAGGATCTCGACCGGGATCGCGCCCATCACGCCCTCCGGCTCGGCCTCGCGAAGCATCTCCGGCACGCCCAGCAGCTGGCCGACCTCGGCGACGGAGACGCCGCTGACCGCCTGATTGTGCGTCTTGGTCAGGCCGCCGGCGGCCACGTCGGGAAAGCGCCGGTAGACGGCCGAGGCGACCGAGAGGCCGAGCACGCTGTCGCCGAGGAAGGCGAGGCGCTCGAAGGAGTCGGTGCGACGCTCGGTCCAGGAGGAGTGCGTCAGAGCCTGGCGGCGTAGATCCTCGGGGAGCTCGCCAATCAGCGCCGAAAGTGCCGCGACCGTCGGCTCCGCCTCCGCCGCCACCGATTCAGGCCGGAGCGTGCTCGACGACGAAGGACACCGCGTCGCCGACGGACTCGATCCTGGTCGCCTGCTCCTCGGAGATGGCGACGCCGTAGCGATCCTCGAGCTCCATGACGAGCTCGTACAGGTCGAGCGAGTCGGCGTCGAGGTCGGCCTTGAAGCGGGTCGACTCGCCGATCTTCTCGATGTCGACTTCGAGCTCCTCGGCGAGGTGGGAGCGGACGAGCTCGAGCACTTCGTCGCGATTCATCGCCGAGTTCCTATCACGCGACCTCGCCGCCGGCGAGCGCGCCCCGGCCGGCGCCGCCCTCGCGAAGCAGCGCTGCCGTGCGGCCGACGGCGTCGACCTCGGCGCAGCGAGCGGCGAGGCGAACGGCGTTGGCGACCCCGTCGGCGCCGGAGCTGCCGTGGCCGACCACGGCGATGCCGCGCAGCCCGAGCAGGATCGCGCCGCCGGTCGGAGCCGGGTGGAGATCGCGCCGCAGGGCGCCCAGCGCCGGCTTCAGCAGGAGGCCGCCGAGCATCGCGATCGGGTTGGAGCGGGCCGCTTCGGCGACGGCGCCGGCGACCGTCTTCGCGGTCCCCTCCATCAGCTTCAGGGAGACGTTGCCGGTGAAACCGTCGGTGACGACCACGTCGGCGGCGGCGCTCGGCAGGTCACGGCCCTCGACGTTGCCGACGAAATCGATCCCCGGCGCGTCGGCGAGGATCCCATGCGCCTCGACCACTTCCTCGCGGCCCTTGCCGGCCTCCTCGCCGACGGTCAGCAGCCCGACGCGCGGACGCTCGACGTCGAGGACCGCCTCGCTGAAGGCGGCGCCGAGGAAGGCGAACTGGACGAGGTGCTGGGCGCGAACCTCGACGTTGGCGCCGACGTCGAGGAAGAGGACCTTCTTGCCGGGGACGGGGAGCTGCACCGCCAGCGCCGGCCGCTGCACACCCTTGAGGCGGCGGAGGCCGAAGGTGGCGGCCGCCATCGTCGCCCCGGTCGAGCCGAGGCTGACCATCGCGTCGGCGGCGTCGTCGGCGACGTCGCGGGCGGCCTGGACGACAGAGGCGCCCTCCTTGGCGCGGACCGCTGGGACCGGGTCCTCCTCGTTGCCGATCCATTCCTCGGTGGCGATCAATTCGACGTTGTCGACGCCGTCCAGGCCGAGCTCCTCAGGCGGTCCGAAGACGCGCACGCGGATGCCGTCGCGAGCGGCGCGACGGGCGCCCTCGGCGAGTACGTCGAAGCCCTGCTCGGCGCCGAAGCCGTCGAGGGCCACGGTGACGCCGCGCCCGGAGGCCATCGGCTACTGCGAGTCGCTGGCCGCGGAGGGCTCGGAGACCGTGTGCTGAATGATCTCGCGGCCGGCGTAAGTGCCGCAGGTCGGGCAGACGCGATGCGGCAGCCGCGGGCTGTGACAGCGCGGGCAGCTGTTGAGGCGGGCCTTGCCGGCCTTGTGCTGGGCGCGGCGCTTGTCGCGGCGCGCGCTCGAAGTTCTCTTCTTGGGGACTGCCATCGGACGCGGGATGGTAGCCGGTTCGGGTCAGAGTGACCCATCAGGGGTCAGATTGACTCGCTTTCGCTCACCCTGACCCCTGAAGAATCAGTAGGTCGCCCGAACCACCGCCAGGTCGTCCGCTTCCCAGACGATCTCGCCACCACACCACTCCGCCAGGTCGGTGGCGGTCTCCGGGAAGTCGTAGTCGGGATCGAGTGGCGTCACCTCGACGCCGGCCTTGACGACGTCGGCGATCACCAGGGCCCGCGCCTGCTCGCGGACCCGCCGGAAGAGGTTCTGCTTCTGCTCGCTGGTCAGATGATGGATCGAGAGGACGCCGATCACCAGATCCCAGGGCCCGTCGGGCAGCGGGTCCTCGATGCGGGCGAGCTGCACGTCGTCGTAGGCCTCGCGGGCGCGGAAGACCATGTCGGGACTGGCGTCGAGGCCGATCACCCAGCTGTCCGGGTGGGCCTCGATCAGCCGCCGGGTCGTCTCCCCGGTGCCCATGCCGAGCTCGAGCACGCGCTCCGGCGGGAAGGGGATCGCCGCCACCGCCTGCTCCTGCAGTTCCTCATAGCGCGGCACCTCGGCCCGGACCTGATCCAGGTAGCTGTCGGGTTTCCATCGGAATTTGTCCATCTCGTAATCTCGCTGGGGAGAGTTGTCCATCGTAAGTCTCGCCGCAGCGGAGGTGCGCACATGTCTCAGACGATCATCGACCTCAGTCGCCTCACGCTTGCATACGGAGACGGGACGCGGCTCGACGTCCCGGTCCGGCTAGACCCCTTCGAGCTCGGTGGCCAGACCTACCTGGCCGTGCCGGAGAGCCCCACCGTGCGCCTCGACGCCTCGCGGCCGAGCGGTGGCCACGCCTTCCGCCTGCGCTTCCCGGTCCACCTGGAGGGACCGTGCATGCGTTGCCTCGAACCGGCCCAACTCGACGCCGAGGTCGAGGCCCGCGAGGTCGACCAGGCCGACACCGAGGACGAGGAGCTGCGCAGCCCCTACGTCGACGAGGACGAGCTCGACCTCGGCCGCTGGGCCCACGACGCCGTCCTCCTTGCCCTCCCCACCCAGATCCTCTGCCGCCCCGACTGCGCCGGCCTCTGCCCGATCTGCGGCGAGTCCCTCAACGACAACCCCGGCCACCACCACGACGACGCGCCCGACCCCCGCTGGGCAAAGCTGAACGACCTGAAGCTCGAGTAGGCGCCACCAGTCCCGGCGAATCGACGGGGGCGAAGCAAGGGGCGTGGAGTCTTTGTTCAGCCATAGGCGACAAAGGCTCCACACCTGACCAGCGAATCGCCTGGCACGGCGATCGGCAGCATGGCGTCATCACGACGGCACAACTGCTCGAGACCGGCCTCAGCCGAGCCGCCATCAGTGGCAGGGTGACGGCAGGGCGGCTGCATCGGGTTCATCGCGGGGTCTATGCGGTGGGATACCGCCGGCTGCCGACCGAGGGACGCTGGATGGCGGCAGTACTGGCCTGTGGCGACGAAGCGGCACTCAGCCATCGCAGTGCGGCAGCGCTCTGGAACCTGAGGTCGCAGAGCGGCCCCGCCGTGGGTGTGGGCGGTCCGATCGATGTGGTCGTGCCGTTCGAGCGGCGTCCGAGTCCACGGAGGGGGATCCGGGTTCATCGTTCGCGGTCGATGCCGCCCGGGACGATTGTGCGACCGGGCGGGATCCCGGTGACGAACCCGGCGCGAACGATTGCGGACATGCGAAGGGCGTCGGCGCCGTCCGAGATCCGCTCGATGGTGCGCAAGGCGGAGGTGCTGGGACTGCGGACCGAGCTGGCACCACGGAGGGAGCCGACCAGGAGCGAGCTGGAGGACCTGTTCCTAGGGTTCTGTGGGCGGTTTGGCTTTCCACGACCGCTCGTCAACCGCGATATCGCTGGGCTCGAGGTCGACTTCTCCTGGCCGGACCCCCGAGTCGCCGTCGAAACGGACAGCTACCGGTTTCACCGCGGCGCGCAGGCATACGAGAACGACCACGAACGCGACCTCGACCTGCGCGCAGCCGGCTACGACGTCGTGCGGCTGACCTGGCGGCAGATGACGCACAAGCCAGACCGTTGCGCGACAGCAGTCGCGGCCGCGCTCAACGAGCGCCGCTGATCAGCTCGACGTACCTGCCTGGACTACGGCTGCTGGTCGAGCTCGGGTGCCGGCTCTTCGTCGCGGCCGGCGAGGCGGTCGCGACCGCGCTGCACGGCGGCGAGGAACTTCTGAAGGTTGACTTCGAGGGTGTTGAGGATCTCGTCGGCGTAGTCCTCGGCGCCGAGGCGGATTTCGCGCTCACGGTTGCGGGCGTCCTCGACGATCTCGTCGGCGGCGCGCTCGGCCTGCTTGGTGACCTCCTCGTCGGAGATCAGGCGGGCCTGCTGCTCGCGGGCCTCGCGGACGATCCGCTCCGCCTCGCGTTTGGCCTCGGCCAGCATCTCCTGGCGCTCCTTGACGATCCACCGCGCCTGCTTGATCTCCTCGGGGATCGTGGCGCGCATCTGATCGAGGAGGTCGTAAATCTCCTCTCGATCCACGCGCACCTGATCCGTCAAAGGGACGGGACGGGCGTTGTGAACTACGTCATCGAGCTTGTCTATGAGGACCAGGACGTCCATAAGAGGGTCGTAAGCCTACGTGTATGCGGGGATTTTGGTCAGGATGAAGTTCAACGAGCCATTTTTTGCAAGGCGACGCCCATGACGGACGAACTGGTGCCGCACAGCCTACCTGTCGCCCAGGCGTTCTCCCAGTGCCGCGGCAACCGGGTCTGGAACGAGGTCGGAAACGTCGCCGCCGAAGGTCGCCATCTCCTTCACGCCGGTGGACGAAAGGAAGCTGTAGTGGGGAGAGGCGATCACGTAGATGCTCTCGATCCCCGGGTCGAGCTTGCGATTCAGCTGCGCCATCTCGAACTCGTACTCGAAGTCGGAGATCGCCCGCAGGCCCTTGACGATCGCCTTGGCGTCGTTGTCGCGGGCGAACTCGACCAGCAGGTTGGCGAAGATCTGGACCTCGACGTTGGGCAG
>JBEVJP010000038.1:0-15996 GCA_040510155.1 Solirubrobacterales bacterium | reverse complement strand
GAGCAGGCTTTGTAGAGGAGCTCGCGGGCGGCGGCGGTGCCGGTCTCCATGTCGGCGAGCTTGAACTGGATCGCCTGCAGGTTGTTGATCGGCTTGCCGAAGGCGATCCGCTCCTTGGCGTACTGGTTGGCGTAGTCGGTCGCGCCCTGGGCGATCCCGACCGCCTGGGCGCCGGCGCCGAGGCGGGTGCGCTCGAGAGTGCCGAGGGCGACGCTGAGGCCTTTGCCCTCGGCACCGACCAGGTTCTCGTGTGGGACCCGGACGTCGGTGAAGGACGGGTTGCCGGTCGGCGAGCCCTTGATCCCAAGCTTGTGCTCGAGCTGGCCGGGGTCGAAGCCTTCGCGCTCTTTCTCGACCACGAAGGCGCTGATCCGCTTGTTCTCACGGTCGGTGACGGCGAAGACGACGTAGAAGTCGGCGACGCCGGCGTTGGTGATCCAGTTCTTCTGGCCGTTGATCACCCACTCGTCGCCGTCGCGAACGGCGGTGGTGCGCATCGCCGCGGGGTCGCTGCCGGCCTCGGGCTCGGAGAGGGCGAAGGCGGGCGACCACTCGCCGCTGGCGCAGCGCGGCAGGAAGCGCTCTTTCAGCTCCTCGGAGCCGAACAGCTGGATCGGCAGGGTGCCCAACTCCTGCACCATCAGGATCAGGGCCGAGGCGGCGCAGGTCTTGGCGATCTCCTCAACCGCCATCTGCAGGACCAGCGTGCCGGTGCCGGTGCCGCCGTAGCGCTCGGCGAAGGGCAGGCCGAGGACGTCGTGCTCGGCGAGGAGCTTGCGCACGTCCCACGGGTACTTCGCTTCGCGGTCGATCTCCCCGGCGCGGGGGGCGATCTCGTTCTGCGCCAGCTGGCGCACCATGTCGCGCAGGTCGCGCGACTCCTGAGGCACTTCGTAAGTGTTGGTCACGGCGCGGCAGTCTAGGCTGCCGGCGTGCCCAACGTCGCCCCTTACGGGTCCTGGCGCTCGCCGATCGACCCAGAGACGGTCGCCCGCGCCGGCCGGCGCCTCGGTGGTGCCACGCTGGCCGCTGACGGCGCCGTCTGGTGGGCAGAGGGACGCCCCTCCGAACAGGGCCGCACGGTGCTGATGCGGCGGTCGCCGGGAGGACATCCCGAGGAGGTGACGCCGGCGGGCACCAATGTCCGCACCCGCGTCCATGAGTACGGCGGCGGCGCCTGGACGCTCGCCGGCCCCGAGCTGGTCCTCTTCGTCGACTTCGCCGATCAGCGGCTATACCGCCAGCCGCTCGGCGGCCCGCCGGCGCCGTTGACGCCGGAGCCGCCCGCTCCGGCCGCCTGGCGCTACGCCGACGCCCGGGTCGTCCCCGACGGCGACACCGCCTTCTGCGTGCGCGAGCTGCACGGCGAGGGCGAAGCAGAGAACCAGATCGCCGCGATCCCGCTCGACGGCTCGGCCGACCCGCGGCCGTTTGCCAGTGGCCGCGACTTCTACTCCTTCCCCCGCCCCAGCCCCGACGGGCGCTGGCTCGCCTGGACCTGCTGGGACCACCCGAACATGCCGTGGGACGGAACTGAGCTGTGGCTGGCGCCGATCGAGGCGCCGGAGGAGGCGCGGCGCCTCGCCGGTGGGCCCGAGGAGTCGATCTTCCAGCCCGAGTGGGACCGGCGGGGACGGCTGCACTTCGTCTCCGATCGCGACGGCTGGTGGAACCTCTTCCGGCTCGACGGCGACCTCGCGGCCGGCGAGGAGAGCACCGCGCAGCTGACCAGCGAGGAGGCCGACCTGGCCCACCCGCAGTGGCTGTTCGGCGGCCACACCTACGGGTTCCTCGACGACGGCTCGATCGTCTGCGTGCGAACCGAGCGCGGCGAGGAACGCCTGGCGCTGCTCGAGCCGGGCGCGGAGCGGACCCGTGACCTCGGGCTTCCCTTCACGAACTTCGGCTTCCCGGCGATCTCCACCGCCGGGACGCGAGTCGCCTTCGCCGCCGCGACGCCGGAACACGAGACCGCGGTGGTCGTCTACGACCTCGCCGCCGGCGAGCTGGAGGAGGTGCGAACCGCCAGCGACACGCCGGTCGACCGTGACTACGTCTCCGTCCCCCGCCCGATTGAGTTCGAGACCAGCGAGGGCGACACCGCCTACGGCTTCTACTACCCGCCCACCAATGCCGAGTTCGAGGCCCCGGCCGGCGAACGGCCGCCGCTGATCGTGCAGAGCCACGGCGGCCCGACCTCGCACGCGGCGCCGGCCCTCGACCGCGAGTTCCTCTACTGGACCAGCCGCGGCCTCGGCGTCGTCGACGTCAACTACCGCGGCTCCAGCGGCTACGGCCGGGCCTACCGCAACCGCTTGCGCGGCCAGTGGGGCGTCTTCGACAGCGCCGACTGCGTCGCCGCCGCCAGCTTCCTTGCCGCGAGCGGTGAGGCCGACGGGGAGCGCCTGGCGATCCGCGGCGGCTCGGCCGGCGGCTACGCCACCCTCTGCTGCCTCGTCTTCCACGACGAGTTCGCGACCGGCGCCAGCTACTACGGCGTCGCCGACGCCGAGACCCTCGCCACCGACACCCACAAGTTCGAGTCGCGTTACCTCGACAGCCTGATCGGCCCCTATCCCGAGCGCGCCGACCTGTACCGGGAACGCTCGCCGATCCACTTCGTCGAGCGCCTGAGGGTGCCGGTGATCCTCTTCCAGGGCCTCGAGGACGAGATCGTCCCGCCCAGCCAGGCGGAGACGATGGTTGCCGCCCTGCGCGCCAACGGCGTCCCCCACGCCTACCTCGCCTTCGAGGGCGAGCAGCACGGCTTCCGCCAAGCCGAGACCGAGATCCGCTGTCTCGAAGCGGAGCTCTCCTTCTACGGTCGCATCCTCGACTTCGACCCGGCCGACGAGCTGGCCCCACTGGAGATCGACGGCATCTGACTCAGAGGATCAGGCAGTGGGGTCCGCCTTCGCTCTCACCCTCGGCGTCGAGGCCGGGCATATAGCGCTGGCTGCGCTTGACGGGTTCGGGCATGGGCTGGCGCGAATCGTACGTATGCCACCCTCTGTCAAATGGCGGCTGCCCCCCTCCCCACACGCCGACTCGGCGACTCCGATCTCGAGGTCTCGGTGGTCGGGTTGGGCTGCAACAACTTCGGCGGACGCACCGACCGGGCTGGCACGGCGGCGGTCCTCGAGACGGCTCTGGCCGAAGGGGTGACCCTCCTCGACACCGCCGACATCTACGCCAACGGGGCCAGCGAGGAGCTGATCGGCGAGGTGCTCGAGGGGCACCGCGAGGACTTCGTGATCGCGACCAAGTTCGGCATGGAGATGAAGGGCGAGGGCGTGCCGGACCTGCCGCGTGGCTCACGCGAGTACGTCCGCTGGGCGGTCGAGGGCTCGCTGCGGCGGCTGCGCGTGGACCGCATCGACCTCTACCAGTACCACCAGCCCGACGGGGTGACTGCGCCCGAGGAGACCCTGGCGGCGCTCGACGAGCTGATCCGCGAAGGGGTCGTCGACGCGATCGGCTGCTCCAACTTCAGCGCCGCCGAACTGGAGCGGGCCGACGGCATCGCCCGTGAGCGCGGACTCGCCCGCTACGTGACCCTGCAGAACGAGTACAACCTGCTCGCGCGCGGAATCGAGGCCGAGGTGGCGCCGACCTGCGAGCGCCTCGGCGTCTCCATCCTCCCCTTCTTCCCGCTGGCGATGGGGATGCTGACCGGCAAGTACCGACGCGGTGAGCCGCCGGCCGCGGGAACGCGTCTGTCAGCGCGCGGGATCAGCGGCAGCGAGGCGCAGTTCGACGTGGTCGAGGCGCTGGAGGAGTTCGCGGCCGAGCGCGGCGTCGCCGTCCTCGACGTCGCGATCGCCGGCCTGGCGGCGCAGCCCGCTGTCGCCTCGGTCATCGCCGGGGCCACCAAGCCCGAGCAGGTGACCGCCAACGTTGCCGCCCTGCGTTGGCAGCCGAGCGCCGACGACCTGGCGAAGCTCGACGCGGTCGCGCCGACGCCGCGGCGACACTGAACAGCCGCTGGGATCGCCCTCGCGCTCATCGCACCCGCTGGAATGGCGCGCGATCGTTGGGGTGTTAGCCCTGCTTGCGCCGCCCAGCGACCGTGTCCGGCCCGGAGCCCAGAAAGGAGCTCTCGGCGCCGAGCAACTGCTCCAGCTCGCCGCGGTCGAGGAAGATGCCGTGGCAGCGGCGGCACTGCTCGATCGTCACGCCGTTGCGCCGGTGCTTGCGCATCGGGCCCTGGCATTTGGGGCAGATCAGGTCGGTCACCCCACCAGTATGGGCGACCGCCGGGCTGGGGCCCGTTACTTCTTCTTGCGCCGTTCGAGGACTTCGCCGAAGGCCTTCTCGATCTCGCCCGTGAGAGCAAGGCGGAAGCTGGCGTTCATCGCCTCGACCGCGAGGGGGCGCAGCCGCTCGATGGCGGCGGTGATCTCGGCCCAGCCTTCCTCCGGCCGGCCGGCCTCGTCGAACGGCTTCCAGAGTTCGTCGACGAAGAGGGTGACGAAGGTGCGGGCGCCGGACTGGGCGTTGCGGGTGAGCTTCTCGATCGCCGCCAGCGCCGCCGGCAGCGAGATCCCCATCCCCAGCACCTCCTCGGCGGCGCCGAGCAGGGCCGGGCTGGGTGCTTCGTAGCGTTCGTCGGGCAGAGCGACCAGGAAGCCGAGCTTCTCGGCCCGGCCGAGCAGGCGGTCGTCGTCGACGCCGAAGCGCTCGACCAGTTCTTCGCGGGTGAGGACTTCGGGCGCCTCGCCGTCGATCGGCGCGGTCACAGCCTGACGGAGGCCGACGAAGCGGTCGGCGTCGGCGCCGTGCTCGCCGATCAGGCGGGAGATCGCGCTGAGCTTGAAGCCCTCGGCCTGCATCTCCTGGATCAGCCGCAGCCGGGCGACGTGCTCGGGGCCGTAGTAGCCGGTGCGGGCGCGCACCTCGGGCGGCGGCAGCAGGCCCCGGGACTGGTGGTTGCGGATGTTCCGCACCGACATGCCCGCCTCGTAGGCGAGCTGCTCGACGGTCAGCGTCGCCTCCTCTACCGGCTGCGCGACCTCTTGTGTGTCGCTTCTACCTTTTGCCATCGGCTGGAAAGACTACCTTGTCAGATGTAACCTCGTTTGAGGTAACGTCGTATGAGGGTAAGGACAGATCGCCCCCGTTGGACAGATCGTCCCCCGTTGAACTTCTCGGAAGGACTTCCTCCCCATGAACTTTGCATCGCTCATCTCAACTGCCGCCGAGGCCGCGCCGCCCGCCGGTGGCGCCGAACTCGGGCAGATCATCATCGCGACGACCGCCGCGGCGATCCTCACCGCCGCCCTGCTCTACCTCGGCTTCGGCCACCGCAGCGGCCGCGTACAGGTGCTCGACCGCCTCGCCGCCCACGCCGAACGGCGCTCCGGGCTGCCCGGCTGGGCGGCGCTTCCCTCCACGATCGCCACGATCTCCCTGCTGACGGCGCTGTTCGGCATGTACTGGGACATCTCCCTCCACATCGACAACGGCCGCGATCCCGGGCCGCTGGCGAACCCCGCCCACTACTTCATCCTCACCGGCCTGTTCGGCATCTTCACCGCCGGCTTCGCGGCGATGGTCCTGCCACGCGAGCGCCCCAGCCGGGTCGCGGTCCGGCTCGGGCCCGACTGGTGGGCACCGCTGGGCGGCATCCTGATCTGCGCCTGCGGCGCCTTCTCGCTGATCGGCTTCCCGCTCGACGACCTCTGGCACCGCATCTTCGGCCAGGACGTGACCCTCTGGGGCCCGACCCATCTGATGCTGATCGGCGGCGCCGCGATGACCCTGATCGGGATCGCCGTGCTCAGCGTCGAGGGCCTGCGCGCCAACGCCAGCCTCGAGCAGCCACGCCAGGAGATGACCTCGACCCGCCTGATGCGGGCGGTGGCACTGACCGGCGGCCTGATGCTCGGTCTCTCCACCTTCCAGGCCGAGTTCGACTTTGGCGTACCGCAGTTCCAGCTCGTCTTCCAGCCGATGCTGCTGATGCTCGCCGCCGGCGTCGGGCTCGTCCTCGCCCGCATCTACGCCGGTCGCGGCGCCGCCCTCGGCGGTGCCCTCTTCTTCGTGGTGCTGCGCGGCGGCCTCGCCCTGATGATCGGACCGGTGTTGGGACAGACCACCCCTCACTTCCCGCTGTACATCGTCGAGGCGCTGGTGGTCGAGGCGATCGCCCTGCGTGTCTCCACCGACGAACCGGTGCGCTTCGGCCTCTGGGCCGGGGTCGGGATCGGCACGGTCGGCCTCGCCGCCGAGTGGGCCTGGTCGCATCTCTGGATGCCGGTGGCCTGGCCGGCCGCCCTCTTCCCCGAGGGCGCGATCATCGGCTTCCTCGCCGCCCTCGCCGGGGCGATGCTGGGCGCCTGGGCCGGCACCCGGCTCTCGCTCGACCACGGCGTCCGCCGGCCGCAGCTGCGCCGCGCCGCCCTGGCCGCGGCGGCCACCCTGGCCGGCCTGGTCGCCTTCGGCCTCTACACGTCCCCCGAGCAGGGAGTCAGCGCCCGGGTCGCGCTGCACGACGTGCCCGGCGGCGACGGCCGCCAGGCGATCGCGACGATCCAGCTGAACCCCCCCGACGCGGCCGATGACGCCGAGTGGTTCGACGTCACCGCCTGGCAGGGCGGCGGCCTCGTCGTCGACCCGTTGCGCCGCCTCGGCCCCGGCCTCTACCGGACCACCGAGCCGATCCCGCTGCATGGCGACTGGAAGACGCTGGTCCGCCTCCACGAGGGCAACTCGCTGACGGCGCTGCCGGTCTACCTGCCGCGTGACGCCGCGATCCCGGTCGGCGAAGTGCCGGCGCCGCGCCACTTCCAACGCAGCTTCGGCAACGAGCACCTGCTGCTGCAGCGCGAGCAGAAGGGCGGCAGCCCAGTGCTGGTCGCGGCCGCCTACTCGAGCGTCGCCGCGATCGCCTTCGGCCTGCTGGCGCTGCTCGCCTGGGCGCTGCACCGACTCGCCTTCGGGGCGGCACCGCGGAAGCGGCGCCCCTCGCGGGCACCGCGGCGCGGCCCGCTCGGCCTGCAGGGTGGCGACGGGCGGTGACGCTGCCCCTCGCCCACCACAACGCGATCGCGGCGCTGCCGGTCTTCGCGCCGGCGCTGATCATCATCCTCGTCGTCGCCGTCCACTGGTTCCGCAATCGCGGCAAGTGGGACGAGGAGGAAGAGGACGAGGCAATCGCCGGAGAGGCGCCGCGCCCCTAGGCCGGCGCGACTAGCCTCCGGACTCGCAGCTATTCAGCTGGTCGTTGCCACCCCCGCCGATGCACTCGTCGCTGCCGCCGTGGCCGTCGAGGCGGTCGTTGCCGCCGCGGCCGAGCAGCTTGTTGGCGGCGTCGTCGCCGTTGAGGACGTCAGGCCCGGGCGAGCCCTCGATCTTCTCGGTGCTGGGGTCGATGCTGCCGACGTTGCAGCCGCCGGCGTCGGGGTCGAGGACGGCCCCGCCGATCGTCGCTTCGACGAAGACGCCGCTGTTGTGGACGCGGGCGAAGGAGGCGCTGTCGTTGTCGCCGGCGCCGCCGTCGAAGCTGTCGCCGTCGCAGGGCTGGCCGCCGATCATCAGGTCGTTGCCGGCGCCGCCGACCATGCGAGCGGCGCCGCTGTCCTTGCGCGGATGGAAGATGTTGACCCCGTAGAGGACGTCGTCGCCACCGCCGCCTTCAAGCGTGTCGGGATCGGCGTCTTCGCCGGCGTAGAGGGTGTCGCTGCCGGCTCCGCCGCCGATCGTGTCGCTGCCCTTGCCTCCGTCGGCGACGGTGGAGACGCCGGCCGCAACGCTGTCGCCGACCCGGAAGGTGTCGTTGCCGGGCCCGAGCGAGGCGATGATCGTGTCGACGTCCCCCCGGCAGGAGACCGACGGCGAGGAGATCGTGTGGACGCAGGCATCGGAGCTCGGGTCGCCGAGCGTCACTTCGTCGCCGCCCGGTTCGGAGACGACCGTGAAGACCCCGGCGTTGAAGTTGACCGAGGCGGCGTCGGGGCCGCTGCCGCCACTGACGATCAGGCTGGTCGAGCCGTCGATGCTGCCGTACAGCTCGACGGCGGTACCGCCGGCGCCGTCGCTCTTCCCGCACGACGTCTCAGCCGCGAAGCCGCCGCCGCAGTCGTCGCTGCCAGGGCCGCCGAAGGCTTCGTCGCCGCCGCCGGCGCTCTGCAGGCGGTCGTCTCCGGGACCGCCGTCGAGCCGGTTGGCGCTGCCCGAGGCGCCGATCAGAGTGTCGGCGCCGGAGCCGCCGATCGTGTCCTCGATGCCATCCAGGTGCTCGCCCTCGGCGCCGCTGACGTTGCCGGAACCGAGATCGACCGTGACGGCACCCCCGGTGCCGGCGTAGGAGGCGATGTCGTGATCCCCCGGACCCCCGTCGACGTGGTCGTTGCCGGGACCGCCGATGACGTCGTCGAAGCTGCCGGCGCCCCCGGACACGGAGTCGTCGCCCTCGTCCCCGAAGACGCTGTCGCGATCGCCGTCGCCACCGCTGGCTTCGTCGTTGCCGGAGTCGCCGAAGACGTGGTCGGCGCCGTCGCCGCCGTCGAGCCGGTCGGAGCCGCGTTCACCGTGGATGACGTCATCGCCTTCCTCGCCGAACAGCGAGTCCTTGCCGCGGCCACCATCGACGTCGTCGTTGCCCGCACCGGCGCAGATCGTGTCGTTGCCGCCTTCGCCGTGGATCGTGTTGTCGCCGGGCCCGGCGACGATCACGTCGGGGGCCTTGGTGCCGGCGATCGACGCCGCGTTGGAGACGATCGTCGCCGTCTTGCCATCGCAGCTCGGCTTGGCCGCGGCGGGCGCGGCGGGAAGCGCGAGGGCAAGCGCGCAGGCGATCATGAGAAGGAGCGAGCGAGGAAGAGGCATCGGCCGAGTGGTTTCCATCGGCAGCCGAAGTCCCCGACCCGACACTGGGCATGCCTCGGCTCAGCGAATGTCCGAGGGGTCCCTGAGCGGAGGGCGGCGAGATTTGGTGGCGCGAGGCCCCCCGGCCGGGGGCCTCGCACTCACGGACGGGTCAACCGATCCCGTATGTGCCTTTGTTGGTCGTCGCTTCGAACGATCCGTACTGCTTGTAGGTACCGGTTTCGCCGAAGGTTTCGATTTCTTCGATAGCGGTGGGACTCGACAGGGTCACTGTGCTGTTGATGGTCTTGTCGAGTTCGCTGATCGAGCAGCCGGCTTTGAAGGTCCGCTTCAGCCGCATGCTTGTGATCAGCAGGTCTTCGGTTTTGACGTCGACCGCCCAGGGCAGGCCTTTCGGTTCCGCCGTCGAGAGTTCGCAGCCGGTCAGGGTGCCGGTCTTGGCACAGCCGGTTTTGACGATTTCGAAGGCGGTGATTTCGGCTTTTTCGCCACCGCTGGTTTTGAGCGTGAATTTCTCTTCGCACTGCATGCTGTTGCCTTCGCTGGTTTCCCAGAACTCGGCCCCGGCGAATTTGATTTCGATCGCGCTCGAGACGTTGGTGCCACCGTCTTTCCAGACGGACGCGGAGGCGATGGCCGCCGTCGCCGCCAGGGCGAGGACGGCGAGTGCCGCCGCGACGAGGAGCCGCTTGCCGGGCCTCATTCGCCGATCCCGTATGTCACGGTCGCCGGTTTGAACGAGCCGTACTGCTTGTAGTTGGTCGCCGTCCCCAACGTTTCCGCGACTTCGATTTTGGCCGGCGTCGTCAGCGTCACTGTGCTGTTGAACGTCTTGTCGAGTTCGGTGATGGCGCAGCCGGCTTTGAAGATCAGTCTGATGTGCATGCTTGTGATCGTCAGGTCTTCTTTGTTGACGTCGACGGTCCAGGGCAGACCTTTCGCTTCAGCGGTGGTGAGTTCGCAGCTGGTGAATACCCCGGTCTTCGCACAGCCGGTTTTGACGATTTCGAATGCGCTGATCGTCGCCGTGCTGCCGCCACTGGTTTTCAGCGTGAATTTCTCTTCGCACTCGACCGAGCCTTTGTTCGTTTCGGTCGTTTCGAAGAACTCGGCACCGGTGAATTTGATTTCGATCGCGCTGGCGACTTTGGTGCTGCCGTCCTTCCAGAAGGAGGCGGACGCGACTGCCGCCGTGGCTCCTAGAGCAAGGACGGCGAGTGCCGCCACCATTAGCAGGCGTTTCCTGGTCTTCATATCTCTTCTCCCTTTGCTTGACGAGGCCGGGAATCCCCAGCCCGAAAGGGAGAGATCTAACGCAAGCTCCTTTTATTGATCAACTAATCTTTTCAAGAATTCCGCAAATTGCGAGTAGGCCGGGGCTCGATGGAGCCCCGGCCTAGCCGCTCAGCCGCCCGCCCCCGCGTAACGCAGCGACCCCGGCGTATCGAGCAGCTCGCCGGTCTCCAGCAGCGTCTTCAGCCCGGAGAGGATCATCGGCCAGCCGCCGAACAGCTCCGAGTTGGCGTCCTCGCCGAGCTGGTCGTGGGTGACTCGCAGCTGGCAGGAGCTGCCAACCGGTTCGATCTCCCAGGTCACCCGGGTGGTGCCTTCCCGCTGCACGTCCTCGCTCCAGAGCGCTTTGAAGCTCTGCACGAGGCGGCGCGGCGGGTCGACCTCGAGGTTCTCTCCGGCGGCGATCTCGACCACGCCCGGGACGCCGGAGCGGTACTCGGAGCCCTGGGTCCACTGCGACTCGGTGCCGACGCCGAAGCTGTACCTCTTGCGCAGCTCGCCGTCGGTGATCGCCTCCCAGAGGCGCTCCGGCGTCGTCTTGATGTAGATCTCGAACACGGTCATGGTGCCGCGTCCGCCAACCACTGCGTAGGCCTGCTCGTCGTTCATTGCCGCTCCTCCAATTCGTCTTTGAGCGCGATGAGCGCCGAAGCCCAGGGCTCCGCGTACTTGCCCACCCACCGCTCCTGGATCTGCCGGATCGGGACGGGGTTCAGGAAGTGCAGCTTCTCGCGACCGCGCCGCCTGGTCGTGAGCAGGCCCGCGTCCTCCAGCACCCGCAGGTGCTTCATGACGCCGAAGCGGGACATCGACTGCCCCGCTTCGAGCTCGCTGAGCGACTGGCCGTCCCGCTCGAACAGCGAGTCGAGCAGGGCTCGCCGGGTCGGATCCGCGAGTGCCTTGAACACCTCGTCCATGGTCCGGATAATAGGTGACTAAATAGTCACATGTCAAGTCCGGCGTGAATAGAGTGGGCCGGTCTTGAGCACGCCGCCGCGAAGAGATGGGAGCAGCCGCCTCGGTTCGCTGTTGCTCGCTGCCGTCTCGCTGGCGGCGGCCGTGGTCGGCGCCGGCGTCCTCGGCCCGCTGGTCGCCGCCGGTGCGCTGGTCTGGCTCGTCGTCTACACCCTGCGGCGGGTCGGCGCCGACCCGCCGCCGTTCCCGGCACCACGCTTCACGCTGGCCTGGCTCCTCGCCGCGGTTCGCTACCTCGGGGAGCTGGTCGCCTGGGCGGCGCCCTACGTCCCCTTCCTCGCCCCGACGATCGCCTTCGTCGCGGTCACCCGGCCGCTGCCGTCGGAGACGGCGACGCTCGGCTTCCAGGAACAGGCCGCGCAGATCATCCCGGTGCTGCTGATCGGCTACGTGATCGAGGCCGGCGCGATCCGCTGGCGAGCCCGGCCGGTCGATTGGCTGCTCAGCCTGGTCACGGTCGCCCTCCTGATCGCCGGAGAGACCTACGCCCTGGTCGCGATCGCCAACGACGATCCCGTCCACGCCGACATCGTCGCCGGTGCGATGGCGGCCGGCGTCGTCGCGATCCTCACCGCCGCGGCGCAGGGAGCCGGGGGTGCCGAGCACGGGAAGGATGAAAAGAGGATCAATCGCCCCTCAGAGCTCTAAAGGGGTTCGACTCGCCGGCCGATGGGGTAACCGCTGATCATGTTCCACTGCGATCGATGCCATACCGAGTTCGGCGGAATCCGCGGCCTCCCGGCAGGCAGCTGCCCGAACTGCCGCAGTCGCGGCGACGGCGGCATTTCCACGCCCGGCTTCTCCCTCTCCCCCGCCAATCCGGCGAGCCGCGGCGAGCTGACCTTCACCCTCGCCGGCCCGAGCAGCAGTGGCCTCACCTTCATCGGCAACCGCCTGCTGGCCTCCTGATAGACGCGGTTTTCGCCGACTCTTGCTCTGCGCAGGTGCATAAGCACGGCGAGGTCACGACGGTGATCGCTCGCGGGCCGACCGCGAGACGGGATGGCTAAGCGCGGGCTGGATCGGGTAGAGCAGCCGCGATGGCAAATTCGCTCGAGGGAACCGTCGCCCTGGTCACCGGTGCCAGCAGCGGCATCGGCGAGGCGACGGCACGGGCGCTGGCGGCAGCCGGGGCCGGCGTCGCGATCAGCGCCCGGCGGCTCGACCGCCTCGAGCAACTCGGCGGCGAGATCGCCGACTCCGGCGGCACGGCCCTGCCGATCGAGTCCGACGTCACCGACCCCGAGCAGGCGATCGCCGCGGTCGAGCGAACCGTCGCCGAGCTGGGCCGGCTCGACATCGTCGTCAACAACGCCGGCCAGATGCTGCTCGGCCCGATCGAGGACGCCCCCACGGAGGAGTGGGAGCGGATGATCGACATCAACCTGCGCGGCCTGATCCGCACCACCCACGCCGCCGTGCCCCATCTGCTCGCCGCCACCGAGTCGCAGCGCAACTGTGCCGACCTGGTCAACATCAGCTCGGTGGCCGGGCGCATCGCCCGTTCCGGCTCCGGCGTCTACAACCTCACCAAGCACGGGGTGGGCGCCTTCAGCGAGTCCTTCCGCCAGGAGTTCGCGGGCCGGCGGGTCCGCTCCTGCATCGTCGAGCCGGGTGCCGTGGCGACCGAGCTGACCGACCACATCCGCGACGGCGTCCGCGAGGAGGTCCGCGGCCGCTTCGCCGACATCAAGTCGCTCGACTCCGAGGACATCGCCGAGGCGATCGTCTACGCGGTGACGCGCCCCTGGCACGTCTCCGTCAACGAGATCCTGATCCGGCCGACCGAACAGGTCGGCTGAGCGGCAGCGGGACGACCGCCGGCTCAGTCGAGGCCGTGCGGGTGCAGGTGGTCCTCGGCCATGCGCTTGAGGCCGGTGCGATCGATCTTGCCGGTCGGGTTGAGCGGCATCTCCTCGAGGAAGACGAGCTCCTCGGGGGCCTTGTAGCCGATCCGCTCGCGGCAGAAGAGGATCAGGTCGGCGCTGCTGGGCCGCTCGGCGCCCTCGCGCAGGGTTACGTAGGCGCGGACGTTCTCGCCGTGGACTTCGTCGTGGACGCCGACGGCGCCGGCGAGGTCGACGGCCGGGTGCTCGACCAGGGCGCCCTCGACCTCGTAGGGGCTGATGTTGGAGCCGTCGTGGACGATCACCTGCTTCTTGCGGCCGAAGAACCAGAGGTAGCCGTCCGCGTCGGCGCGGGCGAGGTCGCCGGAGTCGAGCCAGCCCTCGCTGACCACCTCGGCGGTCGCCTCCGGCGCCTCCCAGTAGCCGCTCATCTGGCTGCGGGTGCGGATGTAGATCCGGCCTACCGCCTCGGTCTCGACGGGGTTGCCCCGCTCGTCGCGGAGGGCGATGCTGAAGCCACCGATCGGGGTCCCGATCGAGCCCTGTTTGACCACGCCCGAGGGCGGATTGAGCGTCGCCAGGCCGACCTCGGTCATCCCATAGCCCTCGACGATCGGGAAGCCGGCGGCGGCGGCGAACTCGGTCAGCAGCTCGGTCGAGACCTTGTCGGATCCGCAGCGGCAGATCCGCAGCGAGTCGAAGTCGCCCGGCTGCAGGTCGTGGTCGCGGATCAGGGCCAGCAGCGCCGCCGGGATCATCGCCAGCACCGTCGGCCGCTGCTCGCGCAGCAGCGGCAGCAGCTCGTGGCTGTCGAAGGTGCGGGCGACGACGACGCGGCCGCCGACCGAGATCGTGCTGAGCGCCCAGAGGAAGGAGCCGATGTGCGACATCGAAGAGCCGGGCAGGAAGGCGTCCTCGGGGCCGAGCTCGAAGGCGGTGGCGGCGCTGGCGATCATCCAGCGCAGCGATTCGCGGCTGTGGGTGACGCCCTTGGCCGGCCCGGTGCTGCCCGAGGTGAAGAAGATCGCCGCCGGGCTGGCCGGATCGGCCGGTTCGGGATCGGCGGGCAGCGGCTCGGCGCTGAGCAGGTGCGCGAGCTCGTGATGCCAGGTGGCAGGGACCGCGTCGGCCAGTGAGGTCGCCTCGCCGACATCGCGGTAGGCGATCACCCCCAGCGGCAGATTGGCGACGCCCTGGCTCGCCGCCACGTCCTCGACACGCTCGACATGGGCGAGCAGGGCCCGGGCGCCGCTGACCTCGAGGGCGTGGTCGATCTCGCGGTGGGTGTAGCGGTAGTTGAGCGGCGTCGCCACCAGACCGGCCTTGAAGCAGGCCAGGTAGTGGACGACGAGGTCGATCCGGTTCGGCATCAGCGAGGCGAGCCGGTCGCCCGGTTCGAGGCCCAGCGCGCGGTAGCCGCCCGCGAGTGCGGCGCTCTCGGCCTCCAGCTCGGCCCAGGTCAGCGAGCGCTCGGCGGAGACGATCGCCGTCTCCCCCGCCCCCGCGCCGAGGCCGAGGCGCAGCAGGTCGGCGAGCGGCGCCGCCGGCGCTTCGAGCGGAACCCCGTCGATCAGCATCGCGGGATCGTACGGGAGGGACGTGGCGCTACCTTCTACTCAGACCGGGTAACCGAAGGAGACCAGTCGGAAGGAGCCAGTTGAGCAAGGAACGGACAACGCTCGCGGCCTGGATGCTGCCGCTGATCGTCGCGGCCGTGGCTGTCTCGATCGTGGCCGGCTTCTACCTGGGTGGCCCGGGCCTGGGAATGGCCGTCGGCGCCCTCGCCGCCGCCTCCCTCCTGGTAATGGCGGCGCGGAACCCGCCGGCGCCGCCAATCGTCCCGACAGCGGCAAACGACGGCCGCGAGCACCTGCTGGTGGTTGCCGCGACGGCGATCGAGGACGGCGAGGCGATCGAGCGGATCGCCAGCTCGGCTCAGCCGCTCGACCTCGACCATCCGCAGCCCGAGGTGGTGGTGCTCGCCCCCACCCGCAACCGCTTCCTCGATCGCTGGTCCTCCGACACCCGTCGCGGCCGCGAGCGCGCTCAGCGCGACCTCGTCATCAGCCTCGCCTCGTTGGCGGGCGCGGGCGTCGCCGCCCGCGCCCGGGTCGGCGACGAAGATCTCGTCCAGGCGGTCGCCGACGAGCTCGGTCGCTACCCGGCGACGGAGGTGCTCCTGGTCGGCGGCGAGAGCACCGCCGATGCCGGCGCCGCCGAGCTGAGCCGGCGGCTGCGAACGCCGTTCGCCTACCTGCCGCCACGCCAGCCAGTGGCACAGGAGGCAGCGGACGAGAACCGCGCGCTCAACTGCGAGCGCTCATCAGCGCCACCGGCAGGGAGAGCCCAGCGGAGCGGCGCAAAGTGGCGATCTTCCGGCCCGGCTGCACGGCGTCGCGGACCTCGCTGACCCGATCCCCGAGCGCCGCGACCGTCGTCTCGAGGTCGGGGGTGGCGAAGGCCAGGCCCCAGAAGAAGGCCGCCCGGTCGCGACCGGCCCGCCCGACGACGTCGTCGGGCTCCTGGACGACCTCGAGGATCGGATTGCCAAGGCGGAAGAATGCCTGCCGCGGAGCGCCAGCCGGGGTCGGCTCCTCGCGGATTCGCCGCAGCTCCATCCCCGCCGCTTCCAGCGCCGCGACGGTGCGCTCGAGGTCGGGGGTGATGACGACGACGTGATCGATCGCGGTGACGCCGTTGGGGTGCGCGGCTGCGGCGTCGAGGGGCTCGTGCTCCGACCGGGAGGTCGCCAGGCCATCCAACTCCGTCGCGGCGAGATCGCGCAGTGACCACCCGCAGAGTCCCTTGCCGGCGTCGCTGCCGGCGAGATGAAGCCGAACGTCGCCGAGCACGCAGACGTCGTCCTCGACCGCGAAGCCGAGCGCCGACCAGGCGGCCGGCTGGTCGGCGATCGTCAGCTCGTCAAGCGTGGGGGCAGACACCGGCGCAGCATCCCACGCCGGGGCACCCAACGAAGGAGGGCGCAGCCAGGCGCGAACGAGATCGACGCGGTCGAGCCGGAGTTGTGGTGCCTTTGGTCCGCATACCTGAC
>JBEVJP010000037.1:0-41923 GCA_040510155.1 Solirubrobacterales bacterium | reverse complement strand
CCCCCCCCCCCCCACGCGCCGCCGGTGCCGCCCACCCCCCGCTGGTTCCGGGGGGCCGGGGGGGGGCCGCCCCCTCCCCCCCGGCGTGGGTTGCGCCCCCCCCCCCCCCCCGGGGCCCTTCTCACGAAGGGTTTGGTCCGCTCAGGCTCGGCTCTTGTCGGAGCTGAGTGAGTGGGTAGGTCTCAGCTGCCTGGGTAGTACTGGCGGCCGTCCTTCTTGACCCGACCCTCTTTCTCCAGGTCGCCGAGGACCCGGTAGAGGTAGTTCGGCTTGATTTTCATCGTCTTGGCGACGTCCGAGGCGCTGATCCCGGGCTGACTCTCGATCAGGGCGACGGCCTGGTCGGCGCGGGTGCCACCACGGCGTTTACGCCGTTTTTTGGTGGTGGCACCTGCCGCGGCGCTCGGGGCCGCTTTGGTCGATTTGCTGCCTCGCGGGCGACCGGGCGAACGGCGCGTCGTGGCTTTACCGCCGAGCTCAGCCAGCGCGCGCTCGAGGCGCTTGCGCTCGTCCTCGAGGTCGGCCAGGCGCTTCTGCACCAGGTCGCGAGCCTCGTCCAGTACGTTGCTTGGCATATAGGAGTCCTTTCAGGCTGGGGGGAGTAGTTCCTGATCAGTGTGGCACAGCCACTGTTCACAGTGACTATTTATTTAGTCAGGAACGATAAGCCGGTGAATCGTGCGGAGTGAGTGAACTGCGGAGTGCGGGAAAGCGTGGTGGTTGTGGTGCCACAACTCACCCAGCGAGGGCAGCGCCAGCCAGAAGACGTTGGTCGAGCGGTCGTCGGTGTCGAACTGCGGGTGCCGAGGATGTGGCAGATCGAGTTGGCGCTCCAGGTGACGGGGTGGACGAAGAGGATTCGCACCAGGCCGCCCCATAGGAATCCAGTCAGCGCACCCAGCAGGGTGCCGGTGACGAGGAACCCCGCGAGCGCGTAGAGGGCGGCCACGTAACGCTAACCCCGCACGCCGCCGTCGTGACCGACGTGGGGACTGTGCGGGTCACCCTTCTCGCCGGTGTGCGCATGGTGCTCACGAGGGTCCGCGACCCAGGAGATCACCGGCCACCGCGACTGCAGCCGCCGGGGCTGCGCTGAGGCGGAGCTGGTCGACGGTGCCGGCTAGCCCGACTCAGTGGTTGCGCTTCTTCGGCAGGGTGCCGAAGACGACGTCCCAGAGCGGCGAGGAGACGCCGTAGCCGAAGCGGTGATCTTGGAAGTGATGGCGCATGTGCTGCTCGCGCAGCTGCTTCCCCATCGTCGACTTGGGCACGAAGTGGTGCACGTAGTAGTGGGTGTAGTCGTAGCCCAGGTAGCCGAGGATGAAGCCGCCGAAGATCGGCAAGGCGGCGTCGCCGAAGATCAGCCAGAAGGCGAAGAAGAAGAGCGCCGCCAGCGGGATCGAGACCGAGGGGGGCATCACCAGGCGCATCCGGTCGTTGGGGTGGTCGTGGTGGATGCCGTGGATGATGAAGTGCATCCGCCGGCCGAAGGCGTTGTCGGGCTCCCAGTGGAAGACCAGCCGGTGCAGCCAGTACTCGGTCAGCGTCCAGATCCCGATCCCCGCCAGCGAGAGCAGCAGCAGCTCCCAGGCGGCATAGCCGCGGTCGGCGCCCAGCCACTCCACCGCCACGATCACCGGAATGAAGATCAGCGCCGGGATGACCGGGTGGACCCGGGAGAAGAAGTTGAGAAATTCGCTCTTGAAGAGGGGGGGAGAGGCGGAGAGCTTCTCCGTGCGGTCGTGAGCCTCCATCGGTGGTCAATAGTAGCGACGCGCCTCCCGTACTCCCCTCGCAGGCCGTGCCCCCGCAAGACGCGGGGAAGATGTGACGGGCCTGTTTCAAAGAGGTAGCGATTTGCGGAATTGCCCAGCACGGGAGCAGGGCGACGCTGCTTAGATGCCCGCCGTGCCGCGCAAGCCCAAGCCCCCCACCTGCGAGGACTGCTACTTCCACAAGAACCTCCTCTGCGCCCTCGAGCTGAACGAGACCTGCGCGACCTTCCGCCCGAACCGCCCCGAGGGCCTGGTCCCACCGCGCCAGCCCGTCCTGCTGATGCGGGCACCGCGCTGGGCATCCCGTCCTGCCTAAGCTCGCCGG
Source organism: Solirubrobacterales bacterium (assembly GCA_040510155.1). GTDB lineage: Bacteria > Actinomycetota > Thermoleophilia > Solirubrobacterales > 70-9 > VAYN01. Next base: position 39,823 of record JBEVJP010000037.1, on the reverse strand, counting down.
CCGCGGCTAAGGTTTCGACCTGATGCCGCAGCGCGACCTGCTGATCAACTTCACCCAGATCTCCGGCGACAGCTGGAGCCGCAGCCGCTACGTGGCGCGGCGCAGCAGCGGCTTCTCGCCCAACGTCGACGTCTACTACTGCGGCGAGCCGCAGCGGGCGGTGATCAAGGTCGATCTGGCGGGCGTCTCCCTGGCCCAGGTCGGGATCGAGGTCAGCGGCCGTCACGTCGCCATCGCCGGCGAGCGTCAGCTGCAGGAGAGCGAGGGTCGCGTCTACCAGCAGGTCGAGATTCCCTCCGGCCCCTTCCGGCGCATCGTCGAGCTGCAGGTCGAGGTCGACGCCGAACGCGCCAGCGCCACCTACGAGGACGGCGTGCTGCGCATCGAGCTGCCGCTGCGTGACCCCGGCGAGAGCAGCCGCAGGGTCCCGATCGGCCGCGCCTGATGGAGGACGCACCGGTCCTCGAGATCGTCGACTCGCCGCTCGACGCGGAGGACGCGATTCGCGCCAACCAGCCGCTGCCGGATGCCCTGCCAGTCCTGCCCCTGCGCGACACCGTCACCTTCCCCGACACGGTGATGCCGCTGGCCGTGGGGCAGGAGCGCTCGGTAAAACTGGTCAACGACGTGCTGGGCGGCAGTCGCATGTTGGTGATGGTCGCCTCGCGCGATCCCGAGAACGACGAACCGGGCCCCGAGGATCTCTACGACGTCGGCGTCGTCGGCTTCGTAGCGCGGATGATGCAGGTGCCCGACGGCACGCTGCGGATCCTCGTCCAGGGGACGCAGCGGGTGAAGCTCGGCCCATATGTCAGCGAGAGCCCGTATCTGGTCACCCGGATCGCCGAGCTGCCGGACGTCAGCAAGCCGAGCCCGGAGTTGGAAGCACTGACCCGCAACGTCCAGCGCACCTTCGTCGAGATCGTCGAGCAGATCCCCTACCTGCCCGAGGAGTTGCAGATGGCGATCGCCAACATCGAGGATCCCTCCTCGCTCGGCAACCTGATCGTCGGCGCCCTGCGGCTCGGCGTCGAGGAGAAGCAGGCGCTGCTGGAAGAGGTCGACGTCGCCAAGCGGCTGCGCCACCTTTCGAAGATCCTCGCCCGTGAGCTCGAGGTCGTCCAGCTCGGCACCCAGATCCAGTCCCAGGTCCAGTCCGAAGTCGACAAGGGGCAGCGCGAGTTCTTCCTGCGCCAGCAGCTGAAAGCGATCCAGGACGAGCTCGGCGAGGGCGACGAGCAGCAGGCCGAAGCCAACGAGCTGCGCGAGCGGATCGAGGCGGCGGAGCTGCCCGAGCAGGCGCTGAAAGCCGCCGAGCGCGAGCTGGCGCGGCTGGAGAAACTGCCGCCCGCCGCCGCCGAGCACGGGGTGATCCGCACTTATCTGGAATGGCTGACCGACCTGCCCTGGTCGAAGCAGACCGAGGACAACCTCGACATCGGCCACGCCCGCAAGGTCCTCGACGAGGACCACTACGACCTCGAAAAGGTCAAGGACCGGATCCTCGAGTACCTGGCCGTCCGCAAGCTCAATCCCGACTCCCCGGGTCCGATCCTCTGCTTCGTCGGCCCTCCCGGAGTCGGCAAGACCAGCCTGGGTCGCTCGATCGCCCGGGCCCTGGGCCGTGAGTTCCAGCGCATCGCCGTCGGCGGCGTTCGCGACGAGGCTGAGATCCGCGGCCACCGCCGCACCTACATCGGCGCTCTGCCGGGGACGATCGTGCGGGCGCTCCGCGACGCCGGCTCCCGCAACCCGGTCTTCATGATCGATGAGATCGACAAGATGGGCGCGGACTTCCGCGGCGACCCTGCCTCGGCGATGTTGGAGGTACTGGACCCCGCCCAGAACGACTCCTTCCGGGACCACTACCTGGACCTCGAGTTCGACCTCTCCGACGTCGTCTTCATCGCCACCGCCAACGTCCTCGACACGATCCCTGGGCCGCTGCTCGACCGCATGGAGACGATCGAACTCTCCGGCTACACGGTCGAGGAGAAGCGCCACATCGCCCGCCGCTACCTGGTGCCGCGGCAGATCACAGCCAACGGGCTGAAGCCCTCGAAGATCGAGTTCGCCGACGCGGCGCTGACGGCGATCATCGAGGAGTACACCCGTGAGGCGGGCGTCCGCAACCTCGAGCGGCAGATCGGCACCGTCTGCCGCAAAGTCGCCCGCGACGTCGCCGAGGGCAAGGCGAAGGGCAAGGTCAAGGTCTCCGGCAAGAAAGCCCGCGAGCTGTTGGGTCGGCGCCGCGTCTTCGCCGAGCAGCGGCGCCGCACCAAGGTCGCGGGCGTCGCCACCGGCCTAGCCTGGACGCCGGTGGGCGGCGACGTCCTCTTCATCGAGGCGACGGCGATGCCGGGCTCGGGCAAGCTGACGATCACCGGTCAACTCGGCGAGGTGATGAAAGAGTCGGCGCAGGCGGCGCTCTCCTGGATCCGCGGCCACTGGGCTGTCGTGGCCCCAGGCCTCGGCGAGCTCTGGTTCTCCGAGCACGACATCCACATCCACGTGCCGGCGGGTGCGGTGCCGAAGGACGGCCCCTCGGCGGGGGTGGCGATGACGGTGGCGCTGGCCTCGCTGGTCAGCGGCCGGCCAGTTCGCAACGATGTGGCGATGACGGGCGAGGTCACCTTGACCGGCCAGGTGCTGCCGATCGGCGGGCTGAAGGAGAAGTCCCTGGCGGCGCAGCGGGCAGGGATCAAGCGCGTGATCGTGCCGGAGCGAAACGAAGGGGACGTCGCGGAGATACCCGAGCACGAGCTCGGGTCCTTGGAGTTCGTCTACGTGGACGAGGTCTCCAAGGCGATCGACGTCGCCCTCTCCTAGCTCGCGATGGAGGCAGCTGCCCTTCGCGGGGGCGGGTCCGCGAGCCCTCTGCAGTCGTTGCGCGAGGCGGCGCGGGCGCGCTCCCGGGCTTTCTGGATCGTCGCCGGGCTGACCGTCCTGGCGGCGCTGCTGCGCTTTCTCACCCTCGGCGCCCAGAGCTACCACCACGACGAGATCGTCACCGCCAGCCGCGTCCTCCGCGGCGGCTTCGGACATGCCATGGATGCGGTCGGCTTCAGCGAGTCGGCGCCGCCGCTCTACTACGCGCTCGCCTGGGGCTGGACGCAGCTGACCGGAACCGGAGAGTTCGGGCTGCGCTCGCTCTCGGCGGTGGCAGGGGTGGCGACCGTGCCGGTTGCCTACATGGTCGGCCTGGAGCTGCGCGGGCGCCGCGCCGGGCTGCTGGCGGCGGCGCTGGTGGCCGTCAACCCGATGCTGCTCTGGTACTCGCAGGAGGCGCGCGTCTACGCGCTCTTCGTCCTTCTCTGCACGGTCTCGCTGCTCTTCACGGTGCGGGTCCTGCGGCGGGGGCGGCGTCGCGACGCCCTCCTCTGGGGCGTCTTCTCGGGGCTGGCGCTGGCGACTCACTACTTCGCGGTCTTCCCGCTGCTCGCCGAGGTCGTCTGGCTGCTGCGCCGGCGCCGTCGCGAGTGCCTGCCGGGCCTGGCCGTCTTCGCCGCCGGCGCGCTGGCGCTGGCGCCCTTGGCCGTTCACCAGATGTCGCTCAAGCACGCCGAGTGGATCTCCAACTTCAACCTCGGGCACCGCCTCTGGGAAACCGCCGCGACCTTCGTCACCGGGGAGACCAGCGACATCATCGCCAGGCCCGAGCAGCCGCTGCTCAGCGTCCTGCCGCTGGCCCTGGCGCTGGCCGGGCTGGCGCTGCTGGCCGCCCGCGCCAGCGGTGAGGAGCGGCGGGCGGCGGCGCTGCCACTGACGGTCGCCCTGGCCGCGGTCGGGATCCCGGTCCTGCTGGCGCTCGTCGCGCCCGGCAAGGACTACGTCCTCGCCCGCAACCTGATGGCCGCGCTGGTGCCGCTGCTGATTGCCGTCGCGATCGGCCTCACTCTGCCGGCGGCGCGGCGGCTCGGTGCCGTGCTCGCCGCGGTCCTGATCGCCTACTCACTCGCCTTCTGCGTCTGGGCCAGCGTCTCGCCGCAGCTGCAGCGGCCCGACTGGGAGGCCGTCGCCGCCCATCTTGGCGAGCCGGCGGCGCCGCGGGCGACGATCACCTGGACCCTCGGCCTCGCCTCCCTGCGCTACTACCTCTCGACCGGGGCGATCCAAGTAACGCCGGCGGAAGGCTTTGACTGGCTGGTCCACGAAATCGCCTTCGTCTCCGACGGAAAGGCGCCGTCGCCACCACGGCGTCTGCTCGGCCCCGGCTTCCGCCAGGTCGCCGTCGAAGACGCCGGCCGCCTCGAGATCCGCCGCTACGCGCTGCCGAGCCCGGGCCTGGCTCCATTGCGCCTGCGACACCTCCGGGACGCGCAGCTCGACTTCCGCAACAACGGTGCCCTCCTCGACGGCATCGGGCCGGGCTGAGGCGTATTTCGCTCGTTGCGGGGTATCCTGACCGGCACCGGAGATCCCCAGTGAGGAGAGGGCATGAGTAAAACGAAGGCTGACCGGGCCACCGATATCTACGAGACGGCGCGCGAGAACCCCTACGTGCAGCGCCTGATCGAGGACGACGAGCTGCGCGACAGCATTCGCGACGCTTTCGAGGCCGCCAAGGGTGCCTACGGTCGCGCTACCGGCAACGGCAAGAGCCCCGTCAAGGCCGTCACCAGCGACAAGAAGGTGCAGAAGGAACTGCGCAGTGCCGCCGAGAACCTGCGTGAGGCTTCCGAGCGGCTGCGGGCGCCGAAGAAGCGCAAGGGACGGCTGGGCAAAGTCGTCCTGCTCGCCATCATCGGTGCGACCCTGGCGCTGGTCTTCAGCGAGGACGCCCGCAAGACGGTTCTCGACGCGCTTTTCGGTGCCGAAGAGGAGTTCGAGTACACCTCGACTACCAGCATCAACGGGTCGTAGGGCACATCCCGGTAGGGGTTTCACTTAACTTTTTCGGCGGTCGCCTTCGGCCGTCCGACGGTGGAACGCCGAAAAAGTACAAGACGTTCCACCCCTACCGGGATGGGCCCTCAGTCGAGTGGGCGGCTCCCCGCCCGGTCTCTCTCCTAGACTGAGCTGTCTCATGGAGGCTGCTACTAAAGAACGTGAGCTGAGCGGGGACAAGGCGCAGCGGATCGTCGATGCGATGCGCGACAGCGTCGCGCGGCGCGGGGCGGCCGGGTCGACCTTCGAGCATGTTGCCCGTGAGGCGGGGGTCAGTCGGGGTCTCCTTCACTACTACTTCGGGACGAAGGAGCGGCTGCTGGTCGAGGTGGTCAGGCGGGACACCGAGATTCGTGTCGCCCGGCTGGACGAGCGTCTCGCTGAGGCGGCCTCCGTGGACGACGTCCTCGACGTGCTGGTTGCCAGCCTCACGGACATGATCGACAACGAGCCGGCTTATTTCCTGCTCCTCTATGAGCTGTTCAGCGCTGGGCGCCGCAACCCCGACATCCAGCGTGAGGTGGGCCAGCTCTTCGAGCGGACCCGCTCGCACGTGGCCGAGGTGCTGGAGGCGAAGCAGGCGGAGGGCGTGCTGAAGCTGCGCTTCGACGCGGAAGCGATCGTCTCCTATCTCTTCGCGCTCGGCGACGGCTTCGCGCTGCAGGCCCTCTCCGACCCTGAGCGGGACAACACCGCCGCCTTCGAGGCCGGCGCCGCCTCGGCCCGGTACCTGCTCGTCGACGAGTAGGCGCGGACGCCCCTCTAGTTCCGCCTGCACCCGGTCCACGGGTTCCGAGTGATGCCACTCACAGACCTGGGACCGTCGCTGCGAAAGGCTGGCCAACCAGCCAATGCGTAGCGGAATGACCCGACTTGCAACGTTTCTCGGCCGTCGCCGGCGTTGGGTGATCGCGGCTTGGCTTCTCGTCGTGATCTGCGCACTTCCCTTCGCGATGAAGCAGACCGACCACCTGACCGGCGGCGGCTTCGACGTTCCCGGCAGCCAGTCGCAGGCGGTCAGCGACTCCCTTCAGCGGGACTTCGGCGCCGAGTCGAACGGCATCTCGGTCCTGTTCGAAGCTGGCCCAAAGGCAGGTGCCGTAGCGGCGAAGGCAGCGGTCGCGCGGGTGCGGAAGGAAGTCGCGAGCATCGAAGGAGTGACTCTGTCGCCGGCGACGGCGCGCGCGGCGCAGCGACAGCTGGCGGCCACCGGGACGACGCTGCTGCCGCTCAGCAGCGGGCTCTCGCCGGACGAGCAGATCGACGCGGCGAAGACGCTGCGCGAAGGGCTCGATCCAGGCACCGCACAGGCGGGCGTCACCCCTTACCTGATCGGGCAGCCGACGATCTGGGCCGGGATGCAGGAGATCTCCAAGAAGGATCTCTCGGAGGCCGAGGCGACCGGCTTCCCGATCGTCGCCTTGATCCTGCTGGTCGTCTTCGGCTCGCTGGCGGCGGCGGTGCTGCCGCTCGCCCTCGGCTTCGTCAGCGTCTTCGTCACCGGCGCTCTCATCTACTTCGTCTCGCTGCAGATGACGACCTCGGTCTTCGTCACCAACATGGCCTCGATGATCGGCATCGGGGTTGCGATCGACTACTCGCTATTCATCCTCGCCCGTTATCGCGAGGAGCGCGAGGCGGGGCGCGACATGCGCGAGGCGCGGTCCGAGGCGCTCGCCACCTCCGGGCTGGCGGTGACCTTCTCGGGCCTTGCGGTGATCATCTCGCTGGCCGGCCTCTGGATGGTCGACAACCAGGCGCTGCGCTCGATGGCGTTGGGGGCGATGATGGTCGTCGCCGTCTCGATCCTCACCGCGACGACCCTGCTGCCGGCGCTGATCGCGACGCTTGGCGACCGGGTCCTGCCGGGCGGCATCGTCGGCCGGGTCGAGAGCTTCCTGCGGCGGCGGGTGCTGCGGCGCCCTGACAAGCCGGCCGCGGTGAGCGGGACGCCGGGCGCCAGCCCCTTCTGGACCGCCTGGACGGCACGGGTGATGGCGCACCCATGGATCGCGATCGGCTCCGTCTCCGCCGTGCTGCTCGTCCTCGCCAGCCCACTCCTCTCCCTGCAGACCGGCACCGAGGCGATCACCCAGTTCCCCAAGGGCAGCGATGTCCGCGTCGGTAGCGAACTGGCCTCGGCGAAGCTGGGCGGCGGCACCGACCCGGTGTTGGTCGTCGCCGATTTCGGCCGCGCTCCGACCGCCGCGGATCGTGCCGCGGCGCTCGATTACCGGCGTGAAGTGGCCGCCACGCCCGGCATCGGCGCGGTTGCCCCGGCCGCGTTCTCCGGGGACAGCGTCCTCGTCAGGGCGACGCCGACGGCGGGCAGCGAGTCCGACGCGGCGATGGTGCTGGTCGAGCGCCTACGGGCGGCCGCGCCCGGGACCGAGCTCGCCCGGGTCGCCAAGATCGACGTCGGTGGCGAAACCGCCCGCAGTCACGACGTCCGCGACCAGGTCAGCGGCTCGATGTGGAAGATCATCCTCTTCGTCCTCGCGCTCAGCTTCCTCGTCCTGATGGTGATGCTGCGCTCGCTGCTGCTGCCCCTGAAGGCGGTGCTGATGAACCTGCTCTCGATCGGGGCGGCCTTTGGCGTCCTCGTCGCGATCTTCCAGTGGGGCTGGTTCGACGGGTTCCTCGGCTTCGAAGGCCAGGGAGCCCTGGAAACGATCAATGTGCCGCTGATCTTCGCGATCGTCTTCGGGCTCTCGATGGACTACGAGGTCTTCCTGATGTCGCGGATCCGCGAGCGCTACACACTCCACGGCGACAACGAGCGGGCGGTTGCCGAGGGCCTGTCCTCGAGCGCCCGGACGATCTCCTCGGCGGCCCTGATCATGACCGCGGTCTTCGGCGTCTTCGTGCTCACCGGAGTTCCCTCGATCAAGGAGCTCGGGCTTGGCTGCGCGGTGGCAATCGCGCTCGACGCCACCCTGGTGCGCCTCATCCTGGTCCCGGCGGCGATGAAGCTGCTGGGCGACTGGAACTGGTGGATGCCCAGCTGGCTCGATCGCCTCCTGCCGAACCTCAGCTTCGAGGGCGGCGAGGCCGAGCCGGCCCCAGCGGAAGCCTGATCTTCCCGCCGGCCGGGTTAGGATCGAGGCATGGCGGTGATCGGATCGGATGAGGCGATCGCGTTCGCGGGAGCGGCGCGGCAGGCGGAGATGGTCCGCGGCGGCGACGTCTCCCCGAAGGAGCTGGTGCAGCTCTGCCTGGAGCGGATCGAGCGGATCGATCCGCAGCTGAACTCCTTCCGGGTCGTGCTCGCCGAGCGGGCCCTGCTGGAAGCCGAGCAGGCTGAGGCGCGGCTGAAGGCTGGCGACGAGCGGCCGCTGCTGGGCGTGCCGATCGCGCTCAAGGACGAAGTCGACCTGGCCGGCGAGCTGACCACGCGTGGCACCGATGCCTTCCCCGACCCGGCGGCCGCCGACTCGGAGATGGTGCGCCGGCTGCGCGAGGCGGGCGCGATCGTGGTCGGCAAGACCCTGCTCCCCGAGTTGGCGATCTGCGGCTTCACCGAGTCGGCGACCTGGGGCGTCAGTCGCAACCCCTGGGACCCGCAGCGGACCCCGGGTGGCTCCAGTGGCGGCAGCGCCGCGGCCGTCGCCGCCGGCCTGGTGCCGATCGCCTCCGCCTCCGACGGCGCCGGCTCGATCCGCATCCCCGCCGCCAGCTGTGGCCTCTTCGGGCTGAAACCGCAACGCGGCCGCGTCTCGATGGTGCCGCACCTCGAGCACTGGAACGGGCTCTCGGCCAACGGCTGCGTCAGCCGCACCGTCGAGGACACGGCACTCTGGCTGGACGTGGTCAGCGGCGGCTCTCCCGAGCCGGGCGCGCCGGAGCCCCCCGAGCGGCCCTTCGTCGAGGCCGCCAAGTCGGCGCCGGGGGCGCTGCGGGTGGCCTACTCGAACGCCGTGCCGCGGGCGCTGGCGCCACCGACCGTCTCCGACCAGGTCAAGGACGCCGTCGCCGAGATGGCCGGCGTCCTTTCCGGCCTCGGCCATACGGTCGAGCAACGCGACCCGGACTGGGGCTCGATCGGCAACAACTCGGTGCCGCGCTACCTGCACGGCATCGCCGAAGACGTCGAGCGCGTACCGCTGCCGGCCCGCCTCGAACGTCGCACCCGGGCGATGGGCCGCCTCGGCGCCCTGATCCCCACCAAGCTCTTCGCCCAGGCCCGCACCGCCGCCGAGGCGGACGCCGCCCGCGTCAACGCCATCTTCGACACCCACGACGTCTTGATGACTCCCGTGATGGGCGGCACCGCCCTTCCCGTCAAGCGCTGGGAGGGCCGCGGCGCCCTCTGGACCCTGCTCGGGATGAGTCGCTTCTATCCGTACTGCATCCCCTGGAACCATCTCGGGAATCCGGCCATGTCGGTTCCGGCTGGGTTTGCGCCCGACGGAATGCCGTTGGCGGTGCAGATCATCGGGCGGCCGGGGGATGAGTCGACGCTGCTGTCGCTGGCGGGGCAGATCGAGGCCGAGCGGCCGTGGGCTGACAGGCGGCCGCCGATTTCTTGAGCTTGGAGGTGGGGGAGGGTCCGGTGCCCCTTCCCCTGAGGCCGTCGCGCAGCTGGGCGAACCCGGCGATTCGATAAGTCGCCGCTTGAGCCTCATGGGAAGGGGCACCGGACCCTCCTACAGCTTCGAAGCCGCCGGAAACCAGCGGCCGCCTGTCAATCGCGAAGTACCGGTCTCCGCGATCGGGTCGCCAGTGCGAGGTGGGTGGGCACTTCCCTCGGGGACGCCGGGATCAGCCACCCACGGCAGCGAGTGGGTACTTCGCCGGAACGGACCTGGCGCTCCGTCAGCAGTGGAGCACTACCAACGTGACGGGGCGACCATCCACTTTTGTAGTGGGGGCACTACGAACGGACGGGAGTGGCTCTCCGCTCGGAAGTACTCCGCCCGTGGGGGGGAAGGCGAATGGAGATTCGGGAGTGGGGTGGGTGCCCCTCTCACAGAGGCTCAAGCGGCGACGCTGCGAAGTGCCGGGTTCGCCCCAGCTGCGCGACGGCCTGGGGGAGAGGGGCGCCCACCCCGCTCCCCAACCACCACCCCCCGTCCCTACCGGAACACCTTCCGCAGCCGCAAGACCTCCCGCACCTTCCCCTTTGGCCTCAGCTTCCGCTGCAGAATCATCTTGGCCTGATTCGCATCCGGCTTGGAGGAATTGATCCAGTCACGCCAGCTGCTCTCGATCACCAAGTCGGGGTTCGGGGCCTCGCCCGGTTGCGCCCGAGTCGAGCCGTTGTCGATGATCAGGTGCCAGGGGTCGGCGTCGCTGAAGCGCCACTGGTAGACGAGCGGGGAGCCGTTGGCCACTGAGGGGTCGGCGACGCGGCTGACGACGTCGAACCAGAGGCGCTGCAGCTCCGGGGTCGCTTCCGGGTTGCTTTCGCTGGTCGGGCCGAGGATGCCGCCCATCAGCAGCTTCACCTGGTTGGCGGCGATCTCCTCCTCGGATGCGGCGGGGTCGAAGGGGAAGACGCCGGGGGGCATCTCCTCGGTCGGGAAGCCGATCGTGCGCCAGCGCTGGCGGATCAGCTTCAGGCCGAAGGCGAAGATGTCCTCGATCGTGAAGCCGTAGCACTCGGTGTAGGAGCGGTCGAGGTTGGGTGGCCGGAAGACGGCGGGTCCGTAGGGGACGGCTTCCCGCAGCAGCTCGATCACCGCGGCGCGGTTCTCCTCCCAGCCGGGGTTGCCTTCGCCGAGCAGCTCGGAGAGGACCTTGACGCCGAAGCCGATGTGGCGCTGCTCGTCCTTGGAGACGTTGGCCATGCCGGCGCTGAAGCCCGGCATCGTCTCTTCGGAGGCGAAGAAGTCCTCGATGAAGTGTTGGCCGGGCTGGGCGAGGGTGCCCTCGACGATCAGGTGGTAGAGCGTGATCGCCTGCGCGTACTTGGGCACCGAGCGGTCCTTGCGCAGTTCCTCGGCCATCCGGTCGAGGCGGTCGAAGATGCCGCGGTAGCCCCAGTTGAGCTGCGGCAGGGTGGAGGAGAGCGTCTGCTGGACCGACTCGCCGCCGACGCCGATCACCTCCTTGAAGAAGCGATGGAAGAAGATCGAGTGGCGGACCTCGTCGACCTGCTGGGTGGCGAGGAAGTAGGACTGCTCCTCGGTCGGGGCGGCGGTGACGTAGGGCGCCAGGGTCTCGGCGACGCGGTCCTCGCCGTAATAGAACATCGAGTAGATCCACATCGCCGAGCGGCGCTGGACGTCGGTGAGCGCTTCCCAGCCCGCCTTGTCCTCGGAGAAGTCGATGTCGTAGGCGCTCCAGTTGCCGTGCTCCCAGCGACGGTAGAGGTCCTCGTAGGTGATGCTGTCCATCAGGCTCTGAGAGGCGACGCTCATCTCGACTCCTTTTGGTGTTTCGATCCTGGCCCGGGGAGCGTACCGCGATCCCTGGCTGACTGGCCAAGGCCCTAGGACCTTTTCGGTTAGGTGCCGCCGTCGGCGCCGAGGAAGCGACGCAGGGTTCGGCGCTGGGCGGGCAGCCGGCGGCCGGCGTCGAGCTCGCGAATCGCGATCTCGGCCGTCATCGCCGCCAGCAGCTGCGCCGCGGCGGCCGCGTCGGGCCAGCCCATCGCCTTGAAGCTGGGAACGGCGCCGGCGGCGAAGCGCTCGTGCCGGCCCGACATCCGCTCCGAAAGGGCAGGATCCGAGCGTGCCTCCAGGGCCAGCGCCTTGACCGCGCGGTCGGTCAGGCAGACGTCGAGGTAGGCCTCGACGCCGCGGCGCAGGCGCTCGGCGCCGGCCGGCACGTCCTCGGTGGCCGCCGCGACGGCCTCCTCGACGCGGGCGTGGAAGCGGGCGTGGAGGGAATCGACGAACTCGTCGCGATCCCTGAAGTGGACGTAGAAGGTGCCCTTGGCGACGCCAGCGGCGGCGACGACCCGGTTGACGCTGAGCCCGGCGAGGCCGTGCTCCTCGGCGACAGCTACCCCGGCGTCGAGCAGCGCCTCGCGGGTGCTCTGTCCAGCAGTGGTCGCAGCTTTGGCAGGCATCTTGGACAGCCTAGATGACCGGTCGGTCAGTTCACATGACCGACCGGTCAGTCACGTGGTAAGTTGATGCCATGCCGAGCCTGGAAACCTCTGCGGGGACCGTCGCCTACGACGAGCGAGGAGAGGGTGAGCCGATCGTCCTGCTCCCGAGCGGCGCCCATAGCCGCCACGACTACGACGAGTTGAGGGAGCTGCTGGGGGATCGCTTCCGCACTATCGCCCTCGACTGGCCCGGGCATGGCGGGTCGCCGGAGGGGCCCGACCCGGCGAGCGCGATGAGCTTCGCCGACGCCGCCGAGGCGCTGGTTGCCGCGGTGGCGCCGCGGGGCGCCGTCGTCGTCGGCAACTCGGTCGGCGGGTTCGCCGCCGGGCGGCTGGCGATCCGGCGGCCGGAGCTGGTCTGTGGCTTGGTGCTCGTCGACTCGGGTGGCTTCGCGGCGCGTACGCCCGTGATCCATGCTTTCTGCCGGCTGATGTCGCGGCCTTGGTTCCTGCGCCGCTTCTACCCGACCTTCGCCCGTCGCTACATGCGGCCGCGAGCCGAGGCCGATCGCCGCGCCATGGCGGCGGCCGTGGAGACGACGCGGCAGGACCCAGGTCTCCGCACCGTCTGCCAGCTCTGGGGCAGCTTCGCCGCGCCCCAGCACGATCTGCGCCGCGAGGCCGGCACGATCGCGGTGCCGACGCTGGTCGTCTGGGGCCGGTGCGACCCGGTCATCCCCGTCCGGGTCGGCCGACGGATTGCCGCCTCGATCCCCGGCGCCCGTCTCGCCGTACTCGAGAGCGGGCACGTCCCCTATGCCAGCGACCCTGACGCCTTTGCAGCCGAGCTGGTGCCCTTCGCGGAGGCGGCCTTAGGGGGTGAGAAGGGTGTCGCAGCCGGGGGAACCGCTTGACGAGCCGCATCGCTGGCGCTCACCGCTGCTCGGAGAGCAACTCGCACTCGACCTGCCGCAGGGGCGCCTCGACGTCTTCCGGCGAGGGGAGGAGGGGCCACCGCTCGTCTTCGCCCATGGTTGGCTCGCCAACGCGAACCTCTGGCGCGGCGTCGTCGACCTGCTCGCGGATCGCTTCCGCTGCCACGTCCTCGACCTGCCGCTCGGCGCGCACCGCACGGCGCTCGGCGTCTCGGCCGACCTCAGCGCCGAGGGTTGCGGCGAGCTGCTGGCGGAGGCGGTCGCGGCACTCGGTCTCGAGGGCGTCACCCTGGTCGGCAACGACTCCGGCGGGGCCTACTCGCAGATCGCCCTCAGCCGCCGGCCGCAGCTGGCCGAGCGCCTCGTGCTCACCTCCTGCGAGACGCCCTACGACGAGTTCCCGCCGCCGCCCTTCGACGGCCTGCCAGCGGCAGCGCGTGAACCGGCACAACTGCGGCAGCTACTCGCGGCGCTCGAGGATCCGCGGGTGCGCAAGCTGCCGGCGGCCTTCGGGCAGCTCGCCAAGCAGCCGCTCGAGCCGCGCGTCTCCGACTCCTACGCGCTGCCCTGCCTACGCGACGAGGGCGTGCTGCGCGACACCGCGGCGGCAATGGCCGGGGCCTCGACCGAAGCGGTGAGGGTTGCCGGGGCGCGGCTGGTCGAGTCCTGGGGCAAACCGACCCTGCTCGTCTGGTCGGCCGAGGATCCGGTCTTCCCGCCGGCGCACGCACGCCGCTACGCTGCCGAGCTGGCCGATGCCAAGCTGGTCGAGATCGAGGACTCCTACAGCTTCACGCCCGAGGATCGCCCGGACGCCCTGGCGGCGGCAATTGCCGAGTTCGCGGCCACCTGATCAGGCTTCGGCGGTGGCCGGGGCCTCGATCTCGCGCTTGAGGATCTTTCCGGTCGGGCCCTTGGGAAGGTCGTCGAGGAACCAGACGAGGCGCGGGTACTTGTAGGCGGCGATCCGCTCACGGACGTAGGAGCTGCACTCATCGGCGCTCAGCTCCTCGCCGTCGTGAAGGACGACCGCGGCGCCGATCTCCTCGCCCCACTGGTCGTGAGGGACGCCGAGCACCGCGGCTTCGCGGATCTTCGGGTGCTCGGAGAGGATCTCCTCGACCTCACGCGGGTAGACGTTGTAGCCGCCGCGGATGATCAAGTCCTTCTTGCGGTCGACGATGAAGAAGTAGCCCTCCTCGTCGACGCGGGCCATGTCGCCGCTGTGGAACCAGCCGCCGCGCATCGCCTCCGCGGTGGCGTCGGGCCGTTCCCAGTAGCCCTTCATGATGTTGTGGCCGCGGATCACGATCTCGCCGACCTCGCCCTGCGCCACCTCGTTGTCGTCCTCGTCGACGACCTTCATCTCGACCCCCTCGATCGGGGTGCCGATCGAGCCCGGCTTGCGCTCCATGCCGGGATGGTTCGAGGAGGCGACCGGCGAGGTCTCCGAGAGGCCGTAGCCCTCCAGCACGACCGCTTCGAAGGCGTCCTCGAAGCCGCGCAGCACCTCGACCGGCATCGAGGCGCCGCCGGTGATGCAGGTGCGCAACGTCGAGGTGTCGTGGCTCTCGCGGTCGGGGTGGTGCAGCAGCGCCCCGAACATCGTCGGCACGCCATAGAAATGGGTGACGCCGTCGCGGGCGATCGTCTCCAGCGCTTCGGCCGGGTCGAATTTCGGCACCAGGGTGAGGCAGGCGCCGACCTTGACCGAGGCGTTCATGCCGACCGTCTGGCCAAAGGAGTGGAAGAGCGGCAGGGCGCCGAGGACGATGTCGCCGGCTTCGACGCCGCAGGTGGTGCGCGAGGAGACGTCGGCGTTGCGGAAGAGGTTGAGGTGAGTCAGCTCGGCGCCCTTCGGCTTGCCGGTGGTTCCGGAGGTGTAGAGGATCACCGCGGTGTCGTCCTCCTCCGTCGCGGCCATCTCCAGGCTCGGCTCGTGCTCGGCGAGGGCCTCCGCGAAGGCGGCCGGCTCGACCTCGATCGCCTCGGCCCCGGCCTCGGCGGCGCCCGCCCGCGCCTCCTCGCCGAAGCCGTGCCAGTAGAGCAGCAGGTTGGCTCCCGAGTCCTGCAGGTAGAAGGCGATCTCGCGCCGTTTCAGGAGCACGTTCATCGGCACCACGACGCCGCCGGCGCGGAGGACCCCGTAGTAGGCGACGGGGAACTCGAGCACGTTGGGGAGCATCACCCCGACGCGGTCGCCGGCCTCCAGGCCCCTCTCGCGCAACAGCGCCGCCAGGCGGGCGCTGCGCTCGTCGAGCTCGGCGTAGGTGAGGTCCGTCTGGCCGAGCCGCACGGCCGCCGCCTGCGGCGCGCGGGCGGCGCTCTCGGTCACCATCGATGCCAGGTTGAGTCCCATCTCTTCTCCCCCGGTAGTTGCTCCCGGTGCTGAGTGTACGGCCGATCTGGTCCGCTAGGCTCGGCTGATGGAGGATCTGGGAGCGCCGAGCTCTTACCTGGCCGTCAAACGTGGCGTTCCCGTCTACTCGAGCGACGGCAAGCGGCTCGGGCGCGTGGTCCGCTGCCTCTCGGCCCCGAACCTCGACATGTTCGACGGCATCATCTTCGACACCACCGCCGGCCCGGGCGGGCACCGCTTCGTCGACGCGCCGGAGGTCGACCAGATCTACGAGGGGGGCGTGGTCTTGAAGATCGATGCCGAGCACGCCGCTCAGCTGCCGCCTCCCGGAGCCAACCCCGGTTCACTCTCGGTCAACCCGGCCGACCTGACCGGCGGCGGGCGCGGTCCCCTCCGTCGTGCCTGGGACCGTCTCTCGGGCCGAGGTTGATCGCTCAGCCGATCTTCTCGAGAGCGGCTAGGATGCGCGCCGTGCGGAGGAGCCTGATGCTGATAGTCCTGGCCTGTCTGGCCCTGGCGGTCGCCGGTTGCGGTGGCGACAGCGATTCGTCCTCGAGCACTTCCGAAGCCGAAGGCGGTGCCGCGAAGCGAGACGCCGCGGCCGCGCAGAACGGGACGAAGCCGAAGGTGGACGTGCCGAGCGGACCGGCGCCCAAGAAGCTGGTCGAGAAGGAACTGATCGAAGGCGAAGGCGCGGAAGCGAAAGCGGGCGACGAAGTCACCGTCCAGTACGTCGGCGTCCTCTACGACAACGGCGAACAGTTCGACGCCTCCTGGGACCGTGGCGAACCGTTCAGCTTCACGCTCGGCAACAGCGAAGTCATCGCCGGCTGGGATCAGGGAGTAGAAGGGATGAAGGTCGGCGGTCGCCGTGAGCTGACGATCCCGCCGCAACTCGGTTACGGCTCCGAAGAAGTCGGCCCGATCCCGGCCAACTCGACGTTGGTCTTCGTGATCGACCTGCTCGCTGTCAAGTAGATCCCTCCTGCTAGCTGACCGAGAGTAGGCCTGTTGCTGCCTTGGCGGCGGCTTTCGTTGCGCTCGCGATGGTCGCCTCCGCGGCGGCGAAGCGCTGGCTCGGAACCGGAACGGAGATCGCCGCCGCGGCCGGGTCGTCTCCATCGGAGATGGCGGCGCCGATGGCGCAGATGCCTTCGGTGTGCTCCTCGCGGTCGAAGGCGATGCCCTGCCTGCGCACCGTCGCCAGCTCGGTCAGCAGCTGCTCGCGGGACGTCTCCGTGTTGGGGGTGAAGCGGGGGAGGCGGGCTGGCAGCAGCTCGAGGACGCGCGCTTCCGGCAGCGCTGCCAGGAGGGCCTTGCCGTTGGCCGTGCAGTGAAGTGGGAAGAGCTCGCCGATCGAGGACGTGGCGCGCAGCCGCCGCGGTGCCGGCACCTGATCGACGAAGCGCACGCAGCCGCCGTCGAGGACGGCGAGGTCGACGGTCTCGTCGAGGTCGCGGCGCAGGCCCAGCAGCACCGGTCGCAGGCGCTCGCCGAGCGCTTCGCGGCTGGCGGCACCGAGGCGGGCGGCGGCGCTGCCGAGGCGGATCGCCCCGCCGCGCTCGTGGGCGACCAGCTGCTCCTCGGCGAGGGCGGCGACGATCCGGTGGCCGGTCGACTTCGGCAGCTCGACAGCCGCGGCGAGTTGGGAGAGGGTGAGGCCTGTCGGTGCTCGCTCGAGCGCGCGCAGGACAGCCGCGGCTCGGGCGATTGCCTGGACGCCGGTCTTACCGCCGCCATCGGCAGGGTTCGAAGTGTTGTTCCGCATTGTGGAAAGCTTAGCCTGTATAGTGGAACACCGTGAGCGGCGGCTTCGAGGGGCGGTTGATTCGGCGTGGCGAGGCCGCCTACGAGGAGGCCCGCCGGGCCGCGGTCTGGAATGCGCGGACGCCCGAGCGCTTCCCGGACCTGATCGTCCAGGCCGAGTCCGAGGCAGACGTGGTCGCGGCGGTGGGACTGGCGCGGGCCGAGGGGTGGAAGGTCGGGGTCCGTTCCGGCGGCCACAGCTGGGCTGGCAACCACGTTCGTGACGGCGGGCTCCTGCTCGACGTCTCGCGTCTCGACTCGATGGCGGTCGACGCCGAGGCGAGAACCGCGGTGGTCGGCCCGGGGTGCCGCGGCAACGAGGTTCTCGCCGCGCTGGGCGAACACGACCTCTTCTTCCCAGCGGGGCACTGTCCGGGGGTCGCGCTCGGCGGCTACCTGCTGCAGGGTGGCTTCGGCTGGAACGGACGGGTCTGCGGGCCGGCCTGCATGAGCGTCGAGGCGATCGACGTGGTCACCGCCGCCGGCGAGCTGGTCCGCGCTGACGCCGAGCAACACCCGGATCTCTTCTGGGCCGCGCGAGGCTCTGGGCCGGGATTCTTCGGCGCCGTCGCTCGCTTTCACCTGCGCCTCTATCCGCGCCCCGCGCACGTCGCCAACGGCGTCCTGCTGTTCGCGATCGACGAGCTCGAGGACGTCTTCCGCTGGGCCCACGAGGTCGGGCCGCGAGTGCCGCGCGAGGTCGAGCTGATGGTCGTCGTCCACCGCGACTTCGAGGGCGAGCCGGAGGTCGCCGTCACCGCTCCGGCCCTGGTCGACAGCCCAGAGGAGGCCGCTGCCGCGCTCGCCTTCCTCGAGCAGTGCCCGCTGCGGGAGCGCGCGAAGCTGGCCGTTCCAAACGTGCCCGTGGCCCTATCCGACCTCTACGCAGCCGTCCATCAGTCCTATCCCGACCAGCACCGCTATGCCGTGGACAACATGTGGACGCACGCACCCGTCGAGCAGCTGCTGCCGGGACTGCGGCGGATCGCCGAGACGCTTCCGGGTGCCCCTTCGCACATGTTGTGGATGAACTGGGGAGCAAGTCCGGTCCGCCCGGAGATGGCCTACAGCGTCGAGGATGAGGCCTACATCGCCCTCTATGGGGTCTGGGACGACCCGGCCGAGGACGCGGCGAACGTCGCTTGGCCAACCGAGCGGATGCGGGAGATGGAGCACCTCGCCAGCGGCGTCCAGCTGGCCGACGAGAACCTCGGCCGTCGCCCCGCCCGCTTCGCCAGCGAGGCCAACATGAACCGGCTCGACGAGGTGCGCGCGGCCTATGACCCGGACGGGCTCTTCCATCCGTGGATGGGACGGCTGTGAACCACAGCGATGAGCTCGGTTGGGCCGGCCGAGCCGACCTTTCCGCCTACCTGTTGCGGCCGTTAACCGCACCCGACGCGGCGACTCTGGCGGAGATAGAAGCCGGCCCGGTGGATGCCGCGACGGCGCTGTCCCTGCCGGAGCTCGACCGCCTCCTCGACCCCGAGCCGCTTGACGTCGAGACCGGCTGGTGCCGCCTGCCCGACGGGGTCCGCTTCGTCGCGGTGCGGACTCCAATGCCTGGGGTCAGCGCCGAGATGGTCGAGTGGTGGTTCGATTGGCACGCGCGCGAGGCGCTGCGCTACCGGATCTGGCACCCAGGGGCTCATCTCGACAACGCCCTGGAGCCACCCGCCCGCGCCGGTGCGAAGTCGCATTGGGGGGCCGTTCATCATCCCGTTGAGGACGTCGGCACCGGCACCGTCCACGCTCGCATCGCCTTCGTGGCACCGAGCGACCTCGGGTTCTCCACTGATGCTCTCGACGACCCGGCGGTCGGCACGATCGTCTGTGGCTGGGTCGGCGACGACCGCCGGCACATTCGCCACTCGGCGATGGCACACGTCTTCCTGCGCGAGGGCGACGGGCTGGTGCTGCGCAGCCACTTCTGGCTCGGTGCGGCGATCCGTCCCTATGCACCCGCTCCGATCGCCGGGCCGGTCGCGAGGCTCGCCAACCGGCGCCTCGTCCGCGACCTCGCCCTGCCGGCTGGGCTCGCTCCGGCACTTGCCCGTCACTGTGCGGAGGAGTACGCCAACCTGGCGGCACTGCTGCCGGAGCTGCACTCGCGCTACGGCTCCGCCGAGACCTAGCTCCCGGAGCGCGGGAAAGTCCCGGCGAAGGGGAGTGGTTCGGCGATGATGCCCGCGTGGCCGGACCACCCGCCGTGATCGCCGAACGGATCTCTGCTCAGGGCCTCTCGGGAGAGCCCCTGCGGAGCGTCGCCGCGATACCGGAGCTGCTGCTGGCGGTGCAGGGCCAAGGACCCGCGTGCGGCGCGGCTGGCGGTGCGGGCGCGCAGCGAGGGGCTGGGTGCCGCTGACGTCGACCGGGCTTTCACGGAGGAGCGCTCGATCGTCATCACCTGGCTCAACCGCGGCACCCTGCACCTGGTGCGCAGCGAGGACTACCCGTTGCTGCAATCACTGACGACGCCGTCGCTGCTGACCGGAAATTCGCGGCGCCTGCGCCAGGAGGGGGTCTCCGAAGCGGCCGCCGAGCGTGCTCTGAAGACGGTCGAGAAGTCGCTTGCCGAGGAGGGGCCGCTGAGCGGACCCGTGCTGCGTGAGCGCCTCGCCGACGCGGACGTCCGCACCGGCGGTCAGGCCTTTATCCACCTGATGTTCCTGGCGGCGCTGCGCGGCCTCGTCGTGCGCGGCCCGATGCATGGCAAGCAGCACGCCTACGCGCTCGTCGAGGACTGGCTGGGGCCGCAGCGCACGCCCGCCCGCGAAGTGGCCCTGGCGGAGCTGGCGCGCCGCTACCTGGTCGGCCACGGTCCCGCCGACGAGCGCGACCTCGCCCGCTGGGCGGGACTGCCGCTGCGCGACGCCCGCGCGGGTCTCACCGCGATCGCCGGCGAGCTGGTGCAACGACCTGATGACCTCGTCGACCTCGCCGGCCGCGAGCGCGCGACGGAGCTGCCGCCACCGCGGCTGCTCGGCGCCTTCGAGCCGCTGCTGCTCGGCTGGACCTCGCGCGAGGAGATCGTCGGCCCGCACAAGCTCCTCGTCACCAACAACGGCATCTTCCGACCGTTCGCCCTCGTCGGCGGCCGCGCTGTCTCGACCTGGGGCTACGCCGGAGGCAAGGTGACGATCAAGCACCTTGGCAAATTGACGAGGAAGGCCGTGAACGCGCTGGAGGATGAGGCTCGTGCGGTCGAAGCGTTCTTCGAAGTTGAGTGAAGGGCGTCGGCGGCGGGATCGGCGGAACGATCAGGGAGGGCATCAACCTGGGGCAGTTCCCCGATCCCAGGGCGGCGGGGCCTCGCGATTGGCGAGGCCCCGTGCCCGGTCAGTTCGCGGAGGGGGCGGGGGGAGGCATCTCGTCCGGTGCCGGCGGCGCTGCCTGGCCCGGCAGCGGCTCCGCCTCCTGCTCCCAGATGTGGTTCAGGGAGACCTGCAGGTAGGCCCACATGCCAGGTGAGAGCAGCAAGTAGAGGATCAGTGCGATCCAGCCGTTGACCGGCTCGCGACCGGCGACTTTCGAGGCACCCTGGACGCGCTTGGTGCCGTTCCAGTAGGTGATCAGCGCCGGGATGATGATCAGCCCGCCGGGAAAGAGGGCGAGGAGCGAGTTGGTCGGGTTCTGACCGAGGTCGAAGCCCTTCGCCTCGCCGTAGGCCTTCAGCTCCTTGTTGATCTTGTACCACCAGACGAGGTGGTAGATGCCGAGGGTGATGATCGGCAGCAGGGCGACCGCCCAGGGGCTGCGCACCTTCACCTCCTGCTCGGTCCCGCGAATCTTCATCTCGTAAGCCATCTCTCTCCGTCCGTCGCTTGACTTGCGGCCACATCGACCATATCCGCGGGCTGCTTGAGCGTCGAATGGACGCGCTCGCCGACTCAGCCCAGCTTGGGGCTGCGCCAGGGCGCGGCGAGGCGGGCGACGAGCTCGTCGCCGAGGCCCTCGATCGGGACCCGCGTCTGCTCCAGGGAGTCGCGGTCGCGCAGGGTGACGGTGTCGTCTTCGGCGGTCTGGCCGTCGACGGTGATGCCCCACGGGGTGCCGATCTCGTCCTGGCGGCGGTAGCGCTTGCCGATCGAGCCGCCCTCGTCGTACTCGGTGGGGAGGCGGCGACGCAGGTCCTCGTAGATCTCGCGCGCCTTCTCCGGCATGCCGTCGCGGGAGACGAGCGGCAGCACCGCGACCTTGACCGGGGCCAGCCTCGGGTGCAGGCGCAGGACGGTGCGCTGGCGCCCCTCGACCTCTTCGACCTCGTAGGAGTCGACCAGGAAGGCGAGCGTCGCCCGGTCGGCGCCCGCGGCCGGCTCGATCACGTAGGGGACGTAGCGCTCCTTGGTCTGCTGGTCGAAGTACTCGAGCTTCTCGCGGCTGAACTTGGCGTGCTGGGTGAGGTCGAAGTCGCCGCGGTTGGCGATTCCCTCCAGCTCCGACCAGCCGATCGGGAAGAGGTACTCGATGTCGCTGGTCGCCGAGGAGTAGTGGGAGAGCTCGTCCTCGCCGTGGGCGCGGACGCGCAGGTGGTCGGGGCGGAGGCCGAGATCGGTGTACCAGCGCTCGCGCTCGTCCATCCAGTACCGGTGCCACTTCTCCGCTTCGGTGGGAGGCGTGAAGAACTCCATCTCCATCTGCTCGAACTCGCGGGTGCGGAAGATGAAGTTGCCGGGGGTGATCTCGTTGCGGAAGGACTTGCCGACCTGGGCGATCCCGAAGGGCGGCTTCTTGCGGGCGAAGCCGAGCACGTTCTTGAAGTTGATGAAGATGCCCTGGGCGGTCTCCGGCCGCAGATAGACGGTCGAGCCCTCCTCGGCGACCGGGCCGACATGGGTCTCGAACATCAGGTTGAACTGGCGCGGCTCGGAGAGCTCGCCGCCGCACTCCGGGCAGCGCAGCTCCGCGTCAGGGTCGCCGCCTTCGGCCTCGACCGCCTCGCGCAGATGGTCCTCGCGCCAGCGCCGCTTGCACTTGCCCAGGCACTGGACGAGTGGGTCGGTGAAGCCTTCGAGGTGGCCGGAGGCCTCCCAGACGCGCGGGTGCTGGAGGATCGCCGAGTCGAGGGCGACGATGTCGTCGCGCTCCTGCAGCATCGATCGCCACCACTCGCTCTTGACGTTGTTCTTGAGCAGGACCCCGTAGTGCCCGTAGTCATAGGTGGAACCGAGGCCGCCGTAGATCTCCGAGGAGGGGAAGACGAAGCCGCGTCGCTTGCAGAGCGCGACGATCTCCTCCATCGAGACCTCGGTTGGTCGGGTGTCTGGCTCGGTGCCACTCATGGCCGGAACCGTAGCGGCTGCGATAATCACGCACCCTCATGCCGATCTACGAGTACAAATGCGACAACGGGCACGTCTTCGACGTGATCCAGAAGATGAGCGACGAGGCCCTGACCAAGTGCCAGGAGTGCGGCGCTCCGGCCGTGCGCGTTCTCCATTCGCCTGCGGTCCACTTCAAGGGCAGCGGCTTCTACAACACCGATTACGGCAAGAAGAAGGGCGGCGCCAACGGCGCCTCCGGCGAGAGCTCGAAGGAGTCGAAGAGCTCCGAGTCGAGCTCCAGCGCCTCGGAGTCGAAGAGCGACTCGAAGGCCGCCGCCTCGTCCGAGTGATCGCCTGCTGAGTTAGACCCGCTATCGGGGGGCCAACTCAGCAGCCGGTGGCGATTAGCCGTCGAGCAGGCGATTGACCGCGTGGCGGCGGACCGAGTCGGGGACCTCGACCGAGCCTTCCGGGCCTTCGCCGCAGCCTTCGCTCGGCTTGCTGCAGAGGACGTCGGCCGGGGAGCTGCCGCCGATCGCGGCTGCCAGCACCAGCTGCGGCATCGTCAGGAAGCCCATGTCGCTGACGAACGCCTTCGGCGCGTCCCAGCCAATGAGCGGTCCCCTGACGAAGTTGTAGGGGACGCGAAGGGGGTCGGTGAGGCGGCCCTTGATGCCGTTGATCACCGACTGCTGGGCCTGCTCGCGGTCGAAGTCGTTGTAGCCGAGGGTGTAGGCGCTCTTGCCGGGGCCGGGGCATTCGACCGGCTCGCGGACCCGCGAGTAGGCCAGGGCCTTTTCGCCGTCGAGGGTGTTCGTCCCCTTGTGCAGGCGCAGGGTGACGCCGCCCTGGCCGCCGCCGGCGCCGCCGGAGATGTCGGCGCAGAGCTTGTGGGGGACGTCGACTTCGACGCCGCCGACCGCGTCGATCAGGTCTTCGAAGCCGGTGAAGTCGACGATCGCGACGTGGTCGATCTGGGTCCCGAGGAACTGTTCGACCGTCTTGATCTGCAGGGCGGCGCCACCGAAGGAGTAGGCGGCGTTGATTTTCGTCGGTGCCTGGCCGGGGATTTCGGTGTAGCTGTCGCGCGGGCTCGAGAGTTTGCGGAAGCTGCCGCCGCCGGCCCGGATCAGCATCAGCGTGTCGGCCCGGTATTCGCCGGCTTCGCAGCCGTCGTGAGGGGCGTCGCCGTGCGACTGCTGTTCGAAGCACTTCTCCTTGTGGGGAGCGCCAGGCTCGTTCGTATCGGGCGGGCGGGCGTCGGTGCCGAGGACGAGGATCGTCTGGGCACTGGGCAGCAGGAACGGGTTGCCGTGCAGGGCGTCCTTGGCTTCACCGGAGAGCTTGAACGACTGCAGCTGGGCGGAGACGGCGAAGGCCAGGAAGCTGAGCAAGATCCATCCCAAAACGGCGATCCCGACCCATTTGAGGAGCCGCTTCCAGGGTGGCCGTGGCGCCCCCGGGAGGCGTCGTTCGCGCGGTTTGCGCTCGCGCCCAGGCGGCTCGCCAGGCGACTCAGACCGCTTGCCAGGCAGCTTTGCGCGCTCGCGCAGGCCAGAGAGATCGGCTGACTTCAGGCGTGAGAAGACGCCCCGGCGGGACCGGTAGACCTTGTAGTCGGGCGGTCCTGAGGGCCGCTGCTCGCCATCGTCGGGCATAAAAGGGCTAGAAATCATGCCGATGCTTCCGGTCGCCCGCCTTCAACCCGCGCCAACCCGGTGAATACCGGTGCGGGATCGGGTGGCGGCGTCGAGACGATCGGCGTCGACCTCGGGGGCACGAAGGCGCTCGTCGCGGTGCTGACCGGCACCGAGCCGCTCTGGGAGAGCCGCGAGGCGTCGACGGGACAGAGTGAGGACCAGCTGGTCGAGCTGCTGGTGCGGGAGATCACCGAGGCGCGCGAAGCGCGGCCGGATGCGGCCGCGGTCGGCCTCGGCATTCCAGCGACCATCGACCACGCGACCGGTGTGGCGGTCTCCGCCGTCAACCTGCCGCTTGCCGACCTGCCGATCCGCGACGTGATTGCCGAGCGGGTCGGTCTGCCGGTCTTCGTCGACAACGACGGCAACGTCGCC
This sequence comes from Solirubrobacterales bacterium, assembly GCA_040510155.1. Lineage (GTDB taxonomy): Bacteria > Actinomycetota > Thermoleophilia > Solirubrobacterales > 70-9 > VAYN01. Next base: position 15,500 of record JBEVJP010000037.1, on the reverse strand, counting down.
GCTCTGGCGGAGCAGCTCTTCGGTGCCGGGCGGGGCAGCGACGACATCGTGATGCTGACGGTCGGAACGGGAATCGGCGGCGGTCTGATCCTCGGTGGAGAGGTCTACCGCGGCTCCAGCGGGGCCGGTGCGGAGCTCGGCCACACGGTGATCCAAGCCGACGGCCCGCCCTGCCAGGGCAACTGCCCAAACCACGGCTGCGTCGAGGCGCTCGCCTCGGGAACCGCGCTCGGTCGCGAGGGACGGGCGGCGGCGGAAAGCGCGCCGGACTCGGCGCTGGGCAAGGCCCTGGCGGAAGGCAAGACGGTGGATGGCAAGCTCGTCACCGACGCCGCCCTGGGCGGCGACGAGACCGCGATCGGCGTCTTCGAGTTGATCGGTAGCCGCCTCGGCGTCGCCTGCTCGAGCGTCGCCAACATCTTCCAGCCGAGCGCGATCGTCGTGGGTGGCGGGGTGATCGCCGCCGGCGACCTTCTCCTCGATCCGGTCCGCCGCGAGGTCAGCGAACGGGCGCTCAACCCGATGAACCGGACGCCGATCCTCGAGGCCACCCTCGGGAGCGACGCCGGGGTGATCGGGGCGGCGGCGCTGGCCAGGGTCGAGGTCGAGCGAGGGCGAGGCTGATGCCGGGCCGGCTGATCGTCTGCCCGACCCCGATCGGAAACCTCGACGACGTGACGCCGCGGATGCGCGAGGCGCTGGTCAGCGCCGACTACATCGCCTGCGAGGACACCCGCCGCACCGGCGCGCTGCTGGAGCGGCTGCGGATCCGGCCGGCGCCGCGCCTGATCTCCAACCATGAGGGCAACGAAAGCGTTCGCGCCACCGAGCTGGCGCAGCGGATCGAGCGCGGCGAGTCGGTCACGCTCGTCTCCGACGCCGGCATGCCGAGCATCTCCGACCCCGGCTACAAGTTGATCCGCCGCTGCATCGAGCGCAGCCTCGACATCACCGTGCTGCCCGGCCCCTCGGTGGTGCCGGTAGCCCTCGTCGCCTCGGGCCTGCCGACCGACCGCTGGCGCTTCGAGGGCTTCCTGCCCCGCCGGGCGGGGGAGATGGAGCGGGTCCTGCGCTCGACCGAGACGGTGGTCGCCTTCGAGTCACCGCGGCGGATCGGCGAGTCGCTGGGGGCGCTTGCTTCGCTGGCGCCCGACCGTCCCGCCGCCGTCTGCCGCGAGCTCTCGAAGATCCACGAGGAGGTCGCCCGTGGGACCCTTGGCGACCTCGCCCGGCGCTTCCGCAGCGACGTCAAAGGGGAGATCGTTCTCGTCATCGGCCCCGCCGCCGCGGCCGAGCACGACAAAGACGTCGGCTTCGCCGTCGACGCCCTCCGCCACCTGGTCCAGTCCGGCGCCCGGCCCCGCGCCGCCGCCTCGGTCGTCGCCGCCCTGACCGGCACCCGCGCCAACGACCTCTACAAAGCCCTGACCGGCCGCGAGGCCCGGCGCTAGGCTGGCGCCATGGAGACGCTGGAGGGGCTCGACGACCGCGCCCTCGCCCTCGACGGGGCGAACCTGCAGGTCCTGCGCTGGGGCGCTGAGCAAGAGCGCCTGCCACTGGCGGGTCTCGGCCCGGCCAGCATCGTGCGGGACGACAAGCGCAAGCTCTTCGGTGCCGACGAGGAGCGAGTGAGGATCGGTTTCGGTGCCGTGATCACCAACATCTGGCTGCCGGCGGACCGGCAAGCGGAGGCGGAGAAGTTCGCCGCCTCCGTCGACGCGGCCCGCGCAGCAGCTGGTTGAGAGCTCCTGGCGCCGTCTTCATTGCTGTCTCCTCCTCTTGGATAGCGTGCCTATCGGAATGGCAGCGAACAGCTTCTACGTCACCACGCCGATCTACTACGTCAATGCCGAGCCGCACCTCGGTCATGCGTATTCGACGATGGCCGCCGACGTGCTGGCGCGGCATCACCGCCAGCGCGGCGATGACGTCTTCTTCCTGACCGGGACCGACGAGCACGGGGAGCCGATCGAGACGGCGGCGGAGCGGGAGGGGGTCTCGCCGCAGGAGCTGGCCGATCGCAACGCCGCCAAGTTCGAAGCGCTGATGCCGATCATCGACGCCAGCAACGACTTCTTCATCCGCACCTCGGACCCGCGGCACAAAGCCAAGGTGGCGGAGATCATCCAGCGGGTCTACGACAACGGCTGGGTCACGAAGGGGACCTACGAGGGCTGGTATTGCCCCCGCTGCGCCGACTTCAAAACCGAGCGTGAGCTCGGCCCCGGGAACACTTGTCCGATCCACGAGATCCCGCTCGAGCGCGAAAAGGAGGAAAACTGGTTCTTCCGGCTCTCCGCCTTCCAGCCGCATCTGGAAGCGCTCTACGAGGAGCGGCCGGACTTCGTCGTGCCGGAGTTCCGGCGCAACGAGGCGATCTCGTTCATCAAGCAGGGGTTGGAGGACGTCTCGCTCTCGCGACCGAACCTGAAGTGGGGGCTGTCGCTGCCCTGGGACCCCGAGCAGCGGATGTACGTCTGGTTCGACGCGCTCCTCAACTACGTGACCGCGCTCGGCTTCGCCCGCGCGGGGGAGGACCTGACCGATCGCTATTGGCCCGCCGATCTGCACGTGATGGCGAAGGACATCCTCAAGTTCCACGCGGTGATCTGGCCGGCGCTCTGCCTCGCCGCCGAGCTGGAGCCGCCGCGGCGGATGACGATCCACGGCTACCTGCTGATGGGTGAGAAAAAGATGTCGAAGTCGCTCGGCAACGTCCTCGATCCCTTCGAGGTGATCGAGCGCTTCGGTGCCGATGCGCTGCGCTACTACTGCTTCCGCGAGGTCAGCTTCGGGCAGGACGGCTCGATCTCGACCGCCGGCTTCGAGTCCCGCTATGAGACCGAGCTTGCCAACGACTACGGCAACCTCGCCAGCCGGGTGTTGGCGATGGTCGATCGCTACCGTGACGGGACCGTGCCGGAGGCCGCTGTCGACGCGACCCTCGCCGAGGACTTCGAAGGCGTGGTGTCGCGCTTCTGCGAGCTGCTCGACCGAGCCGAGCTGACCCAAGCTCTCGAGGTCGTCTGGGTCCTGGTCCGCCGCCTCAACCGCTTCGTCGAGGAGACGAAGCCATGGGAGCTGGCCAAGGACGAGGCCGACCCCGAGCGGCTCGACGAAGTCCTCTACAACCTGGTCGAGGGACTGCGGGTGGCGACGTTGATGCTGGTCCCCTACCTGCCGCGGACCAGCGAGACGCTGCTCGGAGCTCTGCGCGAAGAGAGCCGCGAGCTGGCTGAGCTCGGCTCCCGCCGGGGCGGCCAGAAGGTCGAACGGGTGGCGCAGCTGTTTCCGAAGATCGAGTCACCGGCCTGATGCCGGAGCCGGTTCTCGCCGTCGAGAGCCTGCGCAAGCACTACCGGGGGCAGGAGGCGCTGGCCGGTGTCGACCTCGAGGTCGGGGCCGGCGAGCTGGTCGGCCTGCTGGGGCCGAACGGGGCCGGCAAGTCGACCTTGACGAAGATCGCCTGCGGCCTGGTCCGGCCGACCGCCGGCCGCGCCGCGGTGCTCGGTCGGCCCGCCGGCTCGCCGGCGGCACGGGCGTCGCTCGGCTACCTGGCTGAGCTCTTCCGCTTCCCGGGCTGGTGCACGGCGGCGGAGGTGCTGGCGCTGCACCAGCGGCTGAGCGGCTCGGCTGGGGGCGCCGCCGAGCGCCGTGAGCTGCTCGCGCTGGTCGGTCTCGACGAGTTCGCCGGACGCCGGGTGGAGGCGATGTCGAAGGGGATGCAGCAGCGGCTCGGGATCGCCCAGGCGCTGGTCGGCTCGCCGCGGCTGCTGCTGCTCGACGAGCCGACCAGCGCCCTCGACCCGGTCGGGCGGCGCATCGTCCGCGGCCTGCTCGAGGGCCTACGCGACCGCGGCGTCGGCGTCCTCCTCAACTCGCACCTGCTCAGCGAGGTCGAGGCGGTCTGCGACCGGGTCGCGATCATCGCCCGCGGCCGCCTGGTCGAGGCGGGGACGCCGGCGGAGCTGGCAGGCGTCGGCGGGGTGGAGGTAGAGACCGCCGCCGGCGTCCGGGTCTTCGAGGGGGCCGGCCGCGAGGCGGCGCCAGGGATCGTCGCCGACCTGGTCGCCGCCGGCGAGCGCGTCTACCGCGTCGAGGTCCGCCACGCCTCGCTCGAAGAGGTCTATCTGCAGGCGGTCGGAGGCGAGACCGGATGAGCGAGCCGCCGCACCCACCCTCGCCGCTCGGCTCGGCCCTGACGATCGTCGCCCACTCGGTTCGCGAAGGGGTGCGCCGCCGCGTCTTCCTCGCCGTGCTCGCGCTCACGGTTGCCTTCCTGGCGCTTTACGGGCTCGGTGCCCATTTTGTCTTTCGCGACACCGCCGGCTTCGCGGAAGGGGAGAGCGGGATCCTCGATCCGCACGCCTTCGCCGGGGCGACGATCTTCGGGCTGGCGATGTTCGCGACGCTCTTCCTCGGCGCCGTGCTCGCCGTCTTCCTGACGCTCGGCGCCGTCCGCGGCGACGCCGAGAGCGGCCTGCTGCAGCCCCTGGTCGTGCGTCCGCTCGGCCGCACGACGATGCTGCTCGCGCGTTTCGCCGGCGCCGCCCTGCTCTCCTCGGCCTACGTGCTGGCCGTCTACCTGGCTGCCGCCGCGATCACCAGCATCACCGGCAACTGGTCGCCAGACCACCTGCTCGGGCCGGGCCTCGGGCTCGCCCTCGGCGTCTCGATCATCGCCTCGATCTCCCTGCTGCTCTCGGTGCTGCTGCCGGCGACCGCGCAGGGGATCGTCGTCTTCATGGTCTTCGGCGCCGGCCTCACCGCCGGGCTGCTGGCCCAGATCGGCAACGCGATCAACTCCGACTCGCTGCACGAGATCGGCCGTGCCGCCAGCTGGGCGCTTCCTTTCGAGGGCCTCTACGCGGCTGGTCTGCATGCGCTGATCTCGGGCACCGGCGGTCTGACCGGCGTCGTCCTGCAGCTCGGACCCTTTGGCGGCTCCGAGGCGGCCGGGCCCGCGCTGATCGCCTGGGCCCTCGTGTACATGGCCGGCGTCCTCGGCTTGGCCGCCTTCGCCTTCTCGCGCCGCGACCTCTGAAGTGTTGTGGTGCCTTTTCGCCGCTATGCGGCCATAAGGCACCACAACTCCAGCCGGAATGACTAAGGCGCCGGCGTCAGTACCTCGGGTCCGAGCTGGTCGGGCCGCGTGTAGCCGCAGAGCGCCATCGTCAGGTCGAGCTCGCCGAGGACCATCTTCAGGACCGCTTCGACGCCGGCCTGGCCGCCGAGCGTCAACCCCCAGACGTAAGGGCGGCCGAGGCAGACGGCGTCGGCGCCGAGGGCCAGCGCCTTGAGGACGTCGGCGCCGCCGCGGACGCCGCTGTCGAAGAGGACCGCGAGCTCGTCGCCGACGGCGGCGGCGATCGGCGGCAGGGCGTCGAGTGAGGCGATCGCGCCGTCGACCTGGCGGCCGCCGTGGTTGGAGACGACGATCCCATCGACGCCGCGGCTGGCGGCCTCGCGGGCGTCGTCGACATGCTGGATGCCCTTGATCACGATCGGCAGGGAGGTCCGCTCGCGCAGCCAGGTGAGGTCATCCCAGCTCAGCGCCGGGTTGGCCTGGACGCCGAGGAAATGGCCGGTGGCGGCCCCTTGGTCCTCCTCCGGCGTCTTCTCCAAGGCGGCGCGGAAGACCGGGTCCTGGAAGTAGTTGGCGACGCCCATGCCGTTCAGGAAGGGAAGCCAGGCCTGCTGCAGGTCGCGCGGCTTCCAGCCGGGAATGAAGGTGTCGACGGTCAGCACGATTGCCCCGTAGCCGGCCCGCTCGGCGCGGTTCACGAAGCTCTCGACCAGCTCCCGATCGTTCGCCCAGTAGAGCTGGAACCACCGCGGCGCATCCGGGCCCCCGGCCGCGGCGATCTCCTCGAGCGTGAAGTGGGCGGCGGTGCTGGCGATCATCGGCACGCCGACCGCGGCCGCGGCCCGGGCGGTCGCCAGCTCACCCTCCTCGTCGAGGATCGCCTGCACCCCGATCGGCGCCAGCAGCAGCGGCGCCGGCATCGCGGTGCCGAGCAGCGCGGTGGAGAGGTCGCGGGCAGAGACGTCACGCAACATCCGCGGCACGATCCGCCAGCGGCGGAAGGCCTCGCAGTTGGCCCGGATCGTGTCCTCGCTGCCGGCGCCGGCGCCGACGTAGTTGGCGGCCCGCGGCTCCATCGCCTCGACCGCCCGCTGCTCGAGCTCGGCGAGCGAGACCGGCACCACCGGCGTCTGACCGCCGAGGCCGAGCATGTAGATCTCGCGGTAGTGGTCGGCGAAGTCGGGCATCGAGGGCCCCAACCCTATGGAAGCGCCACTCCTTCGCGCACCGGAATTTCCTGACTATTTTAGGTAAGAAAGACTTCTAAAAGAATCAACTAGAACAAGTGCTGAGTTATTGATCGTTCAAGGAACTTCTGCCGAAGTTCGCTGCATGAATGCCACCGCAGCACCTCAAATGCAGGCGAAGCTCGGTCTCGGCCGTTGGCTGGGCCTCTCGCTGGCGATGGTCGGACTGCTCTCAGCGTTTCTCCTCACGGGGAGTGCCGGCGCCGCCGCCCCGCCGGTCAAAAACGGCAAGATCACTGCTTGCTACGAGCTCCGCGGCAAGGCCAAGGGGTCGATGCGACTCCTCGCCGGCAAGGGCCGCTGCAAGCGCGGTGAACGGAAGCTGAGTTGGAACGTGGTCGGCCCCGCGGGGTCGCAGGGGGGGGCTGGCGCCCAGGGCGAGCAGGGCACCGTCGGCACCGCCGGGCCCCAGGGCAATCCCGGCGCCGCCGGGGGAACGGGCTCGAGTGGCGGGACCGGCTCGCTGGCGAGCCTGGAAACCAAAGTCGCCTCGCTGAGCGTCGAAGTCAACGCGCTCGAAGACCTCCTCGAAGGAGTCAGCAGCGGGGACCTCTCCGGAGCGCTGGGCAAACTCAATGGAATCAGCGACACGCAGCTGGATGAAGCGGTCGCCTCGGTGCCGGTCGTCTCTTCGCTGGTCCCGAAAGTCGCGAGCGTCGAAGGACTGCTCAGCGGCGTTGGCAGCGGCGATCTCGAAGGCCTCGTCAGCGACCTGCCGGTCCTCGAAACGACCGTCACGAGCCTCGGCTCGACCGTCACCGGGCTCGGCTCGACCGTGACCGGGCTGAACTCGAAAACCGGCTCGCTCTGCACGCAGGCGTCCAACCTCACCAGCGGCCTCAACGGCCTCAATACCGGCGTCAGCGAACTGAAAGTCCTCGGCCTGGTTGGGCTCTCGCTGGACACCAGCAGCCTGCCCTCGAAACTCGGCACCTTCAACTGTCCGTAGCCGCCGACTGACCCGCAGTAGACGGCCCGCGCTCCGATCCCGGCGCGCGGGCCGTCCTCGTTCCTAGACTCCCCCGGGTGATCGACTCGCACACGCACCTCTTCCTCTGCGAGGGGGACGAAGCAGAGGTCGTTGCCGCGGCCGCCGAGGCCGGGGTGACGCGGATGCTCAGCGTCGGCATGGACGAGGGCACCAACCCGGTCGCAGTCGCTGGCGCCGAGCGGCACGGGGCGGTCTTCGCCGCCGTCGGCCGCCATCCCAACGAGGCGACCGGCTTCGACGACGTGGCCGCCACCGAGATCGCACGCCTGGCTGCCCACGAGAAGGTGCGGGCGGTGGGGGAGACGGGGATCGACTACTACCGCGACGGCGCCCCGGCGGCCGACCAGCGCCGCGCCTTCCTCGCCCAGATCGAGATCGCGAGCGACCTCGATCTGCCGATCGTGATCCACGGCCGTGACCCCGAGGGGGAGACGACGGCGACCGACGAGATCTTCGCCACCCTCGACGAGCGCGCCGCCAGCTGCCGGGTGATCCTGCACTGCTTCTCGGCGCCCCACCGGGTCGGCGACGCGGCTGAGCGCGGCTGGTACTGCTCGTTCGCCGGCAACGTCACCTACCCGCGCTCGGAGGAGCTGCGCGAGGCGGCGGCTCGGGTCCCGGCCGAGCTGCTCCTGGTCGAGACCGATGCGCCTTACCTGACCCCGCAGGCGCGCCGTGGCGAGCGCAACCAGCCGGCCTACGTAGGCGCCACCGCGACCGTCGTCGCCGACGCCCGCGGCGTCTCCTACGAGGAGCTCGAGCGCACCGTCGAGGCCAACGCCCGGGCGCTCTTCGGCTGGTAGCCGTCTTGGTCCGCCTCGGACAGAACTTCCTCGCCGACCCCAACCTGCTGGCGGCGATCGTTCGCGACGCCGAGCTCGACCCGGCCGATGTCGTGCTCGAGGTCGGGGCCGGCGAAGGCGTGCTGACCGAGCGGCTCGCCGAGGTCGCCGCGCGCGTCCACGTGATCGAGATCGATCGCGGGCTGGAGGCGGCCCTGGCGCCAGTGACGGCGCTCGCCAACGTCGAGCTGCACTGGGCCGACGCGATCAAGGCCGATCTTGGCGCGTTGACACCGGCACCGACCGCGATGGTCGCCAACCTGCCCTACTCGGTGGCGACCCCGGTACTGCTGCGCACCGTGGCGGAGCTGCCGACGCTGCGGGTTTGGACGGTGATGGTCCAGCGCGAGATCGCCGAGCGGTTGCGAGCCGCGCCCGGCAGCCGCGTCTACGGCGGGCCCAGCGTGCTCGTCCAGCTGGGCTGCGAGGTGGAGATGCTGCGCCGCGTCGATCCCGCCGTCTTCAAGCCCCGGCCCCGGGTCGAGTCGGCGATCCTGCGGCTGCGCCGCACCGGGCCGGGCGCCGACGCGCTCACCCGCGACCTGGTCAGGGCCGCCTTCGCACATCGTCGCAAGGCATTGGCTCGCTCCCTGGAGCACGTCCGGCCCGGCTCGCGTGAGGCGGTCCGTGGCGCCCTCGCCGAGCTCGGCCTCCCCGTGGACGCGCGTGCCGAGGCGCTCGCTCCCGAGGATTTCGCCGCCCTGTCCGCGAAGCTGCAGGAAGACCGCTGATTCGCGCCCCCTCGATGCTCGTCCACGCACCAGCCAAGCTCAACCTCTGCCTCTACCTCGGGAAGATCCGCGAGGACGGCCTGCACGAGCTCTGCTCGCTGTTCGAGCCGCTCGCCCTTGCCGATCTGATCGAGGTGACCCCGGCCGAGCGCGACGAAGTCGTCTGCGCCGGCGTCGAGGGCGAGAACCTTGCGGCGCGGGCGCTGGGGGCGCTGCGCGAACACGGCTGGGATCGGGAGCCGCTGCGAATCGAGATCGAGAAGCGCACCCCCGTCGCCGCCGGACTCGGCGGCGGCAGCGCCGACGCGGCCGCGGTGCTCCGTCTTGCCACCGGGGAGGTCGACGACCTGGCCGAGCTGGCCGCCGAGCTCGGCGCCGACGTCCCATCTCAGCTCCGGCCCGCGCTGGCGCTGGTGCAGGGCGCCGGTGAGCGGGTCGAGCCGCTGCCCGCCCCGGCGGCGCACGCGGCCGTGCTCCTTCCCGACGGCGGCGGCCTCAGTACCGCCACGGTCTTCGCCGAGGCGGACCGGCTCGGCCTCGGCCGCGACGCCGCCGAGCTGGAGGCTCTGGCCGCTCGCCTGCGCGAGGTCGGCGGCGCCGGCGCCTCGCCGCTCGCCTACCCGGAGCTGCTGGTCAATGACCTCGAGGCACCGGCCCGCTCGCTGCGGCCGGAGATCGGCGTGGCGCTCGCTGCCCTGCGGGACGCCGGCGCCCCGGTCGCGCTGCTGAGCGGCTCCGGCCCGACCGCGGTCGGGCTCTTCCCAGACCTCGCCGCCGCCCGCGCCGCCGCCGCGAAGCTCGACCGCGACGACGTGATCGTCTGCGAGGCGGGGCAGGCGCCATGAAGATGCCGGGGGAGGGAGGCAGCAACCGCAAACGGCTGCTGCTGGCGATCGCTGCCGTCGTAATCGGCGTCGGCTACTACTTCATCAGCCAGGAACTCGGGCACCTCGACCTGCAGAACCTGCTCGAAGACCTCTCCAACGCACTGGGCGCCTGGACCTACCTGATCGTCGGCCTCTTCGCCTTCGCCGAGACCGGCGCCTTCGTCGGCCTCGTCGTCCCCGGCGAGACGGTGATGCTGCTCGGCGGTGCCGTCGCCGGCCAGGGTGCGATCGACATCTACCTGCTGATCGCGATCGCCTGGTTCTCCGCTTGGCTCGGGGATTCGACCAGCTTCTTCCTCGGCCGCCGCCTCGGCCGCGGCTTCGTGATCCAGCACGGGCCGCGGGTCGGGATCAGCCACGAGCGCTTCGAGAAGGTCGAGGACTACTTCTCCCGCCACGGCGGCAAGACGATCTTCATCGGCCGCTTCATCAGCCTCATCCGCGCCTTCGCCCCCTTCATCGCCGGCAGCTCCGGGATGCGCTACCGCGCCTTCGTCCCCTACAGCATCCTCGGCACCGGCCTCTGGGCGAGCGCCCACATCCTCGTCGGCTACTTCTTCTCGCGCAGCATCGAGAAGGCGGCCAAGTACGCCGGCAAAGGCGCCTTCCTGCTGGCGACGCTGATCGTCGTCGTCGTGATCGTCGTCTTCCTCGTCCGCTTCTTTCGCGAGGCGGAGAACCGCGAGCGGGCGGTTCGTTGGCTCGACGAGCACAGGGCGACGCGCTGGCTGGTCGCCCTCGGCCGCCGCTACCGGCCGCAGCTGAACTTCCTCTGGGACAGGGTGACCCCGGGCGGCACCTTTGGCCTCGAGTTCACCTCGCTGCTGGCGGCCCTCTCGGTGGCGCTCTTCGTGCTGATCGCCTACGCGGTCGTGATCGGGCGCGAACCGGGTCCGACGCCGGGCGACGTCACCGCCGCCGACCTCGCCGAAAGCCTCCAGGTCGCCTGGCTCACCACCATCTCCAAAGTCTTCAGCTTCCTCGGCTCGGGCGGCTTCGTCTGGGCGCTGACCGCGGTCTGCGCGGTCGCTCTCGGGATCCGGCGGCGCTGGACCGAGCTCGGCGTCCTGGTCGCGGGGATGACCCTGACGACGATCGGCTTCCACGAGATCAAGGCCATCGTCGACCGGCCGCGTCCCGAGGGCGGTCTTCTCGACGTCTCGGGCTCCTCGTACCCCAGCGGCCACGCCGCCCACTCGATCCTCTACGTCTGGCTGGCGCTGACGATCGTGCTGCGCCTGCGACCGGGAATGGCGCAGGCAACGGCGGTCGTCGTCAGCGGCTTCGCCCTGACGGTTCTGGTCGGGCTCTCACGGGTCTACCTCGAAGTTCACTACCTCAGCGACGTCAGCGGCGGCTGGGCGCTCGGCGCCGCCTGCTTCTCGTTTTGCGCCCTGGTCGGGCTGGTCATCTCCCAGGTGCGGCAGAATCCGCGCCAGTGACCCTTTTCGCGCTGACCAAAATCGGCCACCAGTACGTGCTCTTCGGCGCTGCCGGACTGATCTGCCTGATCGCCTTCGTGACCCTGATCCTCAGTCCGGCGGTGAGTGCCCACGGCCGGGTCTGGGAAAAGGCCGCCGCCGGCTTCCTCTCGCTCTTCGTGCTCGCGGTCCTGGTCGCGGCCGGGGTCGGGGTCGGGCTGATCGTCGTCTACTACTTCAACGACATCTCGAGTTTCGTCGACGGCTCCTAAGCGGGTCTTCGCGGTCCAGTGGGGATAATGGCCCCATGCAGGCGACCTCGAAGGGCTCGAAAAGCCCTGCAAAGATTGGTGTTTCAGAGGCACTCGCGGCGCTTTCCGACGCGGTCGAGTCAGGTGCCGGCCTGCCCGCCGTGGCGCGGGCGGCGGCGCGATTGCTCGACGCCAGCGTCGCCCTGATCGACCGCTCCAGCGCCGTCCTCGCCGTCGCCGGCGCCTCGCCCGACCAGGAGCAGAAGCTGCTTTCCGCCAGCGAGGGAGTGACCACGGTCGAGCTCCGCGTCGCCGACAGCCCGGTCGGCGAGCTGCGCTACCGCGCCAAGACGCCCCCCGATCCGACGATCGCCCGGATGGTGACGACGCTGCTGGCGCTGGAGCTGGAGCGGGCCCGCTCGCCGGAGTGGGAGAGCGAGGAGGTAGCGGGCGCCTTCGTCGTCGCCGTGCTCGCCCGCGAGGTGACCGACCGCGGCGACATCGTCGCCCGCGGCGCCGAGCTCGGCGCCGACCTCGACCGCGGCGCCGGCGTGCTGGTCCTGCGTGCGGCGCCGCGAGCGGCGCAGACGGGGGAGTGGCGGCAGCGGGTCCTGACCTTGGCGCTGCGGGCACTGCGTTCACTCGCGCCCGGCTCGCTGGCGGCGAGCGAAGACGGCGAGGCGACGGCCGAGATCTCGGTGATCGTCCCCGCCGAGGACGACGAGCGGCTTGCCCGCGCCGCCGCCGGCCTGGTCCGCGAGCTCGACGGCAGCCTCGCCGGCTTCCACCTCACGACCGGCCGCAGCCGGCGCTGCGCCGACCCCGTCGACCTCTACCGGGCCGGCAACGAGGCCCGGTTGGCCGTCAACGTCGGCGAGGCCGAGGGTCAGGCTCTGCTCGCCTTCGAGGACACCGGCTCCTACCGTCTGCTGCTGCCGGCGATGAGCGAGGATCCGGCCGAGCTGGAGCGCTTCTATGCGGAGACGATCCAACCGCTCGCCGACTACGACGAGCAGTATGAGACCGAGCTGGTCACCACCGTCGAGGCCTACCTCGACAACGACGGCAACGTCGCCGCCACCGCCAAACAGCTCTTCACCCACCGCCACACGGTCCGCTACCGCCTCGAGCGCGTCAAGGAGCTCTGCGGCCACGACGTCTCCTCCACCGAGGGCCGCGAGAAGCTCGGCCTCGGCCTCAAAGCGATGCGCGTCCTCGGCATCGCCTCGCCACGCGGCCCGGCGATGGAGCCCGGCGCCAAAGGCGGCAAGGTCGCCCGCGCCTCGGAGGACTGAGCCCGCCCTCGGACCGCAGTTCCGGGAGGAGGGCTCGAACCCCCGCTTCGTGGACCAAAACCACGCGTGCTACCGATTACACCATCCCGGAATGGGCCCCGAGCGTAGCGTCCGTTGGCCCGCTTAGGGTCTGCACATGGAGTACGGAGGAGCAGCGATGGACCCGGAAGTCCGCGAGGGGCTGGCGCGCAGTTGGAAGGCCCTGATGGTGGTCGGCATCGGCGCGATCGCGCTCGGCTGCATCGCGATCCTGATCCCGGCGGTCGCCGCGGTTGGGACGGCGATCTTCATCGGCTGGATCCTCTTGATCGTCGGGGCCTTCCTGGTCGCTGCGGCGTTCTCGGCCCACTCGGTCGGGACGGTCCTCTGGCGGTTGTTCTGGGCGGTGCTGACGGTGATCGTCGGCGTCTGGCTGATCGTCGAGCCCCACAACGGCACCCTGACGCTGACCCTCGTCCTCGGCATCTACTTCCTGCTCATGGGCCTCACCCGGGTCACCGTCGCCTTTCTGGGCCGCGGCCAGCCAAACGCCGGCCTGGTCGGCCTCAGCGGCGTCTGCGGGCTGCTGATCGGGATCCTCGTCCTCGCCAAGTTCCCGAGCTCGGCCGATTGGGCAATCGGCCTTCTCGTCGGCATCGACCTGATCTTCGCCGGCTGGACGCTTACCTCGGTCGCCCTGGTCGGCAAAGAACTTTCGCGCGGCAGCGCACGCAGCGCTTAGCCCGCTTCGCGAATACGATCCCGGCAGTGAGTTCGCCCCTCGTGCTTGTCATGGCGGCGGGGGAGGGCACGCGAATGCGTTCCTCCCTGCCGAAGATGCTGCACCCCGTGTGCGGGCAGCCGATGGTCGCATGGCCGATTCTGGCTGCGCGCGAAGCCGGTGCCGGACGCGTCGCGGTGATCGTCTCTCCAGGCCGCGACCTCTCGCCGGCCCTGCCCGAGGGCTCCGAGGCGGTCGAGCAGCCCCAGGCCGACGGCACCGGCGGCGCGATCCGGGCCGCCCTGCCGCTGATCGAGGACTCCGAGTCCGTGCTGATCCTCTCCGGCGACGTGCCGCTGATCGGCAGCGACACGATCGCCGGCCTGCTCGCCGCCCACGAGGCCTCCTCCGCGGCGGCGACGATGCTGACCATCGAGCTCGACGACCCGGCGGCCTACGGCCGCGTCGTCCGCGGTCCGGGTGGTGAGGTCGAGCGTGTCGTCGAGGCGAAAGCCGCCGGTGACGCCGACGCCGCGCAGCTGGCGATCAGCGAGATCAACGCCGGCACCTACGTCTTCGACGCGGCTCCGCTGGCGGCTGCCCTCGCCGGCCTTTCCAACGACAACGCCCAGGGCGAGTACTACCTGCCCGACGTCTTCCCGGCTCTCCGCGAGGCCGGTCACACGGTCGCGGCTCACCTCGCCGACGACCTGGCGGTGACGATGGGCGTCAACAACCGCGCCGACCTCGCCGCCGTCGAGGCGGAGGCGCGCCGCCGCATCCTCGAGGCACACATGCTGGCCGGGGTCACCGTCGTCGATCCCGGCTCGACCTGGATCGACGTCGGCGTCGAGATCGGCGCCGACGCCCGGATCGAGCCCGGCACCAGCCTGCGCGGCGCCACCGAGATCGGCGGCGGTGCCATCGTCGGCCCGCTGACGACCCTGACCGACAGCACCGTGGGGGCCGGCTCCGCCGTCATCCACTCCTATCTGGTCGAGTGCGATGTGCGCGAGGGCTGCTCGGTGGGCCCCTTCGCCTACCTGCGGCCCGGGGCGATCCTCCACGACGGTTCCAAGGCCGGCACCTTCGTCGAGATCAAGAACTCCGAGGTGGGGGAGGGCACCAAGGTCCCGCACCTCTCCTACGTCGGCGACGCCGAGATCGGGCCCGGCAGCAACCTCGGCGCCGGCACGATCACCGCCAACTACGACGGATTCCGCAAGCACCGGACGGTGATCGGCCGCGACGTCCGCATCGGCGTTGACACGATGCTGATCGCGCCGGTAGAAGTCGGCGACTCCGCCTACACTGGCGCTGGCGCAGTGATCAAGGACGACGTCCCCGAGGGGGCCTTGGCCGTTAGCGAGAACGCGCAGCGGAACATCGACGGATACGCCGCCCGCAAGGCGGCGAAGATGCGAGAGGAACAGACCCCGTGAGCACGATCGAGCAGCGCCCGCAGACGGCACCCACCGCCATCCCGCACGACTACTCGAAGCGCCTGATGGTCTTCGGCGGCCGCGGCTCGATGGACCTGGCCGCCAAAATCGCCGGCAAGCTCGATCTCGACCTCGGCCAGGCGACTCTGAAGACCTTCGCCAACGGCGAGGTCTACTGCCGCTACGAGGAGTCGATCCGCGGCGCCGACGTCTTCATCGTCCAGTCGACGAGCGCCAACGAGCACGAGCGGATGACCCCCAACGACGCGCTGATCGAGCTGTTGACGATGATCGACGCCGCCCAGGGCGCTTCGGCACACCGGATCATCGCCGTCCTGCCCTGGTACGGGTACGCGCGCCAGGACAAGAAGTCGGCCCCGCGCGAGCCGATCTCCGCCCGCATCGTCGCCAAGTGCCTCGAGGGCGTCGGCGTCGACCGGGTCCTCACCATGGACCTCCACGCCGGCCAGGTCCAGGGCTTCTTCCCCGTCCCGGTCGACCACATGCCCGCCTATCCGATGCTGACCCAGTGGGTCATCGACCAGGAAATGAAGGACGAGCTGGTGATCGTCTCGCCCGATGCCGGCCGCGTGAAGACGGCGCGCAA
>JBEVJP010000036.1:0-36886 GCA_040510155.1 Solirubrobacterales bacterium | reverse complement strand
CCGGCGGCCTCCCACATCGAGACCGAGCGGTCGCAGTACTCGACGCCGTACTTCTCGAGGATCTTGAAGCCCTCGTCCTCCCAGGCGCCGGGGATGCGGAAGATCGCGATCGTCTCGCCGGGGTCCTTGCCGAGCTCCAGGCAGGCCTTGATGACGCCGCGGGCGACGATGTCGACGCGGGTATTGGAGACGATCGACATCATCACCGCGATCTTCTCGACGCCGTCCTTTTCGAGCACCACCTTGGCAAGGCCGCAGGCCTTGGCGACGGAGGGGTTGCCGCCGATCTCGGAGTAGTTGGCCGGTTGGCCGCCCTGGTTGCGGACCGCGTCGGTCAGCGTCAGCGAGCCGCCGCCGGCGCCGATCACGAGGCCGAGGTTGCCGGTGAAGCCGTGGTCCTTGCCCTGGATGACGCCGCGGTGGTCGGCGGCGTCGATCGCGGCGACGTTGCGCTCGAAGTCGGAAGGCTCGTAGGTCTCGCGGGTGTCGTCCTCGGCGATCTCGAGCTGCTTGCGCAGGAGCTTCTTCTGGCGGCCGACCGCCTCGTTCTCCATCTCCATGTGGGCGTCGAGGGCGACGAAGGAGCCGTCGCTCAGCTCGGCCAGCGGATTGATCTCGGCCAGGGTCATGTCGTACTCGCGGAAGAGCCGGGCGAGGCGGGCGAGGACCGGGGTGGCCCGGTTCAGCTGCGAGCCGGTCACGCCGGTCGCGGCGACGACCTGCTTGGCCTCGAAGTCGGGGATCGGGAAGAGGTTGGAGACGTGGCCTTTGCCGACGTGGTCGGGGTGCTTCTCGGCGACCTCCTCGATGTCGATCCCGCCCATGTCGCTGAACAGCATCAGCGGCCGCTTCGCGGTCCCGTCCCAGACGACGCTCGCGTAGTACTCCTGCTTGACCTCGGCTTTGGGGTCGACGAGGACGCCGCGCGGCATGTGCCCGTTGATCTCCAGCTTGAGGATCTCCTCGGCGTGGGCCGCGGCCTCGTCGGACGTGTCGGCGAACTTGACGCCGCCGGCCTTCATCCGGCCTCCCGAGAGAACCTGGGACTTGATCACCACCGGCCCGCCGATCTCCTCGGCGGCCCTGCGTGCCTCGTCGGCGGTTTTGCAGAAGCCGTACTTGGTGACGGGGATCCCCGCCAGCTCGACGATCTTGCGTGCCTCGAACTCGTAGAAGCGCATCAGCGGCGCGGAACCCTATCCAACCGCCGATTCGTGCGTCTGCTCCAGCACGTCTATAGGACGTGTAAAAGCAGACGCATCGCCGATCCAGGGCTCCCTCGCGAGTTATGTCGCCTCGGCGATTGGAATACTCCTGGCAGTGAAGCCCGCCCCAGAGGGAGGAAGATGACCGTCTCGCTCCGCGCTGCCCTTTTGGCTGCCCTGCTCGCTGTCGCCGCGTTTGTCGTGGTCGGCTGCGGGGAAACCGTGATCGACGACCAGAAGGCCGAGGGAGCGATCCAGACCAGCCTCGAGAAGTCGTTACATGAAAAGATCAAGTCGGTCGACTGCCCTTCCGACCAAAAGGTCGAGGCCGGCAAGACGTTTACCTGCGTAGTGAATTTCTCCAATGGCAAGCAGGCAACCGCGACTTTGAAGATCCTCAACGAGGACGCCGACGTCAGCCTGGTCGGCTTGAAACCGAGCAAATAGAGAGAGGCGAATGAGCGACTTGACCATGGCCCCCGCGCCGACCACCCATGCCAAACTGCTCTCCTGGGTCGAGGAGATCGCGGCGCTGACGCAGCCGGACTCGATCCACTGGTGCGACGGCTCCGCCGAGGAGTACGACGCCCTGGCACAGGCACTGATCGACGCCGGCACCTTCGAGCGCCTCTCCGACGCCAAGCGGCCGAACTCCTACCTCGCCCTCTCCGACCCAGCCGACGTCGCCCGGGTCGAAGACCGCACCTTCATCTGCTCGGCGACCGAGGACGGCGCCGGGCCGACCAACAACTGGCGCGACCCGGCCGAGATGCGGGAGACGCTGAACGGCTTCTTCAAGGGCAGCATGGTCGGCCGGACGATGTACGTGGTGCCCTTCTCGATGGGCCCGCTCGGCTCGGAGATCTCCGAAATCGGCATCCAGCTGACCGACTCGCCCTACGTGGCGGTCTCGATGCGGATCATGACCCGGATGGGCAAGGCCGCCCTCGACGTGCTCGGCTCCGACGGCGACTTCGTCCCCTGCGTGCACTCGGTCGGGATGCCGCTCGAGGACGGCGTCGAGGACGTCTCCTGGCCCTGCAACGAGGACAACAAGTACATCGTCCACTACCCGGAGACGCGCGAAATCTGGTCCTTCGGCTCCGGCTACGGCGGCAACGCCCTGCTCGGCAAGAAGTGCTTTGCGCTTCGGATCGCCTCGGCGATGGCCCGCGACGAGGGCTGGATGGCCGAGCACATGCTGATCCTCAAACTCACCTCGCCCGAGGGCGAGGTCAAGTTCGTGACCGGCGCCTTCCCCTCGGCCTGCGGCAAGACCAACCTGGCGATGCTGATCCCGACGATTCCGGGCTGGAAGGTGGAGACCATCGGCGACGACATCGCCTGGATGAAGTTCGGCGAGGACGGCCGCCTCTACGCGGTCAACCCCGAGGCCGGCTTCTTCGGCGTCGCCCCCGGCACCGGCGAGGCGACCAACCCGAATGCGATGCGGACGATCGAGAGCAACTCGATCTTCACCAACTGCGCCAAGACCGACGACGGCGACGTCTGGTGGGAGGGGATGACCACAGAGGCCCCCGAGCACCTGATCGACTGGCACGGCAACGACTGGACGCCGGCCTCCGACAAGCCGTCCTCGCACCCCAACGCCCGCTTCACGACCCCCGCCTCGCAGTGCCCGACGATCGCCCCCGAGTGGGAGGACCCGGCCGGCGTGCCGATCGACGCCTTCCTGTTCGGCGGACGCCGCGCCAGCGGCGTGCCGCTGGTCTCCGAGGCCTTCGACTGGGAGCACGGCGTCTTCCTCGGCGCGACCATGTCCTCGGAGAAGACCGCCGCCGCCGCCGGCAACGTCGGCGAACTGCGCTTCGACCCGATGGCGATGCTGCCCTTCTGCGGCTACAACATGGGCGACTACTTCGCCCACTGGGTGAAGGTCGGCCAGCGAGAGGGCGCCCAGCTGCCGCGGATCTTCTACGTCAACTGGTTCCGCAAAGACGCCGACGGCAAGTTCCTCTGGCCCGGGTTCGGCGAGAACAGCCGCGTGCTGGAGTGGGTCTTCCGCCGCTGCGAGGACAAGGCCGAGGCGGTCGAGACCCCGATCGGCCTGCTGCCCCCGCAGGACGCGATCAACACCGAGGGCCTCGACATCTCCGCTGAGGCGATGTCCCAGCTCCTCTCGGTCGACGAGGACCTGGTCCGCGAGCAGCTGCCGCAGCTGCGTGATCACCTCGCCAGCTTCGGCGAGAAGCTGCCGCCTGAGCTGAACGCCCAGCTCGAGGCGCTGCAGCAGCGCCTCGGCTAGAGCAGAGACTCAGGAAGTCGGCGCCGGCGGGCCCAGCTGCGGGTCCGTCGGTGGCGGTCCCCAGCTGGGCGGCTTGATCTTTCCGTTGACCAGGCCGCCGTAGATGTTCGGCCGGTAGATCTTGTGGCTGATCCCCTTGGCGAAGGCGCGACGAGCCGACTTGGAGCTTTCGATCGGCCAGTGCATCCCCTGCCACTGTTCGTTGAAGTAGATCAGCCCGCGGATCTTGCGGTACTTGGTCGGGACCACGTGCAGGGTGTTCTTGATCCAGCCCGCCTTCGAGCCGCCGCGCTCTTCGGAGGCGGTCTCGCCGATGATCATCGGCTTGTGGGGGGCTACCTTGACGACTTCCTTATAGGTCGAGTGGAAGACACGTCCGAAGCTCATCCAGCCCGCTGAGTACTGGGTGTTGCCCCAGTTGAAGCCGTCCAGGCAGGTCCAGTCGACGTAGTCGTCGCCCGGGTAGTAACGCCCCAGTCCTTTGAGGCGGTTGACGAGGGCGATGTTCGGGCACCAGACCCAGGTTGCGTTGTTGGCCCCCATGCGGCTGAAGACGTCGTGGACGTGCCGCCAGGCGGTGACGAATTCGCCGGGCTTGTTGCCGTTGACGTCCTCGTTCCATGGAAACCAAAAGCCGTTCATCTCCCAGTCGAAGCGGAGGAAGAACGGGTGGCCCCATTCGCGGGCGTTTTCGGCAAAGCTTTCGATGTATTCGTCGTACTTGCCGTCGATGATCGTCTTCAGCCTGAAGTTCGGCTGGCGGACGAGTTCTTTGTCGGTCGAGGAGGAGCTCCAGCTGAGGAACGGGATCGCCCCGTGTTCTCGGATGTGCTGGGCCGGCACCGCGGGAAAGCCGATGAATTCGCAGGGGGAGACGGTGCAGTCGGCGAAGGGTGCGTAGAAGGCCAGTAGGGAGACGCTCTTGCCGGCCACCTTTTCGAACTGATCCAGCGCCGACATGTCCCACGGCGGTTGGGTGCCGGTGTACTGGCTGCCAATTTGAGCGCCCCAGTACAGCGGTCGCGCTTGCTTTTGCTTGCCCATCGCGACGCCGGGCAGGAGGATCAGGCAGGCAGACGCGACCAAGAGCACCAGAAGGGCGCCGTGCTTACGGCGTGCGTGGCTGCGGCTGCGACTGCGTCTCATCGTAGTTGTCTCGACTCTCAAACCCGGGCTCTGCAGCTTTGCTGCGAACCTTGCGTGCCGTCTATCCGTCTAACGGCTAACGGGATACGGCTCTGCCGCCGCCGCGGATCAACGCGGCGGTTGGATCGGGCTTGCCGAGATCGACCCGAACTGGTTACCGCGGAAAGGATTGTTCCTGATTCCGGATGAGAAGGCGGCGGCGGTGCCGGGCGCGGTCTCGACCGGCCACTGGATGCCGCGGTCGAACTGGTCAAACCAGACGAGGCCGCGGATCAGCGGGTAGCGGGGGAGGGCGCTGAACATTTCGTTGATCCAGGCGGCCTTGCGGCGGTTCGGACCGTTCGAGGCGAGCTCGCCGAGCAGCATCGGCTTGCGGTGGGCGAACCCCTGGATCGACCAGTAGCTGGCGCCGAAGATTTCGTCGAAGCTCATCCACGGCGTGTTCGGGCGGGCGCGGCCCCAGTTGTAGCCGTCCATGCAGGTCCAGTCGACATAGGCGCTGCCCGGGTAGTAGCGGCGCAGCCCCGCCGCGGCGTGCTTGCTGCCCGCGTACGGGCACCAGGTCCAGGTCGCGTTGCTGGCGCCGGCGGCGGCGAAGAGGTCGTGGACGTGGCGCCAGGCGCTGACGAACTCACCCGGTTTGTTGCCGTTGGCTCCCTCCCCCCAGGGGAACCAGGTGCCGTTCATCTCCCAGTCGAAGCGCAGGAAGAACGGCTGGCCCCAGGCGGCGGCTTCGCGGGCGAACTCGCGGATGTAAGGGTCGAAGTCGCCGCGGATCACGTCGCCGAGCTGGAAGTCCGGCTGGTTGGGGTTCGAGGAGAGCGAGGCGGAGCTCCAGCTCAGGAAGGGGATCGCCCCATAGGCACGAATCGTGCGCATCTGCGCGGTCGGGAAGGGGAAGGGGGTGCAGGGGGTGCGGGCGCAGTCGGCGAAGGGGGCCGCGAACTGGACGATCGAGAGGCCGCGGCCCATCGTCCGTTCGAACTTCGAGACCGCCGACATGTCCCAGGGTGGCTGGGTGCCGGTCAGCTGATCACCGAGCCAGGCGCCCCAGTAGAGCCCCTTGCCGGTGGGCGCTTTCGCCGGCACGGACACGGTCGGGGCCCCCACCGCGGTCGCGCTCATCGAGAGGGCAAGGGCGAGCGCCGTGACGGCGCCGAGCAGTCTCTTCCGGGCAGATCTCATCGCGAGGGCCGGTCGCGTGAGCAGCCGGTCGGGGCAGTGTACGGAAGCCGGGGGCGCCTCTCGGAATACCGCCCGGATGGCGGGGGTCAGCTGGGCGGTGCGACCGGTCCGCCACCGAGGCTGCCGTAATCGGCACCTCGGAACGGAGCGCTTTGGATGCCGGCGGCGAAGGCCTGGGTGGCGGCGGCCGAGGTTTCGATCGGCCAGTCGCCGTCGATGAACTTGTCGAACCAGACGACGCCGCGGATCTGCGGGAACTCGGTCGGCAGCTGCTTCAGCATCTCGGCGATCCAGGCCGACTTGGAGCCGCCATTCTCGCTCGAGCCGACCTCGGCGATCACCATTGGCTTCGTCGGAGCGATCTTGTCGACGATGCGCTGGTAGGTGGTCCTGTAGAGGTCGCTGAAGCTGGTCCATTCGGAGCCGCCCCAGTTGTAGCCGTCGAGGCTGGTCCAGTCGACGTAGTCGTCGCCCGGATACAGCGAGGCGAGGTCGGTCAGCTTGCTTTCGGAATCGACGTTCGGGCACCAGGTCCAGGTGACGTTGCTGGCGCCAGCGGCGGTGAAGATGTCGTGGACGTGGCGCCAGGCGGCGACGTATTCGCCCGGCTGGTTGCCGTTGACGCCCTCCGACCAGGGGAACCAGTTGCCGTTCATCTCCCAGTTGAAGCGCAGAAAGAAGGGGTGTCCCCAGCTCTTCGCGGCGGTCGCGAAGCTGCGGATGTAGGAGTCGTAGGTGCCGGCGATCACGTCGGAGAGCTGGAAGTCGGGCTCGTTGAGGCTCGAGGGGGTGGACTGCGAGCTCCAGCTGAAGAAGGGGATCGCGCCGCGCTTGCGGATGCTTTCCATCGGCGTGGTCGGGAAGCCGTAGAAGGAGCACGGCTTGCGCGAGCAGTCGGCGAAGGGGGCGGCGAAGTGGACGGTCGAGACCTGCTTGCCGGCCAGCGCTTCGAACTTGGCGAGGGCGTTCATGTCCCAGGGGGCTTCGGTGCCGGTGTACTGGGTGCCGACCCAGGCGCCCCAGTAGAGGGAAGAGGCCGGTCCGGCGGGCTGTTCGGGGCTGGGAGCGGGCGTGGTCGGAGTAGGGAAAGGGGCGGGAGTTTCGGGGCTGGGAGTCGGAGCTGGGGTGGTGGGGGCTGGTGCGGGGCTGTGGCTCGGTGCCGGCGCGGGGGAGGGAACCGGGCCGGGCTGCGGAGCCGGGCTGGGCGTGGTCTGGCCGCCACCGACCGTAGCGGGGGCGCTCGGCGGCTTCTTGGCGTTGCGCTTGCGGCTCGGGCGGACCTTGGAGGCGACCGCGTGGCCGACCCGGGCGCCGATCTGGTCGCCGTGGCCGCGCTGGGGCGGCGACTTGGCGGCAGCCGCGGGGGCCAGCACCGCGCAGGAGAGCAGCGTGAGGACGAGAGCGACACGGGCCTGGTGGAGAACGCGCATGTGACCCCATCGGCTCCCACACACTTACCTCCAGCCCTCTGGACGGATGTGCCGGGCGAGGGGAGTGGGGCGCTTTGTTCCCTATCGGTGAGGAAGAAAGCGCCCCAGCCGGGGCGCTACGTGCCTGCGACCGAGCGGTACAGCTCTTCCAACCGCTCCGTGCACTCCTCCCAGGAGATTACGCTGGGGCGCTCCTCCTGGGGCGGCAGTTCGAGCTCCTCGAGCACCGCGGCGGCGATCCGTGGGGGCGGCTCGTCGAGCGGGACGGCACGGGCGAAGCCGTCCTCGGCGAGCTCGGCGAGGCCGCCCTGGTCGGCGACCAGCAGCCGGCAGCCGGCCGCGGCACCCTCCAGCGCCACGATCGGGTGGGTCTCGAACTCGCTGAGCAGGATCATCACCCAGACGCGGCGCATCAGCTCCGCCATCGCCCCCGGCTCGGTGGCCGGGACGCTGGTGAACTCGACGCTCTCCTCGATCCCGAGCGCCGCGGCCTGGGCGCGCAGCTCGGCCTCGTAGGGGCCGCTGCCGACGATCAGCATCCGCGTCTCCGGCCGGCCCTTCAGCACCTCGGGGAAGGCGGCGAGAGCGCGGTGGTGGCCCTTGTAGCGCTCGAGGCGGCCGATCGAGGCGACCGTGGGGGCGCCGTCGCGGAGCGGCGCCGCGGCCGAGAAGGAGACGTCGGTGCCGTTTGGGATCTGCGCGAAGCGCTCGGCCGGCAGCCGCAGCTCCCGCCCGTACTCCTCGACCTCGAAGCGGGCGACCGCGATCAGGCGGGCGGCGCGGGCCAGCAGCAGCCGCAGCAGCTGCCGCTGCAACTTGCGGGCGCGGTTGCGGAAGCCGAGGGTGTGGCCGCCACCATGGAAGGTGAGGACGTAGGGCGTGCGCAGGGTCAGCGCCCGCAGCATCGCCAGCGGCGGCACCAGCGTGTGGTAGCTCTGCACGTGGACGAGGTCCCAGGGCTGGCGGCCCATCGCCCGCCAGATCCGTGGCGCCCAGAACCAGTCGCGCTCGGCCGGGTGGGCGCGGACGCTGCGGATCGTCACGCCGTCGCGCTCCTCGACGCGTTCGGCTGGGCCGCCGGGCTCCCCGCAGAGCACCTCGACCTCGTGGCCGGCAGCGGCGAGCAGACGGCTGACTTCCGCGACGTGGCGCTCGACGCCGCCCTGCAGCAGCGGGCTGCGCGGGGTCACCATCAGGATCCGCACGGCGGGCAACCTAACATGGCGCCCCGTGAGAGTCCTGATGCTCGCCCAGACCTATGCGCCCGTGCACGGCGGCGAGGAGCGCCTCGTCGAGGATCTGAGCGTTCGCCTCGCCGGTCGCGGCCACGAGGTCGCGGTGGCAACCCTGCGCCAGCCGGTCGGCGAGCCACCCGTCCGCGACGACGGCGTCCGCATCCACCTGCTGGACAGCTCCGTCCACCGGATCCCCGGGGTGCCCGTTCACGAGGAGCGGCGCTACGCGGCGCCGCTGCCGGACCCGAAGACGACCGCACAGCTGCGCCGGGTCCTGCGCGAGGAGCGGCCCGACGTGGTCCACGCCCACAACTGGCTGGTCGACTCCTACCTGCCGCTCGCCAAGCGCGCCGAGCCGCCCCTGGTGATGTCCCTGCACGACTACTCGCTGCTCTGCCCGACCAAGCGCCTCTTCCTCGACGGCGCCGTCTGCTCGGGCCCGGGGCTGCGCAAGTGCCTGGCGCACTCCTTCGAGTTCTACGGGACCGGCAAAGGGGCGATGGTCGGCCTCGGCACCCGCCTCGGCGAGCCCTGGGCGCGGCGTCGCATCGACATGTACCTTTCGGTCAGCTCCGCGGTCGAGGAGCTCTGCCGGGTCGCCGGTCCGACGCCGCACCGGGTGATCCCCAACTTCGTCGGCGAGCTGCCGCCGCCGCCCGCCGACGCCGAGGGGGCGCTGGCGGCGCTGCCCGACGAGCCCTTCGTGCTCTTCTTCGGCGACGTCGGCGAGGACAAGGGGGCCGGCCTGCTGATCGAGGCCTACCGCGAGCTGGAGTCGCCGCCGCCGCTGGTCCTGATCGGCCGCCGCGTCCTGCCCGGCCTCGAGGCCGGGAACGGGATCTTCGCCCCGGGGCCGATGCCGCACGCGGTCGTGATCGAGGCCCTGCGTCGCTCGCTGTTCACCGTCGCCCCCTCGATCTGGGCCGAGCCGTTCGGGATCGTCGCCCTCGAGGCCGGTGCCGCCAGCAAGGCGATGATCGCCTCCGACATCGGCGGCCTCCGCGACGTCGTCGTCGACGGCGAGACCGGCCTCCTCGTCCCGCCCGGCGACCGTGGGGCTCTGCGGGAGGCGCTGCGGCGGCTGCTCGGCGACCGCGCCGAGCGCGAACGGATGGGGCAGGCCGCGCAGGCGCGGGTGCGCGAGGCTTTCTCTCCGGAGGCAGTCGTGCCACGCTTCGAGGACGCCTACCGGGCTGCGATCGAGGCCCGTCAGTCCTCAACGTCTGCCGCCGCTTAGCCGATAGATCGCAAGGGCCACGAGCCCGCACGCAGAACTAACCCCAACCGATGCCGCCCACGACCACCACCGAGAAGCCCACCACCGCCACCGCAGCGAGCGGCGAGCACCACGACTCCCGCGAGGCGGTCACCGTCCGCCTCGAGAAGACCGGCGGCTTCAGCCGCGTCATCTCGCCGCGCGAACTCTGGCTCTACCGCGACCTCGCTCTGCAAATCGCCCTGCGCGACATCACCCTGCGCTACCGCCAGACCGCCCTCGGCGCCGCCTGGGCGGTCCTCCAGCCGGTCGCCCTGATGATCGTCTTCGCGCTCTTCTTCGGGCGCGTCGCCGGCGTCTCCTCGGACGGCCTGCCCTACGCCCTCTTCGCCCTCGCCGGCCTGGTCCCGTGGGCCTTCTTCTCCAGCACCCTGCTGCTCGGCTCCGAAAGCCTGATCCTCCACTCCGAGCTGGTCTCGAAAATCTATTTCCCGCGCATCTTCATGCCGATGGGCGTGATGGCGGCCGGCTTCGTCGACCTCGGGATCTCGATCGGGATCCTGCTTGCCGTCGTGCTCATCTACGGGATCGTGCCCAGCGTCGCGATCCTGATGCTGCCGGTCCTGATCCTGATCGCGGCGATGGCCGCACTCGGCGTCAGCGCCCTGCTCTCGGCGGTCAACGTCCGCTACCGGGACGTCCGCTACGTCGTCCCCTTCGCGGTGCAGATGTGGCTCTTCATCACCCCGATCGCCTATCCGAGCAGCCTGATCAGCGAACCCTGGCGGCTGATCTCGGCGATCAACCCGATGGTCGGCGTCGTCGAAGGGTTCCGCTGGGCGGTCCTCGACACCAACACGGCGCCCTGGGCGCAGATGGGGATCTCGGCGCTCGGCGCCGTCATCCTGCTGCTGATCGGCCTTGCCTACTTCGACCGGGTGGAGCGCAGCTTCGCCGACGTGATCTGAGATGGCCCAGCAAACCGCGATCGAGGCCCACGGCATCAGCAAAGAATTCCAGCTGGGCCTTGCCAACCAGGGCTACGGGACGCTGCGCGAGAGCCTCGTCGGCGGCCTGACGCGAATTCCCAAGCGCCTCGTCGGCCGCGGCTCCGAACAGCAGGTCGATGTCCTCAAGGCGCTCGACGACGTCTCCTTCAAGATCGAGAACGGCGAGGCGATCGGCCTGATCGGCCACAACGGCGCCGGCAAGAGCACCCTGCTGAAACTGCTCTCGCGGATCATCGAGCCGAGCGGCGGCTGGGCCGACGTGACCGGCCGGGTCGGCTCGCTGCTCGAGGTCGGCACCGGCTTCCACCCGGAGCTGACCGGGCGCGAGAACGTCTTCCTCAACGGTGCCATCCTCGGCATGCGGCGGGCGGAGATCCGCTCCCGCTTCGATGAAATCGTCGCCTTCGCCGACGTCGAGCGCTTTCTCGACACCCCGGTGCAGCGCTACTCGAGCGGCATGTCGGTGCGGCTCGCCTTCGCGGTCGCCGCCCACCTGGAACCGGAGATCCTCCTCGTCGACGAGGTGCTCGCGGTCGGCGACGCCGCCTTCCAGCGCAAGTCGCTGGCGAAAATGGGCGAGGTCGCGAAAGCCGGCAGCACGGTGATCTTCGTCTCCCACAACCTGGCGACGATCCAGGCGCTCTGCCGCCGCGGCATCCTCCTCGAACGTGGCCGGGTTATCGCCGACGCCCCCGTCCAGGAGGCTGTCGACCACTACCTGCGCACGCTCGAGCGGGCCGCCAGCGACGAGCTGATCGACCGCGAGGACCGCAGCGGCTGGAAAGAGTCCCTGGTCGAGCGGCTCTACATCGAGGACGTCGCGACCGGCCAGCCAGATGTCGTGATCGGCGGCCGCCCGGCCCGGATCGTCGTCGAGTTCACCGAGCACCTGCCGATGATGGAGTGCTCGCTGACGATCCTCAACAGCCTCGGCGCCCCGATCACCACCCTCGACAGCCAGCTCTCCAGCACCGCCGACGAACGCACTCCGGAGCTGCGGAAGCGGCTCGAGTGCGAGATCCCCGGCCTCAACCTGATCCCCGGGCGCTACCGGATCGACGTCAGCCTGAAGGGCCGCCAGGAGGTCCAGGACGACCTTGCGGCAGCCGCCTTCTTCGACGTCGAGCCGGGCCTGATCGACGGCCGGCCGATGGCCGCGACCGGCGCCGACGGCGACGTCGTCCTCGCGCAGCGCTGGCGCCTGCCACCGCGCTGAGCCGCCACCGTTCCTAGGGAGCGAGGCCTTCGCGGGCCAGCTGCCGCAGGTGGTCGCGGTAGCCGACTCCGTAGTTGGTCGGCTTGCCGCCGTAGTTCTTGATCAGCGACGGGCCCTCCTCACAGTCCCAGCCGGCGCCGCTGGTCCAGGCCCAGGCGAGGTAGGAGATCCCGTTGGCGTCGGCCCAGGGCATGTAGCCGTCGATGTACTTGTGCCGGCAGTCCCCCTCGCCCAGCTCGCCGGTGACGACGGGGTGCGTCTGGGCGATGTTGAGCAGCGTCTGCCGGCAGCTCTGCCGGCAGGGGGTGGAGCCGCCGTAGGTGTGGTTGGCGGCGACGAGCGAGTTGAGCGGGTCCGGCGGCAGGTGGGCGAGCCAACCGCTGAGGTCGCTGGCCCAGTCGATCCCGGGCACCATGATCGGCTGCCGGGCGCCGGTGGCGCGCACGGTTTCGATCAGCTGCGTCATCCCGGTGGCGTCGTACCAGCCGATCCAGTGGTCGTCGATCGCGCAGCCGTGCTGCCAGCAGTCCCAGCTGACGCCGGGACGGGGCTCGTTGTAGATGTCGAAGATGACGCTGCGGTCGTCGCGGTATTCGCTCGCCAGGGTGCGCCAGAAGTCGAGCGAGTGTTCGGCGTCTGGCATCGGCAGCAGCCCTTCGGCCGGGAAGGTCTTCGGGGCGGCCCACTGCAGCTCGAGGATCACGTAGAGGCCGGCCTGCTCGAGTCGTTCGACGTAACCCCGGACTTCCGCCCGATAGGCCTCGCCCCCGAAGGCCGGCGGGACCCAGTTGATTCCCAGCAGGCAGCTCTCGTTGAGCGGCACCCGGACCGCGTTGATGTGCCAGCGCCTCATCACCTCGATCGAGGCCGAATCGCTCGGCCCCTCGAAGAAGCCTTCGCGATGGACGCACTTGTACTCGGTGCCGGAGCGGTTGAGGCCGAGCAGCCGGACGGTGTTGCCCTGGCGGTCGACTAGGCGGTTGCCGTCGACGCCGATCCACGGTTTCGCGCCGGCCGCGGCCGGCGCCAGCAGGCAGGCGACGACGAGCAGAACGGGGATCGGCAGCTTTGCCCTCACGAGATCAATAACGCAGGCGAGCGCCGTTTAGTTGCCCCCAAACCACAACTTCCTCAGGAAGCGGGGCAGTGAGTCGTCGCCTTTGATCTCGATCCGGGGGATGCGGAGCGGGTCGTCGCCGAGGTGGGCGGGGCTGCCCTCGACCGTGCAGGCGCCGAGGAACTCGGCCCGGTCGACCGACTCCACCGTCGCCTCGTCGAAGCGCCCGTAGGGGTAGGCGAAGGTCAGCACCGGTTGACCGAGTGTCACTTCGAGCTCCTGGCGGGAGCCGCCGATCTCCTCTTCGCGCCGGGCTGAGCCGAGCGTCGGCAGGTCGACGTGGGTGCGGGTGTGGGCGCCCAGCTCGGCGCCCGCCGCGCGCATCCGCTCGACCTCGGTGCGTCCCATCAGGGGTCGGTGGGCGACGCCGCCGTCGTCGTCCCAGTCGTTCTCGGTGCCGAGCTTGTCGCTGACCAGGAAGAAGGTGGCGGGCACGCCCAGCCGCCGCAGGGTTGGCATCGCCACGTCGAGGTTGTCGGCGTAGCCGTCGTCGACGGTGATCACGACGGCGCGCCAGGGCAGCGCCTCGCCGCCGCGCAGCGCCTCGGCCAGCTCCCCGAACCGGATCGGCTTGTAGCGGAGCAGGCGCAGCGCCAGCATCTGCGCGCGGAAGCGGCGCCGCGAGACGATGTAGCGGTCGTGCTCGCCGTTGTCCGTGAAGGCGTGGTACATCAGCACCGGGACGCCACCGGTCGTTTCGCGCCAGCGCCGCCGCCGCATCCGGTTCTTGGCGCCGGACCAGAAGGTGAAGCGGGAGACGAACCCGAACCAGATCCGCCGCCGGTGCTGACCGGGCACGATCATCCCCAGCGCCGCCAGCCAGGGCGGTTTCGCGTGCAGGGCCAGCAGCAGGCGCCGGATCAGCAGCTCCCGCGGCGTCGTGTCGTAGAACCAGCCGAGCAGCTTGCCGCGGGCCCGCGGATGCTGTTCGCAGAAGTCGGCGCAGAACTGCCCGAACCGCCAGACGTCGTCGATCAGCGCCTTGCGCGGCTTTTCGTCGGCGTGCAGGGCGAGGGCGTCGGGAAGGAAGACCGGCTCGCAGCCGGCCGCTGAGAGGCGCCAGCCGAACTCGATGTCCTCGACCGCGATCAGCTCGGTGGCGAAGCCGCCGACCTCCAGGGCGGTGTCGCGCGGCACCGAGAGGTTGCCGCCGTAGCAGTCGGTCCAGTCCGCGGCGGCGGCGGCCATCTTGCCGTAGCGCTCGTTCCAGTCCTCGGCGTAGGCGTGGGTGTACCAGTCGCGTCCGGTCGGGATGGCCTGGGTGAGGGCGCCGATGCCGACGGCACGAGGTTGACGGCGGTGGGCGGACAGATGGGCGCTGAGGAGCCCGGGGGAGGCGATCACGTCGTCGTCGAGGAAGAGCAGGACCGCGCCCCGCGCCTCGCGCATCGCCGTGTTGGCCGCCGCCGCCTTGCCACCTCGCGGCAGCCGCAGCACTCGCAGCGCGAAGGGCAGCTCCAGCGCTTCGGCCATCTCGCCGCTGTCGTCCTTGGAGCCGTCGAGGGCGACGAGCACCTCGTAGCTGCCCGGGTCCTGATCCTGCTCGGCGAGGGCCCGCAGGCAGCGCTCGAGCATCTGCCGGCGTTCGAAGCTGGCGATGACGACGCTGATCTCAGGACTCTGCAGTTTGGGCATCTCGGTCCGTATCGGCGTCTGGGCGCCGGACGTTTACCGCTGGACCTACCCTTTCTGAGCAATCACCTGCGCCTCTTCGTAAATCGGCTCCAGGCGGGCTGCCCAGGCGCCCGGCGAGTAGTGCTGGGAAGCGAAGTCCCGCGCCTCTGTGCCGAGCCGCCGCCGTCGCTGGCCGTCCTCGAGCAGGTCGGCGACAGCAGCCGCAAGCGCGGTCGCCTCATCGGCAATCACGAGCGGAGGCGCCCCGAAGCCGGTGAACCCTTCGGCCCCGAGCGGGGTGGTGACGACCGCCTTGCCCTTGGCGAGCGCCTCCAGCACCTTCATCCGCATGCCGCCGCCGCTGCGCACCGGGGCGATCACGGCCGCCGCAGCCGCCAGATAGGGCTCGACGCTGGGCGCGTCGGCGATCACCTCGACGCCGGGTCCGGCCAGGGCGAGCACCTCCGGCGGCGGCCGGTGGCCGACGATCCGCAGCAGCGCCTCCGGTCGGCGCCTCCGCACGGCGGGGATGATGTCGGTGGCGAGCCAGCGGGCGGCGTCGCGGTTGGGCAGGTGGGCGAAGGTCCCGGTGAAGAGCAGCGTGTCCGCCTCCTCGACCGCGGGGTCGAGGGCGGCGGGCAGGACCATGCCGTATGGGTTGACGCGCAGCCGCGAAGCGAGATCCGGAGCCCGGGCGCGGACCGCTGCCGCGTCGCCCTCGGTGAAGACCTGGACCAGGTCGAAGCCTCGCCAGGCGCCGGCCAGGAAGGAGTCCCAGCGTCCCCAGTCCCGCCGGTGCAGCGCCGTCGCGCCGCGCTCGCGCAGCCGCGCGCCGGGACGCCTTCTCCAGGTCAGGGATGAGTCACCCGCCCCGCCGCCGCGATCGGAGGCCGGCGCCCGCACCGCCTCGTGCTCGGTCAGCACGGTCGGCAGCGAGGGGGGGAAGCGCAGCGGCGCCATCGGGTTGTCCTCGACCGCGACCACGTCGAAGCGGCGGCTGGAGGTCAGCTCGTCGATCAGCGGCTGCAGGCCGGTGGCGCCGAGGACGACCCGCCAGGGCCAGTCCTTGCGAGCCCAGTTGGAGGCGAGCTCCGCCCGGACGCGCCAGCGGCGGCCGAGCTCGGCCGAGCGGCGCCGGTCGACCAGGTGCGCGTCGAGCGACGGGTCGCCACGCAGCGCCGCCGCCGCCTCGGCCTGACCGGGGTCTTCGCCGTAGGGGGCGACCAGGGTCAGCTCGTGGCCGCGCTCGCGCAGGCCGAGCAGCTGGGCATGCAGCAGCTTCGGGATCGCGCCGATGCCCTCGGGGTCGGGCACCATCGAGGTGACGAGGAGGATCCGCATCAGGCGGGCGAGGGGTCGGGTCCACGGCCCCGCTGCAGGCGGCCGAGCAGGCGGTTGAGCCCGCCGCGCCGCCCCGGGTGGAGCATCTGCGTCGCCAGGCCGCGGGCCAGCGGCCGCGGCGCCACCGCCATCGCCGCGAACCAGCCGAGGAACATCGCCTTCATCGCCGCCGAGACGTTGTCGCGGCGCCGGCAGGCGCCGACGGCATCGCGCAGGATCGCGCCGACGCTGTCGCCGGGGACCGGGTGCCGGGATCGGTCGAGGCGCAGCGAGATCAGCCGGTTGGAGAGTTCGGCGAGGGAGAGGATCCGCTCCGGTCGCGGCAGTTCGAGCCGTGCCGCCAATGCCAGCAGCGAGGCCGCGGTCGAGCGCGAGAAGCCGATCGTCTCCCGCACGTGGTCGAGGTCGAGCAGCGGTTCCGCCGACTCGTAGTTGTTGCCGCCGTGGACGCGGTAGGAGGCGTGTACCTCCTCGAGCGAGCGAACCTCGCCGAGCAGGGTCGTCAGGTGCAGCAGGTACCAGTCGGCGCCGCAGACGGGGTAGTCGGCGGTTGGAATCGGCAGGATCTGCCGCAGCGCCCCCAGCCGGAAGGCGTTGGCGCTGGTCGGCAGCCAGGCCATGTCGAAGGGGTAGGCGAGCTCGGCGTGGCGCAGGTCGCCCTGCGGCAACGGCAGGTGAAGCGGAGGCTTGATCTCGCCGCTCGGCACCCCGTCGGCGTCGATCACGTCCATCCGGAACTGCACCTTGGACACCCTGGGCTCGGCCGCGAAGGCCGCCGCCACGGCAGCGGCGGCGTCGCGATGGAGGACGTCGTCGGAGTCGAGGAAGAGGACGACGTCGCCCTCGCAGAGCCGCAGGCCGGCGTTCAGCGCCGAGGACTGGCCGCCGTTCTCCTTCAGCACCAGGGCGACGCGATCCTCGAACCCGGCGAGGACCTCGCGCGAGTCGTCGGTCGAGCCGTCGTCGACGACGATCACCGTCGTCCGCAGGTGCGTCTGCGCCAGCGCGCTCTCGACCGCGGCAGTGAGGAAGCGGCCGTAGTTGTAGTTGTTGACGACGATGTCGACCGCGACGTCGGCGCCGTCGCCGGCGCTCATCGCCGGGGCTCTCCCGGCGGCAGGATCCAGCCGTTGACGCGTCGGTAGGCGACGCCGGGCGTGTCCGCGCGGAACAGCGTGGCGACAACCGGAAGAGGCGCTCGGGGCACGCCGCCAGGTGCCGCCAGGCGGATCGTCGCCTGTTCGCCGGGGTCGAGCTCGAGCTTGCGGGAGACCGGCTCCGCGCCGAGGCCGAACTTGACCTGCACCTCGTAGCCGGTGCGGGTGTGCTGCTGGTTGCCGACCCCGACCCGGACGGCGGCGGCCTGCGGCTGCATCCACAGCTCGGTGAAGCCGATCGCGTGGCTGGCGGAGAAGGGCGCATAGGCGAGCGCGACGGCGATCCCGGCGAGGAGGAGCCCCAGGGCGGCCGTCGCCAGCGTCGTCGCCGCGGGACGACGCAGACCGAGGCCGCCGGCCTTGGCAGGCGGGCGTCGCCGCGCCGCCGCCACCGCCGCGGCGACGGTCACCACGACCAGAAGCAGCGCCCAGGAGCCGGCCCGCAGGCCGCCCAGGTAGTTGAGCAGCAGCGAGCCGAGCACCAGCGTCGCCAGGCTGAGCCCGAGCGAGAGCGGCAGCAGCTGCAGGCGGCCCGGGCGCTGACGGACGAGGGTCGCGGCGGCGATCGCGTAACCGGGCAGGAAGAAGGCCAGTGGCGCCGCGAAGAGCAGGCTGAGGAACTCGACCGGGATCGCCAGCGCCAGGATGGCGCAGACGAATGCCGCGCTGACGACCAGGCGCAGGTCGCGATGGCCCTTCATCGCCCCGCCTCCATGTCGTAGACGGTGATCGTCCCGTTCGAGTAGACCCGCGCCGACCCGGGCACCTTGCCGAACTTGGTCACGGCCGCCGCCGGGAAGAGCGGTTCGTCGGCGTCGTCGACCGGGAAGTAGTAGCCGCGCAGCCCGTCGGCGCTGACTTCGCGGGCGTCGGAGACGACGTAGCGAAGGTCGTTTTCGCGCAGCATCTGCAGCTGCCAGGGCGCCAGCGCCGGTTCCGCCAGGGTGTCTTCGACGTTCGGGTTCGGCCCGGTCGCGACGTCCTTGTCGGCCTGGGCGAGCAGCAGGTTGGCGTCGGCGGTCTGGGCGGCGAACTTGCCGTCGGGGACCTGGCGGCGGGCCCATTCCGCCATCGCCAGCGGCGGCGAGACGATGCTGCCGCCGTCGCCGGTGGCGACCCGCAGCGGCCGCGCCAGCTGCGAGTCCCAGGGCCAGCCGGAGATCGCGCCGCCGACCAGGATCGCCGCCAGCGCCGCGGTGACCGCGAGGCGCCCGAGCACGGCGCTGCCGCGCGGTTTCCAGTTCTGGATCCCGGCCGAGGCGAGCACGAAGGCGAGGCCGATGAAGAAGAACTCGCTGGCGCGGTTGCCGGTCTCCCAGGCGGCGGGGGCGAGGCGCAGCAGGAGGCTGACGAAGAAGGCCAGCGAGGCGAGCCCGAAGAGGATCACGAAGGGGTTGCGTCGCTGGCGCTGCCAGAGCTGCAGCAGGCCGAGCGGCAGCGCCAGCGCCATCAGCACGATCGCCCCGAGGGCGACGGCGCGGGCCCCGATCGGCGTCACCCCGACCGTGGTGTTGCCCTGGAAGAGGCCGCGCGGCGGCGACTCGCCGCCGATCGTGTTGCCGATCGCGTCGAAGGCGTTGCTGAGCGGGGTGGAGAGGTAGCCGAGCGTGGCGCTGGCGACGACGATCAGCCAGAAGGCGACGAGGACGGCGGCGCCGATCGCGTAGGGCCACGGGTTCGGTGCCTCCCAGCTGCGCTTCAGGAGCCAGATCGTCAGCGAGAGCCCGGCCAGGACCGCGACCAGCGCGTAGGCGGTGAGGTGGTGGGTGACGACGATCGCGGCGATCCCCAGGCAGAGCGGAAGTGCCCACTCGCGCAGCGCCTCGCGCGGGGTCGATTCGCGCGTCGCCAGGATCATCATCACCACCAGCAGCAGCGGCAGCGCCACCGACTCGTAGGAGAACTGGGCCCCCCAGAAGAGGAAGTTGAAGTTGCCGGCGTAGATCGCGGCGGCGAGGCCGGCGGTGCGGGCCGAGCCGCTGACCCGCAGGAAGAGGAAGAAGAGGGCGGTGACGAGGGTGAGGCGGGCGGCGCCGACGACGAACGTCCCGGCCGCGTAGCTGGAGAGCCCGGTGATCTTCATCAGCGCCGAGGTGGCGCCCTCCAGTCCCGGGTAGTAGGGCGTCACCTTCAGCACCGGATTGGCGTGGAAGAGGTGGTCGTGGAGGCCGATCTGGTTGGCATTGAAGGCGTGGATCAGCTCGTCGGAGAAGGTGAAGATCGGCGCGTCGCGGACGACTTTGACCCCGAACAGGGCCAGGCCCAGCAGGCAGACCAGGGCGAGGCGCTCGCCGGTGCTCGCCTCGCGGCCGGTCAGCCGGTAGAAGATCGGCGCCGCGATCACGATCATCCCCAGCCAGTAGAGGGCCATCGCCGAGCCCTCGGTGCCGCGGGAGAGGACGTTGGCGAGCGAGCAGAGCAGCAGACCAGCGCCGGCGCTGAGGACCAGCGGTCCCAGCCAGCCGCCGCGCGGGCCGGGCTCGCGAGGCAGGACCGCGTCGGGGCGGATCACGCGCTAGGCGGCCGGGGCCGCGGTCGGGCGGGCGAGCCGCGTCTGCAGGGTGCCGAGGACGAAGCCGATGCCGGCGGCGCCGATGCCGGCGACGATCGCGGCGGCCCGGCCGAGGCCGCTGAGGTCGCCGCGCAGGGCGTCGCCGAGGCCGCGGAGGACGCCGCGGGGGACGATCGCGAAGAGGTGGCGGCGCTCGGACTCGAGTCCCTGCTCGGAGCCGACCGTGGCGGCCAGCACGGCCTTGCCGGCGCCCTCCTCGAAGGAGCGCCGGATCAGGTAGCCGAAGGTCGCCTGCTCGGGCTCGACCGTGTGACGCACGGTCGCGTGCGGCTGGTAGAGCCACTTCTTCTCCGGCCAGCGGCGGCCGATCCGGATCCCCAGCTCGGTGTCCTCGAGGGCGTGCCCGCCGGCGACGACGATGCCGCGGTGGCGCAGCTGTCGCGGCGCCGCGCCCTGGCGGAAGCCGCCGATCTCATCGAGCGCCTCGCGCCGCACCGCCATGTTCGCCCCGATCGGGTTGCGGACAGGGGCCAGCTCGGTGGGGAGGCCGGTGTAGCTGCAGCCGAACACCCAGTAGAACTCGGTCGGGAACCAGCGCGCCTCGGCCCCGGCCCAGCGCGGCAGGAGCTCCCCGGTGACCCCGACCACAGACTCGTCCGCGAAGCAGCTGGCCAGGTTCTCCACCCAGGTCGGCGCCGATTCGGTGTCGTCGTCGGTGAGGACGACGATCCCGCCGCTGGCGGTTTCGATCCCGGTGTTGCGGTTGCCGACGACGCCGCGCTCGTGGGCGTTGGGGACGACGATCGCCTGCGGAAACGCCGCGCGGGCCCAGGCCAGCAGCTCCTCGTTGTGGTCGACGACGACGATCGTCTCCGCGACCGGCACGGTCTGGGCCGCGATCGCGGCCACGCAGGCCGCGAGTTCGTCGCGCCGCTCGTAGTTCCAGGTCGGCACCACCACCGACACCGCCCCGTTCTTATCGCTCATCGCCGCTCACCGATCTCGCGAGGGTAGTGTCGGTTGCCGTCGCCGCCATGCCGCGGCCCGAACGGGTCGGCGCCGTGCAGTCAGACGGTCGGGGCCTCGGCGGGTTGCTCCTCGCGCACCGCCGTGGCGGGTGCCCGGTCGGCGCCGATCGAGCGGCGCCTGCGGGCCTCGCGGAGGATCGTGCCGAGCACCCGGAAGCCGTCGCGGAAGGTGTTGAGGTTGCTCTCACCGGAGATCCGGTCTTTCTCGTAGCTCGGCACCTCGGTGATCTTCATCCCGGCGGCGGCGATCCGGACGTTGATCAGCGTCTCCACCTCGAAGCCCGGGACGTCGAGGGAGATGAAGGGGAGGCAGCGGGTCCAGAAGGCGTTGTAGCCGTAGCAGAGGTCGGTGAAGTGGGTGCCATGGAGGACGTTGGCGCTGCCGCTGAGGAAGGCGTTGCCGAGCTTGCGCAGGCCGGTGATGTCGGTGCTGCCGCCGCCGTCGAGGAAGCGCGAGCCCTTGGCGAAGTCGGCGCCGGCCTCGAGGGCCTCGACGAAGCGCGGGATCTCGGCCGGGTCGGCGGAGCCGTCGGCGTCGAGCATCACCACGACGTTGCCGGTCACGGCGGCAAAGCCGGTCCGGAAGGCATCGCCCTTGCCGCGGCCGCTCTGGGTGAGGACGCGGATCTCGGGGTAGGCGCGGCGGGCGACCTC
Organism: Solirubrobacterales bacterium; assembly: GCA_040510155.1. GTDB lineage: Bacteria > Actinomycetota > Thermoleophilia > Solirubrobacterales > 70-9 > VAYN01. The sequence continues at coordinate 15,554 of JBEVJP010000036.1, read as the reverse complement.
GACGGTTTCGTCCTTGGAGTTGCCGTCGACGAGGATCACCTCGTGGAGTTCGTCGGGAAGTTCGCTGAGGACCTGGCCGATGTTGCCCGCCTCGTTCATCGCCGGCACCACCACGGAGACCTTGGTCGTGCGGGTGCGGCGCCGGTCGGGGCCGGCGTAGGGGGAGGAGCTGCGGGCGGCCAGTGCCTCGACCTCGATCAGCGGCACGCCGCCGATCCGGGACGGGGTCGCCGCTGGCGCCTCGAGCAGGTCGAGCGGGCGGGGCAGGAGGCTGACCGGGACGCCGATCGACTTGAAGGCGCGGACCAGGTCCAGCAGTCCCTCGTCGTCGGCGTGCTGGGTGGCGATCACGACGCGGTCGGCGTGGTAGCGGTCGACGACCTCGAGGGCGGCGATCCGCTGGCTGCTGTGGTTATCTTCGCGATCCTCGCCGGCCGGCACGGTGCCGACTACGGAAGCGTAGGCGCGCAGCGGGGCGTAGGCGCGCAGCCGGTCCGCGGTCGCCTCGTCGCCGACCAGGACCCAGCGCTCCGGGTGGTCGAAGCGGCTGGCGAGCGGGGCGCTGAGGCGGCGGGCGACGACGTCGAGGGCGATGAAACCGGCCCAGAGGCCCAGCTGGGAGGGACCGTCAAGAGCGGTGAGGAGGGACGCGACCCAGGCGAAGAGGGCCGCGACGAGCAGGCGGATGACCGGCCAGCCGAGTCCGTCCTCGTCACCAGTCGGGCGGGCGGAGGGCCCGTAGACGCCGAGGGCGCCGTAGACGCCGACCAGCAGCAGCGGTGCGACCGGGAAGGCGGGCAGGAGGGAGGCCCCGCTGAGGGCGATGACGACGATCAGCGCGATCGAGGAGACGATCAGGTCGATCGCGGGGGTCAGCCACCAGCCGAGACTGCGGTTTGCACGCGGCATCGTTCCCAGCGTCGGGCGGTCCTGGACAAGGGCTTCCGTGGTGTGTTGGGCGGGCTGGAAGCCCTGTGCGACTGGGATCTCAGACGAGGAGTGCATGGAATGGGTACGGGATCGAAGGGTTGTCGGGTTCAGTCAGTTGGACCGGTGTTCGCTGGAACACCTCAGGTCGCCCCCCGTATCGGCAGTGCAGGCCATCCACGTTAGCGCGGAAATGCGATTCTGCAGAGTTAGGTAAACCTGACCGGTCGCGAGCGGCCTCGACTCGGGGTCGAGACCGCTCTACCCGGCGCTAGAGCCCGTAAGCGGCGGCCAGCTCCTCGTCCTTCTCGGCCAGCATCTCCGCCAGCTCGACCATCACCTTGCACTGCTTCCAGGTGGCGTCGTCCTGCATCTTGCCGTCGATCATGTGGACGCCGCGGCCATCGGGGATCGCCTCGAGGACTTTCTTGGCGAACTTGACCTCCTCCGGCGGCGGGCTGAAGACCTTCTTGGCGATCCCGATCTGCACGGGGTGCAGGGACCAGGCGCCGACGCAGCCCATCAAGAAGGCGGCGCGGAACTGGGTCTCGCAGCCGGCCGTGTCCTTGATGTCGCCGAAGGGGCCGTAGAAGGGGAGGATCCCGGTCGATGCGCAGGCGTCGACCATGCGGGCGATCGAGTAGTGCCAGAGGTCCTGCTGGGCGCTGACCCGGTCGGCCTCGGGATTCTCCGGGTCAGCCGGATCCTCCATCACCCGGTAGCCGGGGTGGCCGCCGCCGACGCGGGTGGTCTTCATCCGCCGCGAGGCGGCGAGGTCGGCCGGGCCGAAGCTCATCCCCTGCATGCGCGGGCTGGCGGCGGCGATCTCCTCGAGGTTGACGACCCCCTGGGCGGTCTCGAGGATCGCGTGGATCAGGATCGGCCGGTCGAGCTTGGCCTTCGCCTCGAGCTGCGCCAGCAGCCGGTCCACATAGTGGATGTCCCAGGCACCCTCGACCTTGGGCACCATCACGACCTCGAGCTTGTCGCCGATCTCGGTGACCAGCGTGGTCAGGTCGTCGAGCACCCAGGGGCTCTCCAGCGAGTTGACCCGGGTCCAGAGCGAGGTCTGGCCGAAGTCGGACTCGGTGGCGGCCTTGATCAGTCCCTGGCGCGCCGCCTCCTTGCGGTCGACCGGGATCGCGTCCTCGAGGTTGCCGAGCAGGATGTCGGTCTGCTTGGCGATGTTGGCCGCCTTGGCGACCATCTTCTCGTTCGAGAAGTCGAGGAAGTGGATCATCCGCGACGGCTTCACCGGGATCTCGCGCAGGGGCTCCGGCGCGCCGATGGCCTGGGGTTGGAAGAAGTCTCTGGGGTTTCTCACACTGCTCCTAGGGTCGTGCTCTCGCTGTTCGCGGCCGGGAATCTAGTCGGCTCGTCGGATTTGCCGCCTGCGACATCCGTAAATTGCGCGCAAATGGAGGCTTCAGACGTCAATAAAGGTGGTGCCGAGCGCGACACCACCCAGGACTGGCTGCTGCCCGTCGAGGCCTCGCCGCCGCTGCTCGGCGATCTCGAGGCGCGGATCGACGAGGCGGTGACGATCGCCCGCTCCTCCGAGCAGGCTGTGCGGGCAATCGGTGTCCGGGCGGAGCGGATCGGCGTCCAGGCGGAAGAGATCGGTGTCCAGGCGGTCGACGCCGCCATTCAGGCGCGGCGGGCCGCCGATCTTGCCGAGCGCGCCAGCGAGGTCGCTCTGGCTGCCGCCAGCGCGTCGCCGCCCGCAACCAGCCCGCTTGAAGATGCCTGGCTGCAGGGCTTCACCGAGCGCGCCGACCGGGTGATGGCGCGTTTGCAGGCGGTTGAGCAGCGGCCGACGCCGGCGAGCGGCTAGTCGGGGCGCGTTCCTCCCACCCCGTCAGGGAAGAAGTCGTCCCACTCAGCAGTTGTCGGTGCCGAAGTGCTCGGTCCAGACGCGGGTACCGGCGATGCCGCCCAGGGTGCCGGTGCTGACGTCGATTCCGGTTTCGGCGTAGTCGCCGAGGATGTTGGCCCGGTGCTCCGGGGAGCGCATCCAGGCGCGGAAGATCGCCCGCACCGAGCCGTATTCGCCGGCTCCCCAGGCGAGGTTCTCGCCGACGTGCCAGCAAGGCATCGAGAGATAACCGGTCGCCCGCATCCAGTAGGTGAATTCGCGGCCGCAGGCGGTGTGGCTGAAGCTGTCGCACTCGAGCACGTCGCGGGACTTGTCGCCGGCCGATTCGGTCAAGCTGCCCTCGTCGCTGAGCGGCTGCTCGCCGGCCTGGCCGCGGGCGTAGTTGACCATGCAGAGCATCCCCTGCTCCTGGGCGGCCACGGGGGCGGCGGGGGAAACACCTTCGGGGCAGGCGGTGGATGGCGCCACGAGGCTGGCCGAGGCCGCGGCGGGAAGCACGGCCGCTGCGACGAGCAGGGCCAGAAGGGGAATCAGCAAGCAGCGCCTCACCCAGCCTCTTTCGGCTGCACCGCTGGCTGAATTTCCCCCTTGGCATCGGGTTTGGACGGACGTCCGACGGAGTCCGCGGGCGGGGTTCGTGCCGGATCGGCGGAAGCCAGCTCGAACCCGCATGGGAAGCGGGCTAGGGGGCTGGCGGATCTGCCCCGGAAGGGCGCTCCGAGGCTTTATCCCGGGGCCCGAATCTAGCCGTATGTCTGATCGTTGCCCTCATTCGAAAGTCCTACTTTTGCGGCGCTGCGGAGCCGCAAGAGGCCTCCGCTCGGATTCCAAATCGCTACAGAACCCCCGTTAGGAGACCCCTCTGATGACTGCTCCGCTGCGAAACCAGATCCGGCTCGGTTGGCCGAGCTTCGCCGTTTTGGCGATTCTCGCCTCCCTGGGCCTCCTCTGTGCTGCTTCCGCGCAGGCGAAGTCGGCTTCGACCATCACTCTCTGCGTGCAGAAGAACGGCCCCGAAAAGGGCGTCGTCCGTCTCGCGACCGGCAGCAAATGCAAAACCGGACAGCAGGCGATCCAGGTTGTCCCCGCAAGCGCCCAGCAGGGTGTGCTCGGGGCCAGCGAAAGCAGCGGCCAGCCCGGTGCCAAGGGCGATACCGGCGCGGCTGGTGCCCAGGGTGAGAAAGGCGCTACCGGCGCCCAGGGCCCGCAGGGCGAACCCGGCCCGGCCGGTCCCAAGGGGGACAAGGGCGAGCCCGGAGCTACGGGTCCGCGGGGCCTCCAGGGCGAGCGCGGTGAGCAGGGCGCCAAGGGCGATACCGGCTCGAAGGGTGAGACCGGCGCCAAGGGCGACACCGGCGAGCAGGGTGAGACCGGCGCCAAGGGCGACACCGGCGAGCAGGGTCCCAAGGGGGATCCGGGCGAGCCTGGCGCCAAGGGCGAGCAGGGCGACAAGGGTGAGACCGGCGAGCAGGGCCCCCAGGGCCTGCCGGGCGAGCAGGGTCCGAAGGGCGACACCGGCGAGCAGGGTCTGCCGGGCGAGCAAGGCCTGAAGGGCGACACCGGCGAGCAGGGCCTGCCCGGTGAGCAGGGTCCGGCCGGTGCCGACGGCACCAACGGCGTCGACGGCAAGTCGGTCCTCAGCGGCATGGCCGCTCCGACCCAGCTCGACGGCGTCGACGGCGACTTCTACATCGACACCGTCACCAAGACCATCTACGGCCCCAAGGACAACGGCGATTGGCCCGAGGGAACCTCCCTGGTCGGCCCGCAGGGTCAGCAGGGCGAGCAGGGCGTGCCCGGTGAGCAGGGCGAGACCGGCGAACGCGGTCCGCAGGGCGAGCAGGGTCCGGCGGGTGCCGACGGCACCAACGGAACCGACGGCAAGACCATCCTCAACGGCACCACCCCGCCCGCCGAACCCGACGGCGTCGATGGTGACTTCTACCTCGACACCACCACTAACACGATCTACGGCCCCAAGGACAACGGCAGCTGGACCGACGGCACCTCCCTGGTTGGCCCGCAGGGTCAGCAGGGAGAGCAGGGCCCGCAGGGCGAGAAGGGCGATACCGGGCCGCAGGGTCCGCAAGGCCCTCAGGGTGAGCAGGGCCCGAAGGGCGACACCGGTGCCCAGGGTCCGCAGGGTCCCGCCGGTCCGCAGGGCGAAAAAGGCGCCGCTGGTGCCGCTGGCCCGCAGGGCGAAAAAGGTGAAAAAGGCGCCACCGGGCCGCAGGGTCCGCAGGGCGAAAAAGGCGCCACCGGCGCAACCGGTGCTCAGGGGCCGCAGGGTCCCGCTGGGACGACGCTGATGATGATCGGCGGCGGCGGCAACGACACGCAGCCGAGCACCTCGTCCACCTCCTACACCAGCCCGTTCCAGGACGGAGCTTCCACCACCAAGTCGACGATCACCCAGCGGATGCCGACGGCGGGGACCCTGTCCCAGCTTGGCGTGACCCTGAGCGGCTCGCCCGGCCCCAGCAACAGCTACACGATGACGGTCGAAATCAACAACACGGCGAGCAGCGTCACCTGCTCGATCAACAGCAACAGCACGACCTGCACCGACACGAGTCACACGGTCGCCTTCGCGGCTGGCGACACGCTGACGTTGCGGATCACCCCGAACAGCAGTCCGAGCGTGACGTCGGTCCGTTGGACCGCGTTGGTTACCGGCTAGCTGCTCGGCACAACCAAATAAGGACATAGCGACGCATGCGACCGGCCGCCCTCTGGGCGGCCGGTTCGCGTTCTAGCGAGGAGCTGGCGCCGGCAGACCCCACCGCGCCGCCAGGCGGTCCGCCAGCACCGCCGTCACCTCGCCGCGCCCCAGCTGCTCCCCATCCAAGCTCCGGGCGGGCTCGACGCCCCGCACCGAGCCACTCAGGAAGACCTCGTCGGCACCGAGCAGCTCCTCGCGGCCGATCCTCCGCTCGGTCGCTTCGAGGCCGGCCTCGGCGGCGATCGCCAGCACCGTGGCCCGGGTCGTGCCCGGCAGGATGCGCCCGTCGAGCGGCGGTGTGAACAGCGCCCCGTCGTGGACGACGAAGACGCTCGCGCGCGAGGCCTCGAGGACCTCGGCGCCGCGATCGAGGATCAGCGGCAGCCCCTTGGCCTCGTCCGGCAGCACCGAGCGGTCGCGCCACTTGTACGTGCCGAGGCCGTCGAGCAGCTCGAAGCTCGAGAGGCGGGCGCCGTCCTCCCAGGCGGGCATCGGCACCTCAGGGTCGATCGCCGTCCCCTCGGCGCCGATCTGGGCGGCCGCCGCCCCCTGGCCCACGGCACGGTCCCAGCGCTCCGCCGTGCTGGCTCGGAGACTCGGATCGCCTTCGGTCGCAGGCGGGGGCGTGGCGACCGCGGTCAGGCGCAGCCGGCCCAGGTCGAGGCCACGCGCGACGTCGTGCACCAGGGCGGCGGCATCCCCGGGCAAGCCGGAGCCGAAGACCGCGGCAAGACCGGCGTCGAGTCGAGTCAGGTGCTCGGCGAGGGCCACGGGCTCGCCCGCCCAGACGAGCAGCGTCTCGAACAGGCCCATGCTTGGATCGGGGCGGTGGGGGACCATCACGATATTTTGGCCTGCCCGGCGCCGAAGGCGATGCGGACCCTCCTGATCGACAACTACGACTCCTTCACCTTCAACCTCTTCCAGCTGCTGGCGGAGGTGAACGGACGCGAGCCGCTGGTCGTCCGCAACGACGAGGCGAGATGGGATGAGCTGGCCGCCATGGACTTCGACAACGTCGTCCTCTCGCCCGGCCCCGGACACCCGGCCAATCGGCGCGACTTCGGCGTCTGCGCCGAGGCGATCGCCCGCTGCGAGAAGCCGCTGCTCGGCGTCTGCCTCGGCCACCAGGGCCTCGGCCTGGCCGCCGGCGCCGAGGTCGTCCCAGCACCGGTGCCGGTGCACGGTCGGCGCAGCCGCATCGAGCACAGCGGCGCGCCGCTCTTCGCTGGCATCCCGCGCCACTTCGAAGCGGTCCGCTACCACTCGCTCTGCCTACAGCGTCCGCTCCCGCCCGACCTCGAGGAGATCGCCACCGCCGAAGACGGCGTCCCGATGGCGATCGCCCATCGCGACCGCCCACACTGGGGTGTCCAGTTCCACCCCGAGTCGATCGCCAGCGAACAGGGCCGCCGCCTGCTCGAGAACTTCCGGGACCTCAGCGCCCCGGAATCAGCAGGTTCGCCGAGTCGTGGTTCCTCATTCCCGCATAGCGGGCAAAAGGCACCACAACCCGGCGCTGCCAGGGCTGAGCGCGGGAGGATGGGGGCTTCCGCCGGTCCGCTGCGCCTCGCTTGGCAGCGTCTGTCGCTGCGACTCGATCCCGAGGTCGCCTTCATCTCCCTCTACGGGGAGAGCGACGACGCCTTCTGGCTCGACGGGAACCCGCCGGGCCAGCGCTCGCGCTTCTCCTTCCTGGGCGACGCCTCGGGTCCGCTCGCCGCCGTCGTCACCCACGACGTCGATGCTGGCGAGCTAATCGTGCGGCGAGGCGATGGCAAAACCGAGACGCACGAGGAGAACCTCTTCACATGGCTCGACCGCGAGCTCGCCCGACTGCGCCTGCCCGAAGCTGACGTCGCCGACCTCCCCTTCGACTTTCAGTGCGGTTTTGCCGGTTACCTCGGCTACGAGCTCAAGGCCGAGTGCGGAGCCGACCGCGCCCACGGCTCCCCCCATCCCGACGCGACCCTGATCTTCGCCGACCGCCTCCTCGCCTTCGACCATGCCCAAGGCGACGTGTATCTCCTCCACCTACATGGAGAAGGCGGGGAAGAAAGAAATAGAGAGAGGCAAGGAGAAGGCGAAAGGGAGGACCAAGGAGTAGGCGGAAGCGAGAAGCAAGGAAATGGCGGCAGGGCGGGAACAGCCGGCAGCGCCGGCGGCAACCCCAGCCACCGGGCCCCCGCCACACAAGAAGCGGCCCAGCGCTGGATCTCCACGACCACTCGTCGTCTCGAAGAACTGGCGAACGCCTCCGCGGGGGGCGCGGCGGCGACTGGGTCGCCGGAGCCTCCCCGCTGTTGCGACGCCGACCCAGTCGCCGCCGCGCCCCCGACCGAGACCCTTCGCACAGCCCGTCCCCGAGACCACTACCTCGCGGACGTCCAGTCCTGTCACCGCCACCTGGTGGCCGGCGACTCCTACGAGCTCTGCCTCACCAACCGGGTCGAGTTCGATCACGACGGCGACCCGCTCGACCTCTACCGGCAGCTCCGCCGTGCCAACCCGGCGCCGTACTCGGCCTACCTGGGGGTGGGAAATCTCGCCGTGCTCAGCTCTTCGCCGGAGCGCTTCCTGCGGATCGAGGCCGAGGGTGGGGTGGAGGCACGACCGATCAAGGGGACCTGCCGTCGCTCGCCGGACCCCGCCGAGGACCGCCGCCTGGCCGCCGACCTCGCCGCCAGTGAGAAGAACCGGGCCGAGAACCTGATGATCGCCGACCTGATGCGCAACGACCTCGGCTCGGTCTGCGAGGTCGGCAGCGTCACCGTGCCGGCGCTGATGGAGGTGGAGAGCTACGAGACGGTCCACCAGCTCGTCACCACCGTGCGTGGCCGCCGTCGCGAGGACGTCGGCCCGGCCGAGTGCGTGCGCGCCTGCTTCCCGCCCGGCTCGATGACAGGGGCGCCGAAGCGGCGGGCGATGGAGATCCTCGACGGCCTCGAGGGCGCCCCGCGCGGCGTCTACTCGGGAGCGATCGGCTACTTCGGGCTCGGCGGCGGCTGCGACCTCAGCGTCGCGATCCGCACCATCGTCCTCGCTGACGGCCGCGGCTCGGTCGGGGCCGGCGGCGCGATCGTGCTCGATTCCGACCCGGAGGGCGAGTACGAGGAGATGCTGCTGAAGGCGGCGGCACCGCTGCGGGCCCTCGATCCCCAGCTCGAGCCGGCGTCTATATCCTTGACTGAACCGCGCCCGGCCGCCGTTTGAGCCGCCGGCGTCCATAGAACTTCGACCGAGCAGGAGCCATGGCCGTAGACACCGCCGCGTACCGCGAAATGACCGACGAGCAGCAGGCGATCATCGAAATGGTCCGCCAGTTCGCCGATGAGCAGATCATCCCCAACGCCGAGCACTACGACCACGAGGATTCGTTTCCGGAGCCGATCGTCGAGCAGATGAAGGAACTCGGCCTGTTCGGGGTGACGATCCCCGAGGAGTACGGCGGCATGGGCCTCGACCTGGCCACCTACGCGATGATCGTCGAAGAGCTCTCGCGCGGCTGGATCTCGATCTCCGGCGTCGTCAACACCCACTTCATCGGCTCCTACCTGCTGATGAAGTTCGGCACCGAGGAGCAGAAACAGCACTTCCTGCCGAAGATGGCGACCGGCGAGATTCGCGCCGCCTTCTCGCTCTCCGAGCCCGAGGTCGGCTCCGACGTGCAGGGCATCAAGGCCACCGCCAAGAAGGGCGAGGACGGCAAGTGGGAGCTGAACGGCCAGAAGATGTGGGTCACCAACGGCCTCGGCTCCGGCGTCGTCTTCGTGCTGATGAAGACCGACCCCCAGGCCGAACCGCGCTACAAGGGGATGACCTGCTTCATCACCGAGAAGGAGCCCTGGGCGGAAACCAACACGGGTGACTTCGAGGGACTGATCGTGCCGCCGAAGATCAAGAAGATGGGCTACAAGGGCGTCGAGTCCACCGAGCTCGTCTACGACGGCTACAAGTGCTCGCCGGACAGCATTCTCGGCGGCGAGGAGGCGGGTGTCGGCAAGGGCTTCATCCAGATGATGGACGCGCTCGAGGTCGGCCGCGTCAACGTCGCCGCCCGCGGCGTCGGCATCGGCCAGCGCGCCCTCGAGCTCGGCCTCCGCTACAGCCAGGAACGGAAGACCTTCGGCAAGCCGATCGCCGCCCACCAGGCGAGTCAGTTCAAGCTCGCCGACATGGCGACCAAGCTCGAGGCCGCTCGCCTGGTCACCCGCAAAGCGGCGCGGATGAAGGACGCCGGCGTGCGCTCCGACCTCGAGGCCGGCATGGCCAAGCTCTTGGCCTCGGAGACCGGCAAGTACTGCGTCGAAGAAAGCTTCCGCATCCACGGCGGCTACGGCTACTCGAAGGAGTACGAGATCGAGCGCCTCTACCGCGACGCGCCGCTGCTGCTGATCGGCGAGGGAACCTCCGAGATCCAGCGCATGGTTATCGGCAAGAAGCTCTTGGAGAGGCACAAGATTTGAGCGAGTGGGGCTAGCCGGATGGCATCGACCGCTGACCTGATCAAGACCGCCGTCGAGCGCTTTCAGGCGGAAGTCCCGGCGCTGGCGAAACTGAAGCTGGTCTTCGGGCTAGAGCTGAAGGCCCATCACGACATCCAGCTCTTTCGCGTCGTCCTGCCGGACCTGAAGATCACCAAGGGGCTCGAGCAGGACGAGCGCGTGCTGGTCCAGATCGACCGCCCGCAGTTCAACGAGCTGGCCGAGAAAGGCACGCTGAAGAGCTACCGGCGCGCCGTCGAGACCGGCCACATCAAGGCGACCGGCGACTCCAACGTCGTCAAGCTCGTCGCCCAGGTGGTCGAGCGCCAAGAGCAGCGCCTGCGCCTCAAAAAAGTCCACTAAGGACTTCAAACCCGCTTCCGAAGCCGCGCGGATAGCATCCCGCGCCGACCAACCCAGAGGAGAAACGACCAACGATGAGCGACCAGACGTACGAGCTGACCACCGACCAGAAGGAGCGCGAGGCAAGCGGCGCGCATGCCTACGGCCGCTACCTCGAGGAGTTCGAGGTCGGCGCCGTCTACAAGCACTGGCCGGCCAAGACAGTGACCGAGGCGGACGACCACCTGTTCTGCCTGATCACCATGAACCACCACCCGCTGCACATCAACGACGTGTACGCGGCCGGGTCCCAGCAGGGCCGCAACGTCGTCGTGGGGCCGTACGTCTACTCGCTGGCCCTGGGGATGAGCGTGAGCGACATCTCCGGCAAGGCGATCGCCAACCTCGCCACCGAGGAGCTCTCGCACCCGGCGCCGGTGTTCCACGGCGACACGCTGTTCGCGGAGACCGAGGTGCTCGAGGTGCGCGAGTCCCGCTCCAAGCCGGATCGCGGGACTGTGAAGGTGCACACGCGAGTGCTCAACCAGGACGGGGTCCTGGTGGCGGAGTTCAAGCGGCTGGTGCTGGTGCCCAAGCGGGACGTCGCGGCTTAGCGAACGTCAACTGCGCTGGGTGGGGAGGGTGAGGGTGCAGTTCTGCATGACAACACCGCTTCTCGCGTGCGCCGTGCAGAAACGCACCCATACGGTGCTTTTCTGCACTCGCGGCGCTACGGCGCGTCGACTCGTGCAGAAATGCACCGGCAATCGGGCCCGCCTTCTCAATGCCGCAGTTTGAAGCGGCGCTACGCCTGGCGCTCGAGCGCGCGGCGCGCGGGCTGGCGGCGCGGCCGGACGAGCTTGCCGCGCACCGTGCCCACCGCGCGCGAGATCGGGCGGCGGATCGCCATCGCGGCGATGACGATGGCGGCGAGGATGAGCTCGAGGATCAGCGGCGTCGGGCTGGGGCCGGCGGCAGCCGTGGACGCGGCGGCGGGGGCGGCGAGGATCAGGACGGCGGCTGTGGTTGCGAACACGACACGGCGCAGGAGCATGGTCTCTTCCCAGGGGCGGGGGACGCGGACCGGCACAGCCTCCGCTGCGCTGCTTGTCGAATCCTTGGCGCGACCTTGGTGCCTACTGTGCGGTCTCGATCTCGCCCGGAACCGCGACCGCGCGCGGCTCGCCGCTGCCGCGCCAGACGAACCGCTGCGCGTACCAGGCGGCGCCGGTCCCAGTGCGCTCCCAGCCTGCCGCGACCAGCACGGAGACGAGGGCCTTGACGCTCGCGATCATCTCGGGCGTCGGCGGCTCGGGGTCGGTCATCAGCGTCCAGCGCAGCGAGGGAGACTCGCCGATCGACTTGCGCCGGGTGGCGCCGGGCGGCCCGGCCATCGCCCGGAAGGTCGACTTGAGGTAGCCCGCCTTCCACGCGATCTCGCACGTCCACAGCGTCTCGGCCTCCTTCGGCCACGGCCGTGCCCGGGCGAACCGTCGCGCGGGCACGACCGGCTCGGACTCGGGTCGCCCCAGCGCCTCGGGCGCGCTCGAGAGCGGCGCGGCGGGCGAGGCGGGCGCGGGCGGCCGCTCGTCGCGCTGCGGCAGCTCGGGAGCAACCTCCAGCGGCCCGGTCGGCTCGGCCCCGACCCCGTCCGTCAGCGCCTCGATGACCTCGTCCTCGACGACGTCGGGGGCCTGCGCCTCGATGACCTCGTCCTCGGGGGCCGGCGGCTCGATGACTTCGTCCTCGACGACGTCGGGGGCGGCCGGCCCGATGACCTCGTCCTCGACGACCTCGGGGGCGGCCGGCTCGACGACCTCGGGGACGGGCTCATCGAGGATCTCGTGGGCGGTCGGCTGAGCGGTCTCGTCGACCACCGGCTCAGGCGGCGGCGGGGGAGCGGCGCGGAACCGGAGGATCCGCGGTCCGTGCGACCGAACCGGCGCAGGCGGCGGCGGCGCGGGCGGCGCGGCGGCGGCCGCGATCTCGACCGGCTTCGGCTCGGACACCACCGGCTCGGGCGGCGGCGGCGCAGGACGGGCGGGCAAGGACGGCGTGAGCGCGGGCGCCGGGCGCTCGTTGGCCGCCGCGGACCGCTGCACCGCGCGACGGCGCCGCTGGATCTGGCCCGCCGACAGGCCGACCGCGAAGGCGAGCACGATCCCGCCCAGCAGCGCGGGCACGGGCATGCCGTCGGCCGCAGCCGGATTGGGCACGACCGCTCGCTCGGCCTCGGCGGCGGCGGTGCGTGACAGACGCTCCTGCTCCGCCAGGGCCGGAGTCGCGATCGACATCGTGTGGACACCGGCGGCCAACACCGCCAGTACCACCATCGCCGCCGTCAGATACCACCAACTCGTTCGCAGGAGACGGATGGTCGTGCGTACCGGCCAGGTCCGGCCTAGACGTTCTTCCAGTTCGCTCGTTTTTGTGTCCCCGACTGAATCCTGGGTTAGTACACGTGTGGCAAAGTGGCATCTTCCCGCTTTCGGACCTTGAGAGGTTGAACACCCCCGTGACGATCGAGACGACCGCCTTCACCTCGAACCAGAAGCTGCTGCGCTGGGTGGAGGAGGTGGCGGAGCTCGCCCAGCCGGACTCGGTCCGCTGGTGCGACGGCTCGGCGGAGGAGTACGACCGGCTCGCACAGAGCCTCGTGGAAGCGGGGACGTTCGAGCGCCTGAGCGACGCAAAGCGCCCGAACTCCTACCTGGCGCTCTCGGACCCCGACGACGTCGCCCGCGTCGAGGACCGCACGTACATCTGCTCCAAGAGCGAGGACGAGGCCGGCCCCACCAACAACTGGCGCGACCCGCAGAAGATGCGCGAGCTACTGACCGAGAAGTTCCGCGGCTCGATGCGCGGCCACACGATGTACGTGGTGCCGTTCAGCATGGGCCCGCTCGGCTCCCCGATCGCCGAGATCGGCGTCCAGCTCACCGACTCCGCCTACGTCGCGGTCAGCATGCGGATCATGACCCGGATGGGCAAGGGCGCGCTCGACGTCCTCGGCCCCGACGGGGACTTCGTCCCGTGCCTGCACTCGGTCGGCGCCCCCAACGACACCTCGGCCTGGCCCGCCAACCCCGACAAGTACATCGTCCACTTCACCGAGACGCGCGAGATCTGGTCGTTCGGCTCCGGCTACGGCGGCAACGCCCTGCTCGGCAAGAAGTGCCTCGCCCTCCGGATCGCGAGCGTGATGGCCCGCGACGAGGGCTGGCTCGCCGAGCACATGCTGATCATCAAGGTCACCTCGCCGGAAGGGCGCACGAAGGTCTTCACGGGAGCCTTCCCGAGCGCCTCCGGCAAGACCAACCTGGCGATGATGGTGCCCAGCCTCCCGGGCTGGAAGGTGGAGACGATCGGCGACGACATCGCCTGGATGAAGTTCGGCGACGACGGTCGCCTGTACGCCGTCAACCCCGAGGCCGGCTTCTTCGGCGTGGCGCCGAACACCAGCGCCAAGACCAACCCGAACGGACTCGCCATGATCCGCGAGAACACGATCTTCACCAACACCGCGAAGACCGACGACGGCGACATCTGGTGGGAGGGAATGACCGACGAGCCGCCGGCGCACGTCATCGACTGGCGTGGCGAGGACTGGACCCCGGACTCCGGCCGCCCGGCCGCGCACCCGAACTCGCGCTTCACCGTCTCGGCCGCCCAGTGCCCGTCGATCGCGCCCGAGTGGGAGGACCCCGCCGGCGTGCCGGTCGACGCCTTCCTGTTCGGCGGCCGCCGTGCCAATGTCGTGCCGCTCGTGCGCGAGGCGTTCGACTGGGAGCACGGCGTTTACATCGGCGCGACGATGAGCGTCGAGACGACCGCGGCCGCCGCCGGCGAGGTCGGCGCTCTGCGCTTCGACCCGATGGCGATGCTCCCGTTCTGCGGCTACAACATGGCCGACTACATCGGACGCTGGCTGGAGGTCGGCCGCCGCGAGGGAGCGCAGCTGCCGCGGATCTTCAGCGTCAACTGGTTCCGCAAGGACGAGAACGGCAGGTTCCTGTGGCCCGGTTTCGCCGACAACGTCCGCGTACTGGCCTGGATCTTCCGCCGCCTCGACGGCGAGGCCGACGCTCGCGAGACCCTGATCGGCTGCGTGCCGAACCCCGAGGACCTCGACCTCAGCGGCCTCAACATCCAGCCGGAGGCACTGAACGAGCTGCTCAGCGTGGACGGGGAAGGCCTGAACGCCGAGCTCGAGCTGGTCAGCGAGTTCCTCGACCGCTTTGGGGAGCGGCTACCGGCCGAGATGCGCGCCCAGCACGAGGCTTTGCAGGCCAAGCTGGCATAGCGCTGCCCGGAGGGGCATGATTGGAGGTCCAGTGAGCCTCGCGGAGGAGACCGAGGCCGGCTCAACAGGCCGGCTGCTGGAGCTGATCGGCGAGAAGGTGCCGGCCGAACGTGCGGACGCCGTCCGCGCGTTCGCCCGGGCGTACCTGCGCCGCCTCGCCGGCGACGCCTCGGCGGGGATCGCGCCCGAGCAGATGGCCGCCGAGGTCATCGGCGCGTTCGACTTCGCGTCCGCCCGCGGCGACGAGCCGATCGCCGTGCGCGGGTTCAACCCGACGCTCGCCGAGCACGGCTACGAGCCGCTCGGCTCGGTCGTCGAGACCAACACCGACGACTGGCCGTTCCTGGTCGACTCGGTGTCGAGCGCGCTCGAGTCGCACCGGCTCGAGGTCGCGCGACTCCTGCACCCCGTGGTCGGGGTCGAGCGCGACGGCGACGGCCGGATCGTCAACGTCGGCCGCGCGCGTGACGCTGCGCACCGCGAGTCGGTCATGCACTTCGACCTCGCACGCCGGCTGAACGACGAGCAGCTCGAGGAGGTCGAGCACGCCGTCCGCGACGCGCTGGTCGCCGTCCGCAAGGTGGTCACCGACTTCAAGGCGATGACCGAGCGCGTCGACGACATGGTCACCGTCGCCCGCGCGGGCACCGCCCGCTACCCGCGCGACGAGGTCCACGAGGTCGCCGACTTCCTCGACTGGCTGCTGAAGGGCAACTTCGTGCTGCTCGGCGCACGCGAGTACGACATCTCCGAGCAGGGCATCTGCGTGATCGCGGGCTCCGGGCTGGGGATCCTGCGCGACGAGGAAGGCTCCAGCTTCGCGACCAGCGTGCCGCTGTCGCAGCTCCCGCCCGGC
Organism: Solirubrobacterales bacterium; assembly: GCA_040510155.1. Lineage (GTDB taxonomy): Bacteria > Actinomycetota > Thermoleophilia > Solirubrobacterales > 70-9 > VAYN01. Next base: position 44 of record JBEVJP010000036.1, on the reverse strand, counting down.
ATCCGCGACCGTGCCACCACCGGCGACCTCCTGCTGGTGGCCAA
>JBEVJP010000035.1:0-30148 GCA_040510155.1 Solirubrobacterales bacterium | reverse complement strand
GGGCGCCGTGCTTCTGCTCCAGCAGCTCCGCCTTCTCCTTCAGCAGCAGCACAGCGGCGCGTCGCAGCGTGCAGACGTTGATCGGCTCATACGTCGCATTGAGTACCAAGACGCGTGCCATGGCTGCGCAGATGATGGTCTCTCACTCCGGCCATGGCCTCCTGCTTCTCGGAGTAGCTGGAGCGGCGGATGGGACCGCGACACCAGCGCACCAAAGGCGTCCTCACCGCCAAGCTGACCGAGAAGAAAGGGGGCCAGGTCGGCCGCCCTGACCGTCGGCAAGCACCCGGAGTTCCTCTCCATCTCCAGAACGGCATGATTCAACTCATTTTTTGTCGGTGGCATCTCCCGGATGACCTAACTAGTCGGCGCTGCGGCGCTGGTGGTCGAAGCCAAGAGCGAGGCGCCAGTGGAGAAGCCGGGGCAGGACGAGCTGCCTGGCGGTGTGGGTGAGAGCAGGCCTAAATAGGAATGAACCTGAGCCAGACTCGGTCTGACGCAGGTTCATTCCAAATCTCCCGTCAGCCCTCAGAAACGGGAGGGACAGCCGGGCCTACGGAGCCACCGGAGCGGTGACCGCGAAGCTACCGCCGGCGACCGCGCTGGTTGCTGCCGATTCCATGTAGAGCAGCACACCGCTGGTCCCGAGTCCCGTCACTCCAATTTCCTGAGTGAACCCTGGGGAATAGATACCGGTCGGGGTCGTGAAGTTGCTTTCCGAGTTGAAATAGATGCACAGTGCACCTGGTTCAGCTTCGGGGCTGTTCACGCTGCCCGGGCATTCCGGGGTGAATTGGGCCGGCGGTTCGCTTGACAGATGGGCAGTTTTGATGCTGGCGGCATCCGTCGGCGAGAGCTGGATGGGGAAGCTGATGACGGCTGCCTGCACCGAGCCGCCGTTGCCCTGGAACCACCACGTCCCCGTCTCCGTTTCTTCGGGAGGTAGGACGTCCGAGAAGACGGTTTCCCCATCGGTGCCGTTGCAGGCGAACGTCGTGTTGGCGCCTTTGAATTCGACCCCGCCCTGGCCTGCGGTACAGGTGCCTTTGCTACCGGTGAAAGGGGTGCCAACCGGGCTGGTGCCGGCCGACCCTGCTCCTCCGGGCGCGCCTGGATCGCCCTTCGCACCCTGGGCACCGGTATCCCCCTTCGCGCCATCCTTGCCGCTGGCGCCTGCAGGGCCCGCCGGGCCCTGCAGCGTCTTGGCTTCCTGCTGGACGATCTTCTTGACTTCCTTCTTCTGCTTACCGGTCAGCCCACCCGACGCAGCGTAGGCGCCGCCGCCCAGGGCAGCCACCAGGGCCACGATGGCCAGGATGAAGCCGGCCGGACCGAGCCGGTCGCGGATGCTCGAAATCATCTCTCTAACTCCTTCTGCCCCTGGCCAGCCGACCGGCGTCCCAGCGGCGTCGCGTAGCTTCTCCCAATCCCCAACCCCTGCAGAGCCACCCTTGGAACGCGCAGCTAGCGGCAGGGCCCCAAAACAGGTACGCACGCAGTCGTGAACAGAATCTACGCAGTGCCTGCTAGGCAAATATCCCATATCCGCGAGGGAATAACAACCAGACGCCGCCGCTTCTATGTGCGAAGATTTCCTGAACAAGCTAGAATCTTTAAGGGGTAATGAGGGAGTGGCAGGTGAGCGATAACGACCATCCAGAACTGGCGCCGGCAGGCGCCGCTGCGCACTGGCAAGACGGGCTTTCCCGAAGCGACCTGCTGCTCAAGGGCGCGCTCGCGGTCGGGGTCCTATACGGCCTTAGTGCAGTCGCGCCGTACGTGAGCCGCGCGCTCGCGGCCGAGGATGCCGACGACGTCGAAGTCCTCAACTTCCTCCTCTCCTTCGAGTACCTGCAGGTTTCGCTCTATAACCGGGCGAGTACGGAAACGAACGATAAGGGCGAAGCGCTGCCGCTCAAAGGCAAGGAAAGAGAACTGGTGACGTTGCTCCTCGCTCAGGAGGCGCAACACGTGAAAGCCCTTCAGGAAGTGATCGAAGACATGGGTGGCAAGCCGGCGAAGAAAGGCAACTACGCCTTCGCCTTTCGGATCTTCGAACAGTTCCTCACGATCGCGAACACGATCGAGTCGGTCTCGGTCGGCGCCTACAACGGCGCGATCACGAGGATCGAATCCGACAAAGCCCGCAATCTCACCTACTCGATCGTGCAGGTAGACGCACGCCATGCGGCTACGGTTTCGATCGGCGTGCGCGAAAATCCTGCCCCCGAGCCGTTCGACCTAGGCCTGCTGGAAGAAACCGCTATCAATCACGTGGTCCAGTTCACGGGTGTCTACCCGGAACTACCGGAGACCGGAGAAGCGGGCGATGAAGGCGAGTGACTCAAGTTCGAGCGACGCGCCGAACAAGGGCGTCTCGCGTCGGGGTTTTCTGGCGGTGGCAGGAGGGTCAGTAGCAGCTGCCTCGTTTCTGAATGCCTGCGGTGAGGACAGCAGCGCCAGCGCTGAAACCGGGGAATTCGGCGACGGCGACGTCGGCATCCTCAACTACCTGCTCACCCTGGAGTATGTCCTCGCAGACTTCTACAAGGGCCTGACCAACAGCACGCTCTTCAACGAAGCCGAGCGCGCCGCCCTCGGCGAATTCGGCGAGCAGGAGGAAAAGCACGCCGAGGCGCTGGTCAGGCAGATTGAAAAGGCCGATGGCGAACCCGCCCCGAAACCAAAGACGAAGTTCGAACTGCGGCTGAACGCCGCCACGCTTGAACTGGCGAGCAAGCTCGAGAACGCGATTGCGGCCGCCTACCTCGGTCAGCTGCCCAAGGTGGACAGCGACGACCTGCGGGCGAAACTGCTGGAAATCCACAGTGTGGAGGGTCGGCACGCGGCAGCGATGGAGTACCTCCAAGGGAAACCGGTCACGCCCGACGGGAGCTTTGCGAAGCCGGCAACCGTCAAAGAGACGATGGCCGTCATGAAGCCCTATATCCGCGAATCCGCTGAAGCCTGAGCAACCTCGGGCCTCGCCAGGCTGGCGTGGAGCCCGGCGACGATGGCCTCGAGCAGTGCTTGATCGCCCCCGACCTCGAGCAGGTCAACCCGGCCTTCGCTGACGCCGCGGTACCACGCTCCGACCGAGCCCGAGGCCCACGCGGTGACGTCGCCGTCCACGCGGGCACGGCAGTGACTCACGCGCCCTTCAGCTAGTCGCACTACGACGCCAACGGTTCGTCGCGCCCCCTTGCTGCGCGTGTCGACCGCTAGCCGGCAGGCCCCGGTGTATTCGTCGTCGAGGCTCAACAGCGGCAGCCCGAGCAGGAAGGCCGACTCGATGTCGAGTCGGCCGATCGGTGCCGTTGCATCGGCGAGATGGCGCCGCTCCCAACGAGCTGCCGAGACCAACGGCCCGACCGCCCGGCGGAGCCAGTGCGTGACGGTGTATGGGGTGCCTCGTCCCCGCGAGGCCACTGCCTCGACCTGACCGGCCATCCGCATGGCCACGAGACGGCGCTCGAGCGACGGATAGCTGATGTCGCCGATCAGGGCATCGAGTTCGGTCAGCGTCAGCGGCCGCGCCGCCAGCGCGCGCAGCAGGGTCGTCGACCAGCCCTCGGCGAGGGCCTTGATGGCGCTCTTCGCAGCGACCGTGCCCAGGTCGATCGGCCCGTGCGGAGCAGCCGCCAACCACCCTTCGACCACCCTCGCCAAGCCGAGCAGATCGGTTCCCGGCTTCTGCAGAGTGTAGCTGGCGGACCCGGCGAAGCCGCCGTCACGCGTTCTGGAGAGGACACCAGCGCCAGCAAGGGTGGACAGGTGCTTTCGCATCGTCGACTGCGGCGGCGCGCCAACGGCGCGGCGCAGGTCGATCAGCGCGGTTGGCCTCTCCGAGAGCGAGCGCAGGATCGCCACGTTCATTGGTGCCGCCAGCAGTACCAGGGCATGGCCGCCAGCGCGCATCCGGCCGTTCTTCTTCAATTTCCCCTCCAGCGTCAAGCCCGAGTCCACGGCGCCGTCAAGCCTTGCGGCTCGCCACGAACACCTCGAATTGACTGTCCCTGGGTTCCTTCGGTCGGCCGTTGCCGTGGAAGGTCGTCTCCAGGACCATGTCGACGCCGGCGAGGATCCGGCGCAGCTCGTCGACGGTGTAGAGGCGCTGGCGGAACTGGATCGGGTTGAGGCCATCGAGGACCTCGCCGAAGCGGATCGGGATCATCGCGCCTTCCATGTAGCGGTCTGCCTTGTTCCAGCGGTGCTCGACGAGTTCGACCATCGAGTCGCCGGAGATCCAGGACTTCTGGGGGAGGTGCCTCTGGGCGTAGAGGACGTTGGGGAGTTGCATCAGGTGCTGGCCGCCGGGGCGCAGGGCTCGGGAGATCACCTCGAAGCTGCGCAGGTTCTCCTCGTCGGTCTCGAAGTAGCCGATCGCGCCGTCGTTGAGGCTGAGGACGACGTCGAACTCGGTGTCGAATTCGAGCTCGCGGAGGTCGGCCTCGACGAACTCCGCCTCGAGGTCCTGCTCTTCCGCGTCGCGACGGGCGATTTCCAGCAGCTCGGGTGAGATGTCCGCGCCGACCACCTCGAAGCCGCGGCGGCGCAGCTCCAGCGAGTGGCGGCCGGAGCCGCAGGCGAGGTCGAGGACGCGGGCGCCCTCGGCCGGTCGCAGCATGTTCAGCGCCCGGTTGATTTCGGACTCGGTGCGGTCGGTCCACGCCATGTCGGCGGTGTCCGCGAAGGCCGTGCGATACCAGTCCTGCGGGATCTCCTTGGGCAGGACGCTCATTCCGCTCCTCCTCAGATCGTCGGCTTGTCGGGAGCTTCCCAAGGCTCCACTCAACAGGAGTTGATTATGTCAGTTTATGTAACTGAATCAAGAGGGGGCGGGTGCATGCGGCTTGAAAAGCGCCACGTGCAGGCCGTCGAGGAGGGCGCCCGCGAGGCGTTCGTTGCCGCCCACCTGCAGACCCTCCGTCTCCCCGTCGATGACCGCGTCGAGCCAGCGTTTCGCGGACCCCGAGGCCCAGCTCTGCGCGTGGCCGCTCGGCGGGGCCACGCAGGAGGTGACGCCACCCCGCTCGACGGTGATCAGGGCGCCGACGTGCCGGCCGCCCGCCACGGCATCGCCGACGTCGACCGTCACCCGGCACGTCCCGCCGAGACGACTCGACAGACGTACCAGCGGCGTGGTCAGCAGGAAGGCCGACTCGACGTCCAGCCGGGAGATCGAGTTCGTCTCGTCGAAGCCGCGGCGACGCTCCCAGCGGGCCGCCACCGCGAGCGGTCCGATCGCCCGCCGCAGCAGGGGAGAAGCTCCGTAGCGAGCGGCCGGCTCCGATCCGGGCACCTGCTCGACCAGCCCGGCCTCCAGCATCGGCCCGAGACGATCCTCGGCCGCTGCAAGGCCGGCGCCGCGCCCGATCTGCTCCAGCTCCGCCCGCGAAAGCGGGCGCGCCGCGAGCACCCGCACGATGCCGAGCGACCAGCTGTCCACCAGCGCCTTGATCGCTTGGCGTGCGGCGGGGTCGCCGAGCTCCACCGCCCCCGTCGGCGCCAGCGTCAGCCAGTCCTTCAAAGCAGTCGCAACGCGGAGCAGCTCGTGCCCCGCCGCTGTCAGCCCGAAGGCCGCGGTGGATGGCTCCCCGCCACCGAGCCGTTCCACCGTCGAGGCCCGGGTCAGCGTCCGCAGGTGGCGCCGTACGGTTGCGGGCGGCGAGCCGCAGACGCGACGCAGCGCATCCACCGTCTTCGGGCTCTTCGCAAGGGTTTCGAGGATGACCAGGCTGAGAGGCACAGCCAAGATCGACAGCGCCAGGCTGCCCGCTCGGCTCGCCGCGACCCCTTTGCCCTCCGCAGCAGTCAATGCCGACTGATTATCGCATCGGCGGCGCCGCGCACCAATATTGGTTGAGCTTTTTCGGGTAGTCCCCTACGCTGAACCGATGGCCCCGACCACCTTCATCACGCTCGGCCCGGAGGGCACCTGCCACGAACGCGCGGTGCGCCGCTACGCCGAGTTCCAGGGGGTCGAGGACTTCGAGTTCGAGTTGATCACCGACTTCTTCGACGGCTTGGAGCTGCTGCGCGGACGCGATGACGCCTTCCTCGTCCAGTGCAGCGCCCATCCGCTGGTCCACGAGATCACCGAGAAGTACTGGACCGAGGTCTTCGTCGTCGACACCTTCATCTACCCGACCAAGCACCTCGTGCTGCTGAGCCGAGAGGACGTGGAGAAGCCGCGCTCAATCGGGATCGTCCCCGCGACGAAGGGCTACGTCGACCTCACCCAGTGGGACGAGATCGTCGACGTCGCGTCGAAGCCGCTGGTCGCCGAAGGTCTCCTGCGCGGCGACTACGACTCTGGGCTGACCCACATGGAGCACGTCGAGGAGCACCGCGGCGAGCTGCGGCTCGACCTCGACATCGGCGAAATCGACACCACCTGGGTCGTCTACGGCACCGAGAAGCGCTTCGTCGGCGAGGTGATCGGCATCCCCTCGCAGGAGCTCTTCCGCCGCGCCGCGCAGCCGCTGGCCCACTGAGCGGGCAGCCGGCCGACCCTCCTGTCGGAGCCTGACGAGTCCTGACTCGCCGGTGCCGCCCGCTAACGTCCAACCCATGCCCGCCCCCTGGCCCCCGGCCTCCTTCCCGGACTGGAGCGAGACCTGCGACACGCTGCACGCGCACACGCAGGTGCTGGGCAAGCTGGCCGCCGAACTGGCGCCACCGGAGCCGCAGCTGCAGCACGCGGCGCTGCGCCTGACGGCGCGGGGTTGGGAGACGACGCCGCTGCCGGCGCCGGACGGCTCAGGCGTCTTCGTCGTCGCACTCGACCTGCGCTCGCACCTGGCGATCGTCGAGCACGCCGACGGGCGGCGCAGCGCGATCCCGCTCACCCCCGACCGGCCGGTCGGGGAGGTGACCCAGGGGGTGCTGGCGGCAGTGCGGGAAATCGCCGGGCCGGTCGAGATCGACCCGACCCCGCAGGAGGTCGCCTGGACGGTCCCGCTCGACGAGGACACCGAGCACGCCCGCTACGACACCGCCGCGGTCGCCGCCTACTTCCAGGCCGCCGGCCAGGCGGCCCTCACCCTCGCCGCCTTCCGCGCTCCCTTCCGTGGCCGCTCAACGCCTGTCAACGCCTGGTGGGGCTCCTTCGACCTCGCCGTCAGCCTCTTCTCCGGCGCCCCGGCCGCGCCGCCGTCGCAGGACTTCATCATGCGCAACGCGATGGATTCGCAGGAGGTCGCGGTCGGCTGGTGGCCGGGCGATCCGCGCTACCCGCGCGCCGCCTTCTACGCCTACGCGCACCCGGCCCCGGACGGCTTCGCCGCCGCGACGCTCTCCCCGCCCGCCGCGCGCTGGGAGGCCGAGCTCGGCGAGTACGTGCTCGACTGGGGCGACGTGATCGCCGCCGAGGACCCGCGCGCCTTCGCGCTCGAGTTCCTCCGCTCGGCCTTCGACCACGCCTGCGCGGTCTGCGACTGGGACCCGAGCTTGGCAGCCACCGCCCAAGGCAACCCTCCGCCGGTGCGTTGAGCGCGACCGGCCCACGCGACCCGCAGCGCCAGACCAACTGGCGCGCCTGGGGCATCGGCGCCCTGATCGCCCTCGTCGTCATCGTCTGCCTCCAGAACTCCCAGGAGGTCCACGTCGACGTCCTCTTCCTCAGCGTCAACGCACCGCTGATCGTGATCCTCCTCGTTGCCGTCGCCGTCGGCGCCCTGATCGGCTACATCGCCCCGGTCGTCCGCCGCCACCGTCGTGGCGATCGGCAGACGATTGACAAGCGGTAGCGCCCCGAGCGAGGGCGCTCAGAGGCCTGCGCCGTGCCGACCTTCTCCGGCCGCAAACTTGGCGGCGCCTTCCATCGCGGTGACGAGCGTCTCGCGACCCAGCCGGCGCTCGAGATCCAGGCCCTCCGCCAGCGGCAGGCCGTAACCCTCGATGGCGGCACGGCGGTCGGCGAGCATCGTCTCCTGGGGGAAGGAGGCGAGTCGCTCGGCGAGCTCGAGGGCGCGGTCGAGGTGGGTGCCCGGGTCGACCACTTGATTCACCAGGCCGATCCGCTCGGCCTCCTCCGCCTCGACGGGGCGGCCGGTGAGGATCATCTCCAGGGCGCGACCCATCCCGACGATGCGCGGCAGGCGCTGGGTTCCGCCGTCGACCAGGGGGACGCCCCAGCGGCGCTCGAAGCAGCCGAAGGTCGACTGCGGGGTGGCGAGACGGAGGTCGCACCAAAGGGCGAGCTCGAGGCCGCCGGCGACGCACCAGCCGTCGACGGCTGCGATCGTCGGCTTGTTCGGGGTGAGCCGGGTGAAGCCCATCGGGCCGGCGGGGTCGTCGACGTCGAGGCCAGCGGATTTGAGATCGAAGCCGGCACAGAAGGCCTTGCCGCCGGCACCGGTGAGGATCAGGACGCGCGCGCCCTCGTCGGCCTCGAACTCGCGCAGGCCCTCGCGCAGATTCGTCGCCGTCGCCATGTCGACCGCGTTGCGATGGGCGGGCCGATCGATCGTTAGTACTGCCGCGGACTCGATTCGCTCATAGCGGACCTCCTCGCCCATCGGCCCATCCTCCCACAGGGCCGATTCGCCCCACCGCTTCAATCGCAAATAGCAAAAGGCCCTGATTAACATGGCGCCCTCAAGATGGTGGGAGACGTAAATCAATCAAGGTCGATCGTCCAATCGTCGGCGACTCTCGGCAGGCTCGGAGGGCTCGGCCCGGGGGAGGCAAATCGCGGCGAAAAGGCGTTATGGCTGTCGGGCGGCGGCTACCGGGCATCCCTATTCCACCTCGGGGCGCTGACCCGGCTGAACGAGCTCGGTCTGCTGGGGAAGATCGAGACGGTGGCGGCTGTCTCGGGGGCCAGCATCGTGGCGGCGTTGCTGGCGACCAAGGTCGAGTGGCCGCTGCAGGGGGCCTATCGCGACTGGCCCGAGCGGGTAGCGGAGCCGATGCGGGAGATCGCCCGCCGCAATGCCCGCGCCCGGGCCTTCCTCCGCATGCCTCTGGGCTCGCCAGGCGCCGAGGCTGCGCTCGAGGAGCGCTACGCGCGCCAGCTGCTCGACTCCCTGGGCGGCGAGCCCGAGCACGGCCCCCGCTTCGTCTTCGGCGCCGCTGGCCTCACCCTGGCCGGCCTCGTCCAGGCGCACGCCGAGCGGGTCGAGTGGGATTTTGGAGCGGCGGTGCACCCGCCCGGCTACGCCGCGACCGTGGTGGAGGACGTGATCGCCTCGGTCCGGACCGACCTCGACGCCTTCGGCAAGGCCGAGCAGGCCGTGCTCGAGAACCACGGCTACCTGCTTGCCGATGCCGCGGCGCGGGACCGGGGCCTCGTGCGGCGGCGGGGGATTATGACGGCAGCGCCCGAGCCGCCTCATCCGGCCTGGATGAGCGAACCGCGCGTTCGTGAAGCCTTGGCAACGAGTGCCCAGCGGAAGCCGCTGGGGAGGTTGTGGCCACGCCGCCCGCACCGACGGGAGCGGCGACCGGAACCCGGATCCCAGCATCTGACCGCCCTTCTCGAGCGCCACCGGCCGCTGCTCCAGTACGACTCGCTGGAGAGCTTCCGCGCCGACTCGGCGGAGACGATTTGCGGCCTGGTCGCCCCAGGCCGGTGCAACACCCTGCACCGCGCTGACGGCGCGGTGCTGGCCTCCGCCGAGGGGGGTGCCGACCTGCCGCGGCTCGAGCTCGACTTCCTCCGCGCCCCGGCGTATCCAAACGGCGAGCCGGCGCGCAGCGACGATTACCTCGACGCCTGCGGTGGCTCCCACGCCGCCGACGCGCTGACGATGCGACGCCGCGACGGGTGCGCGGACGTCGTCTACGGCCGCGCCCGCGACGACGAGCGGGGGCAGCTCTGGCTGCAGTACTTCCTCTTCCACTACTACGACGACAAGGGGATGCTGGGAATCTCCCAGCACGAGGGGGATTGGGAGATGCTGCAGCTGCGGGTCGGTCGCGACGGCAAGCCCGACGAGGCGACCCTGGCCCAGCACGGCGACGCCGAGCGACTGCCGTGGAGTGAGCTCGAGCGAGCGGAGTTCGACGAAGGGGAGGCGCCGCTCCTGTACCCGGCTCGCGGCTCCCACGCATTGCGCCCGCGGCCCGGCAGCTTCCCGGCCCCGGTGGTGCCGGATCACAACGACGGCATCGGCGCTCGCGTCCGTCCCCGACTTATCCCGATCGCCGACGACGGGCCGAGCTGGCTGCTCTGGCCCGGCCGCTGGGGCTCGACGCGGAGGCGCGAGGCTTTCGAGGGCGACAGTCCGCGCGGACCGCGCGGGTTGACGCAATGGTGGGATCCCGACGAGCTGCACCGGGGCGCCCGACCCTGGCCGCCGGCGCCGGCGGCGGAGCCGGCAGACCTGGTGCCGCCGCCGCGTCCACAGGTGGAGGCACGCCGGGAGGGCGAGCTGGCGATCGTCTCCTACCGCTTCCCCCACCCGCGGTCCGAGGAGGGGGAGCCGGCCCGGATCGTCGCCGCCCCGCTGGCGACCGGTGACGCCGAGCCCTGCGCCGCCCACTCGTTGCCGGTCGAGGGGCTCGAAGGCTCCTTCGCCGTGCAGCTGCCGAGCGGGTCGGAGTGGATGGGCGTGCGGGTCAGCGCCGCCTCCGAGCACGGCGTGTCCGGCGAGACGATCGCCGCGCGGCTGAGTGAGGGGGAGCGGGCGGGCTAGTCGCGGCGAGTGCTCTCGGGGGTCATCCGCGACGCCCGACTCCCGAAACGCGCCCCGGTCGCCGGTCGGGGAGGGCAGGTCTCCCGCGACAGCGCCAAGGTAGGTGCCGGACCGGACGGAGGAGGCCCGAGAGGCGAGGTGTGCCGCCACGAAAAAACGACCGGTGATGGCGCTCGGTTGCCTGCCTCGCGCGTAGCCTTCGCGCTTAGAAGCTCGTTGCGCCACCTTCGGAACCCTTTCCCCGCTTGGCTTCCGCGGGGACCGGTTCCTCCCAGTCGCAGATACGAAGGTAGCGCGACGGCGGACGTCGCGAAAGGGGCGGGCCGGTGCGGTTCTCGCAAAGTCCGGGGGAAAGGCGGCCGGTGGGGGGAGAACTGCCGGGACCACACACTTCCCCGGGTGGGGGCGTGTGGTCGTTGTGGTCCGCGGGGCGCGGTACGGTCCCACCGGGATGAGCCAGGGTGGATCCGAGGCGTCCGCGCGACGGGCGCGCCGCAACGTCGTCCTCACCGCCGCCATCGCCGGTCTCGGCGGGCTGCTCTTCGGCTACGACACCGGTGTAATCGCCGGCGCCCTGCTCTTCATCAAGGGCGACTTCGACCTCGGCAGCTTCGCCCAGGGCCTGGTTGTCGCGGCGGTCCCGATCGGGGCGATCTTCGGTGCCGCCTACGCCGGCCCCGCCGCCGACCGCTACGGCCGCCGGCTGATGATCCTCGTCGCCGCCGGGATCTTCATGGTCGGCGCGCTCGGCAGCGCCGCCGCCCCTGGCGTCGAGGCGCTGGTCATCGCCCGGATCGTGATCGGCGTCGCGATAGGGCTCGCCTCCGCCGCCGCCCCCGTCTACATCTCCGAGGTCGCCCCGCCCGAGAGTCGCGGCCGCCTGGTCAGCTTCTTCCAGCTGGCGGTGACGATCGGGATCCTCGTCGCCTACCTGGTCGGCCTCGCCTTCGACGGGATCGAAGGCTGGCGCTGGATGCTCGGCCTCGGCTGCGTACCGGCGCTGGCGCTCGCCTTCGGGATGGTTCGGATGCCGCAGAGCCCACGCTGGCTGGTGATGAGCGGCGACGACTTCGCGGCCCGGGCGACCCTGGCGAAGATCCGCGTCGACGACCCCGACACGATCGACCGCGAGCTCCAGGAGATCAAAGAGAGCATCGAGGACAAACCGGGCGCCTGGAGCGAGCTGCTGCAGCCGGTCGTCAAGGCGGCGCTGGTGGTCGGGGTCGGGCTGGCGATCCTCCAGCAGGTGACCGGCATCAACACGGTCATCTACTACGCGCCGACGATCGTCGAATTCACCGGCGTCAACTCCTCCGCCGGCTCGATCCTCGCCGCGGTCGGCGTCGGCGTCATCAACGTCGCCTTCACGATCCTGGCGCTGCGCCTGCTCGATCGCGCCGGCCGGCGAACCCTGCTGATGGTCGGCGTCTCCGGGATGGTCGTCTCCCTCTTCGCGCTCGGAGCCGCCTTCACCGGCGACGGCACCAGCACCTTCGCCTCGGTGCTGGCGATCGGCAGCCTGATGGTCTACGTCGCCTCCTTCGCGATCAGCCTCGGGCCGATCTTCTGGCTGCTCAATGCCGAGATCTACCCGCTCAGCGTGCGCAGCAAGGCCGCCGGCCTCGGCACGATGGCCAACTGGACCTTCAACTTCATCGTCTCGCTGACCTTCCTGCTGCTGATCGAAGCGCTCGGCCGCAGCGGCGCCTTCTGGTTCTACGGCGCGATCGGCATCCTCACCCTGATCTTCTGCTGGAAGCTCGTGCCCGAGACCAAGGGCAAGCACCTCGAGGACATCCAGGCTGAGTTCCAGGCCCGGGTGGACCATCGCAAGGCATCTGCCTGAGCGCCACCGGCCCGGCCGTCGCCCATCCGCGGACAGCTACCCTGCTCGGATGCGGATCGATCAGATCATCGCCTCGCAGTCGCCGACCTTCTCGGTCGAGCTGTTCCCGCCGAAGAACGAGGAGGCGGCAGCGCAGCTGTTCGAGACGGCGCGGACGCTGCGCGAGCTCGAGCCCGACTTCGTCTCCGTCACCTATGGGGCCGGTGGCTCGACCCGGGACGGCACGGTCGAGATAACCCAGGCTCTGAAGGACGAACTCGGCTACGAGACGATGGCCCACCTCAGCTGCGTCGGCGAGAGTCGCGAGGGACTGGCGGCGACGCTGGACCTGATCGCCGCAGCGGGGATCGAGAACGTCTTTGCGCTGCGCGGCGACCCACCGCGCGGGGAGGAGGACTTCGAGCAGCCGCAGGGTGGGCTGGGCAGCGCCGCCGAGCTGACCGACTTCATCACCGACGGCTGGGACTTTGCGGTCGGGGGAGCCTGCTTTCCGGAGGTGCATCCCGAGGCGCCCGACCTCGACACCGACCTCTCCTACCTGAAGACGAAGGTCGACGCCGGGGCCGGCTTCCTGATCACCCAGCTCTTCTTCGACAACCAGGTCTACTTCGACTTCGTACGGGCGGCGCGCGCGAAGGGGATCGAGGTTCCGATCCTGGCCGGGGTGATCCCGGTCGCCAGCTTCGCCCAGACGAAGCGGATCTGCCAGCTCTGCGACGCCTCGATCCCGGAGCCGCTGGAGGCCGCCTTCGCCGCGGCCGGCGGCGAGCCGGAGCGCGAGTTCGAGCTCGGGGTCGCCTACGCGGCCCAGCAGTGCGCCGAGCTCCTGATCGCCGGGGCCCCCGGCATCCACTTCTACGCCCTCAACCGCGCCCCGGCGACCCGGGCCGTGCTCGGCGCCCTGCGCGCCTCGCGACCCTGGGAGCGGGTCCGCGGCGAGACCGCCTCGGCGCTGAGCGGCGGCGGCGACTAGTCTCCTCGATCCAGGGATGGCCGGACGCAACGACAGGGAGCAGCGACGCCAAGAACGCGAAGAGGCCGAGGCCGCCGCGGCGGCTGAAGGCGCCAAGCGCAAACGCCTGATCGCGGCTTACTCGGTCGCGGCCGTGATCGCGGTGGCGGCGATCGTCGTCGTGGTCGTTTTGGTCAGCGGCGGTGGAGACAGCAGCGACGCCGAAGGCAGCGCCCACATCAACCTCAATACGTCGGTCGGGTCGACGAACGGCGTCACCCCCGACGAACGCCTCGGCACCCCGCCCCCGGCGCCGAAGGTGACCGATCTGCAGACGGCGGCGAAGCAGGCGGGCTGCGTGCTGAAGCTGAAGCTGCCCGACGAGGGACACGAACACATCCCGCTGGACTCGCCGACCCCGAACTACAAGACGAACCCGCCCACTTCGGGTGCCCACGTGGAACCGCCCTACCAGCAGGCCGACGGGGCCTACCGGGAAATGCCGGCGCCGATCACCATCGTCCACTCGCTCGAGCACGGCCGGGTGGAGATCCAGTACTCGCCGGAGCTGCCCGAAAAGGACCAGCTGGCGCTGAAGGGTCTCTACGACACGATGTATGGAGCGACGCTGCTCTTCCCGAACGACGAAATGCCCTACGAGGTCGCGGCGACCGCCTGGACCAACCTGATCGGCTGCCCCACGTACAAGGGCGCGATCACGCTCGACGCGATCCGCGCCTTCGGCAAGGAAACCTGGGGCAAGTACGGCGGCGAGCCGGCCGAAGCCTTCACCTTCACCGGCCCGACTCCGGCCGACCCCGAAGAATAGGTTCGGCCCCGCCCGACGGGCCTGTCTAGGGCGCGCGGTAGGCCGGGAAGTAGCCGCCGACGGCGCGGCCGCCACTCAGCTCCGCGTAGCGCTCGGGATCACAGATGATCTCCGAGGTGTGCCAGCGCAGGCTGCGGTTCGCGAAGCCCCGCTTGAACTCCTCGAGGGCGTCGCCGGGAGTGATGCCGCCGCCGAGGTTGAGTGGCAGCTCCAGCTCGGCGGCATGCTCGGCGAGGCGAGCGACCACGTTCTTCATCGGCGAGTCGCGAAGGTGCGCGTCGTCGCTCCCGCTCAGGTAGTAGTGGAGAAAGCCGTCGCTGACGACGGCGATCGAGGCCGCGGCGAGGGCCCCATCGGGAGCGTGGGCGAGGGCCAACCAGGTCCGGTCGGCGGCGAGGATGCGGTCGAAGTAGGCGGCGCCGAAGAAGTAGTGCGGAGCGGCCTCGGTGCGGCGCATCGTCTGCTCGTAGACGTCGAGAAAACCAGCCCGCTGCTCGGCGGTCGTCTCAGTGCCGGGGACCAGGCGCAGCTCGTAGCCAGCCTCAAGGTTGCGGCGCACCTGGCGCCGATCGCTGGGCCGGCTCTTCTCCGGCAGCGTCGGGTCGGCGATCTGGACGAGGTTGCGCGGGGTGCTGCCGGATAAGGCCGGTGGCCCGAGGCGGTGGCGGAGGAAGAGGCTGACCAGGCCGGTGGCGGAGAAGTCAATCGCCGCCGGGTCGAGGGCGGTGGGCTCGGCGTCGGCGAAAGCCTCGGCTGCGCCATAGTCTCGGCCAGCGCCGGCGGGGACGATCCCGGGGTAGGAATAGGGCGAGACCGCGTCGCGCTCGGGACCGGCGTCGATCTCCCGGACCACGACAGGTGCCACCAGCTCCAGAGGCTCGCCACCGACCTCCCCCTCGATCCGCAGCGTATGGGTGACGCCCTCCGCGGCGAGGAACTCGCGCGAGCGGAAGAACTCGGCGCTCAGCGCGGCCGCACCGCCGTCCTCGATCAGCTCGGCCCGGGCGCTCACTCGAAGAGGTCGGCGGTGGCTGCCCGGAACTCGTCCGGGAGCACGCCCCAGACCTCGCAGTCGTCGGGTGGCCCGTCCTCGCGGGCGAGGTGGGCGCGCATCGTCCCCTCGTGCTGCCAGCCGAGGCTCGTCACCGTCTTCTTGGCGATCTCGTTGCGGGCGGGGATGCGGCCGTAGACGCGGTGGGCGCCGTACTCATCGAAGGCCTTGGCGATCGTCAGCGCCTCGGCACGACGGCCCACGCCCTTGCCGCGCACTTCGTCGCCGATCAGGGCCCCCAGCTCCGGTGCCGTCTGGCGGAAGAGCCCGTAGAGCGCGGTGAAGCCGACCGGCTCCTCATGCCCCTCGACGACGATCGCGAACTTGCGGTCCTCGCCCGAGTCGTCCATCGCCCGCTGGGCCCAGGCCTCGGCCTGCTCCGGCGTGAAGGAGTCGCGCTGCTCCATCAGCGAGGCAGTTGCCGCCGGGTTGTTGAACCAACGGTGGACGGCGGCCGCGTCGCCGGGCTGGAAGCGGCGCAGGCTGACCTCGGGGCGATCGCTCACGAGCGAGACTCTATGACGGGTTGGCCGGGTCCGGCTCTCAGTCCGGCGCAAGTCCCTGGCCGGTGAGGACGAGCCAGACGGTCCTGGCGAGGATCCGGGCGTCTAGTGCGGCACTGCGATGGTCGACGTACCAGACGTCGAGCTCGATCCGCTCCTCCCAGGGGATGCCAGCCCGCCCCTGGACCTGGGCCCAACCGGTGATCCCCGGCAGCACCTCGTGGCGACGACGCTGGCGCGGCGTGTAGTCGTCGACCTGGGCGGGGATCGTGGGCCGGGGGCCAACGATCGCCATCTCGCCCCGCAGCACGTTGATCAGGTTCGGCACCTCATCAAGAGAGGTACGGCGCAGGGTGCGACCGGCGCGGGTGACGCGCGGGTCGTCACGGGTAACCACGGTGCCGACCCCGACCGGGTCGGACCCCTGCTCCATCGTCCGCAGCTTCAGCATTTCGAACTCGACGCCGTTACGACCGACGCGGCGCTGGCGGTAGACCATCGGCCCGCGACTGCCCAGCTTGATTGCGATCGCGGCAACTAACAGCAATGGCAAGAGCAGCAGCAGCGCTAAGGCGGCGATCGTGATGTCGAGAAATCGGGGCATCCGCTATCGATGATGCCTGCCGGCCCCAGGCATCATCGAGTTCCCTCGGCCTTCTCCCAGCGGCCGCCGGCGCCGCGGCGGGCGCGGTCCCAGAGGCCGGCGGCGATCGAGGCGGTCGTCAGCACGTAGTAGCGGGCGATGCGGAACGGGGTCGCCGGCAGCCAGCGTCCCAGCAGGGCGGCGGCGAGCAGGCCCAGCTGCAGGACGAAGGTGACGACGTAGACCCAGCCGTCGCCGAGCAGGAGCGCGTTGGCGAGGAGCGCTATGAGGTGGAGCAGGGGGCTGAGGTAGCGGAGCACTCGATGCGAGAGCAGCTCGAAGGCGAAGAGCGGCGAGTAGCCGCGTGGCGACAGCATTCCTTCGCCGACGACGATGTCCCAGAGGCCGACCATCATCCGGCGTTTGCGGGCCCACTCGCCCTCGATCGTCGGCACCATCTTCTCGCTGGCCGCCGCTGCCGGTTCGTACAGGGAGCGACCGCCGCGCTTCGCGTAGAGGAAAGGGAAGGAGAGGTCGTGGCTGCCTGACGGGGCAAGCGGCAGGTAGGCCTCGCGGCGGACCGCATAGATGGCGCCGTTGCCAGCGGTGATGCCGGCCAGACGGGACTCCATCTCCCGCACCGCCATCTCATAGCGCCAATAGGCGCCCTCGAGGTTGCCGCCATCGGGATCGGTGAAGCGGACCTGGCCGCAGACGTAGGCGGCGTCGTTGTCGGCGAAGGGGGCGACCAGGCGTCGCAGCGCATCGGGGGCCCAGACGCTGTTGGCGTCGGAGAAGGCGAGGATCTCGCCGCTGGCCTGCGCGGCGCCGGCGTTGAGGGCGGCCACCTTGCCGCCCGGCGGCAACTCCAGCACCAGGTCGGCGCCGGCGGCACGGGCGCGCTCGGCGGTCGCGTCGGAGGAGCCGTCGGAGGCGACGATCACCTGCAGGCGCTCGCGCGGATAGTCGAGCCCGAGGGCGTTGGCGACCTTGGCGGCGATCACCTCCTCCTCGTCATAGGCCGGAACGATCAGGGAGACGGTCGGGAGCGCCTCACTACCGGGCGCGTTCGTCTTTTGTACCGCTATGCGACCCAAAGGACGAACGCGCTCCCCACGGAGGCGCACCAGGAGTCCCAGCAGCAGCGGGTAGCCAGCGTGCGTGTAGACGAGCAGGCCGGCGCAGGTCCAGAAGAGGACGGCGGCGGCGGTGGTGGTCACGAGCGTGCCTCGATCAGCTCGCGGTAGAGATCGGCGGTGAGCCGGGCGGCCTCGTCCCATGAGTAGGGACCGTCCGCGGCGACGCGCGCGGCCGCCGCCATCTCGGCACGGGCCGGCTCGTCGGCGACGAGCTCCGCGAGCGTCCCCGCGAGCGCCTCGACGTCCCCCGGCGGCACCAGCCGCGCGGCACCGGTCGCCGCCACCTCTGGGAAGCCGCCGACGGCGCTGAGCACCAGGGGCTTGGCGAAGGCGAGGCCGGTGTAGAGCACGCCGGAGTGCTCGGCGTCGAGGTAGGGCAGGACGACCAGGTCGGCGCGGCGGAAGATCGCTGGGATCTCGGCCTCGTCGACGAACCGGGTGACGAAGCGAACGCGGCCGGGTGCCGCGGCGGCGAGCTCCCGCAGCGGCCCGACGTCCATCCGCGGGTTGCCGACGATCCACAGCTCGGCGCGCTCGACGCGGCGGAAAGCCTCGAGCAGCAACTCGGTCCCCTTGTAGGGACGGAGCAGACCGAAGCAGAGGATCACCGGACCCTCGGCGCCCTCCAGCTCGGCCGGCAGCGGGCGCTCCTCGGGCAGGCGGGTGAGGTAGTCGAAGGTGCCATGGGGGACGACGCGGACCTTGGCGGGGTCGAGGCCGACCTCGTCGCGCAGACGCGCGGCGCTGTGCTCGGAGTGGGCGACGACCGCGTCCATGCGCTCGAAGACCCGCCGCGCGGTTGCGAGCCGGCGTCGGCTGGGCTCGGGCGGAGCGATGTAGTGAGCGGTCAGGAGGCGGGGTCGGGTCGGCGGCAGCAGGTGGACGTCGAGCGGTGGGAAGGTGAGCCATTGGTAATGGACGACGTCGGGAGTGCCGCCTGTCGGAACACGGTGCCTGGATTCGTGGCGGAAGCGCAGCATGTCCTTGAGATGCTCTGCCGTCTTGAAGACCCGGCGCGCCGGCGCTTCGAGGCCGCGGGCGGCACTGCGTCGGTAGAAACGCTCGCTTACTTGGTAGCCGTCGGAAGGCGGTACCTCTCCGTAGAGGAAGTGGCTGGTGACCAGCTCGACGTCCGCTCCGGTCCGCACCAGCGCCGCCGCCAAGGCGCGGTCATATGGCGGCGTGAAGGCCGATGGGTCGACGAGTTGTACCTTCAAAGTGTGTCGTGAGCCTGGTCCACGCATCGATCAGTCTCCCGGTTTCCGCGGGTCAGCGAGCGATTGCCACCCGGAAACAGGCCCTTACTGGAGAGGGCGATTATCGTGGCTGGCTTGCCGCCCACGCTCTCCTATTGCGTCGTGAACACGAACGGCCGCGATTATCTCCTCGCCTGTCTGGCGGCGATCGAGCGCACTCATCCGGCCGGAGTGGGGGGCGAGGTGCTCGTCCTCGACAACGCCTCCGACGACGGCTCGGCCGAGGCGGTGCGGGCGCTGGGAGAGGCGCTGCATCCGAGCGGAGGTGGCGCCCGGCCGGCGACTAGTGGGGAGGAGGCAAGAGCTGCGGCTGTCGGATCCCTGCCGGTCCGGCTGATCGAGCTGGCGCGTCGCACCGGCAAGGCCGCGAACGACTCGATGCTGATGCGCGAGGCAAGTGGCCGTTACTGCCTGCTTCTCAACGAGGACTCGGAGCTGCGTCCGGGCGCGGTCGCAGCGTTGCTCGGCGCGCTGGAGGCCGACCCACGCGCGGCGGCGGCGGGTCCGCAGCTGCTCGACTCGGCTGGCTCCCCTGTCCCCTGCGCCTGGCGCTTTCCCGGAGTCGGGACGGCGCTGGCGGGGGCGCTCTTCCTGCACCGCTGGCTCACCGTCGAGAGCAAGGGCAGCGGGACGCGCCGCGTCGACTGGGTGCAGTCGAGCGCCCTGCTGGTCCGGCGCGACGCCGCAACCGAGGTTGGCTACATGGACCCGGAGTTCTTCGTCTACTACGACGAGTGCGACTTCGCCAAGCGCCTCGCCGACGCCGGCTGGCACTCGCTCTATGTCCCCGGTGCCGAGGCCTTCCACCACGACCAGCTCTCGACCGACCTCGCCAAGGGATTGCCGCGGATCGTCGAATTCCACCGCAACCGGGACCTGTACATGCGCAAGCACCACGGCCGGGTAGCCGCGCTGGCGGTGCGGGCGCTGACCGCGTGGGCGTACGCGGTGCGGGCGATCGCCGCCAGCGCGATGCCGGATCAGCCAGCGCGGGTCTACTGGGCCCACGCCCGGCAGGCGCTCCTGCCGGGGCGCGGCGAGAGCATCCGCGACCGGGCCGAAGCCAGCTGACTCAACGCGCGGTTGAGCTTTGTGCCGACCTGCGGGCCAAACCTCAGCCGCGCTAAAGCCTGCTGTCCTCGTCGCGAAGCTCGGCCTCGTAGGTCTCCGGGACGTGCGCGTCGACCGCGGCCGGCTCGGCGCGGATCGCCCGCAGCTCGGCGACGAGGGCGCCCGGGTCGCGCAGCCGCGAGAGCCAGGCACGCTCCCCGGGGGAGAAGAAGCGGCCGGCATAGAGGGCCAGCGGGTAGGCGGCGAGGAGGACGCCACGGCCGAGGAAGCCGACCGCTCCGGACGTCGGCATCACCAGTTCGCCGAGGCCGACCAGCGCCGCGGATACGAGCACGACCCGGGCCAGCCGCCCCCACTCGTACGGCACCGGGAAGAGCCGCTGCGTGAACCCGTACATCAGCACCAGCACGACGACGTAGGAGGCGACCAGTGCGAGGCCGGCGCCGACGATCCCCAGCGGCGGCACCAGGAGCAGGTTGAGGACGAGGTTGACGACGAGAGCCGCTAGCGAGGCCGGCAGGTTGAACTCGGTCCGGCCGGTGCGGCCGAGGATGACGACGAGGACGAGATAGAGGGCGTAGAGCGTGACCGCGGTCGAGATCAGGCCGACCGCCTTGTAGGAGGCGAAGAACTCCGGGGCGGCGAGAAGGCGGACGATCCAGCGGGAGAAGAGCCACATCCCGGTGACGACGAAGGCGCAGCCGGCGACGAAGAGGGTGACGATGGTGGCGTAGGCGCGGCGGGCCTCGCCGTCGTCGCGGATCGAGTAGGCGAGCGGCGGCCAGGCGAGCTGGAAGCCACGCACGATCACGTTGACCGCCTGGGCGAACTTGACCGCCAGCGAGTAGAGGCCGGCCTCGGCAAGACCTACCGAGCGGACGATGATGATGCGATCGACGAAGTTGAGCGCGTAGAGGGAGACCTCGGCAGGCATCGTCGGCAGGCCGAAGCGGAAGAGCCGGCGCAGTAGCCCCCGGTCGAAGCGCAGCGAGAGGTTGCGCCACTGCAGCGCGATCAGGATCAGCACCGTCGCGGCGCCGGTCCCGTAGCTGGCTAGCAAGAGGCCGCGGGCGCCGTCTTCCAGGCCGACGACGAGGACGACGGTGGCGGCGATCGTCACCAGGACGTTGAGCAGCGTCGTCGCGAAATAGGCGCGGGCGCGCTCCTCGAGGCGGAACAGGGTGAGCAGGAACTCCGACATCGTCAGCACCCAGAGGCCGGCGATCGAGATCCGGGCCAGGTCGGCGGCGGGCCGGTCGAGCAGCGCTTCGGAGAGCGGCTTGGCGAACGGCATCAGGACCAGCACCGCGATCGTCGAGAGCCAGAAGAGGGCGGCGAAGGAGGAGGCGACCACCTCGCGTGGCTTCTCGTCGTCCTGGTAGTAGAAGCGCAGCACCGCCTCGATCAGGCCGAAGCGGATGATGATGCTGGCGGAGACGACCGCGGCGAACATCACCTCGGCGGCGCCGTAGTCGGCCGGGGTCAGGTACCGCGTGTACAGCGGCAGCAGGGCAACGGCGATGACCTTGGAGAGGATGCTGGCCGCCGTGTAGGCGGCACCGGTCGTCGCGAGGCGGCGCAGGTATCCCGACACCTGCAGACCCTACGTCGCGTCGCGGACCGCGGGAGCGGCAGCCAGCGAGGCGCCGACCGCGAGCAGGACCCAGGCGATCGGGTCCTCGAAGAAGCCGGCGTAGGACATCGTGTGCACGAGGAGGGCGACGAATGCTGCGAGAACGGCGGCTCGGGCGGGGAGGGACGGGAGGTTGGGGGCGGCGGGGCCTGTCACGGGAGGAGGGGAACTTGCGGGCGAGGGCGTCCTCAGAACCCCTCCCCCCGTGCCACCCACCGCAGACGCCGACCCGTCGCTCTCCGCTCGGGACGAAGTGATGCCGGCGGTCATGGTCCAGAGGGCGCACACGAGCAGCGCGCCGTAAGTGACCAGGCCCAGGACTCCCTGCTCTGCCGCGATCGTCACGGGCTCGGTGTGCGAAACCGAGACGGGGACATCTTTGTTCTCTCTGTGCTCCCTGTAGGCCGCTTGGAAGGAGCCGGAGCCGTAGCCTTGGAGGGGGCGTTCGGCGAAGAGGTCGAGGCCGCCTTGGACGAGGTTGGCGCGGCCGCTGGTGTCGATGTTGAGGCGGGAGAAGTTGACCTTGCCGGAGCCGCCGACCAGGGTGACGACGAGGACGGCGCCGACCAGGCCGACGAGGACGGCGCCGAGGGTCCAGCGCCAGCTCCAGCGCAGGGCGGCCAGGGTGGCGAGGCCGGCAAGCAGGGCGATGAAGCTCGACTGCGAGAAGGTCTGGGCGAGGCCGAGCCAGAGGATCGCGATCGTCGCGGTGAGGACCCAGAAGGCGCGACGCTCCTTGACCCAGAGCAGCGCCGCGGTGACGACGACCAGCACCAGGGCGAGATAGCGCCCGTAGACGTTCGGGTCCCAGAAGACCGAGTTGACCCGGAAGTAGGTGTGGAATTCATTGGAGCGGATCACCTGGTCGTTCCAGAAGAGGCTGCGGCTGGCGTACTCGACGCTGCCGATCAGTACGAAGAGGACGGCCTCGAGAGCGACCAGGCCCAAGGTCCAGGTCAGGAGCCGGCGATTCCAGGCGACGTCGCGAAGCAGGGCGTAGGCGACGGTGAAGGGGACGAGGAAGAAGCAAGTGTTCTGGAGGGCTTTGGAGAAGTCCTCGGAGTAGAGGGACTGGAGGGCGTAGAGGACGACGAAGGTGGCTAGGAGGCGGGGGAGCCAGCGAGCGGCTCGGGCGGCGGGGCCTGTCATCGGGGGAGGGGAACTTGCGGGCGGGGGCGTCCTCAGAACCCCTCCCCCGATGCCACCCACCGCAGGGTCCGTCCCGGCACGACCTCCCGCTCCAGCCGCCGCTGTTCCCCTATTCCAGTCACGTAGTGCGGTGGCTACCACGCCCCCGGCGATCACTAAGTAGAGAGGGACGAGGAGGTTGGCGGTGTCTCCACCGGCGTGGAGGGGGACTCGGAAGGGCAAGGCGAAGACGATCGCCAAGGGGAGCGCCACGGGCCAGCGGCGGAACGCGTAGGCGAGCGCTCCCACGAAGACAGCTCCGACGGCCAGTAGGGCCACGACGCGGCCGGTGTCGTGGCGGAGGTCGGCGATTTGGTGGGTGTGCCATTGGTCGCCGAGGATCAGGGTTGGGAAGAGGGCGATCGCAAGGAGCATCGCGGCCGAGCGGGGGCGCCCAGGTGGGAGCAGGATCGCGGTGGCGCTGGCGGCGGCGGCGATGACCACACCGGCGCCGGCGAGGAAGTCGCTCAAGGGGCGACGCTCCCGGGTGACGGCGCCTTCGCGGAGGGGACCGAGATGGTCAGCTCGCACTTCCCCTGCCTCGGCGCGGCCGCCGTCCCTCGGTGCAAGCGGATCACGCCGGGGGTCACCAGGGTCCGTTCCTGGCCGAGCAGTTTCACCCGCAGCTTGTAGCGGCCGGGCGGGGCGATGCCGTCTTCGCGCCTGCGACCGTCCCAGTAGAAGGTGTGGAACGTGTACCGCTTCAGGAAGGCGTCGCGGGCGAGGGTGATGACCACCTTGCCGCCCGGCTTCACCACCTGCACGGTGCCGTCGTCGGACTGGGTGGTGCGGAAGCGGATCCGCATCGCGTCGAAGCGGCAGTCGCCGTCGGGAGTGAAGGCGTGGACCGGCTGCTTCGGGTGCGGGTTCGGGACCGCCACGAAGGTGACGCGGTCGAGGACCAGCGGGTCGCGCTTGAGCCGCTGGGCCCAGGCAAAGGCGGCGACGGTGGCGAGGACGAGCAGCGCGAAGACCAGAGCGGCCGCGCTAGGGGGCCGCCGCGGCATTGTCCTCGCCGACGATCACCGCGACGTTGGCACCGGAGGAGACCGATTCGATTTCCGAGCTCATCAGCTGCAGCTTCGGGATCGTCAGAGCTTTGGCGACCCTGCTGGCTTCCGGCTTGTGGCCGCGGCGGAACATCACCACGCTTTCGGCGAAGCTGGAGCTGCTGTTGGTGACGGCGCCGAGCTGGAAGCCCTTGCCTTCGACCTCGTCGCCGTAGGTCGCGGCCAGCCCCGGAACCGCGGTCCCGTTCAGCACCGCGACTTCGATGTCTCCGGGACTGATCTTCGCCGCCGTCTGCTTGCCGTTCTTGCCGCCCTTGCCGTCGGCCTCGCCGGAGCCGCTGATCACCAGGTAGGCGACCCCGCCGACGATCAGGATCATCACCACGAAGATCGCCGCCAACCAGACCGGCTGCCCGAGCCGCTCGCCGACCCCGGAGAAGCGCTGGCTCAGCCGCTCGCGGCGCGTCAGTTCCGGCAGGCCCGACTCGCGGCGCTGACGCCGCGTCTCCCGCTCCTCGACCGCGGCCCGCTCGCCGGTGCGACTCTCCTCCAGCTTCCGCAGCTCCTCCGCCCGCTGCGCGGCGACCGTCGAGGTCGCCTCCTTGCGCTCGGCGTCGCGCTCCGGCGCCGAGCCCGCCCACTCGCGCAGGCGCCGCAGATCACGCGCCTGCGAGAACGAGAGCAGGGCGAAGACTGCCAGGCCGAGGAATGCGGCAAGGCCGGCGAACGAGCCGATTTGTTCGATCAGCTTCAGCAAGAGGCGCCGCGAGAGGTTATTTGTCGTGGGCGACTGCCGCCCCGTCGCCACCCGGGGAGGCGATCATCTCCACCACTCGCTCCGCCAAATTAGCCTCATCGCCGGCCATCACGAGGTGTTCGAGCCCGTTCAGGGTCGACTCCACCCAATCGGGGTCGACCGAGGCCTTCCGCACCGCCCGGTTGATCCGCCGCGCCGCGGTTGGCTGCGGCTCCTCGCCCGGCGCGAACAGCTCCTCGTGCAGCTTCTCCCCCGGCCGCGGCTGCGTGAACTCGATCGCGATGTCGGTGCCCGGCTCGTAGCCGGCCAGCTTGATCATGTTCTGGGCCAGCTCGACGATTTTCACCGGCTCGCCCATGTCGAGCACGAAGACCTCGCCTTTGCCGGCGCCGATGTCGCCGGTGCGGATCACCAGTTGCACCGCCTCCGGGATCGTCATGAAGTACCTGGTCATCTCCGGGTGGGTGACGGTGACCGGGCCGCCGCGCTCGATCTGGCTGCGGAAGATCGGCACGACGCTGCCGGAGGAGCCGAGCACGTTGCCGAAGCGGACCGAGGCGAAACGCGTCCCCGGGTGCTTGTGGCCGGCGGCCTCGACGATCCACTCCGCCATCGCCTTCGAGGCACCCATTACCGTCTTCGGGTTGACCGCCTTGTCGGTGGAGATCAGCACGAAGCGCTCGACGTCGGAGGCGGCGGCGGTCTCGGCCGCGGTCCGCGTCGCGATCGCGTTGTTGCGGACCGCCTCGAGCGGGTTCGCCTCCATCAGCGGCACGTGCTTGTAGGCGGCGGCGTGGAAGACGACCGCCGGCTTGAAGCGCTGCATCGTCTCCAGCATCCGGTGCGGCTCGCGGCAGTCGGCGAGGACCGCCTCGACGTTGGTGAAGTGGCGCTCCTCGATCATCTCCCGCTCGATCGAGAAGAGGTTGTCCTCGGCGTGGTCGAGCATCACCAACAGGCGCGGTTTGACCTGGGCGATCTGGCGGCAAAGCTCGGAGCCGATCGAGCCGCCGGCGCCGGTGACGAGGACGATCCGGTCGCGCAGGTAGGCGCCGACGCGGTCGAGCTCGCGGACGATCGGGTCGCGGCCGAGGACGTCCTCGACCTGCACCTCGCGCAGCTGGCGGTTGAGCTGGACGCCGCCGCGCAGGAGCTCGAAGACGGTCGGCAGGGTGCGGACGCGGATCTCGCGGTCGCGGCAGGCGGCGACGACCGCGGCCCGCAGCGTCCCGGGGGCCGAGGGGATCGCGATCACCACCTCGTCGGGCTCGGTCTCGTCGAGGATCCGCTCGATTTCCCCGGTGGAGCCGAGCACCTTCAGGCCAAGCATCCGCATCCCCCGCTTGCGGGCGTCGTCGTCGACGAAGCCGATCGCGGTGGCGCCGAGGTTGGGGTTGAGCTGCAGCTCGCGGACCACCATCTGCCCGCCGGAGCCGGCGCCGATCACCAGCATCTCGTGCTTGGGCAGGCGGGCCCCGTGGGCGGGACGCTCGACGATCAGCCGCACGGCCAGGCGGGCGCCGGCGATCAGCAGCGCGGTGAGGAAGAAGTCGGTGACCTCGACCGAGCGCGGCAGCGAGTGCGCGAACGGCTTCGCGACCGCGAAGAAGACGACCAGCAGCAGGCTGGAGACGACGACGGCGCGGAGGATCAGCATGAAGTCTCGACCGCTCACGTAGCGCCACCACTTCTGGTAGAGCCCGAAGGCGTAGAAGACGGCGAGCTTGCCGACGACGACGAAGCCGACCGACTGCGCGAACAGCACCTCATAGCGGTGCGGCATCCCATGCGGGTCGTCGAGGAACCGCAGCTGGAAGGCCAGGTAGAAGGCGAGCGCGACCAGGCAGGCGTCCGCGGCTAGCTGCAGGACCCGGTTGCGATAGACGGGGTGGTTCAACCGGTTCATCGCTGCGCCGAGTTTAAGGCAGCCGCAGGTCCATACCCATACGATGTGGCGCTTCGCATGCTGCTTCTCCTCGCCAGCATCACCGACAAGGTGGTCGAACCGATCGTCGACGTCGCCACCGAATTCATCGGCTCGGCCGGCGCTGCCGCCGTCTTCGTGCTGATGACGCTGGAGTCCGCCTGCATCCCGGTGCCGAGCGAGGCGATCATGCTCTTCGCCGGCTTCAGCGTCTCCAAAGGCGAACTGACCCTGGTCGAGGTCGTCGTCGCCGGCGTCGCCGGCAACCTGGTCGGCTCCTGGATCGCCTACGCGGTCGGCTACTACGGCCGCCTCGATCTGCTCGAGAAGAACAAGCTGATCCACATCAGCCCCAAGCACCTCAAATGGGCCGACGACTGGTTCGCCCGCTACGGCAACCTGACCGTCTTCTTCTCGCGGATGCTGCCGATCATCCGCACCTTCATCTCGCTCCCGGCCGGCGTCGCGAAGATGCCCTTCTGGCGCTTCACCGTCTACACCCTGCTCGGCTCGATCCCCTGGGTGCTGGCGCTGGCGATCGTCGGCGAAAAGGTCGGCGACAACTGGGAGGACTGGAAACACAAACTCGGCTACTTCGACTACGTGGTGGCCCTCGCGATCATCGTCGGCGTCATCTACCTGATCGTGCGCCGGCGCCGCGGTGGTGGTGGCGACGGCGACCAGCCGACCTCGCCCGAGGCAGCCCCCGAGCCCGCCGGCAGCGGCCGCGGCGCTTGAGCGAAGCTCGGCTGCCGTCCCACCGCGCCGTCGCCCTCGGCATCGTCCAGGGCCCGGCCGAGCTGCTCCCGGTCTCCAGCTCGGCCCACCTCGTGCTGGTCCCCTGGTTGGCCGGCTGGGATTGGGAGGCGATCGACCCGGAGCTGCGCAAGAGCTTCGAGGTGGCGCTGCACGCCGGCGCGGCCGTGGCGCTCCTGATCGGCCAACGGCGCGTGATCGCCGAAGAGCTGCGCCAGTTCGAACACCGCCGCGCCGTCGTCCTCGCCCTCTCCTTCCTGCCCGCGGCCATCGTCGGCTACGTCTTCGAGCGCCAGATCGAGCAGCGGCTCGGCGGCCCGCGCACGACCGCCGTGGGGCTGCTCGCCGGCGCCGCGGCGATGCTCGCCGCCGACACCTGCCCCCAGCAGCGCGGCCGTGGCGACGCCACCCCCACCGACGGCCTGGCGCTCGGCGTCGCCCAGGCGGCGGCGCTCGCCCCCGGCGTCTCCCGCAACGGCGCCACCCTCAGCGCCGCCCGCTGGCGTCGCTTCTCGCGCGAGCAGGCCAACCTCCTCTCCCGCACCGTGGCGCTGCCGATTATCGTCGGTGCCAGCGGCCTCAAGGGCGTCCGGCTGGCCCGCCGCGACACCTCGGCGGAGACGCGCAAGGCGCTGGCGATCGGGATCGGCGCCTCCTTCGCCTCGACCCTCGCCTCGCAGCGCTTGATCGGCCTGGTCGAGCGAGATCGCGCCCTCTGGCCCTACGCCGCCTACCGGGCCGGGTTGGCCGCCGTCGTGCTGGCGAGGCTGCGCAAGTAGCGCCGCCTCCGACTTCCGCGGAGGCTGAAAGAATCGCCGCATGAGCGACGCCTACGCAAAGGCCGGGGTCGACCAGGGCGCCGCCGACTCCGCGGTCGCCGGGCTGGTCAAGGCCCTCGGCGCGATCCAGCTCGGCCGGCCCTCGCGGCAGGTGCCGCTGCCGGGCCACTACGCCAGCGTGATCGCGCTCGACGAGAAGCTCGGGATCGCGCTCTCCACCGACGGCGTCGGCACCAAGCTGCTGATCGCCGAGGAGCTGGGGCGCTACGACACGGTCGGGATCGACTGCGTGGCGATGAACGTCAACGACGTGATCTGCGTCGGCGCCGAGCCGCTGGCGATGCTCGACTACATCGCCGTCGATCGCGCCGACCCGGCGATCTGCGAGCAGGTCGGCGTCGGCCTGGCGCGCGGCGCCGAGTTGGCCGGGGTCGAGATCCCCGGCGGCGAGCTCGCCCAGCTCGGCTCACTGGTCAGCAGCGTCGACGTCTCCGGCGCCTGCTTCGGGACCGTCGCCCTCGATGCGGTGATCGATGGCTCGGCCGTCGGCCCCGGCGACGTCGTGATCGGCCTCCCCTCGAGCGGCGTGCACTCGAATGGCTACACGCTGGCCCGCTCGGCGCTCGCCGGCATCCCCTTCGACGACGACCGCCTCGGCCGCCCCCTCGGCGACGTCCTGCTCGAGCCGACCGAGATCTACGTGAAGCCGATCCTGGAGCTGCTGCGCTCCGAGGTCGAGGTTCGCGGCCTCGCCCACATCACCTCAGGCGGCCTCGGCAACCTGCTGCGCCTGGCCGCGACGGTCGACTACGAGATCGACGCGGCGCTGCCGGTGCCGCCGATCTTCGCGCTGATCCAGGAGCGCGGCGACGTCTCCGACGCGGAGATGTACGACGTCTTCAACATGGGCTGCGGCTTCTGCGTCGTCATCCCAGCCGCGGACGAAGCGGCGGCGTTGAGCCTGCTTCGGGGGCACTATCCGGCTGCTGCGCGAATCGGCCGCGTCGCCGCCGGCGACGGGGCGGTTCGGCGATCCTGAGGGCAACGCGGACCACGGTCGGGTCGAGCTGGCTGCCGGCCGCCTCCCGGAGCAGCTCCAGAGCGCGGCGCTTCGAGGTCGGCAGCCGGTAGGGACGCGGCGAGACGAGCGCGTCGAGGGTGTCGGCGACGGCGACGACGCGGGCGCCAAGCGGGATCTCGAAGCCGTGCAGCCCGGCCGGATAGCCGCAGCCGTCGAAGTGCTCGTGATGGTGGCGGACGATCGCCGCCAGCTCCGGGTCGCCGAGCGGCTCGACCATGCGGGCGCCGGCCTCGGGGTGGCGCTTGATCTCGATGTACTCGTCGCCGGAGAGCGAGCCGGGCTTGTCGATGATCGCCGCCGCAATGCTGATCTTGCCGATGTCGTGCAGCAGGGCCGCGGTGTGGATCCGGTTGACTGTCTCCGGCGCGAGGCCCAGCTCGGTCGCGATCGCGGCGGCGAAGGCGGCGACCCGGCGCGAGTGCCCGTGCGTGCGGGGATGGCGCTCCTCCAAGCGCTGCACGAGACGACTGAGCTCGGTGCCGGCATCGCCGTAGCCGGCGACGGATACGCGCTCACCCAGGGCTTCTTGCTCTTTGACTTTCGAAGATCGTCCCATGGCTCCTCGGCCCCAACCCGCCGTGACGGTTTGCTACCCCTTTGGGCAACTCCAAGGCGAGCTACTCAATATTCGAGGATACACCTGCTGATTTCGGCGTATGTTCGATCGCCAAGGAATATTCGTGCGGTCTTTGCGCCAGTTTCGCCAGACCCGCTCGCGTCAAGTCGACAGGCAGGCGAGGTCAGCCTCGCGGTGAACTTCTTTTCGCACGCACTCATCATCTATAGAGATCGCCCCCGAAGCCGCATAACTTTCGCCGCCCCCGCATGAACTCACGCCCGACCAGCTCACAGATGATCGGCACGGTGCTCTCCGGCCGCTACCGGCTCGAGGCCAAGCTCGGCAGCGGCGGTATGTCGACGGTTTATCTGGCCCGCGACGAGACGCTCGATCGCGCCGTCGCGGTCAAGGTGATGCACCGCGAGATGTCCGAGCAGGCCGACCAGCTGGAGCGCTTCCGCCAGGAGGCGCGGGCGGTGGCGAAGCTCTCCCACCCCAACGTCGTCGCCGTGATCGACGCCGGCGAGGACGGCGGCCACCCCTACATCGTCTTCGAGTACGTCGAAGGGGAGACGCTGAAGCAGCGGA
>JBEVJP010000034.1:0-7441 GCA_040510155.1 Solirubrobacterales bacterium | reverse complement strand
CGGAGAACTCGGTCGAGTACTTCGTCTCCTATTACGACTACTACCAGCCAGAGGCCTACGTCCCGGCCCAGGATCTCTACATCGAGAAGGACTCCTCGATCAACGACGAGATCGACCGCCTCCGCCACGCCGCGACCGCGGCGCTGTTCGCGCGCCGCGACGTGATCATCGTCGCCTCGGTCTCCTGCATCTACGGGATCGGCTCGCCGCAGGTCTACAACGAAAAAATGCAGCTCTTCAAGGTCGGCGATGAAATCGACCGCGACGAGGTCCTCCGCAAGCTGGTGAAAATGCAATACCAGCGCAACGACACGGTGCTCGGCCGCGGTGCCTTCCGGGTCCGCGGCGAGGTCCTGGAGATCATGCCCTCCTATGCGGAGTCGGCTTACCGGATCGCCCTGTTCGGCGACGAGATCGAGGGGATCCAGCACTTCGACCCGCTGACCGGCGAGGTGCTCGACACGATCGACCACGTCTCGGTCTGGCCGGCCTCCCACTACGTGACCAGGGACGAGACGCTGGAGCGGGCGGTCGAGGAGATTCGCGCCGAACTCCACGCCCGCACCGCCGAACTCGAGAACGAAGGCAAGCAGCTGGAGGCACACCGCCTGCGCCAGCGCACCGCCTACGACATCGAGATGCTGAAGGAGCTCGGCTTCACCTCGGGGATCGAGAACTACTCGCGAATCCTCGACGGGCGCCCGGCCGGCAGCCCGCCGCACACGCTGATCGACTACTTCCCCGACGACTTCGTCGTCTTCGTCGACGAGTCCCACCAGACGATCCCCCAGATCGGAGGCATGTACGAGGGGGACAGGTCGCGGAAGACGACCCTCGTCGACTTCGGCTTCCGCCTGCCCTCGGCGATCGACAACCGGCCGCTGAAGTTCGACGAGTTCCTCGAGCGGGTCGACCAGCTGGTGATGGTCTCGGCGACGCCGGGCCCGTTCGAGAAAGCCGAATCGACCCGAACCGTCGAGCAGATCGTCCGCCCGACCGGGATCGTCGACCCGGCGATCGAGATCCGCGAGACCAGGAATCAGATCGACGACCTGATGAACGAGGCACGCAAAGTGGCCGAGACCGGTGAGCGCGTCCTCGTCACCACCCTGACCAAGAAGATGGCCGAGGACCTGACCGCCTACCTGCTCGAGTACGGGATCAAGGTCCGCTATCTGCACTCCGAGATCGACACCCTGGAACGGATCCAGATCGTCCGCGACCTGCGGCTCGGCGAGTACGACGTGCTGGTCGGCGTCAATCTCCTCCGTGAGGGGCTCGACCTGCCCGAGGTCTCGCTGGTGGCGATCCTCGACGCCGACAAGGAGGGCTTCCTGCGTGGTGAGACCAGCCTCGTGCAGACGATCGGCCGCGCCGCCCGCAACGTCAACGGGCGGGTGCTGATGTACGCCGACAAGCAGACTGAGGCGATGCGCGCGGCGATGCGCGAGACCGACCGCCGCCGCGCCATCCAGCTCGCCTACAACGAGGAGCACGGGATCACCCCGGAGACGGTCCGCAAAGGCATCTCCGAGATGGCCGAGTTCCTGGCGATGGAGGATCGGGCACCGCACAAGCGGCGCCGCAAGCGCACCGAGGCGACGACGCCCGAGGAGCTGGAGCGCAACATCGTCGCCCTCGAGGAGGAGATGCTGGCCGCCGCCGACGACCTCCGCTTCGAGGAGGCGGCGCGCATCCGCGACGAGCTGAAGGAGCTGCGCCGGGACCTCGACGGGATGCGCGCGGGGGCGTGAGGCTCAGGCGAGCAGCTTCGCCGCCTTAGCGCTGTCGGTGAAGAATTCACCGCGCACCGCTTTGCCGTCGCGGTACTGGAGCACGTGCACGAAGGGGGCGTCGAAGCTGCCCCGGTCGTTCTCGGCGTGCTGCCTGCCCTTGACGACGACGTACTCGCCGGCGTCGATGAACTCCTGCGGCTCGACGCTGAACGACGACCAGTAGTTGGGGATCTGGGCGAAGTTCGCCAGGATCTGGTCGCGTCCCTCGACGACTCCACCGAGCGGCAGCTCGTCTGAGGTGACCCAGACGGCGTCCTCGGCGAAGGAGTCCCGCAGGGCATCCAGGTCGCCGCTGCCAAAAGCGTCGTAGGCAGACCGGGCGGTCTCCACGTTCGACATCTCAACCTCCTTGTAGACGGTTCCCCGCCTCGCTTCGACCGTACGCCGATCGTCCTGACGACGCAACTGTCTCGCCGGGGTCCGCGCCCGGCTAACCTGCGCCGGATGGCGCTGGCCGTAACCGAAGGCACTTTCGACCGCGACGTGATCGAGCTCTCCCGGCAGACGCCGGTGGTCGTCGACTTCTGGGCCTCCTGGTGCGGTCCCTGCCGGACCTTGACGCCGGCCCTGGAAGCGGCCGAGGCGAGTCGGGGCGGCAAGGTCCTGCTGGCGAAGGTGGACGTCGACGCCAACCAGGGGCTGGCGGCGCGCCACGAAGTGCAGGGGATCCCGGCCGTGAAGGCCTTCCGTGACGGCGCGGTCGTCGACGAGTTCGTCGGCGCGGTGCCGAAAGCAAAGGTCGAATCGTTCTTCGACGCACTGGTCCCGTCGCGGGTCGACGAGCTGTTGGAGAAAGGCGACGAGCTCTCGCTGCGCGAGGCGGCGGAAACGGATCCGCGCCGGGCGGACGTCGCTGTCGCCCTCGGCCGAGCCCGCTTGGAGCGCGGAGCCGAGGACGAGGCGCTGGATGCCGTCGCCGGCCACGAGTCGGACTTCGGCGCCGCCGGAATCGCCGCTCGTGTCAACCTGAGGCGCGCCGGTATCGGCGACGAGGCCTTCGCCGCTCTCGACCGCGGCGAGCGCGAGGCGGCACTCGACGGTCTTCTCGCCGAGCTCGAGGCTGGGCCACAGCAAACTGACGGCCTCGGTCCGGAGCAGGCTCGAGAGCTTCTGCGCCAAGCGGTGGTCGGCGTTCTCAGTGAGATCGACCCGGCGGATCCGGCGGCCCGTGCCTACCGGCGCCGGCTTTCCGCGGCGCTCGGCTGAGTGCGCCTCTAGGTTGAGCGCATGCGCCGGGAGGAGCTCACCGTGAGCGTCGAAGGTCGCCGCGTCCACGCGCAGCTCTCCGGCGCTGAGGACGGGCCGCTCGTGGTCTTCAACACCGGCAGCCCCGGATCTCGGCACCTCTGGGACGAGCATCTGGAAGAGGCGGCTAGCCGTGGCCTGCGGCAGGTATGCCTCTCCCGCCCTGGAGTGGAGGGCTCGGAGCGCCTCCCGGGACGATCGATGGGGGATTGCGCAACCGACGTTGCGGCAGTGGCCGACGTGCTCGGCGCGGAGAGCTTCTACGTGGTCGGCCACTCTTTCGGCGGCGGCGCTGCGCTCGCCTG
Organism: Solirubrobacterales bacterium; assembly: GCA_040510155.1. Classification (GTDB taxonomy): domain Bacteria; phylum Actinomycetota; class Thermoleophilia; order Solirubrobacterales; family 70-9; genus VAYN01. Next base: position 4,095 of record JBEVJP010000034.1, on the reverse strand, counting down.
TGCTGCCCTGCTCGCGGACCGCGTCCTTGCGGCGGCGTCACTCAGTCCCCTGGCTCCGCGCGACTGTCCCGGCCTCGACTGGACCGGGGGAATGGGGGAGTGGAACGAGGAGGAGTTCGCGGCGATCGAAGCCGGGGGCGCCACGCTGGAGGCGTTCGTCGAGAGCGCTTTCGATACCTACCGCGCAATCGACACGACCGAGGATCTGCTCGGCCTCTTCGGCGACATCGTCTGCCCGGCGGACCGCGCCGTGCTTCAGGGCAGCTTCCTCGACTTCCAGCTGGCTGGATGCAGGCGCTACGCGTCCGGGGGGAGCTGGGGCTGGTACGACGACGACGTCGCGCTCTGGCGCGAGTGGGGGTTCGACCTAGCCGCGATCTCCGTTCCGGTCGACATCTGGTCCGGAGGCGAAGACAAGTTCGTGCCGGCCGCCCATGCCGAGTGGCTGGTCGAGCGCATCCCGGGCGCCCGACTGCACCACCTGCCGGCCGAGGGCCACCTCTCTCTCTGGGCGAAGCACTACGGCTCCGTTCTCGATGAGCTGCTCGCGTCCGGCCGCAAATAGCGGGAACCTGAGGGGAACATCTGTTCGCTTGGGTACACTCGGACTGAGTGTCCCGCTCTGACCGAATCGTCATCTCCGGCGCCCGTGAGCACAACCTCAAGGACGTCGACCTCGAGCTGCCCCGTGATGCCCTGATCGTGATCACGGGCCTCTCCGGCTCCGGCAAGTCGAGCCTTGCCTTCGACACGATCTACGCCGAGGGGCAGCGGCGCTACGTGGAGTCGCTCTCGGCCTACGCGCGGCAGTTCCTGGGGCTGATGGAGAAGCCCGACGTCGACTCGATCGAGGGGCTCTCGCCGGCGATCTCGATCGACCAGAAGACGACCTCGCGCAACCCGCGTTCGACGGTCGGCACGGTGACCGAGATCTACGACTACCTGCGGCTGCTCTGGGCGCGGATCGGGGTGCCGCACTGTCCCGAGTGCGGCGCTGAGATCACCGGCCAGTCCCAGGAGCAGATCGTCGACCGGCTGATGACGCTTGCCGAGGGGACGAAATTCATGGTGATGGCGCCGATCGTTCGGGGCCGCAAAGGCGAGTACGGAAAATTGCTCGAGCAGATGCGGCTCGAGGGGTACTCACGGGTCAAGATCGACGGCGAGCTGCGCCGCCTCGACGAGGAGATCGTCCTCGACAAGAAGTACAAACACGACGTCGCCGTCGTCGTCGACCGGCTGGTGATGAAAACGGACCTGCGCCGGCGCCTCTCCGAGTCGGTCGAGGCGGCAGCCGGCCTCGCCGCCGGCCTGGTCGAAGTCGAGTTCGTCGAGGACGAGAAGGCGGCACCGCTGATCTTCAGCGAGCAGTTCGCCTGCCTCAACTGCGGCACCTCGATCCCCGAGCTGGAGCCGCGGATCTTCTCCTTCAACTCCCCGCACGGCGCCTGCGAGCGTTGCCATGGGCTCGGGTTTCAGCGGGTGATCGATCCTGAACTGGTCGTCCCCGATCCGACGCTCTCGCTCGCCGAGGGCGCCCTGCAACCCTGGAACCGCGGCATCACCGCCTACTGGCGGCGGCTGATCGCCTCGGTCGCCGAGGCCTACGACGTCGACGTCGACAAGCCCTGGGCGAAGCTGAAGAAGTCGGAGAAGGAGATCTTCCTCTACGGCACCGGCGAGGAACGCCACCAGGTCAGCTACACCAACCGCTTTGGCCGCCGCCGCTCCTACAAGGTCCGCTTCGAGGGGATCGTCAACAACCTGCAGCGGCGCTACGAAGAGACCGACTCCGAGAACAACCGCGAGCGGATCGAGGGCTACATGGCCGAGCAGCCCTGCCCCGACTGCAAGGGCGCCCGGCTGCGGCCGGAGAGCCTCTCGGTCAAGGTCGGCGGCCTCAGCATCGCCGAGTACAGCGATCTCTCGGCGCGGGCCGCGGCGGAGTGGATCGCCGGCCTGGAGATGACCGAGACCGAGCGGGCGATCGCGCGGCTGATCGTCCGTGAGATCACCGAACGGCTCGCCTTCCTCGAGAACGTCGGGATCGGCTACCTCTCGCTGGCCCGCTCGGCGCGCACGCTCTCCGGCGGCGAGGCGCAGCGGATCCGGCTGGCGACCCAGATCGGCTCGCACCTGGTCGGGGTCATGTACGTGCTCGACGAGCCTTCGATCGGCCTGCACCAGCGCGACAACGAGAAGCTGATCGCGACCCTCGACCGCCTTCGCGACCTCGGCAACACCGTGATCGTCGTCGAGCACGACGAGGGGACGATGATGGCCGCCGACCACCTGGTCGACCTCGGGCCCGGCGCCGGCGAACACGGCGGCCACGTGATCGTCTCCGGGCCGCCGGCCAAGGTCGCCAAGGACCCGGCCTCGCTGACCGGCCAGTACCTCTCCGGCAAGCGTCGCATCGAGGTGCCGGAGGAGCGCCGCCAGCCGAGCGGGGCGCTGGCGATCCGCGGCGCTCGCGAACACAACCTCAAGGACGTCGACGTGACGATCCCGCTCGGCGTCCTCTGCTGCGTCACCGGCGTCTCCGGCTCCGGCAAGTCCACCCTGGTCAACGAGACCCTGCACCACTCGGTCGCCAACCGCCTCCACCAGGCGAAACTCCGGCCCGGTGCCCACGACGGGATCGACGGCCTCAGCCAGATCGACAAGATCATCAACATCGACCAGTCGCCGATCGGTCGCACGCCGCGCTCGAACCCGGCCACCTACACCGGCGTCTTCGACCACATCCGCCAGCTCTTCACCCAGACGCAGGAGGCGCGGGCGCGCGGCTACAAACCGGGCCGCTTCAGCTTCAACGTCAAGGGCGGTCGCTGCGAGGTCTGCAAAGGCGACGGCCAGATCAAGATCGAGATGCACTTCCTGCCCGACGTCTACGTCCCCTGCGAGCAGTGCCACGGCAAGCGATACAACCGCGAGACGCTCGAGGTCCGCTTCAAGGGCAAGAGCATCGCCGACGTCCTCGAGATGTCGGTCTCCGATGCAGTCGAGTTCTTCGAGAACGTGCCGAAGATCGCCCGTCGCCTGCGCACCCTGCACGACGTCGGCCTCGACTACATCCGCCTCGGGCAGCCGGCGACGACGCTCTCCGGCGGCGAGGCGCAGCGGATCAAGCTCGCGACCGAGCTCTCCAAAGTCGCCACCGGCGACACCCTCTACATCCTCGACGAGCCGACCACCGGCCTGCACATCGCCGACGTGGCGCGCCTGCACGAGGTGCTCGGTCGCCTCGTCGACGCCGGCAACACCGTGGTCGTGATCGAGCACAACCTCGACGTGATCAAGACCGCGGACTGGCTCGTCGACCTCGGCCCTGAGGGCGGCGACGGCGGGGGCGAGATCGTCGCCACCGGCACGCCCGAGCAGGTCGCCGCGGTCGCCGGCTCCTACACCGGCAGCTTCCTCGCCGGGCTGGTCGAGCCGGCGAAGCCGAAGCGCCGCAGGCGCGAACCTGTGGCCGCCTAGGCCAACCAGTCCTCTCTTTCTGCTGCGTGACGGCCAGTCTTTGCCCCTTCGGGCGTGGAGTGGTGAATGAAATGTCCGCAAAGGGGTAATGGTCCAATGCCAATTCCCCGAGGAGGAGGGTTATGTCCAACCCAGCGTTGTTGCGGCGACTTGCGGTTATCGGTTGCACGCTGTTCGCGGTAGGTCTCGTAGTTGCCGGCTGCGGCGGCAGTAGCGGAGGAGGCGGGACGAAGATCGCCCTCCTGCTTCCCGAAAACGAAACGCCGCGTTACGAATCGAACGACAAGCCCGACTTCGAAAAGGCCGTCGAAGAAAACTGCGATGACTGCGAAGTCCTCTACAGCAACGCGGGCGGTGACGCCTCCAAACAGCAGAGCCAGGCCGAAGCGGCGCTGACCCAGGGCGCCGAAGTCCTGGTCGTCGACCCGATGGACTCGAAATCGGCAGCGGCGATCGCCGAACAGGCGAAAGCCCAGAACGTGCCGGTGGTCAGCTACGACCGGCTGATCGAAAACGGCGAAGTCGACGCCTACGTCTCGTTCGACAACGAAAAAGTCGGCGAACTGCAGGCCGAAACGCTGGCGGAAAAACTGAAAGAAGACGGCAGCCCCA
>JBEVJP010000033.1:0-20333 GCA_040510155.1 Solirubrobacterales bacterium | reverse complement strand
GAGGCGCTGGAACGCTACGGCGCCGAGGGAGCGGAGCCGTTTTGCCGCGGCGAGATCGCGGCGGCGCTCAGCGACCACGTGATCGACGGCGGCGGCACGCTCGGCCGTGGCGACTTCGCTGCCTACGAGCCGGTCGAGCGCAGGCCGATCCGGGTGCCGTTCCGGGGCGCCGAGGTGCTGACCAACCCGCCACCCTCCTCGGGCGGGATCCTGATCGCCTTCAGCCTCGGCCTGCTCGAGCGGCTGGGGCCCGAGAGCGGCCCCGAGCAGCTGGTGGCGGCGATGGACGCGGCCAACCGCCGCCGCGGCGCCGAGTTCGCGGAAGCCCTCTACGAGGAGGGAATGGAGGCCGGCTTCCTCGACCCGGCCGGGCTCGACCGCGCCGCCGCCGACCTGCTCGGCTCGACCACCCACATCTCGGTCCTCGACCGCGACGGGATCTGCGCCAACGTCACCTGCTCCAACGGCTCCGGCTCCGGGGTGCTGGTCCCCGGCACCGGCGTGATCCTCAACAACATGCTCGGCGAGGAGGACCTCAACCCACTCGGCTTCCACCGCATCGCGCCGGGACGCCGCGTTCCCTCGATGATGGCCCCGACGGTGGTCCTGCGCGATGGCGAGGTCGAGCTCGGCGTCGGCAGCGCCGGCTCGAACCGGATCCGCTCAGCGATCCTGCAGACGATCGTGCGCGCGGTCGAGCAGAAAATGCCCGTCGCCGCCGCGGTCGAGGCGCCGCGCCTGCACTTCGAGGCCGGCCTCCTGCAGGCCGAGCCGGGAATCGAGGAGGCAGGGCTGGCGCGCCTGGAGGCAGCTGGGACGCCGGTCGCCCGCCGGCCGCAGATCAACCTATTCTTCGGCGGCGTGCAGGCCGTAGCGCGCGATCCCGGGACCAATGCTCTGAGTGGGGGCGGCGATCCGCGGCGCGGCGGCGCGGTGGCGACGGCATGATCGACTTCGCGGCCGAGGGCCTGCTCGACGACCTCGACGGCGAGGCCCGCGAGGCTCGCCTGGTCCTGCTGCGTGAGCTCGAGTCCGATGGCGTCCCGCTGGCCGAGCTACGCGATGCCGTCCTCGCCGGACGCCTGGCCCTGCTGCCGGTCGAGCGGGCCCTGGCCGGCGAGGGCCGCCGCTACAGCGCCCGCGAAGTGGCGGAGGTCGTCGGAATCGACCTCGACCAGCTGCGTCGCTTCAGCGCCGCCCTCGGCGTCCCGTACACGGACCCGGACGATCCGCGCGGCACCGAGGCGGATCTGGACGCGGCGCGGCGGATGAAAGCTTTTCTCGACGCCGGCCTTCCCGAGGAGGGGATGCTGCAGGTGGCGCGGACGATCGGGATGGGGACGGCACGGATCGCCGAGGCCAACCGCGAGCTGGTGATCCGCACCCTGACCCAGCCCGGCGACAGCGAGCGCGACGTCGCTCGCCGCTTCGCGGCCGCGGCGGAGCACATGATGCCCCTGGTCGGCCCGACCGTCGTCCACGCCCTGCAGGCGAACATGCTCGAGCAGATCCGCCGCGACGTGATCGGCACCGCCGACCTCGCCGCCGGGGAGATCGGCGGCACCGTCGAACTGAGCGTTTGCTTCGCTGACCTGGTCGAGTTCACGCGGCTGGGGGAGGAGATCCCGCCGGAGGAGCTGGGCCTCGTCGCCGGCCGCCTCGAGGAGATGGCGATCGCCGTCGCCGAGCCGCCGGTGCGGCTGGTGAAGACGATCGGCGACGCGGTGATGTTCGTCGCCGCCGAGGCCGAGCCGCTGGTCGCCGCGGCGGTGAACCTGATCAAGGCCGCCGAGGCCGAAGGCGAGGAGTTTCCCTGGCTGCGCGCCGGGCTCTCGACCGGCCCGACGCTGCCGCAGTCCGGTGACTTTTACGGCCGCTCGGTCAATCTGGCCAGCCGGATCACCGGTATCGCTCGCCCCGGCAGCGTCCTGGTCGACGCCGCCACCAAAGAGGCGGCGGGGGAGGGCTTCGCCTATTCGTTCATCGGCGAGCGGCGCCTGAAGGGGATCGACGCGAAGATAAAGTTGTTCAGAGCGCGATTTGCCGCTTAGATTGATCAGGTGATCCGGTTGCCTGCAGTCCTCGCGCTTTGTGGGGCGATCGTGGCCGCCTCGCTCTGCATCGCTGCCTGCGGCAGCTCCGAGCAGGAGCAAGGAGGGACGCTGAAGGGGACCTACTCCTCCTTCCCCGACTATCTCGATCCGCAGCTCTCCTACACGCTGGAAGGCTGGACGGCGATGTACGACACCTATATCCCCCTGGTCACCTACGCCCACGCCAGCGGCGAGGCGGGCAGCAAAGTGGTCCCGGGCCTGGCGGAGAGCCTCCCGAAGATCAGCGACGGCGGCAAGACTTACACGTTCACTCTGCGCAAGGGACTGCGGTATTCCAACGGCGAGCCGGTCCGTGCCTCGGACTTCCCGGCGACGATCGAACGGGTCTTCAAGATCAACTCGCCAGGCGCCTCGTACTACACGGTGATCGTCGGCGCCGATCGGTTCGCCCGTACCAAGTCCGGCGGCATCTCCGGCATCGAGGCAGACGACGCGACCGGGCAGATCGTCATCCACCTGGTCGAGCCCCGCGGCAGCTTCACGAATGACCTGGCGATGACGTTCGCGGCGCTGGTCCCCGCCGATACGCCGGCCGAAGATCAAACCGCTTCGCCGCCTCCCGCCAGCGGGCCCTACGAGATCGTCGACCCGAAGATCGGGCGTTCCTGGTCCTACCGCCGCAACCCCGAATGGGCGAAGCACAACGGCAGGCTGATCCCGGAGATCCCGGCCGGCCACGTCGATGCGATCGACATCAGGGTCATCCGCAACGACGCCACCCGGGTGCACGAAGTCGAAAACGGGCAGGTCGACTGGACGCAGTCGAACCCGCCGCCGGAGCTCTACGCCAGCGTCAAGGACAGGTACGAGGGAACTCAGTTCCGGGTCGAGCCCACGGTCAGCATCTACTACTTCTGGATGAACATGGAGCAGCCGCCATTCGACGACCTCAGGGTGCGCCGAGCTGTCAACTACGCGATCGACCCCGCGGCGCTGGAACGCATCTACGCCGGCGCGCTGGTCGCCGCCCACGGGATCCTCCCCAAAGGGATGCCGGGACACCGGGACTTCAATCTCTACCCGCACGACATGGCAAGGGCCAAGCGCCTGATCGCCGCCGCCGACCCCGCCGACCGCACGGTCACCGTCTGGGCAAACGACGAAAACCCGAACAACGAAGCGGCTGCCTACTACCAGGGAGTGCTGGACGAACTCGGCTTCGACGCGACCCTGAAAGAAGTGAACGTGAGCAACTTCCTGACCGTGGTCGGCAATGAAACCACCCCCGAACTGGATACCGGCTGGTACGACTGGTTCGCCGACAACCCCCATCCGAACAACTTCTTCCAGCCGCTGCTGGCGGGGGAAAGCATCGAAGCGACCAACAACAACAACCTCTCCCGAACCGACGTGCCGAGGTTGAACGAAAAGATCGCCCAGCTCTCCCGCGAACCGCTGGGGCCGCGGCAGGAAGACGAATACGCGCGGCTCGACCGCGAATACATGGAGTTGGCACCGTGGGCGCCGTACGGCAGCATCGCGACCTCGACCTTCGTCTCCAGCGCGATCGACCTCGACAAGGTCATCTACAACCCGACCTTCGGCGACGACCTGACCAGCTTCCAGTTCAAGTAGGCTGCCGGGAGTCTCCCGGCTCGACTTCTCCTAGGCCGGCTTGCGGCCGGAGACGAGCAGGTTGTAGAACAGCTCGGCGGGGAGATGCGGCTCCAGTACGCCCGTGTCGACCTTCTGCAGGGCGATGTAGCTGCGGAAGGCGAAGCGGCGCCAGCCGAAGGGGACCGATTCCGGCTCGGCGCTCGACTCGACAGTGCGCAGGCCCCAGCCCCAAGCGTTGGAGAGCAGCTCCTCGCCACCGACGCGGCGCCGCTCGAAGCCGCCGTCGCGGAGCAGCCGGCGGAGGTCGGCGGGGGCGAAAGCGTGGACGTCGACCTCCCCCTCGAGGGAGTGGCCGTCGGAGATCTCGGCCTCGGCGACGGCGCGCTCGCGGGCGCCGACCAGGCGCCGCCAGACCGGGGCGGCCAGCATCCCGGCGCGCTTCGGCAGTGCCGCCAGCTGGTCGCCGTAGCGGGACGGCTCACCGGCGAAGGCGATCGCCCCGCCCGGTCGCAGCACTCGCTTGAATTCGGCGAAGGCGCGCTCCAGGTCGGGGATGTGGTGAAGGACCGCGTGGCCGAAGACGAGGTCGAAGCTCTCGTCCTCGAAGGGAAGCTCCTCGGCCTCGGTGGCGACCGTGGTCACGTCCTCGACGCCCAGCGCCTCGGCGGTGGTTGCGAGCCGCTTCAGCATCCCCGGCGAGATGTCGGTCGCGGTCAGCCGCTGGATCACGCCCAGCTGCACCAGGTTGAGCGAGAAGTAGCCGGTGCCGGAGCCGATCTCGAGGGCGTCGCCAAAGCTGGCGCCGTCGAGCTTGCCGAGCGCCTTGACCAGCTTCAGACGCACCTGCTCCTGGCCGACCGTGCCGAAGTCGATGCCCCACTTGGCGTCGTATTCGTCGGCGGCCGCGTCGTGGTAGCGGGTGTTGACGTCCTTGATGTGCTCGGGGGTTGCGGTCGGAGCGGCGGGCATCGGGCGCGGAACTCTACGCGGAATGGCATGTAGGGCGATGCCGCGGGGGCGCGGTAGTCCTTTCCGTCGGTATGCGGGGGAAAGGTCTACCGCGCCCACGAATCCCGGCTCCAATACGGTTCCGCGGGTGCCGGAGGAGTATCTGCAGCTGAACCAGCCCCCGGGAGTGCCGCCGCTGCCGCTGACCGGCGAGCGGACGCTGCCCGACGTGCCGGAGGAGAACTACTGGTACCGGCGACACCTGGTCGTCTACGAGTGGATCGCGGCCCGGGTCGCGGGCAAGCGGGTCGTCGACATGGCCTGCGGCGAGGGCTATGGATCGAACGTGCTCGCCGGCGCCGCCGCCGCCGACGTCGTCGGCGTCGACGCCAACCCGGAGGCGCACGAGCATGCGCGGCTGCGTTACGTGCGGCCCAACCTGCGCTTCGCGCGTGACCTCGTCGAGACCTTCGCCGAGCCCTCCGATGCCGTCGTCTTCCTGCAGACGATCGAGCACGTTCAGGACGCGGGGGCGATTCTCGAGCACTTCAAGTCGATGCTGGAGCCGGGCGGGGTCGCCTACGTCTCGACTCCGAACCTGCTGACGCTGGCGCCTCCGGGCGCCGAGAAGTCCGACAATCCCTGGCACGTGCACGAGTACCGGGCCGCGGAGTTCCGGGAGCTCTGCGAGGCGCACTTCCCGCGGGTCGAGCTGCTCGGCCTCTTCCACGCCCGCAAGCTGCGCGCCCACGAGATCGCGATCAAGCTCGGCTGGGACGGCGTCCACAAGCGCCTCGGACTGACCAAGCCCTTCTATGACCGCTTCACGCCGGCGATCGCCGCCTCGGACTTCCGCCTCGGCAAGGAGAACCTCGACGGGGCGTTGGACTTCCTCGCCGTCTGTCACACGGCATGAGCAGGCGGCCGGAATGAGCCGGCGCGAGAGCGCCGGCGACCTGGCCTTGGTCCTTCACTCCCACATGCCCTACGTCGAGGGATTCGGGACCTATCCCTTCGGGGAGGAGTGGCTGTTCGACGCGGTGATCCGTTCCTACCTGCCGGTCCTCGAGGTGGCGCGCGACCTGACCATGACGGTGACGCCGGTGCTCGCCGACCAGCTCGAGGATCCGGGCACGGCTACACGGCTGCGCAAGTTCCTGGTCGAGTGGCGGATCGGTGCGGCCGAGGCCGACCTGGCGGAAGTGCCTGCCGAGTGCCGGGCCGCCTGCGAGGGCGAGCGCGAGCGCTACCGGCACGCCCTGGAGCTGCTCGACGCCGCCGGTGGCAGTCCGCTGGAGCCCTTTCGGCGCGCCGCGACGGAGGGCCGGATCGCCCTCGCCGCCTCCGCCGCGACCCACGCCGTGCTGCCGCTGCTGGCAACGCGGGCGGGATTGCGCCTGCAGCTCGATGCCGGGATCCGTTCGCACCGGCGCCGCTTCGGCTGGGACGGGGGCTTCTGGCTGCCCGAGTGCGCCTACCGGCCCGGGCTGGAGTGGCGGCTCGAGGAACAGGGCGTGCGCTGGTTCTGCACGGACCAGAGCGCTCACGAGGAGCCGCTGCGGGCGCTCTCTCCAGTGGCGACCGCGGCCGGGCCGGTCGCTCTGCCGATCGACTGGGAGGCGATCTCCTGGCTCTGGTCCCTCGATGGCTACCCGTCGGACCCGGCCCACGCCGAGTTCGAGGGCAAATCGCTGCGCGGCATCCGTATCTGGAGGATCGGCGGCGGCGGCTATGACCCGGCCGCGGCGGCGGTCGTGGCGCGGCGCCAGGCCGACGAGTTCCTTGCCGCCACCGCGGCGCGCCTGCGGCGCTATTCCGAGGTTGCGGGTCGCCGCGGCCTGCTCGTCTTCGCGATCGACACCGAGCTGCTCGGCCACTGGTGGTCGGAGGGACCGATCTGGCTGCAAGCGGTCCTCGAGGGAGCGGCGGCAGCCGGCGTCCGCCTCGTCACCGTGCCCCAGGCGCTGGCCGAGCACGAGCCAATCGAGCGGCCGCTGCGCACCTCCAGCTGGGGCGAGTGGAAGAACCTGCGCACCTGGGACTCACCGGCCGTGGCCGACCTCGCCTGGGGCGCCCGCCGCCTCGAGCTGCGGCTGCTGCGGGCGCTTGCCCGCGGCCTTCGCGGCGACGCCGCCCGACGCGCCGCCCGCGAGCTGCTGGCCGCCCAGGCGAGCGACTGGGCCTTCCTCGACGGCCGCGGCCAGGCCGGCGACTACGCGTACCGGCGGGCTACCGACCACGCCGGCCAGATGCTGGAGGCCATAGACTCCCCGGCGGCCGTCGACCCGCGTATGCGCTCCCTCGCCCCCGACCTGAGCCTCGCTCCCCTGCTGGAGCCCTGAGTAGACGCAATGACCCGCGTCTTGATCCTCTCCTGGGAGTATCCGCCCCTGATCGAGGGCGGCCTCGCGCGCCACGTTCGCAAGCTCTCCGAGGCGCTGGTCGATCTGGGAGTCGAGGTCCACGTGCTGACCCGGGGCGGCGAAGAGTCTCCCGTCGAGGACCGCGCCAACGGCGTCATCGTCCACCGCATCCGTGAGCCAAAACGGCCCACCGACCTCGGTGAGTTCGTCGCCTGGGTGGAGCGGATGAACTCCGACATGCTGGCCGCCGGCGTGGAGCTCGGCGACAGCTACGAGTTCGACCTCGTCCACGGCCACGACTGGCTGGTCGCCAACGCCTGCGACCACCTCGCCAAGCGCTTCGAGGCGCCGCTGGTGACGACGATCCACGCCACCGAGTACGGCCGGCACCAGGGCTGGGTCGACAAGCATCCCCAGACCTACATCCACGGCGTAGAGCGCTGGATCACCAACCGCTCCGAGCGGGTGATCGCCTGCTCCCACTACATGCGCGAGCAGATCGCCGACATCTTCGGGGTGGAGGAGGAGCGGGTCAGCGTCATCCCCAACGGGATCGATCCCGATGACCTGCCCGCCCAGGAACCGGCCGAGCTGGCGCGGCTGCGCTCCGAGTTCGCCGCCCCCGATCAGAAGCTCGTCCTGTTGATCGGTCGCCTCGTCTACGAGAAGGGCTTCCAGCTTGCCCTGGAGGCGATGCCGAGCGTGCTCGAGGCGGTGCCGAACACGCGCTTCCTGGTCGCCGGGTCCGGCACCCACGAGGAGGAGCTGCACCGCCAGGCGCACGACCTCGGCCTGATGGACCACGGCACATTTCTGGGCTGGATCGGCGACGACGTCCTCCACTCGCTTTACCGGATCGCCGACCTCACGGTGGTCCCCTCGATCTACGAGCCGTTCGGCTTGGTGGCGCTGGAGGCGATGGCCTCGGGCTGTCCCTGCATCGTCGCCGACACCGGCGGCCTGCGCGAGGTCGTCCCCCATGAGGAGGCCGGCCTGCGCTTCCGGCCCCACGATCCCGAGGCGCTGGCGGAGGTCGCGATCCGCGTCCTCTCCGACGACGAGCTCGGCCGCCGCCTGATCGCCGAAGCCTACGAGCACGTGCGCCGCTTCGACTGGGCCGACGTCGCCGAGCAGACGGCCGCGGTCTACGCCGACCTGGTCGGCGAGACCAGCCCCGCCTAGCCCCTCGAGCCGCTCAGCTGCTGCCGCGCCGTCGCGGCGGCTCCGGCAGGTGTGCGATCGCGAAGCTGCCATTGGCGGTGTCGCCGGGATTCCAGTGCAGACCTTCGAGCAGTTCCTCGGGCGCAATCGACATCGCCCCGGCGAGCTGGATCAGTGTGTCGATCCTGGCGACCCGACGACCGTTCTCGAGCAGGCCGATCTCGGTGCGGTGCAGGGAGGCGCGGACGCCGAGCTCCTCCTGCGAGAGGTCGGCGCGACGACGGCAACGGACCAGGTTTTCCCCGAACCTGACCGCCAGCCCCTCGGCTCGCGCCTTGCGATCCGCGTGCGGCACACGAGAACCATTGCTCACGCAATGTTCTGTCTGGCTGACAATACATTTCATTCTTGGTAAGATCCTTGCATCGTCGTCGGACGCGAGGCATCGACCTAAGATGCAAAGCAAGGCCGATGACGTTGGAGATCCGAGACAAGGAGACGCGGGAGATGGCGACCGAGATCGCGCGGCACATCGGCATGAGCGAGGAAGAGGCGGTGCGGCAGGCGCTGGAGGAGAAGCAGGAGCGGATGCGGCTGCAGGGCGGCGGCCGACGGCGGCCGCAGACCGTTGAGGAGTGGGAAGAGATGATGGAGCGGGAGATCTGGTCGAAGATCCCGGACGAGCTCCTCGATCAGCCTCCGATGACCAAGGAGGAAAAGGAAGAGCTCCTCGGCTACGGACCGGAGGGGTTTTGATTCTCGACAGCTCGGCCGCGGTCTCGGTGATCTTTCGTGAGAGCAACTACGGACTGTTGACCCGTGCGATCGCTGGGTCCTCCGAAGTGTCGATCGGAGCGCCGACCCTGTTCGAGACGGAGATCGTCGTGGCCAGGCGTCATGACCGCGCTGCTCGCCAGCTCGTGGCCGAGTTCCTCGAAAACCACGGTGTGTCCATCCTGTCCTTCGACCGTCGCCACTGGGATCTCGCTGCCGACGCTTTCATCCGCTTCGGGAAGGGCCGCCACCCGGCCCGTCTCAACTACGGCGATTGCATGACATACGCGACTGCCCGCGTTGCCAGCGAGCCACTGCTCTTCCTTGGCAACGACTTCAGCCGCACCGACCTAACTCCAGCGCTCGCCGTCTGAGTTCACCGCTGGGGCGGCGAAAGCGTCGTCCAGGCCTCGGGATCGGGCTCGATCGGGTGATCCCAGCGCAGCTCCTTGGGTGCCTCGCGCATCCTGATCACCCGCGCCGGGGCGCCGGCGACGACGGCGTTGGCGGGCACGTCCTTGGTGACCACCGCGTTGGTGCCGACGATCGAGTTGTCGCCGACGCTGACGCCGCGGAGGATGCAGGCGCCGTAGCCGATCCAGACGTTGGAGCCGACCTCGACGTCGCGCTTGTAGATGCCCTGCAGGCGGATCGGCCGCTCGACTTCGACGACGCCGTGGTCGAAGTCGATGAACATCGCCCGGTCGGCGATCACGCATTGCTCGCCGATTCGCACTCGCTGGTAGGCGGAGATCGTGCATTCCTGGCCCATCACCGTCTTGGCGCCGATCTCGACGCTGCCCTCGTGGCAGCGGATCTTCGTGCCGTCGCCGATCCAGACGAAGCGGCCGAAATGGATCTCGCCCTTGCGCCCGACCTCCAGTTCCAGGCGGCGGCCGAAGAAGACGAAGCCATCGGTCCGCCAGCGCCTGCCGGCCCTGGTCAGCAGCCGCCGCCAGGCGTAGCGCCAGGCGAGCAACCCATAGCGATGGTTGAGCATCCCGTTGGCGGCGGCGAAGCGGAGCAGGCGCATGCGGCGCCGGACTCTAATGCGGCGCGAGCAGTGCCGAGATGCCGACCGACGCGGCACTAGACTGCGCCACCGTGACCGCCGAAGCTGCCAAGGCCGCCCCCCTCGCCGAGCGTCTCGTCGCCGGCGACAAGCGGGCGCTGGCGCGGGCGATCACCCTTATCGAGTCCGACGATCCGGCCGGCTGGGAGCTGGTCCGTGAGGTCTACCCGCGCACCGGCAAGGCCCGCATCATCGGCTTCACCGGCCCCCCGGGGGTGGGGAAGAGCACCCTGATCGGGGCGCTGACCGCGGAGCTGCGCAAGGCCGAGCGTCAGGTCGCCGTCCTCTCGATCGATCCCTCGAGCCCGTTCACCCGCGGCGCCCTGCTCGGCGATCGCATCCGCCTCTCCGACCATTTCCTCGACCCCGGCGTCTTCATCCGCTCGATGGCCTCCCGCGGTGCCCTCGGCGGTCTCTCCGAGGCGGCGCTGCAGGTGGCGCTGGTGATGGATGCGGCCGGCAAGGACGACGTCCTGATCGAGACCGTCGGCGTCGGCCAGGCGGAGATCGACATCGTCGACCACGCCGACACGATCGTGCTGGCCCTGATGCCCGGCTCCGGCGACTCGATCCAGGCGCTGAAGGCGGGGGTGATGGAGATCCCCGATGTGATCGTGGTCAACAAGGCCGACCACCCGATGACCGAAACGATGGTCCGTGAGGTCCGCGGCGTGCTGGCGCTCTCGCACGACCCCGAAGGCTGGAAGGTGCCGATCCTTCGCACCGAGGCCGCGAGGGGGGAGGGAGTCGACGAGCTCGCGCAGGCGATCGGCGACCACCGGGCCCACATCGAAGCAGAGGGGACGCTGGCCGAGCGCCGCGCCCGCAACCTGCGCAGCGAGGTGCTCGGGATCGCCGCCTCGCGGATGCGCCGCCGGCTCGAAGCGACCGTCGCCGACGACCCCGGAACCGCCGATCTGCTGGAGCGGGTGGTGCGCCGCGAGCTGGATCCGGCGACGGCCGCCGGCCAGTTGCTGGAGAAGCAGGCGGATGCCTGAAGCGGCCGCCCTGCCGACGCGCGAGGAGGCGAGGGCCTGGGTCGGCACCGAGCTCAGCGATCGCGACGGCAAGGGCGTCGGCCGGGTGGAGGGCTTCTACGCCGACGCCGGCAGCGATCAGCCGGTCTGGATGATCGCCCGCCTCGGTCGCCGCCGCTCGACGCGGATCGTCGCGGTGCCGCTGCGCGAGTGCGCTGGCGCCCCCTTCGGCGTCTGGGTCGCTCAGCCCGGCGAGGCGCTGCGGACGGCCCCGGTGGTCGACCCGGAGCGGCCCTTGCGGCGCGAGCACGAGCTGGCGATCAGCTCCCACTTCGGGATCGGCGAGGCTGTCGGCCGCGCCGCTGAAGTCGTCGGCCGGGGCGAGGGTGAAGTGACCGCCGCACCGCTCGCAGGCTGATTCGCGCCAGTTTCCCTTCCTGTCACATCTTGCTCCTAGCTTGGCCTTGACAGGCAAGCGAGACGAGGGGAGATCCGATGCGTGCAGGCAGGAGGTTTGCGGTACCGGCGGCTCTGGCCGTCGCGGCAGCAATGGCGGTCGCCGGCTGCGGCGGAAGCTCGGATGCCGCCACCACCGGCTCCGGCGGTGACTCGACCGGCGCGGCGATGAAGCACGAGGGCGATGCGATGAAGGACAGCGGCGCGATGAAGGACGACGGCAAGGGCATGAAGGGCCACGAGGCGATGCAGGGCGACGATCACGCGATGAAGGACGAATGAACCTGTGGCGCTGCTGATCCTCTTCGGTTTCCTCGCCGGCGCCGCAACGGCGCTCTCGCCATGCGTGCTGCCGGTCCTGCCGATCGCCCTCTCGGCGGGGGCGACCGGCGGTCGGCGGCGGCCGTTGGGGATCGTCGCTGGGCTGGCGGTCTCGTTCACCTTCGCGACGGTGGCGCTGGTCTACGTGATCTCCGCCCTCGGCCTTCCCAACGACTTCCTCCGCAAGTTGGCGATCGTCGTCCTGCTCTGCTTCGGGATCGTCCTCATGGTGCCGCCGCTGGCGGCCCGGCTGGAGGCCTGGATGAGTCGCTTCGCCAGCCGCGCCGGCGTCGCTCAGACGAAGGGGGACGGCTTCTGGTCGGGGGCAGCCGTCGGCCTCAGCCTCGGCCTGCTCTATGCCCCCTGCGCCGGGCCGATCCTGGCCGGGGTGATCACCGTCTCCGCCTCGCAGTCATTCAGCGCCGGTCGCCTCGCGGTCGCGCTCAGCTACGGGATCGGCTCCGCTCTCGTTCTCTACTTCCTGATGCTCGGCGGCCGTCGTGTCGTCGCACCCGTGGCGCGTCGCGGCGTCGGCCTGCAGATCGCGATGGGCGGCCTGATGGTCGTGGTCGCCCTGGCAATGCTCGGCAACTACGACATTCGCTTTCAAAACAAGATCGCCAGTGACCTGCCCGCCTTCCTCGTCAACCCAACCGAGGGTCTGGAGGAAACCGCTTCGGCCAAGTCGGCCCTGGCGGATCTGCGGGGGGGTGAGCACGGCGTCGGCTCGAAGGGCAGCGGAGCCGCCCCCGAGGTGGCCGCCGGCGGTGGGCTGGAGCTGCCGGTGCTCGGCGAGGCGCCGGAATTCGTCGGCACCGAGCGCTGGTTCAATGCGCCGGGCGACCGCCCGCTCTCGCTGCAGGCGCTGCGCGGCCGGGTCGTCCTCGTCGACTTCTGGACCTACAGCTGCATCAACTGCATCCGCACCCTGCCCTACCTCAAGGCTTGGGACGCGCGCTACCGCAAGGACGGCCTGACGATCGTCGGCATCCACACGCCCGAGTTCCCCTTCGAGCGGGAAGCGGGCAACGTCGAAGACGCGATTGAGGAAAACGGCATCCGCTACGCGGTCGCCCAGGACAACGAACAGCAGACCTGGAACGCCTATGGCAATCAGTACTGGCCGGCCGAGTACTTCATCGATGCTCAGGGCCGAGTCCGCTTCGTCCACTTCGGCGAGGGGTCCTACGGCGAGAAAGAGCACGTGATCCGCCAGCTTCTGGCCGAAGCCGGCCACCGTCCCGGCGGCGGCGATGCCATGGTCAAGGCTGAGGCACCTTCGCTGGGTGTCACTACGCCCGAGACCTATCTGGGTGCCGCTCGGGCCGAACGCTTTACCAACCCGATGCTCTCGCCCGGCGAGCATGACTTCGCCCGGGCGCCAGCACCGCCGCTGAACGAATTCGCCTACCGCGGGCCTTGGCGGATCACGCTCGAGTCGGCGACGGCCGGCGCCGGCGCTTCGCTCGATCTCCACTTCGGGGCCCGCCGCGTCTACCTCGTGCTCGGCTCCGCCGGGCACCCCCGGCGGATGCGCGTCCGGCTCGACGGCCGGCCGATTGAGGACACCGAGGCTGGCGCCGACGTCCACGGCGGGGTCGTCACGATCGACGGCCATCGGCTCTACGAGCTGGTCGACCTCCCCCGAGTCGGGAGCCACGTGCTGACCCTGCTGCCGGAAGCCGGGGTGACGGGATATGCGTTCACCTTCGGCTAGCCCAGGAGCGCGTTCGTCGTTTGTCTCGCTATCCGAAGCAAAGCGCGAACGCGCTCGCATTGCGGCCGGCCCAACAGCGAGAATCGCCGCGATGGCCGAGACCGCCCCGGCGAAGGTGCTCGTCGTCGACGACGAGGCGACGATCCTCGAGATCGTCGGCCGCTACATCGAGCGGGCCGGCTTCGAGACCTTCCGCGCCGCCGACGGACCGGAGGCGCTGCGGCTGGCCGAGGAGCATCGTCCCGACCTGGTGGTGCTCGACCTGATGCTGCCCGGCATCGATGGCATCGAGGTTATGCGCCAGCTGCGCGAGCGCCCCGGCAAGCCGATCGCGGTGATCCTGCTCACCGCACGCGGCGAGCAGTCCGACCGGCTGGTGGGGCTGCGTCGCGGCGCCGACGACTACGTCGTCAAGCCCTTCTCCCCGGCCGAGCTGGTTGCTCGCGTCGAAGCGGTGTTGCGCCGCGTCTCGCCGCCGGCGGAAACCGAGGAGGCGGCGCCGATCGAGGTCGGGCCGTTGCGGGTGGAGCCGGCCAGCCGCCGTGTCTTCCTCGACGGAGAGGAGGTCTCCCTGACCCAGCGCGAGTTCGACCTGCTCGCCTACTTCGCGATGCACCCCGGGCAGGTCTTCTCCCGGGACCAGCTGATGGAAGCGGTCTGGGACATGCCCTTCTTCGAGGACACCAGCACCGTCACCGTCCACGTTCGCCGCCTGCGCGCCAAGCTCGGCGACGACCCGGCGAAACCGCGCCTGATCGAGACGGTCTGGGGCGTCGGCTACAGGTTGCGACCGTGAGGCGCGCGATCGTCATCGCCCTCGCCGCCTTCCTGGCCGGTGCCGCCGCCGTCGCGGTCCCGAATCACATGGGCGCCGACCAGATCCTCCTCGTCGTCATCGCCGCCGGGGCTGCCGCCCTGGCGACCGCGGTCGCGGTGCGGCTGGCGATGGAGGAACGGATGCGGAGTCAGGTCGAGGAGGCGCGCCGCCAACTCGTCGCCGCCGCCTCGCACGATCTCCGCACCCCGCTGGCCTCGCTGCGACTGCTGGTCGAGTCGATCGACGACGGCGTCGCCACGGGGGAGACCCGCGACCGCTACCTGAGGGAGATCCGCACCCACGTTGCCGTGCTCAGCGACCTGATCGACGACCTCTTCGAGCTCTCCCGGATCGAGGCCGGGGACATCTCCTGGACGATCCGTCAGGTCGAGCTCGGCGACCTGATCGACGAGACGGTGGCGGCGATGCGGGCACCTGCCGAGCAGAAGGGCGTCGTTCTCACCGCCGAGCTGCCGCCGGGAGGCGTCGTCGCCGAGGCCGATGCCGAGAAGGTCCAGCGGGTCCTCTTCAACCTGATCCAAAACGCGATCCGCCACACGCCACCCGATGGCACCGTCACCATTCGTGCCCACCCGGCTCACGGCGCGGTCGAGGTCGAGGTCGCCGACGACGGCGAGGGGATCGCGGCCGGCGATCGCGAGCAGGTCTTCGAC
Source organism: Solirubrobacterales bacterium (assembly GCA_040510155.1). GTDB lineage: Bacteria > Actinomycetota > Thermoleophilia > Solirubrobacterales > 70-9 > VAYN01. The sequence goes on along the minus strand of JBEVJP010000033.1, from coordinate 5,382 downwards.
GCCTTCTACCGCGGCGACGAGTCCCGCGGCGAGGACGGCGCCGGGCTCGGCCTGGCGATCTCGCGGGCGATCGTCGAGGCCCACGGCGGCCGGATCTGGCTCGACGACGGGCAACCGGGCACCCGCGTTCGCTTCACTCTCGCGGCCGGCTGAGAGCGAGCCCGGCGCTCAGCAGCCGAGCTGGCGGGCGATCACCATCTGCTGCACCTCGTCGGTGCCCTCGCCGATCGTGAGGATCTTGGCGTCGCGGTAGAAGCGGCAGACCGGGTACTCCTCGATGAAGCCGTAGCCGCCGTGGATCTGCACCGCCTCCTCGGTGGCGCGGACGGCGAGCCGACCGGTGATCAGCTTCGCCTGGGCGGCGGTGAGGGTGAAGGACTGACCGGCGTCCTTCTCCAGCGCGGCCCGCCAGGTAAGCAGACGGGCAGCCTCGATCTGCGCCGAGAGGTCGGCGATCTTCGCCTGGATCGACTGGAACTTGGCGATCGGCTGCCCAAAGGCCCGACGCCCCTTGGCGTAGGAGATCGCCTCGTCGAGGGCGCCCTGGGCGAGGCCGACGCCCATCGCCGCGACCCCGATCCGGCCGCCGTCGAGGATGTGGAGGAAGTTCTTGAAGCCGTCGCCGCGACGCCCCAGCAGCGCCGACTCGGGCAGGCGGCAGTCCTCGAAGGAGAGCGGCCGCGTATCGGAGGCGTTCCAGCCCATCTTCCGATAGGCCTCGCCCACCTCATATCCCGGCGTCCCGTTGGGCACGATCAGATTCGAAACCTCTTTGCGGCCGTCCACCTCACCGGTCACCGCGGTGATCGATACGCAGCCGGAGATCTCGGTGCCCGAGTTGGTGATGAACTGCTTCGCCCCGGTGACGACCCACTCGCCGTCATCGAGCTTCGCGGTCGTTCGCACGTTTCCCGCGTCCGAACCCGCCTCCGGCTCGGTTAACCCGAACGAGGCGAGTTGCTCGCCGCTGCAGAGCCGCGGCAGCCATTCGCTTTTCTGCTCCTCCGACCCCCAGAGGTAGATCGGCATCGTCCCCAGCGAGGTGTGCGCGGCCATCGTGATGCAGACAGAGGAGTCGATCCGCGCCAGCTCTTCCACCGCCAGCACATACGACAGCGTGTCCGCGCCACCGCCCCCGTACTCCTGCGGAAACGGAATACCCATCAGCCCCAGTCCACCGAGCTTGGCAACGATCTCGTAGGGGAAGCTCTTGGTCCGATCGAGCTCCTCGGCCACTGGAGCCACCTCACTCCGCGCGAAATCCCGCACCGTGTCGCGCAGCAGCCGTTGCTCGTCGGAAAGGTCGAAGTTCAAGTCGAGTCCTCCAGAAGGGGTCGAGGTCAAGCCAACTCACCCTATGGCGAAGTCCCGGCAGGCGTCGGCCTGCAGCGGTGGACGGGCGGGTGGTGCGGGGGAGGGGTACCGAGGACGCCCTCGCCCGCGGTGCCCCTCCCCGCGACAGGACCCGCCCGCCGACAGCTTCAGCCCTAAAGCTGCAGCGACTTCACCTGCAGCAGCTCCTCGAGCCCATAGCGGCCGTTCTCACGCCCATGCCCCGACTGCCCGTACCCACCGAACGGTGCCAGGGGATTGAACGCGCCACCGTTGATCTCGATCTGCCCGGTGCGGATCTGCTTGGCGACGCCGATCGCCCGCTCCTGATCCGCCGACCAGACGCCGCCGGCGAGGCCGTACTGGGTGTCGTTGGCAATCCGGATCGCATCCGCCTCGTCCTCGTAAGGCTGGATCGAGAGCACCGGGCCGAAGATCTCCTCCTGGGCGATCGTCATCTCCGGGGTCACCTCGGAGAAGACGGTGGGGCGGACGAAGTAGCCCCGCTCGAGGCCGTCGGGGGCCTCAGCGCCACCGGCCACCAGCTTCGCCCCCTCGGCCACGCCCTTCTCGATGTAGCCGCGCACGCGCTGCCGCTGCGGATCGGAGACCAGCGGCCCGATCCGGGTCGACTCCTCGAACGGGTCGCCAGGCGTGGAGGCCGCCGCGGCGGCGGCGGCGATCTCCTCCGCTTCCGCCAGCTTCTCGCGAGGGACCAGCATCCGGGTCAGGGCGCTGCAGGTCTGGCCGGAGTTGAGGAAGCACTTGGCGACGCCGTCGGGGACAGCCCGGCTCAGATCGGCGTCGTCGAGAATCACGTTCGGGGACTTGCCGCCCAGCTCCATCGCCACCGGCTTCACGCTCGCCGAGGCGAGCTCGCTGACCCGCTTGCCGGCGCGGGTCGAGCCGGTGAAGGAGACCATGTCGACCTCGGGGTGTCCGGCGATCGCCTCGCCGACCTCCGGGCCGATTCCGGTGACGAGGTTGAAGACCCCCGGCGGCAGCCCGACCGACTCGATCACCTCGGCCAGCATGAAGGCGTTCAACGGCACGATCTCGCTCGGCTTCAGAACCACCGTGCAGCCGGCGGCGAGCGCGGGGCCGACCTTGGCGGCGATCTGGTTGAGCGGGTAGTTCCAGGGCGTGATCGCCCCGACGACGCCGACCGCCTCGCGCAGCACCCGCGAGTTGCCGATCTCCTCTTCCCAGGCGACTTCCTCCATCAGCTGGGGCATCGAGGCGATCTGAGCGGTTGGCAGGCCGACCTGGATGATCTGGCTCAGCTTCAGCGGCATCCCCAGCTCCTGGGAGATCGTCGCCGCGATCTCCTCACTGCGCTCGCCGAGGCCCGCTGCGATCGCGTTCAGGTAGCCGGCCCGCTCCTCGCGCGGCGTCCGCGACCAGGACTCGAAGGCCTCACGCGCTGCCCGTGCGGCGCGGTCGGCGTCCGCGGCGGTGCAGCCGGGAATCGTCCCCATCACCTCCTCGGTGGTCGAGTTGATCACCTCCAGCCGCTCGCCGCCGGCCGGCTCGACCCACTCGCCGCCGATGAAGATCTTCTCTCGCGCTTGCACCTCAGCCGCCGTCGCCATCTGTCCTCTCCTTTTCGTGCGCTCGTTCCCCGGTCGCTCACACCATAGGGGGGTGGAGGAGAGCGATGTGAGGATTCAGGGGTCGATCTGCGCGCCGGCGAGGGCCGTGTCATGCGCGAGCCGCCCCGGGCCCGGGACCTGCACCGCGTCGCGGGCGCCCAGGACCTGACCGCAGCTTTCGCAGATCCCGCGCTCGCTGACCTGGCCGCCGCAGACCTTGTGGAGGATCACTTTCGGCGGGCCGCCGGGGCTGGGGGAGTAGCGGTCGCCCCAGTTGAGCAGGGCGATCAGGGTCGGCCAGAGGTCGAGCCCCTTCTCGGTCAGGAAGTACTCGTGGCGGGGCGGACTCTGCTGGTACGGGCGTCGTTCGAGGATGTCCTCGTCGACGAGCTTCTGGAGCCGCGCGGCGAGGACGTTGCGGGCGACGCCCAGCGAGGCCTGGATCTCACCGAATCGGCGGTTGCCGTTGAAGACGTCGCGGACGATCAGCAGCGACCAGCGCTCGCCGATCACCCCCAGGGACTTGGCGATCGAGCAGAGCTGGTCGGGATAGTCGCGACGGAGCATGGTGTGATCTTCGCACACTCGGTTGCATCAAACAACCGACTGGGGTAGGCTGACGCAGCCACGTAAGTTTCTTCAAGAAACCATCGCATCAGAGCCGATTGGAGGCAGCAAATGAGGCTCACCAACAGGCATAGGAACCAGCGGCGCCAGGCGCCGCGAATCGCGATCAGCGTCGAGGAGATCAGTGCCGATCTCCACTATCCGGCGCCGGCTCGGAGCGCGCGGCGCTGGCCCGACGGCGAGCGGAGGGTCCCGTCCCGGTGAGCGACGACGGACTCGTCACCGCGCCCGAGGGATCCGCCGCCGAGGTGGCGGAGGCATTTGCCGCCGAGAGCCCGGAGACCTCACGCAGTCGCACCTTGGTCTGGCAGGACCCGGTCCCGACCGCGGCGGCGGGGGCGACGATGACCGGCATCGAGTACATGACCGCGGTCGTCACCGGTCAGGTGCCGCCGCCGCCGATCGCGGTGACGATGCGGCTGCGCCCGATCGAGCTCGAGGAGGGTCGGGTCATCTTCGAGGGCGAGCCGGGGGAGGAGCACTACAACCCGATCGGGGTCGTCCACGGCGGCTACGCGGCGACGCTGCTCGACTCGGCGCTCGGCTGTGCGGTCCACACGACCCTGCCGGCCGGCGTCGCCTACACCTCCCTCGGCCTCGAGGCCAAGTACGTGCGGCCGATCACCCGCGACACCGGCCGCGTCCTCTGCGAGGCGACGGTTCTCTACCGGGGCCGCAAGCAGGCGACCGCCGAGGCGACGCTGACGGCAGCCGGCAGCGGCAAGCTGCTTGCCCACGGAACCGCGACCTGCATGATCCTCGGCGGCTAAGCGTGGGCGAAGCGGCGCGCCAGCTCGACCAGCAAGCGGACGCCGTAGCCGCTGGCGTCCTTGCCGGTGTAGGCGCGGCCGACGTCCCAGGCGGTGCCGGCGATGTCGACGTGCGCCCAGGGCGTCTCGCCGACGAACTCGGCGAGGAAGGCCCCCGCGGTCGCGGTGCCGGCCTCGCGCTTGGCGCCGAGGTTGGAGAGGTCGGCGAAGGTTCCCTTCATCAGCTTCGTGTACTCGGGGTGGAGGGGAAGGCGCCAGGTCAGCTCGCCGGTCGTGTTGCCGGCCCGCTCGACCTCGCCGGCCAGGGCGTCGTCGTTGGCGATCACCCCGGCGTAGGTCGAACCGAGCGCGATCACCACCGCGCCGGTCAGCGTCGCCAGGTCGACGACCCGCTCGGCACCGAGCTCGATCGCGTAGGCGAGCGCGTCGGCGAGGATCAGCCGGCCCTCGGCGTCGGTGTTGTTCACCTCGACCGTCTTGCCGTTGTACTGGGTGATCACGTCACCGGGCTTGACCGCGGTGCCGGAAGGCATGTTCTCGGTCGCGGGGATGACGGAGATCAGGTTCACCGGCAGGCCGAGTTCGGCGATCGCCGCCGTCGCCTCGATCACCGCGGCGCCCGCCGACATGTCGTACTTCATCTCGCTCATCCCGGCGCCGGGCTTCAGCGAGATGCCGCCGGTGTCGAAGGTCACTCCCTTGCCGACGAAGCCGCGCGTCGGCCCGTCGCCGCCGCCCTGGTAGCGCAGCACGATCAGCCGCGGGTCGACGGGGCCTCCCTGGCTGACGGCGGCGAGGCCGCCCATGCCCTTGGCGCGGATCGCCTCTCCGTCGAGGACCTCGACCGTGACCTCGTCCTGGGCGGCGGCGATCGCCTCGGCGCGCTTGGCGAGGTCCTTGGGCCGCATCGAATTGGCCGGGGTCTCCTGCAGGTCGCGGGCGCGGTTGGCCGCCTCGTAGTAGATCCGCGCGGTCTCGACCGCCCCGGCGAGCTCGGCCGGCGCGAGCACGGTCAGCGACTCCAGCCGCGGCTTCTCCTCGTCGCCCGTGCCCTCCCCCTT
>JBEVJP010000032.1:0-59720 GCA_040510155.1 Solirubrobacterales bacterium | reverse complement strand
GTGGCCAAGGGTCCTTGACCTCCTTTACGGCGACGCTGAAGAAATCCTGGACCTACAAGGGCAAAAAGGAAAACCTCCTGCTTGCCTCCTGCCCGACGGGGAGCCTGACCGCGCACGGGGAGTTCACCTTCGTGGACGGGACCCGGGCGGCGGGGGACGTGGTGCGGCCTTGCGTGGGGGTGGGGTAGGGGAGCCCCTGCCCTACCTGCGGGAGAATGCGACTCGATGACCGAGCCGCAGATCGCGATCGCCGACAACCCCGACGAGCAGCGCTACGAGATCAAGCTCGGTGACGAGCTCGCTGGCTTCACGCAGTACCGCCTCCGCCCGGGCCTGATCGCCTTCATCCACACCGAGATCGATGACCGCTTCGAAGGGCGGGGGCTGGGCAGCCAGCTGGTCGCCTTCGCGCTCGATGACGCCCGCGCCCGCGAGCTCGCCGTGCTGCCCTTCTGTCCCTTCGTCAACGGCTACATCAAGCGCCATCGCGAGTACGTCGACCTGGTGCCCGAGGCGAACCGGGCGCAGTTCGACCTCGCCTGAGCCTGGGCGCTTCGCCGACTCACCTGCACGGCAGCCACGGCCGGGCGAAGAGGTCGTATGACTTGCGGAGTGCGCTGAAGCCGAGGGCATCGGCCCGGTCGCAGTAGGCGCTCGGCTCGAGCTCGTACTCCGCCTCGAAGACCGCCTTGCCCGCGGCGACGAAGGGCTCATAGAGGCCGCATTCGTCGTACTGGAAGCACTGCTCGATGATCGCGAAGTCGAAGCGGGGGAGGAGGGAGCGGACCTGGCGGGGATCGTTCTTCAGGGCGACGGCGAGGCCCAGCGCGTGGCCCCGACGGGCGACCCACCGGTTGAAGCGAAGCTGGTCGCTGGCGGTCAGCGGAAAGCCGGTGCGGTTTTCGAAGCCGGCGAGGTTGTCGGGCTCGATCGCGTCGAAGCCCTTGCGAGCGCAGAGGCGGAAGCGGCCCTCGAGGACCGCCGCGAACGGCCGGAAATGGGCGATGTCCAGCCAGCGCTCTTCGGGGAAGCCTTCGTAGCGGCGACCGATCGCCGAGCGGGGGAAGCGTCCGGCATCTGGCCGGTATTCCTCCCAGCTGCCGACGTCGAGGTAGCAAATGACCTTGGCCCCGCGGCGATGCAGGGCAGCCACCGTCGCCGCCGGCGTTTCGAAGCCGTCGACGTCGAAGACGCAGGCGGGGACGCTGGTGTCGACGCGCCCCTGCAGCTGCCATTGCCAAGGCTCGGTGGAAGGAGCCGGGTGCCAGACGCCGCTAGTGGCGGCTGGGCAGCTGGGCGCGGCCTGGGCTCGCGCGGCAGTGGGCAGGACCGCCTCGGCGAGGAACGCGGCGAGCATGAGCGCGGCCGCCGAAGCCGCCACGACACCCCATCGCGCTCTCGATCGAAGCGCGCGCTTCAACGTCAGGTGCTGAGCTCAGGCGCTTGCGCGAGGCGGGCGCACCAGACCGCGAAAAGGGCGACGGCGAGCACGGCCCCCGCCCAGTGCAGCGCGAATAACACGGCCACGAGGCTCGGTAGGCCAGCCAGCACGGCGCCGGTCAGAGTGGGCACCAGCGGCAATCGCAGCACCTGGGCGGTGAAGGCAGCGCAGAGCATCCAGGAGGCCGGACCGGCGATCCAGCCCCAGTCGACGAAGAAGTCGTGGGGCAGCGCGAGCGCCAAGGCGACCGAGAGCGCGACGACGGCGACGAGCTGCAACAGCGCTGCCTTCCAGAGGATCGCGGTGTCCACGCGGACACGATAGCCCGGTTGGCTGGGATCCCTATTCGACGACGATCTTGCCGTGCATGAAGGGGTGGATCGTGCAGTGGTAGGCGAAGGTTCCCTTCTGCGCGAACCGCACCGCGACCGACTTGCCGGGCTGGATCTTCCCGGTGCTGAACGCCCCCGCCTTGGTAGCCGTGTGCGCGGTGCTGCTGGAGTTGACGAAGCTGACGGTCGCGCCCTTGACCACCCGCAGCGTCGGCGGGTGGTAGGCGAAGTTGTCGATGTCGACGCTCTTCCCGGCACGGCTGGCGGTCGCGCCACCGCCGTCGCTGGCGAGCGCCCCCGGGATCCCACTCAGCGACAGCGTCAGCGCGGCCGCTGCGATCGCGATCAGTGCCGAGCGGCAAACCACCGAGCGGTTGGACATCGTGCCGTTTCCTGCCATCGCCTTCATATACGAAGCCCCGTCGACAGAGGTTCAAAGGTCGTTCATAATCGGCAGACCCGGGCGGTTAGCTCAGTTGGGAGAGCACTTCCCTTACAAGGAAGGGGTCACTGGTTCGAGCCCAGTACCGCCCATCTCTCGCGTGGATCGCATCGGCCGATCCGCTTCTGAGGCTCGCCTGGATCGGTCCGGGGCCTCGTAAACCCACCTGGCCGTCTCTCTCGCCGGCGCCGTATCTCGGCTGGGATCCGCTTTGCCAAGCCATTTCGGCCTCCACTTGGAAAAGCGCTGTTCGCCGCTCCTTGACACTTACAAACTTTTGTGTTCTCCTTTCCCCACACTTGATGTACGAAGTAGTTCAGAAGTGATGGGGCGGCGACGTAGCCGTCGCCAGGGATCAACAGGGACAGGGACTTAGAGGCGCCTTCCGGTCGTGGAAGCGACCGGCGACGCATCCCAAGGGACAAGGAGAGCGATACGTGAGAAGCCACTCGAAGGCACCCTCCGCGGGATCCATCTGGATCGCCGCTATCTCTGCGTTCGTCTCTTTGCTTCTCCTGGCCGCCACCAGCGAGCAGGCCTCGGCAGCCGCTGGACGCCCGTACCTTGAAACCATCCCCACCGCGCCAGGCAGTTCGCCGAGCCTCTTGACTGCGGACGCCGCCGGAAATCTCTATCTCGCCAAGAGCACCACGAGCACCCCCTCCGAACAGTGGATCGAAAAGCTCGATGCTTCCGGCAACCCGGTCGGCTTCGGTGCGTCGGCAAGTTATGTGAGCGGCAACAAGTTGCTCGGCAGACCCGGGCAACCCATCGCCCTTAGAGGGGACTTGGCCGTTGATCAGACCAGCGGTTACTTCTACGTCCCGTCGCAGGGCTCGACCTGGGTCTATGACCCCTCGGGGTTGTACTTGGGGGTTGTTCCACAAAACCTATCGGCTGGCTGCGGCGTGGCCATCCAGCCGGGCAACGGGGACATCTTCCAGACCAGCACCGAACAGCCGACGGTTTCCCGCTTTGCCGTGGTCGACGGAGATCCAGCCCACGACATTTGGAACGGGACGCTGAGGACCATGCCTGGTCTCGCTGGCGGCACCCAGGGTGGCTGCTCCATCGAGGTCGACTCGGCCGGAAGGATCTACTACGCGCTTTATGACGGCCGGGTGATGAGGTACGACCCGTCGCAGGTCGTACCTCCCACGCCACCCCCGGTCGCGGTGGCGAGCGGAACGGAACTCACCAACGGCGGTGCCACCGCGCTGACGATCGATCCCGCCAACGACAACGTCTTCGTCGACCAGCGTGAACAGGGAGTTGAGTTCACCCCTGCCGGAGCATTGGCCGCCGAATACGCTGGCCTAGGGAATTCAGAAGGAGCGGTCTTCTCGAAAGGCAAGCTCTACGTCTCGCGGCGAGGTGGCGGAATCCTCGTCTTCGGCGCCCTCACCCAGCTGCCGATCGCAAAGACCGAAGCGGCCAGCGAAGTCCTCCCCAACGACGCCACCCTGCACGGCGAAGTCGATCCCGACTCGGCCGGCAACGTCACCAGCTGCGAATTCAAATACGGAACCGACCAGACCTACACCGGCGGCACCGTACCCTGCACCACCAGCCTGCCGATCACCGGCGCGAGCGCGGTAAGCGCCCAGCTCAGCGGCCTTCAGTCGGGAGTCACCTACCACTTCCAGCTGGTCGCCGGCAACGCCAACGGCACCCAGCTCGGCGCCGATCAGACCTTCACGACCCCGCCCGCGGTCGAAGGCGTCTCCACCGGTGAAGCGACCGAAGTCGAAAGGCAGAGCGCGACCCTGCACGGCTCCTTCGAAGGCCGCGGCGAAGACGTCCACTACTACTTCGAGTACGGGACCAGCCCGAGCTACGGTCAGACCGCCCCGGCCCTGCCGGGCAACGACGCCGGCTCCAACCCCGGGTTCCAGGAAGTCACCCCGGTGTCGCTCTCGGGCCTTCAGGGGGGGACCGAATATCACTACCGCCTCGTCACCACCAACCTCTACGGGAAAACGGTCGGCGAAGACCGCAGCTTTACGACCCCGCCCGCAGTCACCAACCTGATCGCCGAGCCGGCGACCGGGATCACCGACAGCTCGGCCGAACTGCACGCGTCCCTCGAAGCCGACAGTTTCGAAGTCCACTACTACTTCGAGTGGGGGCAGACCACCTCATACGGCAACTCCACCCCCGTCCCACCGGGTCTAGCGGTCCCGCCCGGCAGCGGCCACGTCGATCTGCCGGCGGTGACGATCTCCGGCCTCGAAGCGGGGGTGACCTACCACTACCGCGTCGTCGCCAGCAACGCGACCGGCATCACCTACAGCGGCGATGCCTTCTTCCGGGCAGCCGAAGCACCGCGGATCAGCGGCCTCGACACCCGCAAGGTCACCGCCACCTCGGCGGAGCTGATCGGCCTGATCAATCCCAACCACGGTCAGACCAGCTACCACTTCGAATGGGGCCCCACCGCCAGCTACGGGAACTCGGTGCCGGTGCCCGCGGGCGAGATTGCCAGCGGCGATGCCCCGGTTGCGGTCAGCGCCCAGATCGAAGGCCTCACGGCCGGGGTCACCTACCACTTCCGCCTGGTCGCCTCCAGCCAGTTCGGGACCTCGGCCTCGCCCGATCAGAGCTTCGGCTTCTACCCGCCGGCTTGCCCGAACAGCCAGCTGCGCCAGGAAACCCGCTCCAACGACCTGCCCGACTGCCGCGCCTATGAGCTGGTGACGCCGAGCTTCGCGCAGGGAGCGATCATCACCGCCTCGAGCGGCCCGGTCGCGAGTTTTGCCACCAACCCCTCGCGCCTGGTCTTCGGCACCTACTTCGGCCTTTTGCCGGAATCCAGCGGCGAAGGCATGAACTCGACCGATGACCTCTATGTCGCCACCCGGACCGACAGCGGCTGGGGGCAGCGCTACATCGGCGTGCCGGGCAGCCAAGGCGTCTTCATGGGTGGGCCGGTGGGCGGCTTTCTCCCGTCTCCCACTCTGGGGATCCAGCCGGCCCTGGCCCTCCGGGGGACGCAGGGCACCCCGAGCCTCGACCGGATCATCAACTACAACTGGGGAGGCCCGGGACATATCAAAATGAACGCCCCTGGCTCGAACGCCCCCTATCTGTGGGATTCTTCGACTGGCAACCAGCTGGGAAGGTGGCCGACCAACCTCGGCCAGGTCCCCGGCGGGGAACACTTCGTCGGCATCCCCCGGGCCTCGGCTGACTTCAGGCACTTCGTCTTCTCCTCGAACGTCGTCTTCGCCGAAGACGGCGAGGAAAGCGGTGGCAAAATCGACTGCTGCAACGCCGTCCCGACATTGGCACGGGTCTGGCCGGAGGGGTCCGTCTATGACAACGACCTCGCCACCGGCAAGGTGGTGCTCGCCTCCAGGACCCAGGCCGGCACGCCCTTCCAGGGCCGGGCCTTCGACGTTTCGGATGACGGCAGCCACATCCTCATGGCCGTGGGGGCAGCCTTTTCGGGCTTTGCGAGCCAAGTGCTCGAGCCCGAAGAAGTAGCCGTCAGCGAAAGCGTTCCGGGACCCCTATACCTCCGCGTCGATGCGAGGGAAACCTATGAAATCGCACCCGGTCACACCATTCGCTACGCGGGCAGCAGCGCCGACGGATCCAGCGTCTACCTCACCTCGACCGAACAGCTGACGCCCGATGACCATGACTTCAGCCGCGATCTCTACGTCTGGCACCAAAGCGAACCTGACTCGCTGACCCGGATCTCAGTCGGCGATCACGGCAACGCTGGCGATACGGATGCCTGCACTCCCCTCGAAGGGTGGACCAGCGCCTGCGGCGCATCGGTAGTCGACTTCAGCTCGGCGCGGATCCCGAGCGGGGAGGGCGGCAACGGCGTGACGGACAGCTACCTCGCTTCCGCCAACGGCGATGTCTACTTCGAATCCCCCGAGCAGCTGGTGGGTGTGAGAGGGCAGCCGGGCGAACGGAATCTCTACCTCTATCGCGACGGCAGCGTCCGTTACGTGACGACGACGAGGCCGAGCCAGCAGGTTTCGCGGATGCAGGTCACCCCCGGCGGCAACCATATGGCGCTGACCACCGCCAGCAACCTGACCGAATACGACAGCGCCGGCCACCTGGAGATGTACACCTACAGCCCGGAAGGAGGACCGATCGCCTGCGTCTCCTGTCGCCCGGATGGCAAAGCTCCGGAAAGCGACGTCCTGGGCAGCAAGAACGGTCTTTTCCTCGCCTCCGACGGCCGCACCTTCTTTTCCACCGACGACCCCCTGGTGCCCCGCGACACGAACAGAGCGCAGGACATCTATGAGTACACCGAAGGCAAGGCGCAGCTGATCACGAGCGGCACTGGCCCGGCGCTTGAAGCGGGCCTCGGCGACCAGACCACTCCCGGCCTGGTCAGCGTCAGCGCCAACGGTAACGACGTCTACTTCGCATCGATCGACAACTTGGTCACCCAGGACCACAACGGGGCGACGATCAAGATCTATGACGCCCGCACCGGTGGCGGCTTCCCGGCCGAACGCGAACAGGCGAAGTGCGTCGCGGCAGATGAGTGCCACGGGGCTGGCAGCAGCCCGCCGGCGGCCCCTGCCGATCGCACCAGCGCCGGCTTTGGCACCCCGAAGAAGGCCAAGGCTCACAAGAAGGCCAAGAAGCACCGCAAGGCCAAGCACAAAAAGCACCACAAGAAGAAGCGAGCCGCGAAGGCGAAGCGAAAGCAAAGCAGCGCCAAGCAGGGGGGTAAACATCATGGTTGAGGCCGCTTCGAAGGGCCTGATTGCGGCACGCCTGCTGGGGGTGTTGTTGAGCCTGGCCGTCCTGGGATCGCTGCTAGCGGCAACGGCCTCCGCGCAGCCGGAGGGGGCGCGGATCAAGCAGTTCGTCCTCGATCGCTCCACATCTCAGGCGGGCGGGCACCCCGACATCCACCTCGAATTCGAGCTCGGGACCCGGATCGACCCGTTCATCCCCGACTCCTGTTTTTGCAACGTCGCCAAAGACATCCTCGGGGAATTTCCGGCCGGGTTCATCGGCAACCCGCACGCGGTGCCGACCTGTTCGGCGGCGCTTTTCACGCAGAACCAATGCCCGATCGACTCCCAGGTCGGGGTCTCGGAACCGTACGTAATGCTGAATGACGAAGGTCAGCTCGGGGTCAGTCCCCTGCCGCTCTACAACCTGGTTCCACTGCCCGGTCAGGCCGGCCTGATCGCGTTCACGGCGCCAATTGTCAACTTCCCCGTCTACACGATCCTCAGTGCGAGGACGGGGAGCGACTACGGGCTGAACGGCGAAGTCAAAGGAGTTCCCAGCTACCTGCCCCTGAGGGTCTTCAATCAGACCATCTGGGGCGTACCGCCCGCGCCCGTGCACGACGAGCTTCGTGCCAAGAGCACCGGTATTCCGGGGCAGGAGAAGCTCGGAAACCCTTCTAACAGCCCGGAAAAACCATACCTCTCCAACCCGACCAGCTGCGTCGGCCCGCTCACCGTCCGCCTTACCACCACGGCTTACGATCGCGGCGTCCACACGGCGACGTATCCGTGGTCGAGTACGAGCGGTTGCGATCAGTTGAACTTCAATCCCTCGCAGTCGCTGAACCCGACCACCGAAGCCGCCGACTCGGCCTCAGGCCTCGACGTCGACCTCAAGGTTCCGCAATCGGACAGTCCGAACACGCCCTCTGACTCGGAGATCAAGGGCGTGACCGTGACCCTTCCCGAGGGTTTCTCGATCAACTCGTCGGCCGCCGATGGCAAGACCTCCTGCTCGGATGTCCAAGCCCGCTTTGGCACCGAGGAAGAAGCCAAGTGTCCGGAGTTCTCCAAGGTAGGAACGCTCTCGATTAACTCCTGGGCGCTGCCCGGACCGATCCCCGGGGCCCTCTACCTGGGCGAACCGCTGCCTGGCAACCGCTACCGGGTCTTCATCACCGCTGATGGCTACGCCACCCACGTGAAGATTCCGGGATCCGCCTACCCGGATCCGGGCACCGGCCAGCTGACGGTCAAGTTCGAAAACCTGCCGCAGTCGCCGCTGACCGAGTTCACTATGCACTTCTTCGGCTCCGAGCGAGGCCTGATGGCGACCCCAAATAAGTGCGGGACCTATCCGGTGTTCAGCGAATTCGAACCCTGGGCCAATGGCCTGGCCAACCAGACCTCTACCCAGTTCTTCAAGATCACCTCGGGCCCGAACGGGCAGTCATGCCCGGGCGACAAGCGCCCGTTCGCCCCCGGCTTCAAGGCCGCCGGTGCCTCCAACGGCGCCGGTGCCCACAGCCCCTTCACGATCAACATCACCCGCAAAGACGGCGACCAGACCCTAAGCACGATCGGCGTCCACACGCCGAGGGGCTTCACGGCAACGCTGAAAGGCATCCCCTACTGCCCCGACTCGGTGCTCGACGCGATCGCCAACTCCAGCTACTCGGGCATCGCCGAGCTGAACAACCCGAAATGCCCGGCGGCAAGCCAGGTCGGCACCTCGGTGGCGGGAGCGGGAGCTGGCTCAAAGCCCCTCTACGCTCCCGGCAAGGTCTACCTGACCGGTCCGTATAAGGGAGCACCGCTCAGCTTCGCGGTCGTAACTCCCGCGGTCTCAGGCCCATATGACCTCGGCAACGTCGTCAACCGGGCCGCGGTCAACGTAGACCCGACCACCGCAGAGGTCACCGCCACCTCAGACCCCCTGCCCCAGATCATCGAGGGCATCCCGCTGCGGGTGAAGTCGGTCCTGATCAACCTCGACCGCAAGGACTTCACCCTCAACCCAACCAACTGCAATCCCTTCAGCGTCACCGGCATCCTCACCGGAGACCAGGGAGGAAAGGCAGAACCCTCCAGCCACTTCCAGGTCGCCAACTGCGACACCCTCGACTACGAACCGAAGCTCGTCACCAAGCTGACCGGCGGCACCAAGCGCGGCGGCCACCCGGCCCTGAAGGCAACGCTGACCCAGGATCCTTCCGGGGAGGCCAATAGCGCCAAAGCAGTCGTCGCCCTGCCGCACTCGGAGTTCCTGGATCAGTCCAACATCCGCACGATCTGCACCCGGGTGCAGTTCGCCGCAGACAAATGTCCGACCGCCTCGATCTACGGCCACGCCAGGGCGATCACGCCGCTGCTCGACCAGCCGGTCGAAGGGCCGGTCTACCTCAGGTCTTCGAGCAACCTGCTCCCGGACCTGGTCGCTTCCCTGAAAGGACCAGCTAGCCAACCGATCGAAGTCGACGTGGTCGGCAGGATCGACTCCTTCAACGAAGGGATCCGTACCACCTTCGAATCCCTCCCCGATACCCCGGTCGAAAAGTTCGTCCTGACCATGCAGGGCGGCAAGAAGGGCCTGCTGGTCAACTCGACCAACATCTGCAAAGGCACCCATCGGGTCCAGGCCAAGCTGACCGGGCAAAACGGAGCAGACGCCAGCCAGAACCCCGAACTGCAGGCCCCCTGCAAGGGCAAGGCCCGCAAGAAGAAGGCTGCTGCCAAGAAGAAGCGTGCCGCTGAGCGAGCCGCCAACAAGACGAGGAGGGCCCGCTGATGAGGCGCGTTCAGATCATCGGGGCGCTCTGCCTCGCCACCACCGTTGCCTGCCTCCTCGGTGTCGTCAGTGCCTATGCGGCCCCCAGCGATCCCTTTCAGTACAAGTACAGTTTCGGGGAAAAGCCGGGAGTTACCTACGGTCAGATCGTAGTCAATCGCCAGACGGGAAATGTCCTGGTTATGGCGAGCGACGGCAACATCCATCAATTCGACGCTGACGGTAATCCGGTCAAATTCGCGGCGACCGGATCATACGAAATAGCAGCGAAGGGACAGTTGGTAATCGATAACAGCGGAGGCCTCGCTCAGGGTAACTTTTATATATGGAACGACCAGCTTCTGTTTGCCTATCACGCAGATGGCAGCCCGGTTGGGGAAAGCCCGGTCGTCGGCGGGATCTACGGGCCGGGTGTCTTCCAGCCAGCCGCGGAAAGCGTGGCCTTGCCGGTAGGTATAGGTGTGGGACCGGACGGGACGCTTTGGATATATGCGGCGCGTCAAGTAGCGACGTGTGAGGGTTGTTACACGGCTGCGGTTGCAATGACTTCGGAAGTCGCTCCTACTGGGGACGTTTACACCATAAAAGCTGGATTCCGTCGCACTACTGAACCGATGGGTCTAAGCCCCGGGTCTGCCGTCTTCGACGGGCTTAATCATCTCTACATCAGCGACGCGGACGCGCGGTTCGACGCCAGCAACGGTGTGAGTCTGGGAAGCACCGGACTTTTGAGGAAGGGTACCTTTCGACAGGTTGCGATTGACCCTGCTACCAACGACGTCTACATGAGTGTCGATAGTAATGATCCGTCGGTAGGGGTACAGGGAGTGACTGCCGTACCCGCGAATTCCACCGGTGCCACCATCGCCACCGAAGTGTTGAGCGGCAAGGCTGGGCTCAAAGCCGCGGGCGGAATCGGCTTCGATGCCACCGGGCAGACTCTCTACCTCTCGGAACTCGGCAAAATCAATGTCTTCCACCGCGAGCCACCTTCGCCTCCGCGCGATCTCGGGGCGCCGGTGGCCGAGCGGGTCCGTACGCTGGGGGCGACCCTGCAGTCGAGCATGATCTCCAGCGGCACCACGACCTATCGCTTCGAATACGGAACCACCACGTCCTACGGCGGAGTCAGCGAACAGTTCACCGCCCCACTCAACTACTACTTGGCTCCAGTCAGCGGCGCCGTCACCGGTCTGGAGGCCAACACGGCCTATCACTATCGGATAGTCGCCACCAACTCCGCCGGCACCACCTATGGTCCCGATGGCACCTTCACCACCTATCCGGCACCGCTCGGCGGCGGCGTCGACACCTGTCCCAACGCCCTGGCTCGCAAGCAGACGACCGCGCAGCGCCTGCCCGACTGCCGCGGCTATGAGCTCGCCTCAGCGCCGGACAGCGGCGGCTATGACGTCGAGTCTTACCTCGCCCCGGACCAGAGTCCCTTCCCGGGCTTCCCGCTCGCCAAGGAAAAGCTGCTCTACGCGGTCCATTCCGGTGCCGTCCCCGGTCCCTGGAGCGCCACCAACCACGGCCCCGACCCCTATCTGGCCACCCGCGGCGCCGATGGCTGGGTCACCCAATACGAAGGTTTCCCCTCCAATCTGAACCCTGCCGCCGGCTCCTTCTCCTCGGTGCTCGGCGAAGCCGATTCCTCGCTCAGCACCCTGGCCTTCGCCGGCCCGGGTCTCTGTGGTCCCTGCTTTACCGACGGCGGCCTTGAAACCGGAATCCCGGTACGAAAGCCAGGCGGCCAGTTGGTGCAGGGAATGGCTGGCTCTCAGTCGGGGAGCGTCGATCCCTCGGCCAAACCGGAAGGCAAGGTCGCCAAATACTTCTCCGGCGACGGCAAGAAACTCCTCTTTGCTTCGAAATACGCTTTCGAGCCAGGCGCCAACACCGACGGAGATCTCACCGTCTATGAGCGCGACCTCAGCGCCGGACAGACCGAGATCGTCTCCACCGACCCCTCGGGCAGCACCCTCACTGGCACCGTCTCAGAGCTTGACGTCTCCAGCGACGGCTCCCGAGTCGCGGTCGGCAAGGAAGTCTCCACCGACCCGGCGGGCAACGAATACGTCCACCTCTACCTCCACCTCGCCGGCACCCCGGGCTCGGTCGACCTCGCCCCTACCTCCACCTCCGGCGTCCTCTACGCCGGGATGACGGAAGACGGCTCCAAGCTCTTTTTCACGACGCCCGACGCCCTGAGCAGCGAAGACGCCGACACCAGCGCCGACCTCTATGAGGCCGACGTCGACGGCTCGGGCAACCTCAGCCTGAAGCTCGTCAGCAACGACAACGCCGACGCCTGCAGCCCGGTTGCCAACACGAACGGCGAACACTGGAACAGCACCGGCGCCAACGTCGACTGTACGGTTGTGGCGATCTCCGGCGGCGGTGGCGTCGCCTCGAACACCGGTGCGGTCTATTTCCTCAGCCCCGGGCAGTTCGGCGGCCAGGGGACCCTGAACCAGCCGAACCTCTACCTAGCCCAGCCCAGCGGCTCGATCTCGCTGGTCGCCACCCTGGAGCCCAACAACCCGCTGGTGCTCGACTCGGTCAAAGCCAACGCGGCTCGCAGGACCGCCGAGTTTCAGACGACGCCGAGCGGCAACTACGCGGCCTTTACCAGCAACCTCGACCTCAGCAGCCGCTCCACCCACGGCTTCCGGGCCGCCTACCGCTACCAGGCCGGCACCGGTCAGATCGATTGCGTCTCCTGTGACCGGACCGGCGCCGGCGACCCGGGCGTCGTCGGGGATGCCGAACTACCCCCCAACGGCCTCGCCCTGCTCGGAGACGGCCGCCTCTTCTTCACCACCGCCGCCCAACTCGCCAACAGCGATGCCAACGGCAAGAAGGACGTCTATGAGTGGACCCAGGATCTGCCGCTCCTCGTCTCTTCGGGCTCGGGACCCTTCGACTCGGCGCTTCTCACCGCCTCCAGTGACGGCACCGACGTCTTCTTCTTCACCCACGACAACCTCGCCCCCGAAGAAGACCACAACGGCTCAGTGGTGCGCGTCTATGACGCCCGCGAAGGTGGCGGGCACTTCAAGCTGCCGGCGACCCTCCCCTGCCAGGCATCAGATGAGTGCCATGGCCCCAGCACCCCCCAGCCCGGTCCCGCCGACATCAAGAGCTCGGGAAAGACTACCCAGGGCAACTTGATCGTTTGCGCCAAGAACCGCGTCAAGAAGCGCGGCCAGTGCGTGAAGAAGGCTCACGCCAAGAAGAAGCACCACAAAAAGAAGCACGCCAAGAAGCGCAAGGCAGCCGCCAAGAAGCGAGCCGCAAGCACGAACGGAAAGCGGGGTGGTCGCAATGCGTAAGGGTCTTCTCATCCCGCTGCTCGGCCTGTTGGTGGCAATGATCGGCGCCGCGCCCGCGAAGGCGACGCTGACGATCGAAGAGTTCAAAGCGACCGCCACCGATGGAGGCAATGCCCTCACCACCGAAGCAGGAGCCCATCCCGACTTCCGCACCCACATCAAACTGGGCAACGACGGCTCCCCCGAAGTCGCCAAGAACATCACCTTCGATTTACCTCCCGGCATGTTCGGCAACCCGAGCGTGCTGACGCGTTGCACCTCACGCGAATTCTCCCTGCAGGAATGCCCGCCCAACTCCCAGGCCGGCTACATCGCCATCCACGCTGGTGAGGAAGAGAAAGAAGTAGAACCGGACCCAGTAAACGAACCGGGGGTCAAAGTCAAAGAAACTGTGCCGAAACTACTCGGCCTCGCCCCGATCTTCACGGTTGAACCGGGTCCCGACGAGGCGGCGCGCTTTGCCTTTTATGTACCGACCCTGAACATCCCGATCGTGATCCCGGTCACCGTCCGCCCGGACTACGGCCTGCGCTTCACGGTTTCCAACATCACCCAGGCGGTGCCGCTCTCCGAAGCGGACCTGACCTTCTGGGGCTTCCCGGCGGCGAGCAGGTCCCAATCGCCGTTCGTCAAGCCCGAGCCCTGGCCCCATGACGAAGAGCGCTTTCTGCGGGGCAGCCCGGGGAAACCAGCAGGTTGTTCGGGGGAAGCTTTCGAAAGCTTTGGAATGTTCTGCATTGTCTTTTACAATCTCGAAAGTTCTGGCTTCGCGATTGCTGCAGTCCCCGCCTCCGTTCCCAATCGCCCCTTCACCGGCAATCCCTCGGTCTGTGCGGGCCCGCTGCCCGCCTCGCTCGCGGTCGAGACCTACCAGCGCCCGGGAGTCCTGGTCCACGCTGCGGACTCCTACCCGCCGATCACGGGCTGCGAGCGCCAGAACTTCCAGCCGGTCACCCAGGCCCAGCTGACCACCTCTGAAGCCGACGCCCCCTCGGGCCTGAACCTGCAGTTCACGATCCCCCAGGCCCAGACCAAAGCCGTCTCCCCATCCTCGCTTCGCGCCACCACGCTGACCCTCCCCGAGGGGTTGACGATCAACCCCGACGCGGCCGATGGGCAGAGCTCCTGCCCCGACGCCGAGGCGGAGTTCGGCACCGAAGTCCCCGCCCATTGCCCCGACCGCGCCAAGGTCGGCACGGTGACGCTCAAATCCGAGTCGCTGCCCGACGATCTGAACGGCTCGATCTACCTGGGTGAACCGAAACCCGGCAACCAGTACCGCCTCTTCCTGATCGCCCAAGGCTTTGGGATCAAGGCGAAGCTGATCGGCAAGCTGCTGCCCGATCCCAACACCGGCCAGGTGACGGTCAGCTTCGAGAACCTGCCGCAGCTGCCGCTGGAAAAGTTCGAAATGCACATCTTCGCCTCCGATCGCGGCATCCTCGCCACCCCGACCCAGTGCGCCGTTTACGCGGTCCAGACCGACATGTTCCCCTGGAACAACGCCTTGGCCGATCAGAAAGGCCAGTTCGGCCTCAGCATCACCTCCGGTCCCAACGGCAAGCCCTGCCCGGTCGGCAAACGCCCCTTCGAACCGAAGTTGAACGCCGGGACCTCCAACTCGGAGGCCGGTTCCTTCTCGAGCTTTACCCTCAACCTCGACCGCGAAGACGGCGACCAGTACCTCAAGGACCTCGGCTTCACGATGCCGCCTGGGTTGCTCGGCTCTCTGCGCGGCATCACCTACTGCCCGGAGTCGGCAATCAGCGCCGCGGCGGGGAACTCGGGAATGAGCGAGCAGTCCTCGCCCTCCTGCCCCTCCTCCTCCCAGGTAGGCACCACCAACGTGGCGGCAGGCCCCGGCACCCATCCCTTCCACGCGGTCGGCCGGATGTTCATGGCCGGCCCCTTCAAGGGAGCCCCCCTGTCGATGGTGGCGATCACCCCGGCCCTGGCCGGCCCCTATGACTACGGCACCGTGGTCGTCCGGGTGGCCCTGAACGTCGACAGCCAGGACGCCCACGTCACGGCTCTCTCAGACACGGTCCCGCAGATCATCGGCGGCATCCCCCTACGGATAAGGCAGATCCAGGTCAACCTCGACAAGCCGAACTTCATCTTGAACCCGACCAACTGCCAACCGATGTCGGTCCTCTCCAAGGGAATCGGCGCCGAAGGCACCACCACCGACTTCGCCAGCTACTTCCAGGCCGCCAACTGCGCGACCCTGCCCTTCAAACCGAAGATGGGCATCCGCTACCTCTCCGGCGGCAAGGCACGCGCCAAGAACCCCGCCCTGGAATTCCACCTCGCCACGAGGCCAGGCGACGCCAACATCAAGTCCCTGGCGGTAACCCTCTCCAAGGCCTTCGCGATCGACCAGCGCCACCTCGGCAACATCTGCTCAGAGGCCCAGCTGGCAGCCACGAAGTGCCAGGGCAAGCAGCCGATCGGGAGCGCAGTGACGAAAACCCCGCTGCTCGACCAGCCCCTCTCCGGTCCCGTCTACGCGGTCTCCGGCGGCGGCGGCCTGCCCCGCCTGGCCTTCGTCCTCGACGGCCAGGTCCCCCTCGTCCCCCGGGCGAAATCAAGCTCTGCCAAGGGCGCCCTGAAGACCGTCGTCCCGATCATCCCCGACGCCCCGATCGGCGACTTCCGCCTCACCCTCCTCGGTGCCAAGCAGGGCTACCTGATCAACACCAGGGGCCTCTGCAACAAGCCGGTGATCTCGACGGTCGAATACCAGGCCCAAAACGGCGCCAAGTTGACCGAGAACGTCAAGGCCAAGGCTCCCTGCGGGGGGAAGTCAAAGGCCAAAAAGAAGCAGAAGCGCCAAAGCAAATAGCGCTCCCAGCGGTTTAGAGAACCACTAGCTCCCAAGAGAGGCAGGAAGACCCATGAAGCTGAGCCGACCCTCCCCAGCGATGATCGTCGCGATCATCGCCCTGTTCGCCGCCCTCACCGGTAGCGCCTATGCCGCCCTGGGCAAGAACACGGTCGGCTCAAAGCAGCTGAAGCAGAAGGCCGTCACCACCGGCAAGATCGCCAACAACGCGATCACCTCCGTCAAAGTCGCTCCCAACTCGCTGACCGGCGAGGACGTGAACCTGAACGCCCTGGGCACCGTCCCCTCGGCCACCTCGGCGGCTTCAGCGGGCAACGCAGGCACCGTCGGCGGCCACTCCGCCGCCTGCCCGGGCGGCACCACCCTGATCCGCGGCCTCTGCTTCGACGCCGCCCCCAACTCCGCCGCCCCCAACCTGAAGGCAGCAGCCGATGCCTGCGCCGGGAAGGGAGGCTTCCTGCCCACCCCGATGGCCCTCTACTCAACCCGCCAGGTCCTGAACCTCGGCACCGGAGTCGGCGACGACCACATGTTCACCGACTCCTACTACTCGGCGGTCGGCACCGGCTCCAACTACACGACCGTGGTGATCGACGGCACCGGCAAGATCTCCGAACAGTCCGTCGACTCGGCCTCGAAGTTCATCTGCGCCTACGCGCTGGTCCGCTAGGCAGATGAAGTTCGCCTCGATTCCAAAGCCGGCGGCCCTCCGGGCCGCCGGCCTGCTCGCCGTCGCCGCCTGCGCGACCCTGCTTTTCGCCGCCGCCTCGCAGGCAGAGCAGTCCCAGGTCGGCAACCTGCGCGGCTCCTTCAACGGGGGCATCTCGCCCTCCAAGCTCCCCCGCACCGAACTGGCCCCGGTGACGGTGACGATGAGCGGCAAGATCGCCACCACCGACAGAACCACCCCGCCAAAACTGGAGCGGATCGTCTTGGCGATCAACAAGCAGGGCCGCCTGGAAACCAAGGGCCTTCCCACCTGCTCGCTGGCGAAGCTGAACAGCCTGCCCTCCAGTGAGGCAAAGCGGGTCTGCGCAGGGGCCCTGGTCGGCCACGGCAACGTCACCTCGCGGGTCTCCCTGCCAGGCCAAGGCGCCTTTGCCTCCAACGCCGACCTCTTGGCCTTCAACGGCAAGCTGAACGGCCACCAAGCGGTATTGGCCCAGGTCTCCTCCGGAGCCCCGCTCCCCCTCACCTACGTGATCGGCTTTGAGGTCACCAAGTCCAAGGGCACCTTCGGCACCACCCTGACCGCGACCCTGCCGCCGATCGCCTCCGAATACGGCTACATCTCCGCCTTCTCCCTGGCGCTCAGCCGCAGATATGAAGCAGGCGGAAAACAGAGGAGCTTTGCCTCCGCCTCCTGCCCAGCCCCCAAGGGCCTGACCCGCGCCCCCTTCCCCTTCGCCAAGGCGAGCTACTCCTTTGCCGACGGGCGGATCCTGGGCGCCACCCTGAACCGCGACTGCAAGGTGAGAGGAAACTGATGAAGAAGCGAATCGCAGCATCAATCCTGGCGATCTGCGCCTTAGGCGCAGCCTTGATCGCAAGCGCCTCCGCCGACACGGTCAGGGTCGGCAACCTTCAGATCACGATCGAAGGCGGCTTCACCCCCAAGAAGCTCCCCAAGAAGACCCCCGCCCCGATCACCTTGAACGTCTCCGGTGACCTCTCCACCGAAGACGGCTCCCACCCCCCGGCGCTTAAGACCCTCGACGTCCTCTTTGACAAAAACGGCCACCTCAACACCACCGGCCTTGCCACCTGCACCCCCGCAAAGCTGCAGAGCACCCTCACCGCCCAGGCCAAGGCCTCCTGCCCCAAGGCCCTGGTCGGCCAGGGCCGGGTCTCCGCCGAGATCGTCCTGCCAGAACAGGCGCCCTTCAAAGCTTCAGGGCCGCTCCTGATCTTCAACGGCGCTCCCAAAGGCAATAAGCAGGTCTTGATCTTCCACGTCTATGCCCACGTCCCCGCCCCGACCACCTTCGTGACCACCGCCTTGATCTCAAAGCACGGCGGCAAATACGGCACCGAGGCCGAGGTGACGATCCCGACGATCGTCGGTGGGCAGGGCAGCTTGACCTCCTTCACGGCGACGCTGAAGAAATCCTGGACCTACAAGGGCCACAAGGAAAACCTCCTGCTCGCCTCCTGCCCGACGGGGTCGCTGACCGCGCACGGGGAGTTCACCTTCGTGGACGGGACCCGGGCGGCGGGGGACGTGGTGCGGCCTTGCGTGGGGGTGGGGTAGGGGGCTGGGCTCTGGAGTAGCGGAGCCCTCTCGTCTCCCTGCGATGAGGGCTCCGCTACTGCAGGGCGAAGACGACGCGCACGGTGGCGCTCACCGTTGAGGTGCCGGGCTTGCTCGGCGGGGGAGTTCCGGCGCAGGCACCGGCGGTGGCGCGCTTGACCGGTGCCCCGGGAGGCGCGGTCGCGGTCAGGCAGCCGGCTTCCGGAGCGGCCTTCGCATCGGGGCTCGGCACGAATTCCGCCCCGCCGCCTTCGTCGATCGAGAGCGTCTGGCCGAGAGTCGCCCCGGCGGCGCCCGCCAGCGCGGTGGCTCGTACTTTCGCCTTTTCGAAGGCGGCGGTGAGTGCTTTGGTCGAGGCAGCTTCGGTGTCGCCGACGAAGTAGTTCGGGCCGCTGACGCCGGTCGCGCCGGCTGAGATCGCGGCGCTGATCAGTTCGCCGGCTTTATCGGGCTGGTGCAGCGTGACGCCGATCCCCTCGCTTGCCCGATAGCTGGGCTTGTTGCCCCGGAAACTCTTCCGCACCGAGACGCGGCCGGTGCGGACGTCGCCGTCGCCGACCCCGGGAATCGTCTGCGCGGTGGCGATCACCCGGCCCAGCTTCGCCGATACCGCCTGCAGGGCCGCCCCGCGCGTGCCGCGCTCGAGGCTGACCGAGAGACCGACGCTGGCGCTGTCGTTCGGAACCTTCAGAGTCGCGCTCGCTTCGACTGCGACGGTGCGTTCGGCTGCCATCGCAGCAGGGGCGAGTGCGATTAGGCAAAACCCCAGCGCCGCGATCATCCCGATCACGCCGCCCTGCAGCCGTCCAGTTGCGCGAAGTTCCATCGCCGAAACCGTACCCGCCAGGCCAGCGGACCAAGCCTGGGGCCTAGCCGGCCTATCCGAAGGCGCGCCAGGCCAGCACCGCCGCCACCGCCAGTCCCAGCACCGCTATCACTACCCGCAGCGTTTCGCCATCTACCCGGCGCGCGTAGCGCGCGCCCAGCCGGCCGCCGACAAGCGAGGCGGCCATCAGGCAGACGGCGTAGCGCCAGTCGACCGAGGCAAGGAAGGCGTAGGTGACGGCGGCGAGGAAATTGGCGCAGCCGGCGAGGAGGATCTTCAGGCCGTTGAGGTGCTGCATCGAGTCGGCGACGAAGAGGCCCAGCAAGCCCAGCAGCAGGATCCCCACCGCCGAGCCGAAGTAGGCGGCGTAGGCGCCGGAGAAGATCAGGCCGGCGGCGAGAAGGGGAGAGCGCTCGTCGCCGGCGGCGGAGATCCGCGCGTTCAGTTGTGGCTGGAAGAGCAGCAGCAGGCAGGAGCCGGCGACCAGCGCCGGCACGATCGCCTCGAAGGTGTCGTTGGAGGTGATCAGCAGCAGCGCGCCGTGCCCAGCACCGCGCCGAACAGGGTCGGCACCAGCAGCCGCACCACCCGCGCGCGCTGCTCGCGCAGCAGGTCGGCGTAGCCGACC
The DNA here is from genome assembly GCA_040510155.1 of Solirubrobacterales bacterium. Classification (GTDB taxonomy): domain Bacteria; phylum Actinomycetota; class Thermoleophilia; order Solirubrobacterales; family 70-9; genus VAYN01. The sequence continues at coordinate 40,111 of JBEVJP010000032.1, read as the reverse complement.
GCGCCGCCGACGGCACCGGGGACCAGCCCCACCGTGCTGGTCACGTTTGCCGAGAGCGGCGGCACGCCGAGGGCGACCAGGGTGGGGAAGGTGATCAGCGAGCCGGCGCCCGCCAGCGCGTTCGACGCGCCTGCCGCGGCCCCGGCCGCCGCGACCGCGAGCAGACTGAGCATCGCGCCAGTATCGCCGAGCGGGCCTACGCGTTCGCGCACCGGGGCCATGCTGCTTCGCAGACGCGATCTTCGACCCGGTCAGCGCGGCAACCGAGCTCGCAGCCGCGCCCAGAGCGAAGGACCCCGCGGCTGCGAGCGCCGACACTCTTCCTGGCTCGGCAGCTTCCCCGCCTTGCGCGCCTGCACGACGCATTGGGTATGCGCGTGCCGCCGCCGCGACTTGTCGCCCTCGGGCCAGATCAGCACGTGCTCGCTCAGCGCCGGCAGGTGCTGGCCGCAGAGCGGACAGGTGTAGGTCGCCGGCTTCAGGTTCGCCGCCGGGCGCAGCGACCACCAGCGGTCGGTTGGCTCGCCCGGCCCGACCACGGCGCGCGCCTCAGCCGGCGGTGGCGTTCAGGTCCGGCGTCCTGGTGCCACCGCGGCGCCGCTCGCTCTGGGTGACGACGTTGAAGAAGTGGTCGTTGCGGCCGCGGCGCATCTGCCGGGGGAAGGCATGGCGGGCTCGGCGATGAGCGGCGGCGATGGTGCGGAAGGAGCGCTCGTGGTTGGCGCTCCAGCGGATCCCGAAGATCTCCCGAACCCGCGGCGGCAGGGTCCCCTTGATGACGAGGTTCTGGACGGCGATGTTGCCGCGCGCCGCCCGCGGGACCGGCTGCTCGAAGGCGACCAGCGGCGCGAACTCGAGCGCGTGCGGCGTCGCCACCAGGTCGGGGGAGGAGAGCCGCTCCTCCCACCAGGCGCGGAACTCGCGGTAGCTCCCCGGCACCTCGGAGCGAGGCAGCTGGAACAGCTCGCCGAAGCGCACGTAGTCCTGCCAGAGCGCCTCGCGCTCAGCTTCGCTGAGCGGTCGCACCATGGTCTCGTACATGGCCCGCCCCGAGTCGGCGATCACCGCCAGGGTCCAGAGCATCAGCTCCGGGTCGAAGGCCGAGTAGACGGCGCCGGCGGCATGGGCCCCCGCCGCCTCGGGCAGCTCGCCCTTGATCCGCTCGTGCAGCCGGTGGACCGCTCCGAGCGCCTTGTCGGCCTCGGCGCGCGTGCCGAGGAAGACCGTCTCCTGAATCTTCGCGGTGCGGGCGAGGCGGGTGAAAGGCCACTCGCCGGACTTGGTGCTCAGCATCGTGCCGGTATAGGTGAGCGGCTCCAGGGCGCCGATCAGCAGCGCCCGCTGCCCGTAGAGCAGGCCGACCGCGCGGTCGCCGTGGACGCGGCGCGCCATCGAGCGGCCGGGCGGGAAGTAATAGTCGTCTCCGGGGGGACTGGCCACGTAGCCAACTTTACCGGCGGATTCGACCGCCAGCGCGTCCGCTCAGCAGAAGAGCCCGACTTCTTCGCACAGTTCGGAGCTGACGCCACCCAGTTCCGAGACTTCGGATTCGAGCTCTTCGAGTCGGCCTTCGAGTTCGCCGCCATCGACGCCTTCTTCGACCTGTTCGCGCAGTTCGCCGAGTTCCGCTTCGAGGCCTTCCACTTCGGCGGCACCCGACGGACCTTCCGGGCCTTGTTCTCCGCGCGGCCCCGGCGCGCCCTGCGCGCCGCGGGCGCCGGACGGACCGGTCTGCGCGAGCAGCGCCAGTCCGGAGCCGATCGCCGCGCTCAAGACGCAGACGCCGAGCACCAGCGCGATGAAGTGGTTGCGGGGGAGGGAGACCATCGGCGGAGGAGATGATCGCACCGGCGCCGCGAAGTCCCCGCGGCGCCGGTGCCTGGCCGTAAGCGCTACTCCACCCCCCGGTGAGAGAGCGCCACCAATGCCGCGCCGGATTCGCGCGCGGGTGCCAGACCGCGCAACTCATGCGCGGCGAAGATCTCATCGAGCTCCTCGCGGCTCAGCGTCTCGCGCTTGAGCGCCTCGCGGGCGAGGGCGTCGAGGCAGAGGCGGTTGGCGGAGAGCAGCGCCCGGGCCCGGCGGAACGCCTCGCGGGCGATGGTGATCGCCGCCAGGTCCACCTCGCGGCGGGTTTCGTCGGAGACCGCGTAGTCGCCGGTCGGCAGCGCGATCGGCGGCGGCCCGTCGGCGTTAATGGCGACGCCCATCCCAAACTCCGCGACCATCTGCTTGCAGACCGAGTGCACCCGGGAGAGGTCGTCGACGGCGCCCGAGTAGGACTCGCCCATCACCTCGTCCTCGGCGGCGCGCCCGCCGAGCAGCGTCACCACCTCGTCGAAGAGCTCGTCGCGGGACTTCAGGTAGCTGTCTTCCTGCGGCGAGTGGGCGACGAACCCCAGTGCCGGCCCGCGCGGGACGATGCTGAGGATCTCCGGCGGGTCGAGCCCGAGCAGCTTGCGGCAGAGCGCGTGCCCGGCCTCGTGGAAGGCGACGATCCGCCGCTCCTGCTCGTTCAGTCGGCGCGCCTGCTGGGCACCGACGGACTGCCGCAGCAGCGCCTCGTCGAGGTCGGCGCGGCCGACGGCCGTGCGCTCGGCGCGGCCGGCGATGATCGCCGCCTCGTTCAGCGAGTTGGCCAGCTGGGCGCCGGTCATCCCGGTCGTCTTGCGGGCGACGTCGGCGAGGTCGAGGTCGGGGGCCAGCGGTTTGCCCTTCGCGTGGGCGCGGAGGATCGCCTCGCGGCCAACGCTGTCCGGTGGCGAGACCAGCACCTGGCGGTCGAAGCGGCCCGGCCGCAGCAGCGCCTTGTCGAGCTTGTCGACGTAGTTGGAGGCGGCGATCACGATCACCGTCCCGGGGTCCTTCTCGAAGCCGTCGAGCTCGACCAGCAGCTGGTTCAGCGCCTGCTCGCGCTCGCTGGTGCCCCCGTCGCCGCCCCCGCCGCTGCGCTGGCCGCCGACGGCGTCGAGCTCGTCGATGAAGATCACCGCGCGGCCGGACTTGCGCGCCTCCTTGAAGAGGCGGCGGATCCGGGCGGCGCCACGGCCGACGAACATCTCCACGAAGCTGGAGCCGGAAGCGGCGAAGAAGTCGACCCCGGCCTGGGCGGCGACCGCCCGCGCCAGCATCGTCTTGCCGGTCCCGGGCGGCCCGTAGAGCAGCACTCCCCGCGGCGGCTGGGCGCCGAGCGAGGCGAAGCGGTCCGGTTCGCGCAGCCACTCGGCGACGTCCATCAGCTCGTCCTTGGCGGCGTCGACCCCCTGGACCTCCTCCCAGAGGACCGGCCGCACCTTGCTCGACTTGACGGTCTCCGGCTTGGTCGAGCCCATGGTGCTGCGCATCAGCCGCATGAAGATCAGCAGCAGCGCGAACATGAAGACGATCCCGAAGATCGGATACCAGGCGAAGATGAATTCCTGGACTTCGTCCGTGGTCAGGCCCAGGGGCAGGTGCATGGGGTCCCTTTGGATAGAGATTTGGAAGCGGCCTGGGATTTTGGGTGCAACCGTCCTCACTACCAATCGGACGTTCGTCCAGATCGGCCCCGATCGCTAAAGCCGAGGCGCTTGAGCACGCGCCTTCCCAGCTCGGCCGGCGCTCCCAGACGTTCGTCCGGCGCCTAGGATCGGGGCCATGGAGAGGCAGGTCACCAGTGCCGCCGAGCTGAAGGCGCAGATCGAGGCCGAACGCGAGGGGGCGCCGTTTCTGGTCCTCCGCGACGGCGAGGGTGAGCAGCGGATCGTCGCGATCGAGGCCGGCGCCGCCGAGCTCTGGGTCGGTCGCGGCGATGCCGCCGACGTGCGCCTCGAGTGGGACGAGGAGGTCTCGGCGCTGCACGCCCAGATCGAGGTCGTGCGCGGCGAGTGCACGCTGCTCGACGACGGCCTCTCCCGCAACGGCTCCTACGTGAACGAGGAGCGGGTCCACGGCCGCCGCCACCTGCGCGACGGCGACACGGTCCGCTTCGGCCGCACCGCGGTGCTCTACCGGCGACCGGGGGAGAACGTCCCCGAGGCGACCGCGATCGCCGCCGAGGCGGCGCCGGCCGCGGCGATCTCCCCGGCCCAGCGCAAGGTCCTCCTCGCCCTCTGTCGCCCTTATAAGGACGGCGGCAGCTTCGCGACCCCGGCGACCAACCAGGAGATCGCCGCCGAGCTGCACCTCAGCGTCGACGCCGTCAAGACCCACATGCGGGCCCTCTTCGAGAAGCTCGAGATCGGGGATGTGCCGCAGAACCAGAAACGGGTCGCGGTGGCGGAGCGGGCTTTGGGGTCAGGGGTGATCTCGAAGCGGGATCTGTAGGCGGGAGTCGGTACCCCCTCCTCTCTCAACTTCTCGGATCAGCGGCGGGGGCCGTCCGAGGGTGGTTCCGACCGAGAAGTACAAGCCGTTCGGAGGGGGTACCGACTCCCGCCTGCGGAAGGGGGCGTCGGGTTCAGCCCTGGGGGGTCTGGGCGCCCGCTTCGCCACGGGCGATGGTGGGTGCAGGGACCACTTCAACTCGGAGGTAATCGATGGACACGGCAACTGACACCCTGATTCGCTCGCGTCGCAGGTTCCGCCGCCGTGCCGGAATCGCGGCGATCTTCGGCGCGCTGGCGCTGGTGATCGCGCCCGCCGTTGGCTCGGCCGCGCCGGTCAAGTTCGGCGCCAGGCTCGGCCCGACGGTGCAGCCCTCGAACTCGCTGCCGGGCTTGCCTTGCGGGGATGAAGCGAGCCCGCGGCGCTATTCCTGCACGATGGTGCAGAACGAAGCCTATGGTCGGCCCAACGGCGGCGAGCTCGCTCCGAAGACCGGGGTCGTCACCCAGATCCGGATGATCGCCGGCGGGCCGGGGACGACGCGGATCGAGACCGTCAAGGTCAAACGCTCGACCCTGTTCGGGACGAAGGAAGGGGTGCTGGTCCACAAAGGCCCGAAGATCAGCTACCAGGGGCAGACCGAAGCGAACTGGGAAAGCGGCAGCTACCGGGTCGAGACCTTCAAGGTCCACATGCGGATCGCCAAGGGCGAACAGCTGGCGGTCCACAGCAACAGCGCCTCGATGGTCCGCTGCTCCTCGGGCGGCGACAACACCCTGATCTATCCCCTCACCTACTACCCGAAGCACCCCTACAACCCCGCCACCGGCAGCGACGGCTGCTGGCTGCTGGTCGAAGCGACGATCCGCTAGCCGGCCACGCGTCTGCTCTTGTGCACCCTATGGGTGCGTAAGTGCAGACGCGTTAGCCGCGCTCGACCTGGGAGCCGCCGACGATCGCCTCCTCGCCGGAGTCCGCGAAGACGATCCAGGCCTTGTTGCCGCCGTCGTAGTCGGGGGCCCAGAGCTTCAGGGTCGCGGGGCGGCCCCAGACGGTGACGCTCGCCTCGCCGGTCGAGTCGAGGCCGCGCCAGATCCGCACGAAAGGGTTCTGCTCCCACTCCTCGCCGATCGTGGTCGGCTCGCGGTGGCCGGGGTGGACAGTCGTCTCCGGTGGCAGCTCGAGCAGCCGCATCACCGAGGCCTGGAGGTCGGCGAAGCCGCTGGCGCCGGGCGCCATCGTCCCGCCCACGGTGCCCTTGAAGAGGACGTCGGCGGTGAAGACGTCGCTGCCGTCGACCAGGTAGGCGAGGTGGCCGGCAGCGTGGCCGGGGGTGTAGATCGCCTCGATCTCGAAGTTGCCGGCGTCGAGCTTGTCGCCGTCGCTGAGGATCACCTCGACCTCCTCGTCGAGCTCGGCCGCGGTCTCGGCGTGCGCGACCAGCGGCGGGCCGCCCAGCTGCGCCCGCGCCTCGGCGAGCCCCGCGACGTGGTCGCCGTGCGGGTGGGTGACGAGGACGTGGGTGATCTCGATCCCGTCGCGCTCGGCTCGCTCCAGCAGCGGCCCCAGGTCGTCATTGCCGTCGATCAGGACGCCGCTGCCCTCCTTCGCGACCAGGTAGGCGTTCGACAGCCACTGCGGATTCTCGGTCCTCTCGACGATCAACTCTCCTCCTCCGTTCGTTCACCGCGGACGTGTCTGAGCTTAGGGGTCATATAGCGCCCTTCAGCTCAGACACGTCGGGCGGGGACGGCGCTGCCATCCAGCAAAGTGCGGGCGACGAGCTCCGGGTCGTCCCAGGTCGGCGTGTGGCCGACGCCGGAGAGGACGAGGAAGCGGGCGCCGGCCGGGCGCCGCTCGGGTCGGGGCGGGCCGACCAGTTGGTCGCGTTCGCACCAGGCGATCGTCACCGGCACGTCGCCGGGGTACCCGGCCGGGTCGAAGACGTGCTCGCGCATCGCCCGGTTGGCGGCGTCGTAGCCCTCGCCGTCGAGCCAGCCGAGGACCAGCTCGCGCGCCGCTGCCGGCGGGATCCGCTCGGGGTGAGCGGCGATCGACTGGAAGGCGAGACGCCGCGCCCCGGCCAGGCGGAAGGCGGGAACCAGCAGCGGTCGCGCCAGCTTCACCCAGGGTGAGCCGCGCAGCAGCATCCGGCCGCTGCGTGCCGGCGCCGCTCCCAGCGGCCGCGACCAGAGCCCGGCGGGGGAGATCGCGGTCACGCTCGCGGCCCAGCCGCGCCGGCCCATCTCCAGCGCCACCCAGCCGCCCAGCGAGTTGCCGGCGACGTGGGGTCGCTCGATGCCGAGCTCCTCGCAGCGCTCGTGCAGCGCTGCCGCCAGGTTGGCGGCTGTCGGCTCGATTCCCTCGGGCAATGGCGGCGCCTTCCCGAAGCCGGGCATGTCGAGAACCGTCACCTCGCGCTCGGCCGTCAGCAGGTCGACGACCGGCTCCCAGATCGCCGCCGTGCCACCCAGCCCGTGGATCAAAAGCAGCGGCTCGCCGCTGCCCTCCCTCAAGACCATTCGCGCTCCCTCAGGGCCATCGCGGCTTCGCGAAGAGCAGCTGCACGTCGCCGATCCGCCCCTCGCGGAAGCCCGCCTCCGAAGAGCAGAGGTAGAAGTCCCAGAGGCGGCGGAAGCGCTCGTCGTAGCCGTCGCCGCGCAGGCGGTCCCATGCGGAGTGGAAGCGCTCTCGCCAGGCGGCGAGCGTCGGCGGATAGTGGCTGGTGATGTCCTCGGCCCAGATCTGGCGCATGTCGGTGGAGCGCGCCAGGCAGTCGGCGATCAGCTGATTGGACGGCAGGCAGCCGCCGGGGAAGACATGGACGTTGGCGAAGCTGCGCATCCCCTTCTCGGCCTCGTAGAGCCGGTCGTCGATCGTGATCGCCTGCAGCAGCATCAGCCCGTCGGGGGCAAGCAGCTGCGAGCAGCGACGGAAGAAGAGGTCGAAGTCGCGCCAGCCGACCGCCTCGATCATCTCGATCGAGACCAGCCGGTCGAAGCTGCCCTCGAGGTCGCGGTAGTCCCGCAGCAGCACCGTCACCCGGTCCTCCAGCCCGGCTTCGCGGACGCGTCGCCGCGCCAGCTCGTGCTGCTCGCGGGAGATCGTCGTCGTCGTCACCCGGCAGCCTCGGGTCGTCGCGGCGTGCACCGCCAGCCCACCCCAGCCGCTGCCGATCTCCAGCAGGTGGGTATCCGGCCCCAGCCGCAGCTGCTCGCAGATCCGCTCCAGCTTCTCCAGCTGCGCCTGCTCGAGAGTCGCCCCCGGATCCGGGAAGTAGGCGCACGAATACATCATCCGTTCGTCCAGGAAGGAAGCGAAGAGCTCGTTGCCGAGGTCGTAGTGGGCGGAGATGTTCTCCCTCGCCCGCTTGCGAGTGCTGGCCGGGACCGCTCGGGCCACCCGGTGCAGCAGTCCGCGCGGGCGAGCAACGGCGCCACGGAGGCCGTCGAGGTCGCGCAGCTCGCGAGCCGCGATGCGGATCAGCGCGACGAGATCGTCGGTATCCCAGGCCCCGTCGACATAGGCCTCGCCCAGGCCGAGGCTGCCGTGAAGGGGACCGCGCCAGGCCGCCGGATCGTTGACGGTGACAGTCGCTTTGAGGTCGGCGACCGGGGGGCCGAAGGCGATCCGGCGGCCACGATCGACGACCTCCAGCCGGCCGGCGTCGAGGCGGCGCAGGGCGGCCCGTACCGTGGCGCCGGCGAGCCCTCCGCTCACGGTGAGACGAACCCCCGCGGCCGGCCGCCCCGCGGGTGCGGGAAGTAGCGGGCGCCCTTCAGCCGCAACCGCAGCGCCTGCCCGTAGATCCGCGCCACCACCTGCAGCGAGGTCGCCGGCTGGCGGGCCAGCATCCGCAGCAGCAGCGCCCGGCTGAGCTCGCGGCGGCGCAACGAGAGGGTGGCGTCGAAGGCCTTGCGCCCGCCGCCGTCTTGACGGGGATCGCCAACCGGCGCGCCCTCGTCGCGGCGCGGCCGCGACTCGATCTGGACAGTCAGCCGCGCCCCCGGCTCGGTCGCTCGGAAGGCGTAGGTCTGATCCATCCCCATCAGCGGGGAGACGTGGAGCGTCTTGTCGAGTTCGTCGCTCAGCACCGGTCCCTTCGCCTCTCCGCGGGCGAGGACGTAAGCGTGGCGCTCTCCCCAAGGGATGTTATTGACGTCGGCGACGATCGCCTCGACTTTTTCGGCGTCGTCGAAGCAGTAGTAGAAGCTGACCGGGTTGAAGCTGTGGCCGAGCTGGCGCAGCCCGGCGAGCAGGCGGACGGGCCCGGCGGGCCGCCGCCCAGTCTCCGCCTCGACCGCGTCGCGAGCGCACTCGGCCAGCGGCCGCGTCGGCTCGCCCATGAAGTCCTCGCGGCGAAACCGCGCCGGCGCCGCCCGCCGCGCCGAGAAGAGCGGAAAGGGGTCGAGCACCCCCGGTACCTCTTCCAGGTCGAGGTACATCAGCCAATGCCGGTAGCGGAACTCGTGCGCAACCGGCTCGAAGCGCCGGTGCCGCACCCAACCCTCATAGAGCGCCGAGCCCGTCAAGCCGCCACCGCCTCCCCCTCGGACGTGTCTGAGCTTTGGGATGCATAGGAGCCCTGAAGCTCAGACACGTCCGCGGTGAGCAGGGGACGGCAGGCGCGCAGGGCGCTGACGACGCCGTCCTCGTGGAAGCCCCAGCCCCAGTAGGCGCCGCAGTAGTGGGTGCGGCGGGGGCCGCTGATCTCGGCGTGCTTGGCCTGGGCGGCGACGCCCTCACGGGTGTAGACGGGATGGTCGTAGCTGAAGGCGCCGAGCACCGTCTCCGGGTCGACCGCGTCGGCGCGGTTCAGCGTCAGGAGGAGCTCGCGGTTGGCACGCAGGCGCTGCAGGTTGTTCATCCAGTAGGTGACGGTGGTCCGCCCCGGCGGCTCCTCGCTGAGGTGGAAGTTCCAGCTCGACCAGGCGGCCCGCCGCCGCGGCAGCAGCGAGGTGTCGGTGTGTAGCAGGGCTTCGTTGCGCTGATAGGGGATCGCGCCGAGGATCTCCAGCTCGGGCTCGCTGGGGTCGGCCAGCATCGCCAGCGCCTGGTTGGAGTGGGCGGCGATCACCACCTCGTCGAACTCCTCCGTCTCGCAGCCATCTGCCTCGACAAGTACCCGGTCGGGCAGCCGCTCGATCCGTCGCACCGGCGCCGCCAGCCGCACCCGATCGCGCCAGGGGGCCGAGATCGCCTCGACGTAGCGCCGCGACCCACCCGCGACCGTCCGCCAGCGCGGCCGGTCGCGGAGGCTGTACATGCCGTGGTTCTCGAAGAACTCGGCCATGAAGCTGGCCGGGAAGCTCCACATCTGCTCCGGGTCCGCAGACCAGACCGCGCTCGCCTGCGGCACGATCAACCGCTCGACGAAGTGCCGGGAGAAGCCGCGCTGCTCGAGCCAGTGCCCGAGCGAGGGGGCGGTGCCGTTCATCCCGATCAGCTCGCGCGCCTCGCGGTTGAAGCGGCGCCAGTCGCGGAGCATGCCGAGGAAGGTGGGGCTGACCAGGTGCGAGCGGCGGGCGAAGAGGCCCCACGGCGTCCCCGAGTACTCGAAGCCGCCGCGCCCGTCGGAGACCGAGAAGCCCATGTGCGAGGCCTGGCTCGCCACCCCGAGCTCGTCGAGCAGCCGTTCGAAGTTCGGGTAGTTGCGGTCGTTGAAGACGATGAAGCCGGTGTCGATCCAGTGCCGCTCCTCGCCGTCCTCGACCGCGACCGTGTGCGAGTGGCCGCCGAGCCGCTCGTCCGCCTCGTAGACGACGACGTCGTGCTCGCGGTGGAGCAGGTGGGCGGCGGTGAGCCCGGAGATGCCCGTGCCGACGATCGCGATCCTCATCGGCAATCCACTACGAAGCGCAGCGCCGATCGGTTGCATCGGAAACGTCATCCGGTTCCGGTACCCGAATGGGGGGTAGCGTTCCCCACCGCAGCCGCATGGGAGGTACGGTGTTCAAAGCAGTCGTGAGGACCAGCAGCACTCCGTGGCGACCGGCGTCGCTCGTGCTCCTGGCGGTCTTGGCCCTGATGGCGACGCACGCCACATCTCCACCCTCCGTTGCCGCCGAGACCGGCGGGGCGACCGGGGTGGAAGCGGGTCCGACGCTCGGCAACTCGCCCTTCGATCGCCAGGGAATGTGGGTCTGGTACGTGAGCCGGTCCGAGGGCGGCAGCAGCACCGCGATCGTCGCCCGCGCCCGGCGCCACGGGATCGGCACCGTCTACATAAAGGCGGGTGACGGCGCCGCCGTCTGGGGCCAGTTCACGCCGGGCCTGGTGCGAGCCCTGCACCGTGGGGGCCTCGACGTCTGCGCCTGGCAGTTCGTCTACGGCGACGCGCCGGTCGCCGAGGCGCGCGTCGGCATCGGCGCCGTCAAGAAGGGCGCCGACTGCCTGGTGATCGACGCGGAGGGCGACTATGAAGGCAAGTACGCCGGCGCCGACCTCTACGTCCGCACCCTGCGCGCCGCGATCGGCAAGACCTTCCCGGTCTCCCTCGCCGGCTTCCCCTACGTCGATTACCACCCGGCCTTCCCGTACTCGGTCTTCCTCGGCCCCGGCGGCGCCCAGTACAACCAGCCGCAGATGTACTGGAAGACGATCGGCACCTCGGTCCGCGGCGTCTACGAGCACACCTACCTCTTCAATCGCATCTGGGGACACCCGATCTACCCGATCGGGCAGACCTACGAAGCGCCGAGCGACACCGCCCTGCGCCTCTTCCGCCGCTTCGCCGCCAGCTACGGCGGTCTGCCGTCGAGCTGGTGGAGCTGGCAGGAGACCAGCGGCAGCGAGTGGGGAGCGCTGGGCGCCCACCGCGCCGCCCGGCCCGTCAGCGGTTACCGCCCCGAAGTCACCCACCCCCTGCTGAAGCGTGGCAGCAAGGGCGACCTGGTCGTCTGGGCGCAGGAGCGGCTGATCGGGGCCGGCGCCGAGCTCCCGGTCACCGGCCTCTACGGCAAGCTGACCGTCGCCGCCACCAAGACCTTCCAGGAAGAGCACGGCCTCGCCGCCGACGGGCGGATCGGCACCAGCACCTGGGATGCGCTCCTCGACTTCACTCCCTACCGGACGCAATGGTCCGCGAGCCGGGCTCGCACCTCCAGCAGCGGTGCGGTCGTCGGCCGGGCTCGGCCAGCGCACCGGCCGCTCTCGGCAAGGCTCGCTCCCAAAGCCGACGAGATAAGACCGGGAGGCCCTTGAGCAGGCGCCCGGCGGGGGCGCTTGCGGGCATAGCCATGATCTTCCTCCTCGCGGCTCCGGCCGCCGTGGGGGCGCGCGAGCCGGGTGCGGCACGAGCGAATGGGCAGCACCTCCACCCGGCGGCGGCAATCGAGCGCCTGCCGCTGCCGGTGGAGGCGGGGTTGTTCCAAGTGCCGCACCCGGTGTCGCCGCTGCGCGACACCGTCATCGCCGCACCCAGCCGCACCTCGGCGCGGATCGCCGCCAGCGGGGAAGCCGCCCGCTACCCGATCAACGACAGCAGCGGCGCCACGGTCGCGATCACCGTCACCGCGGCCTGCGAAGAAAGCTGCACGGCCGCCGACCCGCAGCGGATCGCCAACACGATCGGCACCTTCATCCACGGCCCCGAGGTGACCCTGCTCACCGTGCAGATCGACACGCCCTTCCAACTCGGCTTCGACTGCGGCTTCGAGGCCCAGTCCTGCTACTACGGCGGCGAAGACAAAATCGTCATCAGCGGCGACGAGGAAGACGCCCCGGACACGGCCAACCGCGAATTCGTCCTCGCCCACGAGTACGGCCACCACGTCGCCCAGCACCGTCAGCTGCCCTCGCCCTTCCCGGCGGCGATCGACTGGGGGACCGAGCGCTGGGCCAGCGTCGCGCGCGTCTGCCAGGGCCATCGCTCCGGTCATTACTTCCCCGGCGACGAGGGGACCCACTACTACGAGGACCCCGGCGAGGCCTTCGCGGAGGCCTTCGCCTTCAATCGCTTCCCCGATGCGGCTGTGCGTTGGGCCTGGGCGCCTGCGCTCAGGCCCAACGCCGCCTCACTGGCGGCGCTCCGGCAGGACGTGCTGCGCCCCTGGATGGGCCGCCACGCCTTCACGATCAGCGGCCGGGTGCCGCGCCACGGCGTCCTGGTCGAGCGGATCCCGACGCCCTTCGACGGGATGGTCAGCATCGGCCCGGCCGGCGACCGCGCGCTCGGCTACGAGCTGGCGATCCGCAACGAATCCGGCAAGGTCCTGCGCAGCTCCCGCGAGGGCGTCTCCTTCAACCACCGCCTCGACTTCACCGTCTGCGGCCAGCCGCGACTGCGCGTCGCGGTCCTCCCGCTCGGTCACCCGGGGCGCAGGTTCACGCTGACCGTGCAGCGGCCCTGACCCGCCCCTCGGCGTCTTCCTCAGCCCTTGTGGTTCAAACCGCGATGCGCGTCTGCAGCCGGCCCAGGGTGGGCGACTCGATCACGATCTCGTCGCCGTCGGCGAGCCAGACGCGCGGGTCGCGGACGCTGCCGACGCCCTCCGGCGTCCCGGTGGAGACGATGTCGCCGGGCTCCAGCGTCATCAGCTCCGAAAGGTGGGAGAGCAGCGCCGGGATGCTGAAGATCAGGTCGGCGGTGGTGGCGCTCTGCATCTCCTCGCCGTTGAGGGTGAGGCGGATCCCGATCGCGTCGGCCGGGCCCGCCTCGTCGGGAGTCACCAGCGCCGGCCCGCAGGGCGCGGAGCCGTCGAAGACCTTGCCGGACATCCACTGCGGGGTGGAGAACTGCAGGTCGCGGGCGGAGAGGTCGTTGAGCAGCGTGTAGCCGGCCACGTAATCGAGGGCCTCGGCCTCGCTCACTTGCTTGGCGCGGCGGCCGACGACGAAGGCGACCTCGGCCTCGTAGTCGACCTTACGGCTGTTGGCCGGCAGCGTCACCGTGGCGCCGGGCGCGGCGAGGGCGTTGCGGTACTTGCCGAAGATCGTCGGCGCCGGCGGCGGCTCCATGCCGCCCTCGGCCGCGTGCTTGCCGTAGTTGAGCCCGATGCAGACGATCTTCTCCGGGTCGGTGATCGGCGCCCGCAGGGAGACCGCGGCGAGGGGGTGGGAGGGGGCCCCGGAGTCGCCCAGCCGCCCGCGCAGGTCATCGACCCGCCCGGCTGCCAGCAGCTCCCGCAGGCCGCCCCGGTGCGGCTCCCCGAGCAGCGCCCAGGCATCGAGGACCCGGTCGCCCTCGAGCACCCCGGCTCGCGCTCCGTCCCCCGCGTCGAAGGTCACCAACCTCACGTCGCCAGCCTATTCACCACGCGCCCCGCGACGCGTCTGCACTTACGCACCTATAGGGGGAGTAAATGCAGACGCGTGAGGCTCAGGCTCTCGCCGGCTCCGGCTCGGCCTCGAAATCGGTGTCGACCAGGGTCTCCCGCTCGATGTCGCTCTCGCGGACGAGCCAGAGGGAGAAGACGGCGCCGGCGAAGGAGAGCAGCGCCCCGATCAGGAGGATCGCGTTGAGGCCGTGGATGAAGCCCTGTTCGGCGGCATTGCGGGTCAGCTCGCGGCTGCCGGCCGGCAGCGAGGAGAGCGCCTGCGGGAGCGCCCGCGAGGAGGTCGCTTCGACCAGTTCCCGAGCCTGCTCGTGGCCGACGTTGGGCGCCACCTCCTGCACCTTGGAGGCACCGACGCCGAGGAAGATCGCTCCCCAAGCGGCGATCCCGACCGCGATCCCGACCTGGCGGAAGGTGTCGTTGATCCCGGCCGCCATGCCGCTCTGCTCTTTCGGCACGACGCTGAGGGCGACGTCGGCGATCACCGGATTCAGCAGGCCGACGCCGATGCCGCTGACGATGAAGCCGAGCAGCAGCGCCGTCCACTCCGAGTTGACGCCGAGGCCGCCCATCGCCAGCAGGCCAGCGCCCGTGAGGGCGAGGCCGGCGCTCATCAGGTAGCGAGCCTGGACCTTGGCCAGCGCCATCCCGGCGATCGGCGCGACGAGAAAGGAGCCGACGGTGATCGGCAGATATCGCACCCCCGCTTCGATCGGCGAGAGGCCGAGGAAGCTCTGCAGGTAGAGCGTCAGGTAGAGGAAGAGCGCGAACATAGAGCCGGAGACCGCGAATGCGGCCAGCTGCACGCCGGTGAAGGCGCGGCGGCGGAAGAAGGAGAGCGGCAGCATCGGCTGCCGCACCCGCAGCTCGATCGCCACGAAGGCCGCCAGCAGTACCGCGGCGCCGGCGAACAGGGAGACGATCACGGTGCTGCCCCAACCCTCGTCGTTGCCGCGGACCAGCGCCAGGACCAGCAGGAAGAGCGCGACCGAGAAGGTGACGAGGCCGCCCCAGTCGATCCGGGTCGCGTTGGGGTCGCGGGACTCGGCCAGCTTCCAGTAGGTGATGACGATCGCGGCCAGGCCGATCGGGACGTTGATCAGGAAGACCGACTGCCAGCCGAAGCCGTCGGTGAGCAGGCCGCCGACCAGCGGCCCGACGGCCACGGCAACGCCGATCGTCGCTCCGTAGACGCCCATCGCCATGCCGCGTTCGGGGCCACTCGGGAACTCCTGGGCGACCAGGGCCAGGGAGACGGCGAACATCACCGCGCCGCCGATGCCCTGCAGGCCGCGGGCGAGGTTGAGGAAGGTCGGGTCGGGGGAGAGGCCGCAGAGCAGCGAGGCGGCGGAGAAGATCCCCAGGCCGATCGCGAAGACGCGGCGGCGGCCGAGCCGGTCGGCGAGCGAGCCGGCGGTGAGGACGAGCGCCGCCAGCGAGAGGGCGTAGGCGTCGATCACCCACTGCAGGTCGGTGAAACTGCCGCCGAGGTCCTTCTGGATGTCGGGCAGCGCCGTGTTGACCACGGTGATGTCGAGCAGCAGCATGAAGGTGGCGACGCAGACCGCGCCAAGGGTCCACCACTTACGGTTGCTCGTGGGAGTGTCGGGAGTGGAGGTCATCTGGGGCTCCAATGCGTCGGGTACACTTCGTCAGGAAGCCTTGTCAGGACACCTGACCAGGCGAACTTATCAGGTCTCCTGACTAAATGACGCCAGCTACCGACACCGCCGTCACTCGAGTCCCGCTCTCGGGCCTCCTCGACATCGTCTTCGAGGCGCTGCTGGCCGAGTTCCGCACCGAGCTCGAGGCCGCCGGCTACGCCGAGCTGCGCCCCACCCACGGCTGCGTCTTCCGCTTCGTCCGTGAGGATGGGATGCGCCTCACCGAGCTGGCGACCCTGGCCGGCATCACCAAGCAGTCGGCGGGGGAGATCGTCGACGAGCTGGCTCGGCTCGGCTACGTCGAGCGGATCCCCGACCCCGAGGACCGCCGCGCCAAGCTGATCAGCCTCACCGCCAAGGGCGAAGAGGCGCAGCGGGTCGGCTACGGCCTCTTCACCAGGATCGAAGCGCGCTGGGCGGAGCAGTACGGCTCCGAGCGCATCGCGCAGATGCGGGAGCTGCTGCAGGAGATCGCCTCGACCGAGGCACCGCAGCTGGTCCCGGAGCTCTCCCGCGCCGCCCGCGCCGAGCTCGCGGCCAGCTAGTCGCCCTCGGGTCGCAGGTCCTCGACCGCGAAGTCGAGCTCCCGGGCGAACCGCGCCGCGACCAGCGAGCGGTGGCAGGCCTCCGGGTCCCGCTCGACACAGAGCAGCGCCGCCTTCTTCGAGCCGACCCAGGCGACGATCGGCCCCAGGTCGACCGCGGCGAGGATCTCCTCTTCGTAGCGCCGCACGTACTCGGGTGCCAGCACGCTGCGCGACCGTTTGCCCTCGCCGCGGCGCGCGTCCTCCTCGTACTGGAGCTGGCGCAGCTCCGTGGTCGGCGCCAGCTCCGGCAGGTGCGAGTAGCCGATCCCGGCCTCGGCCAACGCCGCTTCCAGCCGCTTCGCGTTCGCCCAGGCGTACTCACTGCCGCGCACGCCGCGCCGCTGCCGCACGTCGAGGATGAGCTCGACCCCGGCGCCCGCAAGCGTCGCCAGGAACGATTCCCGGTCGAACCCATAGACCCCAATCGTCGCGATCTCCGACCCCATCGCCCCGATTATCCCCGCCGACCCCAGCGCCACAATCGCCCGATGATCTGCGCCCTCACCGGCAACGCCCACTGCCTCTTCTGGATGCGCTCCGCCTGGTGGTGCGCCGACTGCCGCCAGAAGATCGAGTCCTGCTGCGAGGGCGGCGGCTGCCCCTCGATCATCGAGGCCGCAAGCCCCGAAGCCAAGCCGAATCCAGCCCCCGCACCGCCCTCCCCAATACGCTAGCGTTGCGTCCCCGGGCCACTCCCACGGCCCATCCGAGCACCACTCTCGGGGGCGTAGCTCAGTTGGTTAGAGCGCCGGCCTGTCACGCCGGAGGTCGCGGGTTCGAGTCCCGTCGCTCCCGCTTCCTCGGAGTGGTTCGGCGTGTCGATCAGCGCTTACTGAGCCTCTCGAGCCTTTTGCGCGCCTCTTCCGCGTGGAATCCGTTCGCGTCGGCGACCCGCTGCAGCAGCGCACGGGCCTTCATATCGTCGCCCTCTGTTTCCATGTAGATACCTGAAAGTGAGACGGCGGCCTGTTCCCAATAGGACGATTGTTCGTCGAGGAGGTGCTCTAGCCGCCGGCGAACTTCAACGGCGTCACCTTCCCGTTCCGCCAGTCGGGCTGCGACGAAGTTGAGGTAGGCCATTCCTTCGCCGCTCACCGCTTCGGCTTCAGCGTCGGCCAAAAGTATCCAGGCTTCCGGCCGGCGCTCGGCGTCGCGTCCGATCACATCGATCCGCCAGGCTCTCGCATGTTCGTTGCCCGCCTCGGCACCCTTCCTGAGTGCCTCCTCCGCAGCGGCCAGCTCGCCCCGGCTCGCGAACAGCACTCCCAGAGCGTTGCCGCCGTTGGCTCTGGCTTCTGCGTCGTGCGAGTCCACCGCCTCTTCGAATAGCTTCTGTGCCTCCGCCTCGAGTTCGTGGTCTCGCTCGGTTAGCTTCGTTCGGTCGGTCTTCCCGAAGCGGACCCCGCCGTCGAAACGCCTGTTCCTCACCCCCGACTTCGACCTGAGCAGGAGTCCGAGGTTGACGAGGGCCTTTGGGTAGGTCGGTGATTTCGGAAACTCAAGTGCTTTCCTGTACCAAGGCTCGGTGTCCTCGTCACCTCCCGGGATAGATACGGCGTAGCAGTAGTACGCTTTCGCGGTAACGCAGTCATAGCCGCAGTCGCAAGCATCCCTGTAGAGCTTCGATGCTTCCTTTACCTCCCCGAGGTGCCAGTGAACGTCGGCTAAGTCGAAAATGCCATGGGCCGCCACATGTGCATCGGGGTCGCCCATGAGGCGGGAAAAGGCTCTCTTTGCGACGGATGGCTCCTCGTGTGCCATCGCGGAGAAACCGATCGATCGAAGCGTCCATCCCGAGTGCTGAGAAACGAGGGCATTCCACGTGGCCAAGGGAATCGATGACGCTCCGATACCACCCCCAACCTCCCCATCTCGGTAGGCGATGACGTAATCGAAGGGTTCGTAACGACCTTCGTCTTTGGAGAGGAGGAGGCCGATGTCCTGAATGACGGGGTCGGCTGCCCACTCCACAGCCTGCTCTGCCAACCGAGGATCATAATCGGAACGGGGACGCAGCTGCTCGAAATACTCTCGGCCCAACCCCGCCAGCTCGTTAGGCGAAGCGGGGCCTCGGACGCCGGCCCGCTTTCGATCGATCGCAGCGGCGGTCACCGCAAAGCCCAGTGGATGGTCTCCGCGAGCGGAGACGAGTCGCTCGACGAGCTGTTGGCCGGCCACCATGTGGACCCCGATGCCGTCACGAAAATCCTCACTGGGATAGACGGTTTTCGCGTCCGCCATCTCCCCCTCCGAAAAGAGAGGAGGAAGAGGCACCAACTTCGCCAAATCTATCAGTCGCTCGACATTAACCCCAACGCTCTGCGAGGCACGGAGCGTCGAGAGTTCGCTATCCCGAATGGTTGCGACGACCACCACCCTGGGGAATTCCGATCGCCACGAGTTCATGTCATGGCTGGCGAGCGAGCGAGTACGCAAAAACTCCTGAAGATCATCTAGCCAGATGACTATTTCGGTGGTGCTGGATGCGACATAGTCCGCGATAGACCGCGACATATCCTCACGCTGCAGGGTCGGGAGCTCAGGTGCGACCAGCAGGCGGTTCGGATATATACGGCTGACCGCCTCGAAGGCCGTTCGAGACTTACCTGCCTTGGATGGCCCAACGATCGCCACGAACGGGTTGTCTCGAAGTAGGCGGTCGAGCTCGACGTCGATATCTCGGGTGACATAGGGCGGACGCTTGGATGCCCCGCGATATTGATCTGCTATCTCCGAGGGAGTCACCCCCAAAGCGAATGGATCAGCATCCCGAACCGGGAGAGGAGGACACCGTAAGGCGGTATCGCGGTCTTGCTGTTTGCTCTTGCTGGCCTCGCGGTGCGCGAAGAACTCCCTAGCACCGATCAGGATGACCATGACCGCAAGAAGCACGATTATCACCCCGCTCGTCGGCGAGATGGCCTTGACGAGGGCGAGAGTGGAGGCGGCTACCAGGGTGACAGATCCGGCTAGCGCACTGGTAAGACGAACGGTCTGTCGACGGGGCGGATGTGATCGCATCGCTGCACTTTGCCGGGCATTGCGGATGTGGGGTGGTATAGCGCACCGGCTTCGGCCGACGCAAGTCGTGTGATGTTTGGCTCTCGACTCCTCCAGTTGACGGCGCTGGCTCACCTGCTCGACGACGCCCATGACGAAGCCCAGGTGGAGGTGGCCATCTGACTATCGGTAGATCGAATGTGCCCCGGGCGATCCCGCCGGTTAGCGGGGGCGACGCAACCCCGAAGCGCGTAGGGCGGTGCGGCGCATTTCCTCGATTCCGATCCGGGATGCCTCGCCGACAACTCGGCGTCGCTTTCCCGGATTGTTCCGGAACGTCTCGGCGACCACGGAAGCGACTTCACCGGCGCTCAGCAGCTGGGAGGGTGGCAGGTCGCGGCCGAGTACGCGGAGAAAGCGGACGACGACCTCGGGGTCGGAGGCGAAGCGAGAGTTGAAGGTCTCACTGAGAAGGGGGGCCCAGTTGGAATCGCCCATCTCCTTGGCGAACCAGTACATGGCGAGCGACTCGCGGTCGCGGCGGCGCCACCAGGCGCGCAGCGGACCTTCGCCTTCGCCGCCGCCGAGGACACGCTCGATCGCCGGCGTCAGGGTCGCCACTTGGTGGAGGGCGTCGGAGATGCCCTGGCCGGGGGTGGGGTCCTTGAAGTGGCCGGCGTCGCCGACCAAGGCCCAGCCGGGCCCGACGGCCTGGCGGAAGAAGCCGTGCCCAGCTGCACGGGGGCGACCCGGCGTCCTTTGGAGACCGCCTCGCCGAGCTCCGGCCAGCACCGGATGCCGTCCTCGAAGGCACCGCTTCGATCCGCACGCAACTCGTCACGCCGCTCGATCGGCGTTACGAAGGCGGCAAGGAACAGACCCCCGTCGGTGGGGCTGGCCAGGAAGCCATTGTCCTCAATGTTGCCGATCCAAACCTGCGCCTGATCGACCTCGACCCCCTCGTAATAGGACCAGAGGAAGGCCCGCCGCGGCGCCGTGCGGTGGTACTCCGGCGCGCCGACGAGCCGGGCGATCGTCGAGCGGGCCCCGTCGGCGCCGACAACCAGCGGCGCTCGCAGCGGGCCGGCCGGAGTCTCGACGCCGACGATGCGAGACCCCGAGCGGATCAGGCCGGTGACGGCGGTTTTGGTCCGCAGCTCGGCGCCAGCGCCGACCGCCGCCTCGACCAGGATCGCGTCGAGGGTTACCCGCCGGGCGTTGACCATCGGCGCACCGAGGAGCTCCACCATGCCGCCCTGCTCAATCCGATGGTCGTCGAGAGCCAGGAAGCCCTTCTCAATTGCCGGCGCAGCCTCGAGCAGCTGGTCGAGGACACCCAGCTCGGCAAGGACCTTCACCCCGGGCGGCTGGATCCCGTGCGTGGAGGGACTGTCGCTGGGGAAGTCGGCGCGGTCGAGCAGGCAGACCCGCAGCCCGCGGCGGGCGAGCATCGTCGCCAGGGGCGAGCCGGCGCAACGGGCGCCGACGACGATCACGTCGTACGACGTGTCCGTGGAACGTCGTTGTAACATTGTTATATGGAGATTACAGCGGTTTTGCCATTGAGGGGGAAACTTCTCCAACTGGCCCGGGAGAAGGTCGAAGAGTCAGGTCCCGAGGCGCTGCGCGCCCGCTCGCTGACGGCGCAGGCCGGTACCTCGACCCAGTCGCTCTACACCCTCTTCGGCGGCATGCCGGGACTGTTCGACGCCCTCGTCGCCGACGGCTTCGACGAGTTCGCCAGATACGTCGCCGCGGTCGAGGAGACCGAGGACCCGGTTGCAGACTTCTTCGCCAAGGGGTGGACCTATGGCGAGTGGGCGCTCGCACATCCGCACCTCTACCGCCTGATGTTCGGCCTCAGCGGCGGCGACCTGCGGCACCACGCCGGTCTCGAAGTCGCGCTCGCCGGCTCGATCGCCAACACCCCGCAGGCGCAGCGCTCCGTCGACGTCCTCGTCAACGCGATGCGGCGCGTCACCGAGTCAGGGCGCCTGGACCCGATCGATCCCGTCATCTCCGCCAGCCAGTTCCTCAGCGCCACTCACGGTTTCGTGCTCCTCCAAGCAGGCGGTGTCTTCGGTCCCGACGAGGGGTCCACGTCCTTGATCGGGGGCTTCGGGGTGAACCTGATGGTCGGCATGGGCGACGACCGCGAGCGAGCGACCGAATCCCTGCAGAAGGCGATCGAGTCGATTTCGGTCTCGTGACGACGTCAACGCCCGACCTCCAGCGCTTCCTCGACGCCCAGGCCGGCGGCGTCTACGAGCGCGCCCTCGCCGAGCTCCTCGCCGGTCGCAAGACCAGCCACTGGATCTGGTTCGTCTTCCCGCAGGTCGCCGGCCTGGGGCAAAGCCAGATGTCGCGCCGCTACGCGATCGCCTCGCTGGACGAGGCGCGCGCCTACCTGGCGCATCCCGTCCTTGGCGCTCGCCTGCGCGACTGCGCCCGCGCCCTGCTGCGCCACCGCGACCGCCCGGCCGAAGAGATCCTCGGCGGGATCGACGCGGTGAAGCTGCGCTCCTCGATGACGCTGTTCGCGCTGGCCGACCCGGGCGAGGAGCTCTTCGGCCGTGTTCTCGACTGCTTCTTCGAAGCGGAACCGGATTCGAAAACGGAGCGCTTGATCGCTTGAGGCGGTCGCCCCGGTGCGGTGACTGGCCGCATGTCTGAGCGCCCAGGATTCAAGCTCGGGCCGGCTTGCGCCGATTCCGGGGAGGCGTGTCCTCCGCAATCCGTCCAGTCGCCCTTGCGCTCGTCGCCCTCTTGGCTCTCTTCGGCCTGTCCGCCTGCGGCAAATCCGGTGGCAAGGAGGGTGGGACGCTGACCGCCTCGGCGGCTGCCTTCCCCGATTACCTGGACCCGGCTCTCTCGCAGAGCGCTGAAGGCTGGAACGCGATGTACGACACCTACATCCCCTTGCTCACCTACGCCCACGCCAGCGGCAAGGCCGGCAGCCAGGTGATCCCCGGCCTCGCCCGCTCGATGCCGAAGATCAGTGACGGCGGCCGCACCTACACGCTCACCCTCCGCAAGGGGCTGAAGTACTCCAACGGCAGGCCCGTCAAGGCCTCCGACTTCCCCGCCGCGGTCGAACGGCTCTTCAAGGTCAACTCCGGCGGCTCCCCCTTCTACACCGACATCGTCGGCGCCGAAAAGTTCGCGGAAACGAAGCAGGGCGGCATCCCCGGCATCGAGGCCGACGATGCCAGCGGCGAAATCGTCATCCGCCTCGCCAGCCCGCGCAGCACCTTCACCGACGAGCTGGCGATGCCCTACGTCGCCCTGCTCCCCGCCGGAACGCCCGCCCGCGACCTCTCCGCCGACCCGCCGCCGGCGACCGGCCCCTACGTGATCACCAGCTCGAAGCCCGGCCGCGGCTGGGAATACGCCCGCAACCCGGTCTGGAAGACGACCAACGCCGCGCTGATGCCGGAAATCCCCAGCGGCCACGTCGACGAGATCCAGTTCACGGTGGTCCGCAACGGCTCGACCCAGGTCAACGACGTCGAACAGGGCCGCAGCGACTGGATGCAGAACGCCCCGCCCGCCGACCGCTATGCGGAGGTGAAGTCCCGCTTCGACGGCAAGCAGTTCCGCGTCGAGGACACCAACAGCACCTACTTCTTCTGGCTGGGCGCGAGCGAGCCGCCGTTCAACGACGTCAAGGTCCGCCAGGCCGCCAACTACGCGATCAACCGCGAAGCCTTGGAACGGATCTACGCCGGCCAGCTGGCCGCCACCGAGCAGATCCTGCCGCCGGGAATGCCCGGCTACGAGAAATTCGACCTCTACCCCTACAGCGTCGCCAAGGCGAAGAAGCTGATCGCCGAAGCCGACCCGAGCGACCGCCAGGTCACCGTCTGGAGCGACAACGAAAGCCCCAACAACGAAGCCGCCGAATACGTCGCCGGCGCGCTCGACGAAATCGGCCTCGAAGCGAAGCTGAAGGTCCTCAACCCCGACAACTACTTCTCGGTGATCGGCAACGCCTCGACCCCCGACCTCGACGTCGGCTACGCGAGCTGGTTCCAGGACTATCCGCACCCGAACGACTTCTTCCAGCCGCTGCTCTCCGAAGCCGCCATCACCCCGACCGACGCCTCCAACCTCGGCCGCTTCGCCGATCCGAAGCTGAACGCCCAGATCGAACGCCTTTCCGAACAGCCGCTCGACCCGAAGTCGGAAGCCGCCTACGCCGACCTCGACCGCGAATTCATGGAACAAGCTCCTTGGATCCCCTACGGGACGGCAACTGCCGCGACCTTCGTCTCCAGCGCGATCGACCTCGACAAGATCGTCTTCAACCCGACCTTCAGCCAGGACCTGACCAGCTTCCAGTTCAAGTAAGACCGGCTGGTCTCAGTCGTCGAGCTTGTCCCGCTCCGGCGCCTCCCAGCGGTCTCCCGCCTCGGGGTCCTTGGAGGGATGTGGCTCGCTGGTGCTCTGCGCGCCGGTCGGCACGTGTGGCTCCTCCCCGAAGGGCTCCCCGTCCGGGTCCGCCGGATCACGCGGGTCGGGCCGCTGGTCGTAGGGATCGGGCCACTCCGTCGGGTCGGGCTCGCCGACAGGGTTGCTCAAGACCCGCTTCGGATGCTCGCGCTCCCGGTCTGACGCCTCGCTCATGGCCGCCGGCTACCCCGCGCACCGCCGGCGAAAACGCCCGGGTCGCGCCCGGCGGGCGCCGCTAGTCCCGCGGCGCGTAGCGGTTGTGCAGCAGCAGCGCGTTGCCGTCGGGGTCTTTGAAGAACGCCATGTGGCAGACGCCGCTGTCCATCGTCTCGGCGAGGAACTGCACGCCCTGCGCTTCGAGTTCGCCGCGGGTGACCTCGACGTCGTCGACATGGAAGGCGATCGGATGGCCGCTGGGGGTGAACTCCTGGCCGATCGCCGCAGCGTCCATCACCTGCAGGGTGAGGGTGCCCGTCTCAAACTCGCCGCCGGGGATTTTCCCGTAGTCCGCCGAGTGCTCGAGGCCGATCACACCGCCGTAGAACGACTTCGCCGCCTCGTAGTCCTTGACGAAGACCGTCGCGAAGTCGACGCCGCTGACACCGATGCCGTTGCTCATTGCTCCTCCTGTCCGTCCAAAGCCTTTGCCAATAAGTCGTGCAGTCGCACCCGCTCATCCGCGGTCAGCCCCCCGAGTACCTCGTCCTCCAGCGACTCCAGCTTGCCCTCGGCCTCCTCGAGGGCGCGAAGGCCCGCCGGGGTGATCTCGACCAGGTGCCGCCGCCGGTCGGCGGGATCGCGCCGTCGCTCCACCCAACCGGCCTCGTCGAGGTCGTTGAGCAGCAGCACGCAGTTGTTGGGATCGAGCATCAGCATCTGCCCGAGCCCCTGCTGCAGGCAGGTTTCCTCGCGCAGATGGTCGAGCGCGATCAGCTGCTTGAGGCGCATGCCGATCACCTCCTCCGTCGCCCGCCGGTAGATCACGCGGGAGAGCTGGGTGAGGAGGCCAACGGAGCCAGTTGCGGTTGCCGGGTTCATCGCATATTCCTACTTCTCTTAAGGATCTTAACTCCTCCCAAGATAATCACTGCTACAGTGATCATCCATGATCCATCTTGCAAACAAAAGCCTAGCCCAAGCCACTCCAAACTCCGACCGGTCGCGCTGGACGGCGCTGATCGTCCTCTGCGTCGGCATGCTGATGATCGTCCTCGACGCGACGATCGTCAACGTCGCCCTGCCCTCGATCCAGTCCGACCTCGGCTTCTCGCAGTCGAGCCTCGCCTGGGTCGTCAACGCCTACCTGATCGCCTTCGGCGGCCTGCTGCTGCTGGCCGGCCGGCTCGGCGACCTGCTCGGTCGCCGCAGCGTCTTCCTCACCGGCCTCACCGTCTTCACCCTCGCCTCGCTGCTCTGCGGGGTAGCGGACAGCCAGGCGGTCCTGATCGGGGCCCGCTTCGTCCAAGGCGTCGGCGGCGCCCTCACCTCCGCCGTGATCCTGGGAATGATCGTGACTATGTTTCCCCAGCCCGCCGAACAGGCGAAAGCGATCGGCGTCTACAGCTTCGTCGCCTCCGCGGGCGGCTCGATCGGCCTGCTCGCCGGCGGCGTGCTCACCGAGGCGATCAACTGGCACTGGATCTTCTTCGTCAACCTGCCGATCGCAGTTGTCACCGGCATCTTCGCCATCCGGCTGCTGGGCCGCGACAAGGGCCTCGGCCTCAGCCGCGGTGCCGACGTCCCCGGCGCCCTGCTGATCGTCTCCTCGCTGATGCTCGGCGTCTACACGATCGTCGAGGCGGCCAACTACGGCTGGGGCTCGACCCACACGCTCGGCTTCGGCGCCGCCGCCGCGGCCCTGCTGGTCGGCTTCGTCGTCCGTGAGAGCCGCGCCGCCAACCCGCTGGTGCCGCTGCGGATCTTCCGTTCCCGCAACCTCAGCGGCGCCAACGCGATCCAGGCGCTGATGGTCGCCGGGATGTTCGGGATGTTCTTCCTCGGCGCCCTCTACCTGCAGAAAGTCCTCGGCTTCACCTCGCTCGAGGTCGGCCTCGGCTTCCTGCCGGTGACCGGGATCATCGGCGTCCTCTCGCTCGGCTTCTCGGCGAAACTGAACCTGCGCTTCGGTCCGCGGGCGACCCTGCTCCCGGGCCTGACCTTCATCGCCGGCGGCCTGCTGCTCTTCTCGCAGATCTCGGTCGACGGCAACTACTGGAGCGAAGTGCTGCCGGCGATGGTGCTGATCGGCAGCGGCGCCGGGCTCTCGTTCCCGGCCCTGATGGGCCTGGCGATGTCCGGAGTGGACCCCAGCGACGCCGGCCTCGCCTCCGGGCTGGTCAACACGACCCTGCAGGTCGGCGGCGCGATCGGTCTGGCCGTGCTGGCGACGATGTCGACCGAGCGGACCAGCGACCTCACCGCCGCCGGCCACTCGACCGCCTCGGCGCTGACCGGCGGCTACCAGCTGGCCTTCCTGATCGGCGCCGGCCTGGTCGCCGTCGCGATCGGGATCGCCCTGACGGTGCTGCGCCCGGCCGACGTCCGCGAGGCGGAGGAGCTTGCCGCCGAGGGCGCTGCCGAGCCGGTCTTCAGCTCCGAGGCCGTCTAACCGCTGATCGCCACAGGTCCGGCTTGGAGCACGTCTGGATCGTGCCCGGGCCGGACCGTGTGGCCGGCCTCGCGCAGCTCCCGCAGTCGTTCGGCGGAGCGGCGCTGCGCCTCGAAGTCATCGGCGAAGGAGGGGAAGCGGAGGTCGTCGAGGCTCTCCGCGAAGAGCCCGACGTCGATTCCCAGGATCAGCTCGCCGACCTGGACCGACATGTGCCCCGGCGTGTGGCCGGGGGTGCTGAGCAGCAGCACCGAGCCATCGCCGAGCAGGTCGTGGTCGCCTTCGACCAGGACCGGCTCGCGACCCAGCTCGGCGTAGTCGCGCGGCAACAGGAAGTTCCGCTCGATCGCCGCCTGCTCGCGTCCGGCCTCCCACTCGGCTCGCTGCACGATCACCGGCACCGAGTCCGGGATCAGCTCGAGGCCGCCGGCGTGGTCGAAGTGCAGGTGGGTCAGGACCACCTTGGTCAGCGTCTCGAGCTCGACCTGCTCGGCCAGCGAGCGCTCCTGCTCGAGCGCGAAGAAGGAGATCGGCCCGGCCCCGTAGTGACCCTCCCGGTCGGCCACGGCGCTGGGGTTGAGACCGGTGTCGACGAGGATCCGCTCGCTCTCGGTCTCGATCAAGTAGGCCGGCACCGGCAGCCGGATCGGCCGTTCCGGCTCCTCCTCGCCCTGGCGCCAGAGCCCACGCGCGGCGGTCATCCAGCCGATGTTGAGCATCTCGACCTTCATCGGTCGGGACTCTAGGGAGATTTCGCCGAAGCTCTCCTAGTCGCGGGCGGCGCGGGCGATGTAGGCGGCCTTGCTGTGCCGCTCCACTTCCTCGAGCGGCTGGCGGAGGATGCCGTCGGTGCTCATCCCGTAGACCTGCAGGCACTCGAAGCCGCTGCTCTCCAGGGCAGCGACGATCTCGGCCTCGGAGAAGTGCCGCTGCCGGTGGCTCTCCGGCGCGATCGCCGCCATGTCGCTGCCCTCCAGCGGCTCGGCTTCGAAGACCGCTTCGGCGATCGAGCCGGGTGCCGCGTCCGGACTCGAGCGCCCGTGCCAGAGCATCCGCCTGCCGTTCATCTCGACCTCGACCTCTTCGGCGAAGAAGGTCCGGTAGGTCTGCAGCGTGTTGGTATCGAAGATGAAGAGCCCCGTTTCCGGCTCGAGGTTGGGCAGGATCGAGCCCAGGGTCTCCTCCAATTCCTCGCCGCTGAGGAGGTAGTTGATCGCGTCGTCGAGGCACCAGACGAGGTCGAACTCGCCGAAGTGGGGGAGGGCGCGCATGTCGGCGACAGACAGGTCCGCCCGCTCGCCGACCTTGCCGCGGGCGAGCTCGACCATCGCCGGCGAGACGTCGCAGGCGGTCACCTCCCAGCCCCAGTCCAGCATCGGGATGAAGCTCTTGCCGGTCCCGCAGCCGACGTCGAGCAGTCGCCGCCCGGTCAGCCCCTGGGGCTCGAGGTGGGCCAGAAGTTCTTTGAGCCAGGCGTCGTAGTTGTGGTGGGCGGTGAAGTCGTCGTAGGCAGGGGCAATCGCCTCGTAGGCGATCTCAGCCCCCTTCGCGCCCGGCCAAATCTGGTCCATCGCGAGAAAGACCTGACCGACGCTCAAAAGAGTTTCAACGTTAAAACTAACTCTCCCGGCATTTAAATTAGTAAGTTCGTTTGATCAGCACTCCACGTTTCCATTGTCGCGGTGACGATGGCTGGGAATGGGGTGAGGCGCACAGGGTCTGTCTTCGGTTCGCGTATCGCTACGCGAGCAATCCGAATGAGGCCGAGGACATCGCCCAGGACGCCTTGCTCCGCGCCTGGCGCCGTCGCTCGACCCTGCGCGAGCCCGGCCGCCGCAACCAGTGGCTGGGGACGATCGTCCGCAACGAGGCGTTCCGCCAGCATGCCCGGGTGCGGCCGGAACCGATCGCCACAATCGAGACATCGGAGGGGGCCGAAGACGCTCAGGTGACGGCGGCGGTCGAGCTCGCCGACCTGCACGCGGCGCTGCGGCAGCTCAGCGACCCCGAGCGGGAACTGCTGGAGATGCGCTACAGCGACGACCTCACCCAGTCGACGATCGCCCGCCGGCTGGGGATTCCGGAAGGCACCGTGAAGGTGCGGCTGCATCGGGCCCGCAACAAGCTGCGGCGGGCCTTCGTACTCCAGTGAGCGCTGCCGGCGACGCCAGCGGCGGCGAGGCTCGGCTTACGCCGCGGTGAGCTTGCGCATCTCCGCGGTCGCGGCCTGCGGCCCGACGTAGGGCACGAGCATCGCGAAGAGCAGGTCGGGCAAGCGGTCCGGCAGCTGCTCGGCGCGGCCGGCGAGCAGCTCGTCGAAGATCAGGCCGGAGACGGCGCCGGCCGACATCAGCGAGATGTTCTCCGGCAGTTGCTTGCCGGGGGCCAGCTCCCGCCCCGCATCGAGGTAGCGGGTGAAGCGGGCGATAGCGGCGGTGTGCAGCTGCCGTGCCTCGGCGCCGGCGGCGGCGACCTCGACCACGGCGGTGCGGGCCAGCTGCGGGTCCTCGGCGAAGCGGTCGACGAGCGTCGTCAGGCCGGTGGTCATCCGTGCGGTCCAGGTCGCTTCGCCGTCGCATTTGGCGACGATCTCCCCGAAGACCTGCTCGACCAGCAGCTCATAGGCCTCGAGGAAGCAGTCGTGCTTGTCCTCGAAGTGCTTGTAGAAGGTCGTGCGGGAGGCTTCCGCCTCCTCGATCACGTCGGCCACAGAGGTCTCCCTGTAGCCCTTTGCTCCAACCACGCGGATCATTGCCACGAGGATGTCCTGACGCCGCGAAGATTCCGTCGATTGCATCGGCCCGCCCTGGAGAGAGGGTGCTGAACTCCCGAGTACATTCATGATAGCGGCATCGTGTACGAAGGTGTTTATCTAACCTCTTCGCCCACCTCCCTTGCTGCCGCATCGGGGCCGAGATAGGCGACCAGAGTCGCAAAAAGCAGGTCGGAAAGCAAGCTGGAAAGCTGGTCCGCTCGGCCGGCGACGAGCTCGTCCGCGATCAGTCCGACCACCGCCCCGGCGGCGAGGCGCGAGGAGTTGGCGGGCAGGGCGCGGCCGCTGGGAGCGAAGTCCCGGCCTTCGTCGAAAAGCGGCGTCAGGCGCTGCACGACGGCCCGGTAGCGGCGCTGTGCGGCGGGGCCCGCGGCGGCGACGTCGACGAGCAGGAGCCGCGCCCGGGCGGGATCGGCGGCGAGGATCTCCAGCAGCTTCTCGAGGCCGGCTCGGGCCCGGGCCGGCCAGCGCTCCTCGCCCTCGGCGGCCGCGGCTACCTGCCGCATCAGCTGCTCGACCGACTCGTCGTAGGCGGCGAGGAAGCAGGCTTCCTTGTCCGCGAAGAGGCCGTAGAAGGTGGTCCTGGAGATGCCGGCCTCGCGGGTCAGGTCGGCGACCGTGGTCGGCCCGTAGCCGTTCTCGGCGACGACCCTCATCGTCGCCTCCAGCAGCCGCTCGCGTTGCGAGCGCTCGACCACCTCGCGTGGCAGCCCATGCCTTCCCCGCGGCGGCCTCCACCGCTCCTCCCGCGCGGGCTGGGGCACCCTCAGTCCTCGTCGTCGTGGAGCAGCCGCTCCGCTTCCCGGGACTGCCGCAGCGCCTCGTCCTGGCCCAGGTAGGGAATGGTGATGATGTAGACGATGTCCGGCAGCAGCTCCGGCAGTCGCTCGGTGTTGCCGGCGAGGATCTGGCCGACGATCAGCTGCTCGGCGGCGGCGAGGGCACCGCGGCCGGCGCTGGAAGGGATCGCTTCCTCCTCGAGCGGATCGCTGCGACCTCGGTCGAGCAGCGCCTGCAGCACCCGCTTGGCGGAGGCGTACATCTCCAGCGAGCGGCCACCGGCGGCCGGAGCCTCGAGCAGCGCCATGCGGGCGAACTCGGGCCGGCTGGCGAGCAGCTCTAGGAAGACGCGGGTGGCGTCGCGGACCATCGTCGCCCAGGGCTTGTCGGGCGAGTAGACCTCGACGATGCGGCCCATCACGTCGGCGAGCGAGAGCTCCATCGAGGCCTGCAGGCAGTCCTCCTTGTCCTTGAAGAGCTCGTAGAACGTGGCCCGGGAGACGCCGGCCGGCTCGACGATGTCGGCGATCGTGGTGGCGCCGAAGCCTTTGCTGGCGCAGGTCGCCGCCATCGCGTTGAGGATCCGTTCCCGCTGGGAGTGGGCGACCACCGGCTGCGAGAGGTCGGCGCGCCCGCTGGGGAGCTGTTCGCGCTGGATCAGGCCGCCGAGGTCGTCCTGTTCACGCTGAGATTTGGCTTCCTGCTGCGAAGTGGTGGGTGGCATAGAGAAAGACCCGTCCAGACAGCCGTGTTTAGGGAAACGCGATTGTACACCCCTGGCACGGCTCTGTGGACGATCCAGTACCGAATTAATATTTGCGTCGCCGCTCGGGAACGCCGCTGGGATGCCCTCTCGCCGCTGTACACGCGGGAGAGGGCGCGAGTGCGAACTTCGGACCGCTGTACAACGACGCCGCGCGACCTCGCCGCGACCATTCGGCAATGGAAACCGCGCAACGTCAGATCGTGGCCTTCGGAGGCGGCGGCTTCTCGATGGAGTCCGGCAACCCCCTGCTCGACGACTACGTCCTCTCGCTGGCCAAGGCGGAGCGACCGCGCGTCTGCTTCCTGCCCTCGGCCAGTGGCGACGCCGACCACTACATCGTCCGCTTCTACCGCGCCTTCTCGGCCCATCGCTGCGAGCCGACCCACATCTCGCTATTTCGCCGCGAGCAAGGGCCCGCCGACCTGCGCCGCCACCTGCTCTCCCAGGACCTGATCTACGTCGGCGGTGGCAGCGTCGTCAGCCTGCTCGGCGTCTGGCGGGCACACGGGATCGACGCGATCCTGCGCGAGGCCTGGGAAGCCGGAGTCGTCCTCTGCGGGCTCTCCGCCGGCTCGCTGTGCTGGTTCGCGGAGGCGGTGACCGGCTTCCACGGCGAGCCGCAACGGCTCGAGGGCCTCGGTCTGCTGCCCTTCAGCAACTGCGTCCACTACGAGTCCGGCTCCGCCCGGCGCGATTCCTACCACCGCTTCCTGCGCGAAGGGATGCGGGGCGGCTACGCCGCCGAGGACGGTGCCGCCCTGCACTTCGTCGGCACCGAGCTGAGCCGGGTGATCGCCTCGCGGCCGCAGGCGCGCGGCTACCGACTCGACGTCGCCGGCCAGCGCGTCGTCGAGATGCGCATCGCCACCACCTTCCTGGGCGACCGCGGCGTCGTTCCCGCGGCACCCCTCCCGGAGGCCGTCTCCACCGCGGTCTCGGCTTGACGGAAGTCCGCCGCATCCTTGCGCTCGGGGGCCACGAGTTCAGCTCGCGGCCGCCGGATCGCGCCGTCAGCGAGCTGCTCCTGAGGCTGGCCGGCGAAACCGGCGCGGAGCGGCCGCGGATCTGCATCCTGCCCACCGCCAGCGGCGACACCTCGGAGCTGATCGGCAGCTTCTACGCGGCCTTCGGCGAGCGCGCCTGCGAGCCCTCCGACGTCTCCCTGTTCCGGCTCGGGCGTCGGCCGCTGGCGCTGCGCGACCACCTGCTCGCCCAGGACCTGATCTACGTCGGCGGCGGCAGCCTCGTCAACCTGCTGGCGGTCTGGGAGGCGCACGACATCGCCTCGATCCTCAGCCTCGCCTGGCGGAAGGGGATCGTCCTGGCCGGCCAGAGCGCCGGCGCGATGTGCTGGTTCGAGGCCGGCATCACCAAGTCGTCGGGACGCCCCCTGGCCGCCGCCGGCCTGGGCATGCTCCACGGCAGCCTCTGCGTCCACTACAACAACGAGCCCGAGCGCCGCGCCGCCTACCTCGACGCCGTCGCCGACGGCATGCCCGGCGGCTACGGCCTCGACGACTACGCCGGCCTCCTCTGGGAGGGGGAAGGAACTCCCTCCGCCCTCACCGCCCGCCGCGGCGCCCGCGCCTACCGAGTCAGTAAGCGAGAAGGAACCGTCGCCGAGTCCCCCCTTCCAGCCCGCTTCCTGCCCGCCCCAGCCCCCGCCGCCCTCCGCGAGGACATCGCCGAGTTCCGCCGCATCAAGTCAATGCGAACCCGGGCGGGTTGGCTGGGGTAGCGTCGGGCGAGTCCGGGGACCCCTCCCCCGGAGGCCGTCGCGCAGCTGAGCGCACCGGGTAGTTCGGAACGTCGCCGCTTGAGCCTCCGTGGGAGGGGTCCCCGGACTCGCCAGTCCCTGCTCCACCCTCGACGTAAAGTGACGTGGGTCCCTGCGCGCGGCCCACTCCACCAAGGACCCGGCAGAACGCCCGGCCCACTCGTCGGACTAGCCGCATTCGCCGCTTGTCGGGCTAGCGAGCGATAGGGAGTGCCGGGGGACCCACCCCGGGGGGCGCCTGCCGCAGCCGTCCCCAACGCCAGGTCCGCCCCAGCTGCGCGACGGCCTCCAGGGGAGGGTCCCCCGGCACTCCCCGTCCCTACCTACTCCCCCGCAACCGGAGGAGCCGTCGGATCGCCGCTCTCCTCACCGAGTTTCTCCCGAGCGATGTAGTCCTCGGCCAGCAGCAGGTTCTCCTTCGACCGCTCCACCACGTTCAGGAGGTCGCCCATCAGCGCCACCTCCTCGACCTGCTCCTTGACGAACCACTGCAGGAACTGCTCGGCGCGGTAGTCCTTGAGCTCGCGGGCGAGCTCGAAGAGGGCGAAGATCTCGTTGCTGACCCGTTTCTCCTGCTCGAGCGCCATCCGCACCGGGGCGCTGCCGTCGGAGTAGGTCGTCTCCTGGGCCTTGATGTCCGGGATGTGGACGCGCTCGCCGACGTCGAGCAGGTACTGGACCATCATCATCGCGTGCTCCCGCTCCTCCAGCGCCTGGCGGTAGAAGAAGGCGGCGAGGCGGGGGAGGGTCTCGGCGTCGTAGTAGACGGCCGCCCCCACGTACTGCTGCGACGCGGCGAACTCGTTGGCGATCTGCTCGTTGAGCGCGTCGGCAAAGGACTTGTCAGACATCTCGGCTCCTCTCGGCGGGCGGGCGGACGCCCAACGTAGCCGAAACGCCGGATTCGGCTGGCCGAAGCCGATCGGCAGCTGCCGACCCCCCGATCAGGGGATCCGGGTCGCCGCCGCGCGCCGCGATTGCCAGGTGGCGATCGGAGCAGCGGTCAGCTCTTCCCAGGCGGCGTCCTCGCCGAAGAACTGCATGACGACGAAGTGGAGGATGCCGGGCAGCAGCTCGGGGGCGGTCTCGGGCTCGTCGCTGAGCAGTTTCGAACGCACGAGCGTCTCGATTGCGCCTACCATGAAAGCGGCAGTTACTGGAGGTGGAGCTTGGCGAGAAGCGATCTCGCGGCGGGCACCGTCAACGGCCCGGGAGAGGCGCTCCATCAAAAGATCATGTTGGGCCATCGCGTCGCCACCGGCGGCCAGCGCCTCGACGAACAACGCCCGCGCGACCGCCGGCTGGTTGGCGCAGAACTCGAGCAGCTCCGCGACCGCCACCCGCAGGCCCTCTTTCCAGCTGGGCTGCCGTTTGGCGAGCGTTTCGAGCCGCTGGTACAGCCACTCCGAGGCCTCGCGGTAAGCGCTGACGAAGCAGTCCTCCTTGTCGTCGAAGTACTTGTAGAAGGTCGCCCGGCTCGCCTTCGCACGTTCGATCACGTCCTGCACGGAGACGCGCTCGTAGCCGATCTCGCCGGAGACCAGCAGCATCGCTTCCAGCAGCCGCTCGCGCGAGCGGCGCTTGCCCTGCGAGGGCAGAGCCAGTACGGAACCCCCCGATCGGGGGAGGTCTGCGGACGGATGGATCTGGTCGCTCACAGCTGGCATCTGCTTTCGGAAACGGTCTCCTTTTGTCTAGATATAGCACCTTTCAGAGACATTGATGGCCAGAACGCAAAAGTTTCTGAAGAGAACGAAATTAGACATCAGATGAACGTCCTGGTATCTTGGTGGTATGACCGAGCCACGGTCACTCTCCGAGCGCCTCGCCAAGCTTCCCCCCGGCCGGCACCTCGTCCCCAGCGACTACGTCGCCGAGAGCCAGCGCCAGCGGATCCTCGCGGCGGTGGTCGAGCTGGTCGAGGAGCGCGGCTACCAGAAGACCACGATCGAGCTGATCGCGAAGACGGCGCGGGTCGCCCTCGTCACCTTCTACGAGCACTTCGACGGCAAGGAGGACTGCTTCCTCGCCGCCTTCGACGAGAGCGTCGAGGCCGCCCAGCAGGTGTTCGCGGAGCTGCTCGACGCGACGCAGCCCTGGGAGGAGCAGGTATCGGCCGGGCTGCAGGTCTTCCTGGAGATGGTGGTTCGCGAGCGGGCGCGGGCGAAGCTCTGCATCGTCGAGGCGCAGGCCGCGGGATCGGCCGGCCTGGCCCGGTACCAGGCGACTTTGGAGAGCGTGGCGCCGAAGCTGCGCGAAGGCCGGGAGTTCAACCCCCGGGCGGCGCTCCTCCCGGACGGGCTGGAGGTGGCGCTGGTCGGTGGCATCGCCTGGCTGGTCCATCAGCGCCTGGTTGCCGGGGAGGTCGACGATCTGATGCAGCTGCTTCCGGAGATGTTGCAGGTGACGCTGACTCCGTACGTGGGAGAGGTCGAGGCGGGTCGGGCCGCCGACGCGGCTCAGGCGCGGGTGGCCGCCTGAGCGAGACGAGCGCGGGGAGCAGGGCCGGGCGGATGTGAGCACTCGGATCGAGTCCGGCTTCGCCGCACGCGAGGATCCGGCCCGTAAGCGAATTGCCGGCGCACTGGTCGAGCTGGTCGCCGAGCAGGGCCTCGAGGCGACGACGGTGGCGATGCTCTGCGCCCGCGCCGGCGTCGACCGCGACGGCTTCGACCGCCATTTCCACGGCAAGGAAGACTGCTTCCTGCGCACGCTCGACGACGTCGCCGCCAGCTTCTGCGCCCGGGCCACGGCGGCCTACGCCGGCCCACACAGCTGGCACGACCAGGTCTGGGCGGCGGCTTGGGCGGCGATGCGCTTCCTGCAGGAGGATCCAGCCCGAGCCCGCTTCCTGGTCGTCGGGGTCAACGGCGCCGGCAGCCGCGCGCAGGCGCGGCGGGATCGGGTCCTGCAAGCGATCGCCGACCTCGTCGACGCCGGCCGCCATGAACTGCCCGAGCCCGGCTCGGTTTCGCGCAGCACCGCGGAGATGGTCACCGGCGCCGTCTACGGCACGGTCATGGCAAAGGTCAGCGCCGGGGCCCTCGAGCGCCGCGAAGACTTCCTCTCCGAGCTCGTCTACATGGCGATGATGCCTTACCTCGGCGCCCGCGCCGCCGAGGACGAGCTGCTGGTCCAGCCGCTCCGCTGACGCGGGCGACCCGGGGGCGCGTCGGTATCGTCGTCGCGCATGGCGAAGGGCACGGCGAAAGACAAAAAGGGCAACGAGGCGAAACGGCGCCCGTCGGATCCGGCGCCGGCGACGCCGCGGCTGCCGGCCGGCCGCCACGGGCTGCCTCGCGAGTTCATCGCCCAGAACCAGCGCGAGCGGATCATCACCGCGCTCGTCGACACCGTCGCCGAGCGCGGCTACAGCGCCACCACCGTCGCCAACATCACCAAAACCGCGGGGGTCTCGCGGCGCACCTTCTACGAGCACTTCGCCGATAAGGAAGCCTGTTTCCTCGCCGCCTACGAAATGGTCGCCGACCACATCCGCGACTCGATGCGGGTCGCGGCTGGGGCCTTCGAGGAATGGCCCCAGCAGGTCCGCGCGGCCCTGGCGACGATGCTGCGCTTCCTCGCCGCCGAGCCGGAGCTGGCCCGGATCGTGATGATCGAGCCGGTTGCCGCCGGTGGCGAGATCGCCGGCCGCCATCGCGAGTCGATGCAGGGCTTCGTCGAGATCCTCAAGGCCGGCCGTCCCTCGCACGGCGGCGAGCGGCCGCTGCCGGACGCGACCGAGGCGACCCTGGTCGGCGGCATCGTCTCCCTGATCGTCCGCGAGATCAACGCCGGCCGCAGCGACAAGCTCGAGGAGCTGCTGCCGGACCTGATCGAGCTGACCCTGGCGCCCTACCTGGGCGCCGAGGAAGCCGCCAAGCTCGCCCGTCCCTGAGCGCGAGTTCGCCCGCGGCGGCTACGGCACCGCGGTCGCTTCGGCCTCGACCCCGCCGCCCACCGCGCCGCCGCCTTTGCCAGCGGTCGCGCCACCTTCCTCGCTGCTCAGCCGGTGAGCCAGGTAGACGGGCAGGATCGAGATCGCCACGACGATCACCGCGACGACGTTGACGACCGGCAGGTCGTTGGGTCGGAAGAGGTGGGAGAAGATCCAGATCGGCAGCGTTTCTTCGCCGGCGCCGATCGTGAAGTTGGTGACGATGATCTCGTCGAAGGAGAGCGCGAAGGCGAGCAGGCCGCCGGCGACGAGGGCGCTGCGCATCCCCGGCAGGGTGACGTCGCGGAAGGTCTGCCAGGTGTCGGCGCCGAGGTCGGCCGCCGCCTCCTCGAACGACGAGGAGAGGCGCCGCAGCCGCGCCGTCGCGTTGTTGTAGACGACGACGATGCAGAAGGTGGCGTGGCCGACGATCACCGTGAAGAGGCTGAGCGGGATCCCCAGCACCTGGGTGAAGGTGTTGCTGAGGGCGACGCCGGTGACGATCCCCGGCAGGGCGATCGGCAGGACGACCAGGAAGGAGATCGTTTCGCGACCGAAGAAGCGGTGGCGGACCACCGCCAGCGAGGCGAGCGTGCCCAGCAGGAGCGCGATCGCCGTCGCCGCCAGCCCCGCCTCGATCGAGGTCAGGAACGATTCCTTCACGGATTCGTTTTCGAAGGCGACCGTGAACCAGTGCAGGGTGAACCCGGGCGGCGGCCATTCGAGGATCTTGCTCGAGTTGAAGGCGTAGATCCCGATCACGATCAGCGGGATGTAGATGAAGGCGAGGCCGACCGCGACGGCGATCCGCAGTAGCACCCGGGCTCTTTTCGAGAGTCGCATCGCTTAGATGTGCTCGAAGGCTCCGAGTCGCCGGGCGACCAGGAGGTAGGCGATCATGACCACGATCGGGACCAGCGCCAGGGCCGCCGCGAAGGGCTGGTTGTTGGCGATGTTGCTGAAGATGACGTTGCCGATGAACTGGTCGTTGGAGACCAGCCGCGGGGTGATGTAGTCGCCGAGGGTGAGGGCGAAGGTGAAGATCGAGCCGGCGACGACGGCCGGGAAGACGAGCGGCAGCAGGACCCGCCGGAAGGTCGTGAAGGGCCCGGCGCCGAGGTCCTCGGAGGCGCTGATCAGCGAGTTGGGGATGCGCTCCAGCCCGGCGTAGATCGGCAGGATCATGTACGGCAGCCAGAGGTAGCTCATCACCAGCCAGACCGCGGTGCCGCCGTAGCCGGGGCTGCTCAGGCCGATCGGGTTGAGCGCCCAGTCGAGGACGCCGTTGGCGGAGAGCATCGTCCGCCAGGCGTAGACCTTGACCAGATAGCTCGACCAGAGCGGCAGGAGGATGCCGACGACGAGCAGGGCTTTGCCCCGCCGGCTCGCCACCTTGGCCATGTAGAAGGCGATCGGGAAGGCAATCACTGCGTCGGTCAGGGTCACCAGCAGTGCGGTGCGAACCGTCCGCCAGACGATGTCGCGGTAGACCGGTTCTTCGACCAGGGTCTTGAAGTTGTCGAGGTTGAGTTCCTTGACGACCTCGCCGCTCAGCGGGTCGACTGACCAGAAGGCGGTGATCAGCAGGATCCCCAGCGAGCCCAGGTAGCCGATCACCAGCCAGCCGACCGGGCCGGCCAGCAGCGCCCCGACCTGGATCCGGCGGTGCCCATGGAGGAAGCCGGCGAGCCCGTGGCCCACCGACTTCCTCCGCGCGACAGCTTCAGTGCTCACGCGCTCAGGCGCCGGCGATCAGCCTTTGATCGCCGTCCATGCTTGGACCCAGTCGTTGTAGTCCTTGCAGTCTTCTTCGCCGTTGCCGCAGTCGGCCAGCGGGGTTTCCCAGTAGTAGACCCGCTTCCAGAAGGCCGGGTTATCGGCGTGGTATTTGGCGCAGAACTGCTTGTCCGCGGTCTGGTCGCAGGCCAGGCTCTGGGCCGGCGCCTCACCGAAGTATTCGGCCACCTGGGCATTGGCCTTCGGGGAGACGATCCAGTCCATCCACATGTACATGCAGTTGGGGTGCTTGGCCTTGTTGCTGATCATCCAGGTGTCCGACCAGCCCGTCGCACCCTCCTTGGGGAGGAAGCCCTGGCTGGCGGGGCTTGCGGCGACCGGTTTGCCTTCTTCCTGGAGGGCGAAGTACTGGTACTGCCAGGTCGTCCCGACCTGGTTGTCGCCGCTGCCGAATGCCTGGATCTGCTTGGCGGCGTCCGACCAGTATTCGCCGACGTTCGGGCGCTGTTCTTTGAGCAGGTCGACGGCCGCGTTGAACTGTTCTTCGTTCAGCTCATACGGGTTGTCGATGCCGAGGTCGGGCTGGTGGGTCTTCAGGTAGACGGCCGCTTCGGCGATCGACATCGGGTCGTCGTACTGGCTGATCTTGCCCTTGTACTTGGCGGCGACTTTCGGGTCCATGGTCACGTCCCAGGAGTCCGGAGCCGGCGAGACGTCGTTCGAGTTCCACATCAGCAGGTTGGCGCCGCGCCCGTGCGGAATCCCGTAGTGGACGCCGTCGAAGGTGTTGTACGGCTGGTCCTTGAGGTCGGCGAAGATGGTCTCGTAGTTGGGCACGAGGCTGACGTTGACCGGCGCCACGTCGCCGCCGTCGACCAGCCGTGCGGTGGCGTTGCCGGAAGCCGAGACCCCGTCGTACTGGCCGGTGCGCATCAGCTCGACCATTTCGTCGGAGGTGCCGGCGACCTTGTCGCTGACCTTGCAGCCGGTCTTGGCTTCGAATGGTTTGACCCATTCGGGTTCGACGTAGCCAGCCCAGGAGATCAGGCTCAGCGAGCCCTCGCCCTTGCCCAGCTTCTGCATTTCTTCGCCGCTGCCGGAGCTGCTGCTGTCGTCGCTACTGCCACCGCAGCCGGCGATGACGAGCATGACCGCAACCAGGCCGGCGAGGACGAGCCACGCGGTGCGGGCGGGATGAGCGTCCTTGCCCCTCATGATGCAACCTCCTGTTTCGTCGATTTCCCATGGACGGCGGCCGCGTGCTCCGGACGCCAACCCACCACAACGTTCTCCCCCTGCTTCGGCGAGGCTGCCGCCAAGGCGCCCTCGGCGTTCTGCCTGACCAGCTGCAGCTCTCCCCCGGCGTCGAGCGCCACCGTGTACCGGGTCACCATGCCCGCGTAAGCGACCTCGGTGACGCGGCCGCTCTCGCGATGCAGGCCGTCGCCATCGCCGTCGCCGAGCAGGTAGATCTTCTCGGGGCGGATCGTCAGCCGCTCGCCGTCGCGCTCGATCGTGTTGGAGACGCCGACGAAGCCGGCCACGAACTCGCTGGTCGGCCGCTCGTAGAGCTCGACCGGGTCGCTGACCTGCTCGATTCGGCCTTCGTTGAAGACGGCAATCCGATCGCTCATCGTCAGCGCCTCGTCCTGGTCGTGGGTGACATAGACGAAGGTGATCCCGACCTCGCTCTGGATCGTCTTCAGCTCCACCTGCATCTGCTCGCGCAGCTTCAGATCGAGGGCGCCGAGAGGCTCGTCCAGCAGCAGCACCCGCGGCCGGTTGACGATCGCCCGCGCCAGTGCCACCCGCTGCCGCTGGCCGCCCGAGAGCTCGCCCGGCTTGCGGTCCGCGTACCCGGGCAGCCGCACCATCTCCAGCGCCTCGTCGCGGCGCCGGTTGCGCTCAGCCTTGTCCACCTTGGCCACCTTCAGCCCGTAGGCGACGTTGTCGCCGACGCTCATGTGCGGGAAGAGCGCGTAGTCCTGGAAGACCGTGTTGACCGCTCGGTCGAAGGGCGGCACCCCGCTGACGTTCTCCCCACCCAGCTCGATCGCTCCCGTAGTCGGATCCTCGAATCCGGCGATCATCCGCAGCGTGGTCGTCTTTCCGGACCCCGACGGCCCCAGCATCGTGAAGAACTCCCCGGCCTCGATCTCGAGGTCGATGCCGGCTACGGCGACAACATCCCCGTAGCGCTTGGTCAGATTGACCAACCGAATGTCAGGAGCGGGGGCTACCTGTCCAAGTTATCCGAGCCGTCCCCGAAAGCAAGGACAATTCGGAACCGGGGGGTTGGACGGGGAGGAGTAGGGATCGTTGGACGGGGCGGCGGGGTGTGGGCGGGGCTCTTCACTCGCAACTCGTCGTCGCGGCGGCACTGCGCTGACGCCCGAGGGCGGTCGCTCCTCCCGCGCAAAACGTTCAGAGCCCCACCCACACCCCGCCGC
>JBEVJP010000031.1:0-19528 GCA_040510155.1 Solirubrobacterales bacterium | reverse complement strand
CGTTGTAGAACTCTTCCTTGCCGAAGATCACGTGCCAGTGCGCGTCGACGCCGACGTCGCGCATCAGCGGCACGATCGTGTAGAGAATCTCCGAGACGCCGCCGCCGAAAGCCGTGGCGCTGACGTGCAGAACGCGCTGGCCTTTCATCGGCTCGGCCAGCTCGCGAATGCGCTCGATCGTCTCCTTGCCGACTATGTGTTGGTAGTCGGTGAGGGACTTCTGGCCGAGTGCGACTTCCTGAAGCAAGGCCGGAGTTCTACACCTCTAGGCGGCGTCGTGCGCGCTAGCCACCGCTGACGCTGTCCGGGCGCTTGCCCAGAGTGACCTCGATCTGCTCCTCTTGACCGTCGCGGAGGATGGTCAGATCGACCGTCTCTCCCGGCTTCTTGGCGGCGACGAGGCGGGAGAGATCGTCCGGCTGGACGACGTCGTGGCCGTCGATCTGGAGGATGACGTCGCCGCCGGTGCGGTATTCGCCGGCCTGGAAGCGCAGTTTGCCGTCGCCGCCGCGCAGCCCTGCCTTGTCGGCCGGGCCCCCGGGCACGACTTCGGCCAGGAGGCCGCCGAAGTCGGTGTCGAGGCCGAGCTTCTCGGCGAGCTGGGGATAGAGCGACTGGTTGGAGACGCCGATGTAGGCGTATTCGGCGCTGCCATTGGCCTCGAGCTGGGCGATCGAGCGCTTGATCGCGGAGACCGGGACCGCGAAGCCGACCCCGTCGTTGGCGCCGGAGTTGGTCTCGATCTGCTGGTTGATGCCGATTACGCGGGCATCGGTGTCGAGCAGCGGGCCGCCGGAGTTGCCGGGGTTGATCGAGGCGTCGGTCTGGATCGCGCCCTCGATCTGGAACTGGGTCAGCGAGTTGACCGAGCGGTCGATCGCCGAGACGATCCCGCTCGAGAGCGACTGCTGCTCGCCGAACGGGCTGCCGATCGCCGCGACCGGCTGGCCCACCTGCAGAGTGGCGTCGTCGCCGAGCTGCAGCGGGTGCAGGGCGAAGCCGTCGGGCTTGACCTTGAGCAGGGCGACGTCGGCGAAGGGGTCGAAGCCGACGATCTCAGCGGGGAGGATGTTGCGGTCGGGGAATTCGACGTAGACGGCCTTGGCCGGTTCGCGCGGGCCGCTGCCCGCTTCTTCGGTGACGACGTGGGCGTTGGTGACGATTTCGCCGTCGGTGTTGAGGACGAAGCCTGAGCCCTCGGCGGCGCCGGCGGCGAAGACCGAGCGGATCGTCACCACGCCCGGCGAAGCCTCGTGGAAGACCTTGGCGGCGTCGAACCCGTTCGCGGAGGTCTCGACGATCACCCGGGGCTGCTGGGCCGCCGCGGTCGAGCTGCCGTCGCTTCCCCCGTCGCCCTCGTTACTCGTGCCGCAGCCGGCGACGAGCAGCGCCATGCAGAGCAGCAGCGCCAGGGCTGCCCGGTGCCTCATCCGCGTGCCCTGGCGACCGCGGCGGCGGGGGCGGCCACTTCGGCAGCCGGTGGCAGGTCGAGGGTGAAGGCGGTGAAGCGACGGCTGGAGCTGATCGAGAGGCTTCCCTGCATCCGCAGTGCCAGCTCGCGGGCGATCGCCAAGCCGAGGCCCGAGCCACCAGCCGAGTCGGCGGTGTAGAAGCGCTCGAAGATGCGGCTATGGACGCGCTGGGGGATCCCCGCTCCCTCGTCGGAGACGGTCAGCTCGGCGCGGCGGTTGGCGGAATAGGTAGTCACGGTGACCTTGGTGCCCTCGGGCGTGTGCGTGAGGGCGTTGTCGAGGAGGATACGGATGATCTGTCGCACCCGGTCGGGGTCGGCGAGCGCCCGGGCTGGGCGGTCGGGCGTGCGTAGCTCGAGGCGGGAGCCGTGGAGGTCGGCGCGGGCCCCGAACTCCCGGGTGACCTCACGGGCGAGCGCGCCGAGGTCGACGTCGTAGGTCTGGATCACCATCGCCCCGGCATCGAGCTGCGAGAGGTCGAGCAGATCCGTGGTCAGCTTGGTCATGCGGACGATCTGCTCTCGCATCGTGCGCAGGAACTCCTCGCGCTCGGCGGCGCTGAGATCCTCTTCCTCGAGCAGCTCGATGAAGCCGCCGAGGCTGAAGATCGGCGTGCGCAGCTCGTGCGAGGCGTTGGCGATGAACTGCTTGCGGGCGCTGTCGAGCTCGGCCAGGCGTCGCTGCATCTCGTTGAAGGTCCGGGCCAGGGAGCCGAGCTGACCGGTGGAGGCGATCGGGATTGGGGTTTCGAAGTTCCCGTCCGCGACTTTCCGCGCCGCCTCCTGGAGACGGCCGATGTTGCGGGCGGCGATCTGGGCGTAGTAGAGGCCGATGCCGGCGGCGACGCCGACGGCGATCAGGCCGCCGATCACGATCTGACCCTTGACGGCTCCGTCGCCGCTGGCGGCACCGCCGATCGCGACCGCGTAGAGGTAGACGATCAGCGCCGTGCCGATCGCGATCGCGATCGCGAGGAAGGTGATCCGGCCGCCGAGGGTGGTCAGCTTGGGGCGCCGGTGCATCTACTCGCGAAAGCGATAACCGACGCCGCGCACGGTGAAGAGGAACTCCGGCTCTTTCGGGTCCTGCTCCAGCTTCTCGCGCAGGTGCCGGATGTGGACGTCGACGGTGCGGGGGTCCCGGTACTCGGAATCGCCCCAGACGTGCTCGAGCAGCTTCTCCCGCGTCAGCACTCGGCCCGGTGAGCGCGCAAGGGCGCCGAGGATCTCGAACTCGACGTAGGTGACGCGCACCTCCTGCTCGCGCAGGGTGACCATGCGGCGGCCGAAGTCGACTGTTAG
Organism: Solirubrobacterales bacterium; assembly: GCA_040510155.1. GTDB lineage: Bacteria > Actinomycetota > Thermoleophilia > Solirubrobacterales > 70-9 > VAYN01. Next base: position 16,755 of record JBEVJP010000031.1, on the reverse strand, counting down.
GTCACCGCTCTCGATCCGCTCCTCGTCAGTGCTCTCGCTGCCCATTCGCGAGCGTCGCAGGGCTGCTTTGACGCGGCTGCGGAACTCGCGCATCGAGAACGGCTTGGTGATGTAGTCGTCGGCTCCCACCTCGAGCCCGGCCACCTTGTCGGTCTCGCTGCCCTTGGCGGTCAGCATGATGATCGGCACCTGGCTGCGCGAACGCAGTTCCCGGCAGACCTCGACGCCGTCGAGGCGAGGCAGCATCAGGTCGAGGATGACGAGGTCGAAGCGGCCTTCCTCGAAGCGCTGCAGAGCTTCGCCACCGTCGAGCGCGGAGGTGACGTGGTACCCGTCCTTGCGCAGCGGATAGCTCAGCAGCGTCTGGATCGACTGCTCGTCGTCGACGAGGAGAATGCGCGCTGAGCCGTTGGCCACGCTGACAGAGTAGTGCGCAGACCAACGTGGACGCATGTGCTAGTACCCAGAACTAAGGATCCGAATTTCGGCAGCCGATAGAGGGAACGATGCAGGCACAGGAATTGAAAACGCTGGTCGAAGCCGGCAGCTACAAGCCGGACCCCTCTCAGGTGGCAACGGCGATGCTGCGTCGTCGCGGTGTCAGGGACCTGTTGGCCTTCGGCGGCGGCCACTCGGGGAGCCCAGCTGGTCGAATCCAGACGCACGCATCGTCTCCCCGTCGGGCAGCCTGATCTCGATTCCCGTTCCCTCCACGACTCGGCCGATCCGGGTCAGCGCCGCCTCTCCCGCCGCGGCGAGGTGCGCCGAGGCCCGGTCGAGCTGCTCGGCCGGCAGGGCCGCGAGCAGCTCGTAGTCCTCGCCCCCGGAGGCGGCCAGGCGCAGCGGGTCGGCTCCGGCGGCAACGGCGACCTCGGCCAGGCCGGCCGCGAGGGGAAGCGTGGCGGCATCGATCTCGAGACGGACCCCGCTGGCCGCGGCGAGGTGGGCGGCGTCGCCGCCGAGGCCATCGCTGAGGTCGATCATCGCCCGGGCGCCGAGGGCCGCCAGAGCGCGGCCGCTGGCGAGACGCGGAGCGGGCTCGAGCTGGCGTCGGCGCAGGCGTTCGGCGACGTCGCCGGGCAGGCCGGCCGCGAGGGCCGGTTCCTCCAGCAGGATCAGGCCGGCGGCCGCGCCGCCGAGCTCCCCGGTGAGGACGAGGCCGTCGCCGGGGCGGGCGCCGCCGCGGCTGACGAAGTCCTCAGCCGTGGCCGCGTGGCCGACCACGGTCACCGCCAGGGTGAGGACGGGAGCGCGCGTGACGTCGCCGCCGGCGAGCGTAGTCCCGGTCTGCGCGGCGAGCTCGAGGATGCCGTCGGCAAGCCGCAGGCAATCGTCCTCGTCGAGATCCTCGGGCAGGCCGACGACGACGTAGGCCTCACCGGGCTCGGCGCCCATCGCCGCCAGGTCGGAGAGCGCCGTGGCCAGCGCCTTGTGGCCGATCTGGGCGAGGCTGGCAATCCCGCGGCGGAAGTGGACCCCCTCGACGAGGGCGTCGACCGAGGTCGCGGTGGCGCCACCCGGCACGGTTACGGCGGCGTCGTCGCCGCTGCCGAGCCGAACTCGCGGCCCAGGATCGCCGAGACGTTCCCGCAGCTTGGCCAGCAGCTCGAACTCGCCCACGTGACGATTGTCCCGTACGGATCCCGCGGGGAGTTCCACCGTCGACCTCACTAAGGTGCGATGGACGTGGAGCGCCGCCAACCACTCCTGCACCGGATCGGTGAGGCCGGTGCACGTTTCGGCTCTCGTCCCCCGCGCAGCCGCCGTGTCCGCCTAGCCCTTCAGATCGGCCTCGCCGTGCTGATCTTCGGCTTCCTGGTCCTGACCGTGATCGACCAGTGGTCGGAGATCCAGAGCGAGGGGGTCCACTTCCACGTCGGCTGGCTGATCCCCGGGGTGGTCATCCTGCCCCTCTTCTTCGTCTTCAGCGCGCTCGGCTGGGACTTCATCCTCCGCTTCCTCGGCCACCCGATCGGGATCGGCCGAGCCCAGGTCGCCTGGGGCCAGCCGCTGCTGGCCCGCTACGTGCCCGGCAGCGTCCTCTACGTGCTCGGCCGGGTGCTGCTCTCGGAGCGGGCCGGAATCTCCCGCCGGATCACGATCGCCAGCATCGTCTACGAACAGGCGATCTCGGCCACCTCGGCGATCGTCGTCGCCTCCTACTTCATCATCAACCACCCGGATCTCCAGGGGCAGTCGCTGCGCTGGGCGGTGCTGCTGTTGATCCCCGCCGCGATCGTGATCCTGCATCCGCGCGTCTTCGGACCGCTTGCCAACAAGGCGTTGGGGGCACTCGGCCGCGACCCGCTGCCGGAAGTGATCTCGCTGAAGGGCATCATCGCCCTGATCGTCTTCTACTCGGCGAACTGGATCGTGGTCGCCCTTGGCATCTACTGCGTCGCCCGCTCGGTCACCTACATCCCCTTCGACGACATCCTCCTGGTCGGCTCGGCACAGGCGATCGGCTACTTCGCGGCGCTGGTCACCCTCGTCGCCCCGGCCGGCCTCGGCGTCCGCGACGCCGCTTTCGCCTGGGGCGTGAAGGCAGCCCTGCCGAGCGGGAGCTTCGCGCTCGGCTCGCTGATCGCGATCGCCGTGCGCGGCGTGATGACGGTCGGCGAACTCATCTACGTGGGCGCGGTTACCGCGCTCGGCCGCCGCGAGGGCTGGAGCGTCCACACCGGGATCATTCATCCCTCTCCGGAGGAGGAAGCGGCCGGCCCCGAGGCCGGCGGCCACTCCCCGGAGGTTCTCTAACGGCCCCCTCTAGAGGGGGATTCTTGCTCCTAGTTGGTAGGCCGTGAGGGCGAGGGTGAGCAGTTGCAGGGCTCGGTCGCGGCTGATCGCGGCAAGCGGCAGGGCCCAGATCAGGTACCAGGGGAGCAGCCAGGAGGTGGCGAGCAGGAGGCCGAGGGAGGCCCAGCCGGCGGCACGGACCCAGTCGGCGCCGCGCCAGGTGCGGACGAGCAGGAAAGCGACGAAGAGCGCGTAGAGGGCGAGGGCGGCGGCGCGGACCAGGTCGGCGTCGAAGCCGCTGAGGCGGGCGAACGTGATCGGGATGCTCATGTAGCTGGATCGGCCCTGGTTCTCGCCGGCGAGGCCGAAGGCGTGCAGCCAGTCCCAGCCGAAGGCGGCGTAGGCGCCGAGGGCGATCGCGGTGGCGGCGAGGGCGCCGCCGAGGAGGAGGTTCGCAAGCGGGGTGGGGCCCAAGCGGCGGGCGATTGCCTCTCGCGCGACGCCGATCAGGGCAAACGGGGCGACGACCGCTGCCGAGGCCTTGACGGCGACGGCGGCGACCAGGGCCGCGCCGGCGCTCGCCTCTCGGGCGGCGAGGATCGCGGCGACGCCGAGCATCGCCAGCAGGATCGCCAGGCCGTCGTTGTGGGCGCCGCCGATGACGTGGACGAGGACCAGCGGGTTGAGGGCGACGAAGACGGCGGCGCGCAGCGGCTCGACGCCGCGCCAGGCGGCGAGGCGAGCGACGAGTAGCGCCAGACCCAGCACCACGAGGGCGGCCGCCGCCTTCAGCGCTGCCACCGCGCCGCCGACCGAGAGCCAGGCGAGCGGGTAGGTGGCAAGGGTGAAGAGCGGTCCATAGGCGCTGGTCGTGCTCGGCCAGGTGACCTGGGCGAAGGCCGGGTCGGCGGGGGCCGCCAGGGGCGGGTGGACGTAGGGGTCGAGGCCGTGGCGGACGCCGAGCCGGGCGTAGTCGACGTAGCTGTAGACGTCGTGGGAGAGCAGGACCGGCAGCGCCGCGAAGAGGACGACGAAGAAGACGATCGTCGCCCGGACGACCCGCCCCCCGAGCGCCGGCGCGGCGAGGAGGAAGAGGAGGTAGGCAGCGAAGCCGGCCCAGACAAGGCCGAAGGCGACCCCCGGGGCGATGCTCAGCTAGCCGCCCCCGGCCGCGTTGCCGCCGCCGACCTGCCCGTTGCCGACGGAAGGTGGCGGCGGCGGCAGCGGCGCCGGTTCCTGTCCCGCCCCGGGCGCGTAGGCGTCGGGGTCATAGCCGCCGACGGCGGCGCTGCCGGGCGGCGGGCTGGCGGAGTCGCTCTCGCCGTCGGAGCTCTCGAAGCCGCCGTGTTCGCGCGGGTTGGAGCGGGTGAAGTGGCCGTAGTACGGCGCCCAGTTGATCTGGCCCTTGGGCTCGGCGAACTCCTCGCAGGGGACCCCTCCTTCGGAGTAGAGCGAGTGCCAGATTTCCGCCGGGAAGGTGCCGCCGAAGACGGTGATCCCGTGGACGCTGGTCATCGAGATCTCGTTCGACTGCGGGTAGCCGACCCAGACCGCGGTCGCCAGGTTGGGCTGGTAGCCGGCGAACCAGGCATCGGTGTATTCGTCGGTGGTGCCGGTCTTGCCGGCCTGGCCGGCGCAGCCGGTGTAGGCGGCGGTGCCCGTCCCTTCGGTGATGTTGTCGTGGAGCAGGCGGGTCACCTGGTAGGCGACCTGTTCGGAGAGGACGCGGCGCGGGTTGCCGCGTCCGGGATGCTCGACGTGGCCGTTGGGGAAGACGACCTTCTCGATCGCCACGGGGTCGTGGTGGACACCACCGGAGGCGAGCGTCGCGTAGGCATCGGTCAGCTCCAGCGGCGAGACGCCGAGCCGCAGCCCGCCGATCCCCTCGGCCGGAATCGCGTCGAGCTTGGTGGTGATCCCCATCGACTTCGCGGTCTGGGCGACCGCGGCCGGGCCCATGTCGAGGTCGAGCTGGGCGAAGACGGTGTTGTCGGAGGTGACCGTCGCCTGCTGCAGGTTGACGGTGCCCTGGTACCCCTCGTCGGCGGTGTGGACTTCCCAGTGGCCCCACTTCGGCAGGTTCAGGTCGAGCGGTTTGGAGGTGTAGTAGGTCGTGTAGGGATCGACGCCGCGCTTGACCGCGGTGGTCAGGACGAATGCCTTGAAGGTCGAGCCGGGCTGGCGGTGGCCCTGGGCGGCGAGGTTGAACTTGCTTTCGTCGTAGTTGGAGCTGGAGACCATCGCCCGGATGCGGCCGTTGCGGGGGTCGATCGAGACCAGCGCCGAGGCGGGGTCGGTCGAGTAGGGCAGGGCGGAGCGCATCGCCGCCAGGCCGACTTCCTGCAGGCCCGGGTCGATCGTCGTGAAGACCTTCAGGCCGCCCTTGCGGACCGCGTCGACGCCATAGCGTTCGAGCAGTTCGTTTTCGACGTAGTCGAAGAAGTAGGGCTGCTCGTGGTCGAAGTAGCCGTCGGAGACATCGAGGCCGAGGCCGTGCGCTTCGGCGGCCCGGGCGCTCGCTGGCGACACGTAGCCGAGCGAGGCCATCTTGCGTAGCACCTCATTGCGCCGTGCCCGCGCCTGGCGGGGGTGGAGGATCGGGTTGTATTCGGAGGGCGCCTGGGGGAGGCCGGCGAGCAGCGCCGACTGCGGTAGGTCGAGCTTCCAGACCGGCCGCCCGAAGTAGATCTTCGCGGCGGCGCCGACCCCGACCGCGGTGCTGCCTTCGATCGTGCCGTAGGAGGCGACGTTGAGGTACTGGCCGAGGATTTCCTGGCGCGAGTGGCGCTTCGCGTACTCGATCGCCAGTTGCGCCTCGACGATCTTGCGCTCGATGTTGCGCTCCGGATTGGAGATGCAGAGGTTGCGGACCAGCTGCTGGGTGATCGTCGAGCCGCCCTCGACCGGCTTGCCGGCTTCGAGGTCCTTGACGGCGGCGCGGAGGATGCCCTCCGGATCGACCCCGCCGTGCTCGTAGAAGCGCTGGTCCTCGATTGCCACCGTCGCCAGCTGCAGCGTCTTCGGGATTCGCTCGATCGCCACCGGGGTCCGGGCCACTTCGGAGTCGACGACGCCGAGCTTGCTGCCGTCGGCGGCATAGACGGTGGTGTTGCCGCCCCTTTCGAGCGGTTTGCAGCTGGCCAGCGAGGGAGCGTCGGCGGCGACGTCGAGCACCCAGGAGGTGACCCCGATCACCGCCGCGACGAGGACGACCACGACGCCGCCCACGACGAAGAAGAGCTTGCTGCGGATTCCCCCACGGCGGCGCTGCCGTCGCCGATTGCGCTGCGTCATCGAGCCAAGGGTACTTCCGGGGCGTCGCCGCTCAGGCCTGGGTGTCGCCGGTCGAGTGGTTGTGGACGACGCCTTCGACCAGCAGCTGGTTGGGGATCACCACCGAGCTGCCGTCGCCGGGGTCGACGTAGGTGTAGGAGAGGGTGATGTCCGTGACCCGGCCGTCTGTCTCCTCGACGCCGATCCGGTCGCCGATCCGGAACGGCTGTGAGACGGCGAGCTGGATGCCGGCGACGAGGTTGCCGATCGTGTGCTGAGCGGCGAAGCCGACGATCAAGCCGATCACCGCGGTCGAGGCGAGGATCCCGGTCGCCAGCCGCCGCAGCTCAGTGAACTGGCTCAGCGCCAGCATCGCCAGCACGAAGAGGACCGCGACGATGACGACCCGGCGCAGCACCCGCAAGCGGGTCTTGGTCGAGCGGGAGACCTGTGAGACTGCGGGCGACATGGAGGCCAAGTTAGCCGCAGAGCCCGCCGCCGCGCCCGCTCCCAGGTCGTTTCCCTACTCGAACTGGGGCCCTGTCACCGCGGTCGTCGGAGTGCTGCTGGCACTGGCGACCGGGGTCGTCCTGGGCATCCCGGCCGCGATCGCCGGGCAGAAGGACGGCGGCGACCTGACCACGCTTGGCAACGTCGGCGTGCAGCTGGCGACGGCGCTGGGCTTCCTGATGGTGCCGATGGCGATCGCCGCTCAGCGCGGCGCCGCTGGGATGGGGGAGATCCTGCGCCGGCTCGGCGTCCGAGCCTTCCGGCCGAAGGCTCTGCTCTGGATGCTGGCCGCGATCGGTGCCTACCTGCTCTTCGCTGCCCTCTACTCGGCGCTGATCGTCGAACCGCACCAGAAGGACATCGCCGAGGGCTTCGGGCCGGTCCCGATCCAGGTGCTGCTGATCGTCGTCCTCGCCCCGGTCAGCGAGGAGGTCTGCTTCCGGGGAATGCTCTTCGGCGGCCTCCGCGAGCGCCTGCCGCGGATCGCCGCGGCGCTGCTCAGCGGCCTCATCTTCGGCGGCCTGCACGGGCTGACCGGGCTGACCGCGGTGCCGCCGCTGATCGTCTTCGGGTTCCTGCTGGCGCTCCTGTACGAGCGCACCGGCTCGATCGTGCCGGGGATCTTGCTGCATATGTTGAACAACTCTGTCGCCCTACTCGGCCAGTAGCATTTCGCCGGTGAGTCGCCGTCTGATCTCGGTTCTCGCCGCCACGGCGACCCTCGCGCTTCCGGCCGCGGCCAGCGCCGCGCCGCCGAGCGCCGCCAAGCCGACCCCCGCGCCGGTGCCCGACGCGACCGTGAAGATCGACGTCGGCCACCTCCACGGCGGCCGCGCCCAGATCTTCGACACCGTGCCGGTCAACGGCACGATCTCACCGTTCGTCCCCGGCCAGCGGGTCGAAGTCACGTTCTACATCGACGGCCACCGGCTGGTCAGCCGCAAGGTCGCGGTCCAGAAGGGCCCGAATCAGACCGGCACCTTCAGCTCCAGCGTGATCGTCCGCGAGGACGGCAAGTACGCGGTCAGCGCCCACCACGCGGCGACGGCCACGCTCGGCGCCGACAGCACCGTCCGCAAGAGCTGGCGGGTCGACTTCCCCTCGCTGCACCCCGGCGAATGCAACGAGGTCGTCAAGGGCTTCAAAAAGGCGCTGGCGAAGATGGGCTACGTCTCCGGCGGCGGCTCCTGCTTCAACGGCCGGCTCGGCCGCGAGGTCCTCGCCTACCGCAAAGTCAACGACAAGAACCGCACCCAGAAGGCCGGCGCCGGCCTGGTCAAGGCGGTCTTCGGCGGCAAGGGCGGCTACCACGTTCGCTACCCGAAGGCGGGCGAACACGCCGAGGTGTCGATCAGCAAGCAGGTGCTGGTGCTGGCCAAAGGCGACAAGCCGTTTGCGATCTACCCGGTCTCGACCGGCAAGTCCTCGACGCCGACGATCACCGGCCGCTACAGGTTCTACCGCGAGGAACCGGGCCTCAACTCGCACGGCATGTACTACTCGTTCTACTGGCACAACGGCTACGCCGTGCACGGCTACGCGGAAGTGCCGAACTACCCGGCGAGCCACGGTTGCGTCCGCACCTTCATCGCCGACCAGCCGCGGATCTACGAACAGCTGCACTACGGCGAGAGCATCTTCGTCTTCTAGGCATGAGGCGACGGCGATGAGGGTCTTCGTTGCTGGTGCAAGTGGGGCGATCGGGACGCCGTTGGTGCGGCAGCTGCTCGATGCCGGGCACGAGGTGACCGGGATGACGCGGCGCCCGGAGCGAGCCGAGCGGCTGCGTGAGGCCGGCGCCGAGGCGGTCGTATGCGACGCCTTCGACGCGCAGGGATTGAAGGACGCGGTTGTGGCCGCTCGCCCCGAGGCGGTGATCCACCTGCTGACCGCTCTGCCCCCGAAGCTGAAGCCGCGCGGCGACTGGACGGCGGAGACGAGCCGGCTGCGGATCGAGGGAACGCGCAACCTAGTGGCCGCGGCTCAGGCGGCCGGCGCTCGGCGCCTGGTCGCCGAGAGCATCGCCTTCCTCTACCGGCCCGAAGGCGACTGGGTGAAGGACGAGGAGGCTCCCGTCTTCGACGACGCGCCCGGCCACTTCGGCGCCGCCTACCGCGCCGTGGTCGAGATGGAGCAGCAGGTGGTCGGCGCCGATGGCCTCGATGGCATCGCCCTACGCTGCGGCTTCCTCTACGGGCCCGGCACCTGGTACGGCCGTGGCGGCTCGGAAGCGGAGAACGTCGCAAAGCGACGCACGCCCGTGGTCGGGGCGGGGACCGGCACCTTCTCCTGGGTCCACGTCGACGACGTCGCCGCCGCCTTTGCCGCCGCCCTCGAGCGCGGCGACCCCGGCGTCTACAACGTCGCCGACGACGAGCCGGCGCCGATGCGTGAGTGGCTGCCGGTCTACGCGCAGGCCCTGGGAGCGAAGCCGCCGCGGAGCGTCCCGGCCTGGCTCGCCAAACTTGTCGCCGGCGCGCCGACGGTCGCGCTGGCCCTGCAGACGCGCGGCGCCGCGAACACCAAGGCCAAGCGCGAGCTGGGCTGGCAGCCGGCCTACCCGAGCTGGCGCCAGGGCTTCGCGGCCTCGCTCGCGTAGGAGGGATCGGCGAAACCCCCGCCCGCGCCTGGCGGCGGCGGACACGGCGCGGTTCTGCGTCCTCAGTCGCCCGAATAGCGCTGCTATTCGGGCTCCCTGCGTCCTTGCCCCGCTTGGTCCGGCGCTCGCCAGATCGCAGTCGCGAGTTTCGCCAATCCCTCCTAGGGCTCGACGCGGCTGCCGGCGGCTGATGCCGGCGGGCGCCTAGGATCCCGGCCGTGCCCGACCTCGCCCTCGCCAAGCAGACGTTGGTCGACGAGCTGCGCGAGCACTCGCTGATCATCGGTGAGGTGACGCTGGCGAGTGGGGCGACCGCCCAGTACTACGTCGACGCGCGGCGGACTTTGATGCAGCCGGCCGGGTTTGCCGCAGCCGGGGAGCTGATCGCCGCACGAGCACTCGAGCTTGGCGCCGGCGCGGTCGGCGGTCCGGCGACGGCGGCGATCCCGCCCGCCTGCGCGGCGATCGCGGTTCCCGCCGGCGCCGACCTGGTCGCCTTCTTCGTCCGCGGCGAGCGCAAGGAGCACGGCTTGCAGCGCTGGGTCGAGGGGCCGGTCGGTCCCGGGACCCGCTGCCTGGTCGTCGAGGACACGGTCACCACCGGCGGCTCGACCGCCGAAGCGATCGGGCGGATCCAGGAGGAGGGGCTCGAGGTGGCCGGCGTCGTCGCCGTGGTCGACCGGCTCGCCGGCGGGGGGGAGCGAATCGAAGCCGCGGCCAGTGCGCCCTATCGCGCCCTGGTCACGATCGACGAGCTCTACCCGGAGCGCCCCGACCGCGGCTGATGGAGCCGGACGCAGTCGAGATCCGCGTCGTCGCCTGCCTGGTCGAGAAGCAGCGAACCACGCCCGACGCCTACCCGCTCTCACTCAACTCGCTGCGGAACGCCTGCAACCAGGCGACCAACCGCGACCCGGTCGTCGCTTACGACGAGGCGACCGTCTCCGAGGCCCTGCGGCGGACGGCGCTGCGCGGCTGGACGCGCCTCACCAGTGGCGCCGGCAGCCGCGCCCGCAAGTACCGCCACCTGCTGTCGGAAGCTCTCGACGTCGACGACGCCGAGCTGAGCCTGCTGGCGGTGCTGATGCTGCGCGGCGCGCAGACGCCGGGCGAGCTGAAGCAGCGCAGCGAGCGGATGCACGGCTTCGAGAGCCTCGCCGTAGTCCAGGAGACGCTCGACCGGCTGGTCGAGCGCGAGCTGGTCGCGCGCCACGAGCGACGCCCGGGCCAGAAGGAGCTGCGCTACGAGCAGCTGCTCGGCGGCGAGGAGGGCGCCTCGACGGCGCCCCAAGGCGAGCCGTCGGAGGAGACCGGCGAGGCCGGCGAGCCGGAGGCGGTCGCTTCAACCGCGCCCGAAGGCGCGGAGCCCGCGCCTGCTGTCGCCGTGCCGCCCACCGGGAGCACGGCCGAGCGGCTCGCCCGCCTCGAGCGCGAGGTGACCCAGCTGCGTTCCGAGCTCGCCAGCCTGCGCGAGGCGCTTGGCGAGTCTCCGGTCGAGTAAGTCTCGGTCACTCAGCCCCCTCCCGGGCATAGCCGCCCGCGCTCGCGCTGGCTCAGGGCTGGGCGACCGCGATCGAGGCGGTGCGTCGGCCGCCGGGGATCACCGCGATCAGCTGCGCCCGCAGGCTGCCGTGCTGGCTCAGCAACGCCCGCCCGCCGGGGGTGAGGCCGATCGCGAAGACGTGCCAGCTGTTGCCGCGGAGATTGAAGGAGCGCCGTCCCAGCGAACGGGTGACCGTTCGCGTGCGGACCACGCGCCCACGCGCTCGCACCGGCACCTTGACCCGCGCCCGCAGCAGCAGCTGGCCGGGGCAGGCGGTGCCGGTCGGCCAGGTGCAGGTGACGATCGCCTTGACGCCGCCGCCGCGCGGCGCCCAGACGCGGGTGAGGGTGATCGCGACCGGGATGTTGGTGGTCTCGCAGCCGAGCAGGGTGTCGGCGCCGGGGCCGGTGTTGAGCGCGTAGACGCAGACCGGCTGGGGCCCCGACTTGACACTGGCGAGGGTCACGTCGAAGCCGTGGTTGGGGCCGGCACCCGGGTACTTGCCGCCGATCCCGTTGCGCGGCTGGTTGGCGATTTCGCCGAGTCCGTATTCGACCGCGCCCGCGGTGCCGGCGCGACCGCCGACGAAGACCTTGATGCCGAGGGTCTGGGTGAGCAGGTCGGGATCGAGCGCCCAGCCTTTGACGCGCAGCTGACCGGGGATCGGCGAGCTGGCCAGGTCGATGCCGCCGACCGGGTCGTCGCCGCCGACTGGCGGCAGCGTCCCAGCTCCGAAGGTAGGCCCGTCGAGGTAGTTGTTGTCGATGTTGATCGTCACCCCGCCGTAGGTCTCGTCGTGGCCGCCGCGGTACTGGTGCAGGCGCTGGTGCTGGGCCCAGAGGTTGGAGGCCACGTTCGGGTCGACGGTGTCCTGCCGCCCGTTCCAGTTGGCGATCCAGAGCGCGTCGGGTTCGTCGGCGCCGCTGCCGGCGGCGTCGGCGAGGTCGGCGATCCCGGAGCTGCTGCTGCTGTAGACGCCGGAGACGTAGCCGAGCGAGTGCAGCTTCGTGGTCCAGGCGGAGAGGAAGGCCAGCGTCGCGCTGGTCGCGCTCGTGGTCTGCGCGTAGGACTCCATGTCGAAGTAGATCGGCGTCCCCGGGCCCATGCCGATCGCGCCGGCGTCTTCGACCGCGTCGATCGCCGAGGCGGTCCCCTGGGCGATCGCCTGGCTGGGGACGATCTTGGCGCAGCTGCTGCAGCTGCTGGTCGGGGCCTGGAGGCCGACGTAGGTCGGGATCAGGTGCCAGCCGGCGGCGGCCTGGGCGCTGACCCACGCGGCGGTCAGGTTCGGCTGCGAGCAACCGCGGTTCTCACCGCCGATGTAGACGCCGAGCGCTCGGTAGGGCGAGGAGGTCCAGGCCGACATCGAGCGCGAGGAGGGAGCGGTGCAGGCGTCGAAGCCGAGGCCCGTGAAGATGTTGCTGGTGGACGAGGCCTTCGCGTTGGTGCGGGCGGCCCGGGGTACGGCGGCAGCCCGCGCCGTGGTTGCGGGGCGGGCCGCTTGTCCCTCGTCCGGTTCGACCAGGATCGCCCGGCGCCCGCCGATCACGTTGACCGGGCAGCGCTGATTCGTCGCCGGCGTGCCCAAGTAGACGACCCGGCGGTCGAGCCGCACGCACATCCCCGGGTGCTGGGCGAGGCGATAGACGGGCCGGTTGTCCGGCACGTCGATCCGCTTGCCGTCGAAGTGGATCGCTCGGGCTCCCGCACCGGCAGGCGCGGATCCAAGCAGGGCAAGCGCCAGCGCCAGCACGCCGAGGGCGATACCGGCGCGCCCCAGCCCGCGCGGCAGTTGTCGGTTGGCTCGATGAGTCATCCGCAGAACACCCATTACAACGAGCCCCAGCCGAAAAGTTGCTCTCCCCGGCGACGCTGCAGGAGAACTCCCCGCCTGGACTAGATGTTGCGCACCCGTCGGCCGATCTCCCGGTCGCGCGGGTATCCCACCGCGTCCCAAAAGCCTCCGGCTGCCTCGTCCTCGAAGGCGACCAGGGCAGTGATGCGTTCCGCCCCCCGCTTGCGCAGGTACTCCTCACCCGCCCGCACCAGCGCCATCCCGATCCCGGCCCGGCGCTCGCCGTCCCGGACGGCGAGCCGGTACATATTGCCCCGCCAACCATCCCAAGCGGCGATCAGAGCCCCGATGATCTCCCCGTCGCGGATGGCGACCAGGAGCGCCGCCGGCGAATCATCCACCAGCCGCTCGACGCCCTTGCCGCGATCGCTGCTGCTGGCGTGCCCGCTGCGGGCACCCGCCCAGAGCTCGAGCACGGCCGGGATCTCGCCCCGACGGCACCGTCGCACCTCGAATCCCTCGCCCGTCAAGCGCCGAGCATAGCCCCGGTTCGGGGCACGTCTGCAAAGCTGGCGCCCGTGAGCGGTGAGGTGACCGGCATCGACCACGTACAGCTCGCGGCCCCGCCTGGCTGCGAGGACGAGGCGCGTCGCTTCTTCGCCGCGACCCTCGGCCTCAGGGAGATCGAGAAGCCGCCGGAGCTCGCCGCGCGCGGCGGCGTCTGGTTCCAGGTCGGCGCCCAGCAGCTCCACGTCGGGGTCGAGGAGGAGTTCCGCCCAGCCCGCAAGGCCCACCCGGCGCTGCGGGTCGATCCCGACCGAATCGACGCTCTCGCCAAGCGCCTCGGCAGTGCCGGAGCCCCGGTCGAGTGGGACGACGAGCTCGTCCCGCGGCGCCGCCTCTATTCGGCGGATCCATGGGGCAACAGAATCGAGCTGCTCTCCTGATGGACGCCAGCGACGACCTGCGCGCCACCTTCGCCCGCCGCCGGGCGGCCGAGGCAGACGCCGCCCGGGAGCAAGACGAGCGCGACGGCCGCCGCCATGCCTTCGAAGAGGAAGAAGACCGGGCAAAGGAGCGACTCCGCGAGGTGGCGGAGGTGCTCGCGTCCGCGCTCGCCGCGACCGAGCCCGAAGACCTCCTCATCATGCCGAGGCGTCCCGGTCTGGTCGGCCTCTTCACCACGAATCAGTTCGCTCGCGGCTGGCGGCTCGACCTCGACATGTCCTACGTGCTCCGCGAGGACGGGACCCTGGTTCGTCCCGGCTTTCACACCGAATATTCGGGCAGCTACTCCCCGCAGACCCTGACGTTCGACGACTGGATCGGCGCGAGGCTGAAATCCGCTCGGCTCGAACACCGCGAGTCCGGGACCCGAAACGTCTTCGACGAGGCGTTCGTCAATGACTACGAGCGCAGTCAGCAGGAGATGAAGCGACGGCTCGCCGACGCGCAGCAGTCGATCACCGAGATGTTCGCCGACGTTCTCGAAGAGCGCGGAATCTCGCTCTAAGCCGAGCAATGCCCCGAGCTGGATTCGAACCAGCGGCCTATCCCTTAGGAGGGGATCGCTCTATCCAGCTGAGCTATCGGGGCCCGGCTGAGATTCTCGCTCAGTTGGCGATTCGCCGCACGATGCCGGTCAGGAGGCGTAGAGGCTCTCGCTGGCCAGCTCCAGGGCGCGCTGGCTCCAGAGCTTGACCTGCATGAAGACCTCGTCGCCGTAGCCCTCGAGGGCGTCGAGGGCGAGGAGGGTGAAGCGGTCCTGGGTGATCGGTTCCTGGTCGACGGTCTCGGCCTCGAGTTCGGCGGTGGCCGCTGCGGCGCCGCGGACGAGCGGGCGGCCCCAGACGAGGGTGACGGCGCCGGCGCGGCCGTTCTCTCCCCGCCAGCGGCCGATCACGTCGTCGTTGAGGTCGATCCGCCAGTCGGGATTGTCCTCGGCGAGGACGTCGGTGAAGTCGGCCTTGGCGGCGAAGTCGGAGGGCTCGCCGCCTGGAGGGAGGACGTAGGAGACGTGGCCGAACAGCTCCAGCGTCCCCTCCTCGCTCTCGGTCCGAGCGGAGGCCGGGATCCAGACGCGACCGCCCCAGGTGCGCTCGGGGAACCAGTCGACCTCTTCTGGCAGACCCGCTCCGGCCGGGAGGTCGCCGATCTCCGCAACCGCCGAGGCGAAGGCCTCGTGCAGTCGCTCGGCGAAGCGACCGTGGGGGATGCCCTCCTGGGCGGTGTCGGCGATGAAGCGAGGGATCGGTCGCGGGTTGGGCGGCACCGCGTGAGCCTACTTCGGGAGGACCGCGAGGCGGTTTCCCGGATCCGCTTGGGGCGGCGCAGCTGGCCGCTGTTCACGCCAACCTCCGAACCGCCGATCCCGCCTTCAAGATCGGCCCTCGGATGGCGCAGCTTCGACTGATCATCGGCAACCGCAACTACTCGGCGTGGTCGCTGCGGGCGTGGCTGTTGATGCGCCAGATGGGGATCGAGTTCGAGGAGATCCAGATCCCGCTCGGGCGCGCGGACTCGCTCGAGCGCAAGCTGTCGTATTCACCGGCCGGCCTCGTGCCGATCCTGATCGACGGCGACCTTCGCGTTTGGGACTCGCTCGCGATCGCCGAGCACCTCGCCGAGCGCTTCCCGGACAAGCGGGTTTGGCCGGCCGACGCCAGGCCGCGAGCGCTGGCTCGCAGCGTGTCCGCCGAGATGCATTCGGGCTTCACCAGCCTGCGCGCGTCGATGCCCTTGAATTGTCGGGCCCGCCGGCCAGGAGCCGGCCGGGGCCCGGGCGTGCAGGCGGATATCGATCGCGTCTTGCGGATCTGGCGCGAATGCCGAGGCGAGCACGGTGCCGGGGGGCCGTTCCTCTTCGGTGACTTCACGGTCGCCGACGCGATGTTCGCGCCAGTCGGTTCGCGCTTTCAGACCTACGGCGTGGACCTCGACGCGGAGGCGACGGGATACGCGAAAGCGCTTCTGGAGCTGCCCGCGGTCAGCGAGTGGATGAGCGCCGCGGAGGCGGAGCCGTGGCGGATCGCCGAGTTCGACGAGGCGTGAGGCGCTGACGCCGGCCGTAGCCCCACGTCCCTAGAGGCACTCGCGAAGGTCGGCGGCGGCTTGCTCCGGCGGGTAGATGTTGATGTCGACGCCGGTGCCGAGCTCGAAGCCGGCCTTGATCGTCAGCCGCGGGGCGATATCGACGTGCCAGTGGAAGTGGTCGGCGCCGCGGGGGGCGGTGCGGACCCAGAGGTTGAGCTCGGGCGGGCCGCCGAAGCGCTCGGCGAGGACGGTCATCGCGGTGCGGAGCATTGCCGCGCCGGCCTCGTCGTCCTCGAAGCGGGCCGACTCGCGGCGCGGCACGACCCGCAGCTCGAAGGGCGAGCGCGAGGCCCAGGGGCAGATCAGCGCCGCCTCCTCGTCGATCGCGACCAGCCGCTCCTGGCGGCGCACCTCCTCGACGAGGACGTCACTGAGCAGGCCGGAGCCGGTGGTGCGTTCGCTGTAGGCGCCGGCCCGCTCGCGCTCGCGGGCCACCGCAGCCGGCACGAAGGGCAGCGCGTAGAGCTGGGCGTGGGTGTGCTCGAGCGAAGCGCCGGCACCGCCGCCCTCGTTGACGATCAGCTGCACGTAGGAGGCGTCGCTGTGGGCGCGCATCCGCTCTCGCCAGGTCGCAACCGCGGCGGCGAACTGGGCGTCGTCGAGCTCGGCCATGGCGGTCGCGTGGACGGGGGCGTTGATCAGCACCTCGTGGGTGCCGAGCGCCGGCCGCGAGGAGAAGAGATCGGGCTCGCCGGCACGGCGCGAGGCGAGCAACGGGTCGGCGCTGCTGGCGAAGGCGCCGGCGTCAGCGCCCGGCAATCCCGCCACGGGGGCCGGACCACCGTCGCTCCCCGAAGCGGCCTCGGGATCGGCGAGCGCCGGATAGAGGTTCGGGACCACCCGCGTCTTCCAGCCCGGCGTGTTGGGCTCGCCGCCGCCCGGTCGCAGCGCGTAGACCTCCGGCGGGGTGCGGTCCTCGTGGCCCTCGCAGAAGGGGCAGTTCTCTGGTCCCTTCGGCTCGTCGGTGCGGGCCGAGAAGTTGTCCGGGCGCGCGGCCCGGCCGGGGGCGAGGATCGTCCTCAGCCCGCTCAGCTGATCGATGCGGATCTCCGGCGCGCTCAGGAGCGGGAGGGTGGCAGATCGTCGGGGTCGGGCTCGTCCACGACCGGCTCCGCCGGCGAGGCCGGTGGACGCGGCGGCCGCTCGGTTCCGGCGGCTCGCGCGGCGGCGCCTTTGCCGATGAACGGCTCGAGCACGTCCATCGGC
>JBEVJP010000030.1:0-19623 GCA_040510155.1 Solirubrobacterales bacterium | reverse complement strand
GATGGCCTTCGGGCTGGGAGCGGGCGCCGGCTTCTACTACCTGGCGCTCGACGACACCTCGCCGAGCCGCTGGTTCAACGGCCGCACCGCGCGCCTGGAGGAGACCTTCCGCGAGCTGACCGGGGCGGCGCTGGAGCTCCACACCTTCGCCGAGGAGGACGGCGCCGGCGCCTGGGAGGCGGCGCGGGCGACGGTCGACGCCGGCAGCCCGGCACTGCTCCTCACCGACATCTATCACCTCGACCACTACGGCAACTCGGCCCACTTCCCGGGTCACGCGGTGGTCCTCGCCGGTTATGACGACGAGGCGGCGCAGCTCTCCGACACCGGCTTCGAGGAGCTGCAGACGACGCGGCTGGAGAACCTCGCCCGGGCCCGCCACAGCGGCCATCCAGCCTACCCGCTGGAAGGACACATGTTCACCGTCGCCGGCGACGTCGACCGCTCAGCGCTGGAGGCGGCGGTGCCGGGGGCGATCGCGCGGGCGGCGAGCGAGATGCTGGAGCCGCCCTTCGGCGAGTTCGGCGGCGTGCCGGCGTTGGAGCGCCTTGCCGCCGAGGCGGGCGCCTGGCCAGAGGCGGTAGAGGACTGGCAGTGGTGCGCCCGCTTCGCCTATCAAGTGATCGAGCGCCGCGGCACCGGCGGCGGCTGCTTCCGGCCGATGTACGCGCGCTTCCTGGCCGAGGCTGGCCGCCCGGAGGCGCCGCTCGCGGCGGCTGCCGGCGAGCGCTGGAGCGAGCTGGCCGATGCCTTCAAGGCCGCCAGCGAGAGCGACGAACCGGAGCCCGGCCTCTGGCGCCAGGTCGATGCAGACGCCGGCGAGGTGCTCGATGCCGAGCGCCGTCTGTGGACCGAACTGTCCGAGCGGGTATAAGGGCCTCGATGCCTTCCTACCTCTCCCTCGCCAAACGCGTTCCCTGGCTGAAAGTCTGGGCAACCGCCACCTGGCTGGTCGCCAAGGGCCGCACCCACATCAAGGACAACCTCACCGAGAGCGAACGCACCGAGCTTCGCAAGCTCGTCACCAAGTCCAAGGGCAAACCGACCAACCTCTCGGCCCGCGATCGCGACCGCGTCAAAGCGATCGTCAAGAAGGCTGCGGTAGGGCGCTGACTGGCGCGCCCGGCTGTTTTTGCGCGGCGTCCCGCCGGCGCCTAGGGTCGCGCCTGGGTGGAGGCGCGAGAGAACGAGTCCTCAGCTGCGATCAGGGCGGATCTCATCTCCCTGCTCGAGAAGCACAGCGACGAGCTCGCAGAGATGCTCGTCGCCCGCTATCTACGCTCGGAGCTGGGTACCGATCTGGATGCGGAGAGCGCCGCTGGGCTGCGCCTGGCAGCGAACGAGATCGTCACGGTGATTCAGTTGCGGCTCGGAGAAGGCGACGTCTGGTCGACCGAGCTGCCCCCGGGCATCGCCGTGCCGATCCAGTACATGGCCCGGGAAGGGGTGCCCCTCGACCGCGTGCTGCGGGGCTTCACCCTGAGCACCACCACGATCGGGGAATTCGTCGTCGAAAAGCTCGGGGAGCTGCCGAACCCCGAAGAGGCGATCCGCTACATGGCGAACTTGCGAGGGCTCAACGACGACCGGATGATGGCCGCCTTCGCAGCGGAGTACGGGCGGGAGCTGGAGCGGCTGAGACAGGAACCGTCACGACGCCTCGGCGAGCGCGTGGAGGGGCTGCTCGAGGGAGGGCTGGAGGACTTCGCGGATCTCGACTACCGGCTGGAGGACTGGCACATCGGGCTGCTCGTGATGGGACCGCGGGCAGAGCTCGAGTGTCGGCACCTGGCGGAACGACTTGGATGCCAGGTGCTGGCGCTGTCGCGGCCCGACGACGTCGTCTGGGCCTGGCTCGGTGCACCTCGCCTGATCTCGTTCGCCAAGCTCCGGCAGGCTTCCTCAGGCGACGGCGGGCCGCTTGCCGTCGCCGCGGGTGAGCCGCGCCACGGCCTCGACGGTTGGCGGACGACGCACCGCGAAGCACGCGCGGCGGCAATGGTCGGCGCGCTGGCCGGGGCCCGCCTCACCCGCTACTCGGATGTCGCTCTGCTGGCCAGCTGCCTGATCAACGAGGTGGCCGCCAGATGCCTGCTCGACAGGTTCCTGGGCCCGATTCACAAGCGGCGTGACAGCGAGGTGCTGCGCGGCACCCTGCGGACCTACCTGGACCTGGACTGCAACGCGGCCTCCGCTGCCGCCGCCCTCCGCGTCGATCGGCACACCGTCCAGCGCCGCCTGCGGCGAATCGAGGAGTCGGTCGGCGAACCGATATCCAGCCGTCGCACCGAGTTCGACGTCGCTCTCCAATTGGAGGAACTGACAGTGACGATCTCTCGACTCGCGGAGGGCGAAGAGGTGGACCACGTCGTCCCAATCAAGATCCCGGCCCGCACCGTCTTGGCGCAACCCGGCACGGACCTACGGTGATCCAATCGGGTCGTGCCAGCAAGCGCCGCCAACCCGGATGACTCGTCTCTCCCGTTCGGGCAGGCTTCGCTCTCGCTGGCCACGGCGATCCGCGACGGAGATCTCGACGCAGCCCAAGGTCATTTCGCTCCAGACGCCTGCCTCGTCACCCCGGATGCGACGGCGGTCTACGGCGCGGCTGAGATCAGGGGCATCCTCGCCCAACTGATCGAGGCCGGCGCCGTGATCGAGGTCGAGACCGGCTCGCTGGTCCGGGTCGGCGGGCTCGCGCTCGGATCGGAGCGGCTGCACTTCCGGTCGAGGGGGGTCCCGCAGCGCCAGTCGTTCCCGGCCAGCACGGTCTTGCGCCGGCACGGGGACGACTGGCGGATCGCCATCGCCGCCCCGTGGGGGTGGGGCCACGCGGCCTGCCGCTGCGCCGAATCCGTCAGGGATATGCGGCGGCCCGGTTTCCCTCACCGCTGATGCTGTGCGCGTTGATGGGAAAGCGGGCGCGGTAAGCAATCGTCGAGCGAGGCCTACGCCCCTCGACAAGACATCCTTAGTGGATCCGCCGAGCTGAGTAGACGACAGTGCAACCAGTGAGCACCGAGAAAGGCGCAAGCCGCGGGGTCAAGGAGCCCCGACCCTACTAAGCGAGCGACTCACGGGGGACTGGCAAGTGGCAGGCTTCGATAGGCCTGGTATGCGTCCCTCGGACCGCATCTATCGCGTTTCGAATGAAACAGGTCGAATAGCGGCTTAAAATTGGGCCGGTCTGTCTCCCAGTCCCGCTTGAATCTACCCGTCGCTATCCACCGCTCGACCGTCCTTCTGTAGATGAGCCGGTTATATGCCCGAACAGCCGAATGACACGTTGCACCAGCCCCATGAAGTCCCTTCAGTGAGACCCTCAGGGCCTGCCGACCCTCATCCTGCGCGAGACCCAACGCGATAGCGTTCCCTCGGCCAAATCTGCCTCGCGCGTGAACGGCTGCACGCCGCAGGTGACACACTTCGTCAAACTCATCGAGAGCGGCTTTAGCCGAGGAACCATCGGCAATCTTAAACCCAAGAAGCTTCGCAGTGCGTTTGTATATCTCATCAGCACCCGCGAAACTACTGGCATCGAACAACCCCCACTCGATTTCGTCGAGGCCGTAATAGTCCAACGCGCCAAATGGAATCACCTGATTAGCAGCTTGGGCGCGGGCTAAGGGGCAGAGGCGAACAAGTTCCACAAGAACTGCCCGGAAATATGCCTCGACTCCTCCGACGCATCCCAAGAGTAGAAGCCGGCCGAGGGTCGAGCTCTCGTTGAGCGCAGACTCAGTTCCAAAGGTGAGAACGTGCTCGACATAGTCATAGTAATCATCGAGTGGACTTATGTCACTCGGAGCATTCCCACCGCAAAATGCGGGACTATTAAGAGTGGTAGCCGCCTCCGCCTCGCAAACATTTAACCATCCGCCGCTAGACATCAGACGCTAACGAACTCTTCTGCAGAGTTCCGGATCCTTGCCGTCCAGATTGGGCCCACATAAGGCACGCCCCTGATTTCACGCGACTCATCGTCGATCAGGACGTCTCCTACGGTTCTGATACTCGTGTGCTCCTTCAAGCCCTCGAGCTTCTTCTCAGTCAGCGGTAGCCTCTCAATGGGAGCCTTCAGCAACTCCTCGTAGATCGACGCTTCGGTAAGTGGTCGGCCACACTTCATACAAAACTGTGCATCGTCGCTAAGTCGTGGCGTGCCGCAAGCTTGACACGGTGCCAAATCAAGGGTGCAGCGACTTTGGAAGTCATTGCCCAGCAACCGGGTTCCGCGCGATCGCATGAATGCGTGCGCGTCGCGCGAGCTCAGCGCATCGACCAAAGCTGCGGTCGATGGGCTCCCGCCAAGTCCAAGAGCATTCTCCTGTAAGAGGATCGCGTAGTGCACCTCATACCTATGGAAAACGCCTTTTACACCCCGTGACACAGTACCGACTTTCCTGATCACACCGGCATACTCCAGCATGTCGAGGACTTTGAAAGCTCGGGGCCAAGTGGGTCCGCCAACCCAATTACCACTGCCTTTGGATCTCGTGACCTATTGAAGCCGGCTAACCTGCGCACAACGGAGCGCTCCAGTTCGTTCCCTACCTCTACAAAATGCTTGTAGCGGGGCATCTTGTCTCCAAGGGATACGAAGATGCCTCGGACGCTCGCAGCATGGGTAGCGATGGCAGTACCGGCTGCCCGCCGCGATGGTATTGACGAGTCGTCTTCCTCCACTGAGATTATCTCGCGGCACCGCACCAGCGAAATCTTGCAAGGTTCAGCCGAGCCGGGCGAAGAACCCGAACCAGTTGCCGGAGTGCTCCTGGTAGGCGAGGCCCACCTCGGCGCCCTGGCGTTTGAGGCTGTCGAGGGTGGTGAAGTGCGGATCGCCGAACAACTCGCCGACGACTAAGCGGCCGCTGGGCTTGAGGACGCGGCGGATCTCTCGCAGGGCGGCGGCGGTGTCGGGGATCTCGCCGAGAACGGCAGTGAGGATCACGGCATCGACCGAGGCGTCCTCGTAGGGCAGCGCCGTGGCGTCGCCCTGGGTGGGGACGAGGTTGGTGGCGCCGCGCTCGGCGGCGGCGCGCATCACATGGTCGAGGAACTTCTGCTGCAGGTCGAAGAGCTCGAGGATGCCATCCGGGCAGATCCACTCCGTCAGGTCGTGACTGTAGTAGCCGGTGCCGACGCCGATCTCCAGCAGGCGCTCGCCGGGCTCGGGGCGCAGCACGGCGCGCAGGCGCTCCCGGGTGATGATCGGGTGCGGCGCTTCGACCCAGAAGCGCTGGCCGTAGGGGCAGGCCGAAGGGTTCTTGCGCCACCAGAGGGCGGCGGCGATGGTTCCCAGGGCCGCGGCGCCGAGCAGCGCTCGCGGCCGCATCTCAACCGCCGAGGCCGAAGCCGACGCGATGCTCGCCGGACTCGATACGCATAAAGGCGACTTTGCCGAGGTAGAGGGCGACGACGCCGTCCTCGGTGTGGAGGTCGTGCCAGCCGCCCTTCTCGAGCTGGGAGCGCAGGTCCTTGAGGTCTGCCTCGGCCAACCTGACCGAGATCACCTGGCCGCCCTCGAAGCCGATCTCTACGCGCTGCGCATCAGCCATCAGTGTGTCTCCCCTGGTTCGACGATCTCGGTAAGTACGCCGCCGGTCGAGCTCGGCTTCAGGAAGGCGACGCGGCTGTCGCGGATCCCGACCCGCGGCTCGGAGTCGATCAGCTCGATCCCGGCGGCGGCCAGCTGCTTCAGGGTCGCCTCGATGTCGTCGGTCGCGTAGGCGACGTGGTGCAGGCCCTTGCCGCGCTTGGCGAGGAACTTGCCGACAGCGGTGTCGGGACCAAGCGGGCTGAGCAACTCGACGTGGCCATCGCCGACGTCGAGTAGCACCGCCTCGACGCCCTGCGACTCGACCGTCTCCCGGTGGACCAGCTCCATTCCGAAGCTCTCCTGGTAGAGGGCGATCGCGGCGTCGAGATCCTCGACGGCGACTCCGATGTGGTCGATCCTTCCGAACACGGGCGCCAGTCTATGCAGCAGCCGGAGGCGGCGGCTCGACGCGGAGGATCTCCTCCAGCGCCGCCAAGCTGACTTCCATCTGCTCGGCGGTCGGCTCCCGCGTCGCCAGGCGGCGCTGGATCTCCCGGCCGGGAGTGTGGAAAGCCTCGGCCAAAGGCGCGCCGTGATGACGGTCGCTCCAGGCGAACATCTCGACCGCCAGGGAGGCCCCGCCAAGCGCGACACCCGCCCGGGCGAGCTGGCTCGGCTCGGCGACCGTGCGCTCCAGCAGCATCGTGCCGGCGGCGGAGAGCAGCATCATCGGCACCATCAGGTTGGACCCGCAGCGGTCGTGCTCCTTCGGCACTGAGGCAACCTCGTCGACGATCCCCTGCTCGTAGGCGGCGATCGCCTTGTGCTCGGCCCCGTGGTAAGCGGCGAGGTCGCGGTCAAGCAGGGCGACCACCGCGGGGATGACGCCGATCGCCTGGATCAGCCCTTCGCGCACCGCCGAGGGGCGCGCACGGCGGCGCAGCAGCCCGCTGGCGATCAGGGTGGCGGTCGCCCCGGCGAGGACGCGACGATCCTCGAAGGGCAGTCGCGAGGCCGGCATCCGCCGCCGCACTAGCGGCAGCACCAGCAGCGCCTCGGCCAGTTTCAGCGGCCCGCGCAGGCCCGGCGCTTTCGCGACCAAACTGGGAGCCAGCTCCGGCTTGCGTTCGGAGGCGACTTCGATCTCCCCGTCGCGATCGCGCACCGCCGCCGCCCAATGCGTCGGCCCGTGGATCAGCAGCCCGTTGCGCAGCGCCATCCCCCCGAGTCGCAGCCGCTGCACTTGCTCCGAAGCCATCCGCCCACGATAGGCGATGGCGTGTCTGAGCTATTGGGGCGGTATGGATGCCAAAGCTCAGACACGCCTCTGGTTCGCCCCCCCGCAGGCCGCGCGTCGGCGGGTGCCGCCCCAAAACACAGAGGACGCCGAGGCCCCCCTCGACGTCCTCTCCCCCCTATGTGAGACTTCCCGGCCGGAGACCCCCAGTCCAGGCCTCCGGCCGGTATGTCGGCTCTCCCTGGCTTAGCTTGGAAAGCCGCCCATAGAAACACCGGGTCTACGAAGAAGTTGCGCAGGTCACTTGGACTGCCCGAATCTCCTCCGCAGGGCCCCCAGGCGTCGCCCCAGCTCGGCCTCGAAGCCACGGTCCGTCGGGGCGTAGAAGCGGGCGTCGCCGAGCTCCTCGGGCAGCAGCCGCTGGTCGCTGATTCCGCCCGGCTGGTCGTGGGCGTAGCGGTAGCCCTCGCCGCGGCCGAGCGCGGCGGCGCCGGGGTAGTGGGCGTCGCGCAGGTAGTCGGGCGGCGTCTTGGCACCATTGCGGCGGACCTCCTCGCGGGCGGCGCCGAGCGCCTTGTAGGAGGCGTTCGACTTCGGCGCCAAGGCCAGGTAGACGGTGGCCTGGGCGAGGTTCAGCGCGCACTCGGGCAGGCCCACCCGGTCGACTGCCCGGGCAGCCGCATCGGCGACGAGCAGCGCCTGCGGGTCGGCGTTGCCAACGTCCTCGGAGGCGAGGATGACCATCCGCCGGGCGATGAAGCGGGGGTCCTCGCCGCCCTCCAGCATCACCGCCAGGTAGTAGAGCGAGGCGTCGACGTCGGAGCCGCGAGTGGCCTTGATCCAGGCCGAGATGAAGTCGTAATGGCGATCCCCCTGGCGGTCGTAGTCGACCGCCTTGCGCTGCAGCGCGTCCTCGACCGCGGCGACGTCGACCGGCCTGCCCTTCGCGCGCTCGACCGCCCGCTCGAGGCCGGAGAGCGCGACCCGGGCGTCGCCGCCGCTGCGCACCGCCAGCATCTCCAATGCCGCTTCCTCCACGGGCGGAGGATCGGCGAGCCCGCGCCCAGGATCGCCAAGCGCCCGCCGCAGCAGCTCCACCACTTGCTCGGGCTCCAGCGGCCGCAGCTCGTAGACCTGAGCGCGTGAGAGCAGGGCGGAGTTGACCTCGAAGTAGGGATTCTCGGTGGTCGCCCCGATCAGGGTCAGGACGCCATCCTCAACGGCCGGCAGCAGCGCGTCCTGTTGGGCCTTGTTGAAGCGATGGATCTCGTCGAGGAAGAGGATCGTCGGGCGACCGTTGGCCCGCCGCCGCTCCCGGGCCCGCTCGATCACGCCGCGGATCTCAGCTTTGCCGGCGTTGACCGCCGACTCCTCCTCGAAGGCGCCTTCGGCCCCGCTCGCCGCGATCCGCGCCAGGGTCGTCTTGCCCGCCCCCGGCGGCCCGTAGAGGATCGCGCTGTGCGGATGGCCGGATTCGATTGCCGTCCGCAGCGCCGAGCCAGGTCCCAACACATGCTCTTGCCCCACCACCTCATCGAGCGACCGCGGCCGCATCCTCACCGCGAGCGGGGCATCGTCGGGGACGCCCTCCGACCGAGACTCGCCGGGACTGCCCGTATCGAACAACTGATCAGCCACTGCTGTCGAGTATGAGGGACCCGTCAGCGACGCCTGTCGGCTCGACGCATCCCTGACTCCCTCCTACAATCGACAGATGGCTACCACGGAGGCGAAACCAGCGGCCCTGTCAACCCTCGAGTCGTTCAACCCGGCGACCGGTGAGCTTGTCGGCACGGTGCCGACGATCACCCCGGACCAGGTCCAGGCCGTGGTCGACGACGTCGCCCGCATCCAGCCGGCCTGGGCGGAGCTGTCGCTCGAGGACCGCGCCCGCTACATGCGCCGCGCCGCCGACGCGCTGCTCGACGACATCGACGAGGTCGCCGAGCTGCTGACCCGCGAGCAGGGCAAGCCGCGCGCCGAGTCCTACACGATGGAGCTGCTGCCGACCGTCGACGCCCTGCACTGGTGCGCGAAGGCGGGGCCGAAGATCCTCGCCGACGAGAAGGTGCCGATGACGCAGGCCTTCACGCTCTCCAAGAAAGGCCACTTCTCCTACGAGCCGATCGGCGTCGTCGGCGTGATCGCGCCTTGGAACTACCCCTGGTCGATCCCCTTCGGCGAGGTCGCGATCGCCCTGATGGCTGGCAACGGCGTCGTCCTCAAGCCGGCCAGCTTGACGCCGCTCCTCGGCGAGCGAATCGCCAAGGTCTTCGAGAAGGCCGGCCTGCCCGAGGGCCTGGTCCGGGTCGTCCACGGCGGCGGCGCCGTCGGCGACGCGCTCGCCCGCTCAACCGTCGGCAAGGTCTTCTTCACCGGCTCGGTCGAGGTCGGCCGCAAGGTCGGCGAGGTCTGCGCCGCCGACCTCAAGGGCTCGGTGCTGGAGCTGGGCGGCAAGGACCCGATGATCGTCTGCGCCGATGCCGACCTCGACAACGCCATCTCCGGCGCCGTCTGGGGCGGCTTCGCCAACGCCGGCCAGACCTGCTCGGGAATCGAGCGTGTCTACGTCGTCCGCGAGGTCGCCGAGCGCTTCGTCGCCGGCGTCGCCCGCCAGGCCAGCCAGATGCGCCTCGGCGACCCGATCCAGTGGGAGACCGAAATTGGCCCGATGACCTCTGACGGCCAGTACGAGATCGTCGTCGACCTGATCGAGGACGCGGTCGCCTCCGGCGCCACCAAGCTCTGCGGCGGGCCGACCGACGTCCCCGGCCTCTCCGGCAACTACATCGCCCCGACCGTGCTCAGCAATGTCACCCACGAGATGCGGATCATGCGCGAGGAGATCTTCGGCCCGGTCCTGCCAATCGTCGTCGTCGAGAGCGAGCAGGAGGCGATCGACCTGGCCAACGACTCCGAGTTCGGCCTCGGCGCCTCGGTCTGGACCAAGGACCGCCAGAAGGGCGAACGGATCGCCCGCCGGATCGAGTCCGGAATGGTCTGGATCAACGACCACTCCTTCAGCCACGGTGCCTGCCAGTGCGCCTGGGGCGGTGTCAAGGACTCCGGCGTCGGCCGCTCGCACTCCAAATTCGGTTTCTACGAGTGCGTCAACATCAAGATGAACGCCTGGGAGCCGGGCCTCACCCGCGACTTCTGGTGGCACCCCTACGACCGCACCCTCGGCGAAGCGGTCCGGGCCTCCGCTAAGGCCCTCTACGGCAAAGGCTCGGCCCGCACCGACGCCCTGCGAGAGGGCGCCGGCTCCCTGCTGAAGGTCGGCCGGCGCACCCTGCAGAAGCGTCGCTAGCTGGGGGACAGGTCGCTGTATAGGCGACCAAGCCGCACCGTCGCTCATTCCCACCAGACGTTCGCCATTTCGGCAGCTTCGTTGTCGGTCTCGGCTGTGAGGATGAAGCTGGCTGTAGTGATGCGCCCTTCGGCTTCACCGGGTTTCATGGCACAACCTGCCTCCACGGTAGCTTTAATTTTTGCGACCGTCGTCTGAACTGTTAGTTCAGATTTTCCGCCTCCGACACCCTGATATTTGATCGTCGACAGGGACCCCTGTTCGCCGATTGTTACCGTGCATTTGAGGGCTGCCCATTCAATCTGTTTTCCTTTCGGACATTTGATGGACATCTGTCCCGAAGCATTCAGCAGGTAGGTGCACCCGTTCATTTTCACGGAAGATTCGAGTTCTGCTAAGCAGCCGTGGTATTCAACATTCGTCAATTCCAGTTCTTTGCTTGTTTTGGTTTCGAGTGTCCCGTCACCCGAAATAGAGTCACATGTAAAAGCAAACGATTCCGATTCCGCGTTCGTCCAGACCTGGAATACCTGATGCGCCGTTTTACCCGTGCCGTCTGGTTTCACTGTTACTCGACAGGGGTCCACCGAACAGTGAAATTCGGCGGCGCTAGCATCCGGTGCGGCGCCGGCGCTCACAGCTACCACGGTGATCGCGGCGGCGACAAGAGACTTGAGATTGAAGGACATTGGGTTGCTCTCCATTTCGTCGGCGACCGACCCCGCGCTCCTCGCCCTCCGATCCGCCGGGCTTCATTGAAGCCGCAGCGGACCAGAAGATCAAGGATTTTTTACTAAACGGTGCTCAGCCGCCGGCGATTTCGACCGTCTTGGAGACGGCGCCGAGGCAGGTGGCGACAGGGCCGGGAGGGCTCGCGGGCTTGACTTCGGCGAAGACCATGGCCGGGATCTTGATGTTTGCGTTCAGCTCTTCGAGGTCGGCCTTCCAGCTGCCGGTCGAGCTCGATTTGACGCGGCTGAGGACGCCGTTGCCCTTCTGCTTGAGGACGACGGTCCGTTCGGCGACGCAGCTGGCGCTGCTGGAGCTGACCTTGCCCTGGTAGCCGGCGGCGCCGAGGGTCACCGTCGTCTTCACGCCGGACCCTCCGGCCGACATCGCAATTGGGGCAGCGAGTGCCAGCGCCGCGCCGGTGATTGCCATGACCGCAAACAAACTTCGCTTCCTCATCCATTCCTCCTAGTCGAGACTGCCTTGCGTCCGAAAACGGGCGGCCAGCCTAGAGCCTCGCCGCTGCCCCCGCCAGCGGCGACTGGGTGTAATACCCGTATCTCGTCCTCGCGGGCACAATCCCGGTGTGAGCGCTGAGGACCCAGGGCCGCAGCCGGCGATTCGCCTCGCCGGACTGCGCCGCGACTACGGCGAACGGGCGGCCCTCGACGGCGTCGACCTGGAGCTGGCGAGCGGCGAGTCGCTGGTCGTCCTCGGGCCCAACGGGGCCGGCAAGACGACGCTGCTGCGGATCCTCGGCACGCTGCTGCGCCCGAGCGGCGGCGAGGTCGAGGTGCTCGGCTGCTCGCTGCCCCGCGAGGCCTGGAAGCTGCGCGGCCGGATCGGCTACCTCGGCCACGAGCCGCTGCTCTACCGCGACCTCAGCGGCCGCGAGAACCTGCGCTTCCAGGCGCGCCTGCACGGGATCGGCGGCGAGGCGGCGGAGGCGCGGATCGAGGCGCTGTTGAGCGCGGTGGGGATGGAGCGCCGCGCCGACGAGCGCGTCGCCGAGCTCTCGGCGGGAATGCGCCAGCGGCTCTCGATCTGCCGCGCCGTCCTCCACGAGCCGGAGCTGCTGCTGCTCGACGAGCCCGACTCCAACCTCGACGTCGAGGGGCGTGAGCTGGCTCGCCACCTGATCGGCCCCGACACCGGCGCCACCCGGGTCGTCGTCACCCATGACCCGGAGCGCTTCCTGCCCGAGGCCGACCGGGTGCTGCGACTCGGCATCGGCGAGCTGGCGGCGGTCTCATGAACAGCAACCGCGCCACCGCGGGGGGCTGCCAATGACCCCCTCCCGCGTCGCCTTCGCGGCGATCCTCGGCAAGGACCTGCGGGCGGAGCTGCGCACGCTGCAGTCGCTGCCGGCGATGGCGCTGTTCTCGATCACCACCTTCGTGATCTTCCGCTTCGCCCTTGACCGCACCAGCCTCTCCGGCAGCCTCGCCGCCGGGGTCCTCTGGGCGACCCTGCTGTTCGCCGCGGTGCTCGGCGTCAACCGCCTCTTCGTCGCCGAGCGCGAAGAGGGCGGCTTCGACGCGATCCGGCTCGCCCCGATCGACCGCAGCGCCCTCTTCGCCGCCAAGGCCGCCGCCCTGCTCGTCTACCTGCTCGCCCTGGAGCTGGTCGCGGTGCCGATCTTCGCGGTCTTCTTCCTCGACTCGGCCGCATCGCTGCCACCGCTGCTCGCCGTGCTCCTCCTCGCCGACCTCGGCCTCGCCGCCACCGGCACTCTGATCTCCTCGATGGCGGTCAACTCGCGCGCCCGCGACCTGCTCGTGCCGCTGATCCTGATGCCGCTGGCGGTGCCGCTGATGATCGCCGCCACCGGTGCCACCGAGCCGCTAATGGCGCTGGGCGGTCCCGGCTACCACCGCTTCGGAACCTGGCTGATGGTGCTCGGCCTATACGATCTGATCTTCGCCCTGGTCGGCTGGGCGGTATTCGACTTCCTCCTCGAGGACTGAGCCGCCGGGCACGTTCCCTCCCCACCTGAGGCATGTACGGCAAAGGACTGAGACCCCTCTCGATCGCCACCGTGGCGGCGCTTGCGCTGGCGCTTTCGCTGGTCGCCTTCTTCGCGCCGCTCGACGCCGACCAGGGCTTCGTCCAGAAGATCTTCTACCTGCACGTGCCGCTGGCGATCACGGCGCTCGTTGGCTTCGTGGTCGGCGGCGTCTTCGCGATCGCCCACCTGCGCAGCGGCAACGCCAAGTGGGACGCCTACTCCTACGTCTCGATCCACATGTCGGTGATCTTCGGCGTCGCCGTCCTCATCACCGGGTCGATCTGGGCCAAGGCCTCCTGGGGCTACTGGTGGGTCTGGGACGAGCCGACCCTGGTCAGCTTCCTGATCGTCTTCCTGCTCTACGCGACCTACTACCCCTTCCGCTACGCGATCGAGGACCGCGACCGCCAGGCCCGCTACGCCTCGGTCTTCGCGATCACCGCCGGCGCCTTCGTGCCGCTCAACTTCATGGCGGTGCGGCTGGCGCAGAGCCTCTACCACCCGCGCGTCTTCGGAACCGCCAACGGCGGCCTGCCCGGCTCGATGCTTCTCACCTTCCTCTGCTGCCTGGCGGCGATGGCCTTGCTCTGGGTGACCCTGGTCAAGTTCGAGCTGACCGCGAAGAGCGCCTCCGGCCAGGTCAAGCGCCTACGCCGCGCCCTCGACGCCCCGGCCCCGCGCGCCGGCTCGCAGATCGCCCCGGAGGTGAGCTGAGGTGCTGACCCTGCTCGCCGCCGCCCCCGCGCTGCCGCTCGACGAGGCCGGCAAGTACGTCGCCGGTGCCTACATCGTCTTCGTGCTGCTGCTGGTCATCTACGTTGGGATCATGGCCGCGAAACTGCAGCGGATCGAGCGCGAAATGCGTGAACTCGCCTCCTTTGCCGAGCAGCGCAAAGAGACCGAGAAGCGCGACGAGGTGAACGCCTGATGTCCGAGCTGCTGGCCTTGGGCGTCTCCCACAAGACCGCCCCGCTCGACCTGCGCGAGCGGCTCTCGCTGACCGAGGGACGCGCCGTCGGCGCCCTGCACGAGCTGACCGCGGCGCCCGGGATCCACGAGGCGGCGGCGATCTCCACCTGCAACCGAACCGAGCTCTACCTGGTCGTCTCCGACCCGGTCGAGGCGGAGTCGACGGCGCTCGGCATCCTCACCCGCCAGGCCGAGCTGCGGCCGACCGAGCTGCTCGGTCACCTCTATTCGCTGCGCGCCGAAGAGGGCGCCCGCCACCTCCTCCGCGTCACCGCCGGCCTCGACTCGATGATCGTCGGCGAGGCCGAGATCCAGGGCCAGGTCAAACGCGCCTACGAGCTCTCGATGGTCGAGGGCGGCACCGGCCCGATCCTCAACCGTCTCTTCCATGGCGCCCTCGCCGCCGGCGGCCGCGCCCGCGAGGAGACCGGGATCAGCGAGAAGGGCGTCTCGATTCCCTCGGTCGCGGTCGAGCTGGCCCGCCGCAACCTCGGCGACCTCTCCGATCGTCGCGTCCTGGTCGTCGGCGCCGGCGAGACCGCCGAGCTGGTCGCCCGGGCCCTGGTCGCCCGAGGCGTCGGCGCCGTCTTCGTCGCCAACCGCCACTACGACCGCGCGAGCGGCCTCGCCGAACGCTTCGAAGGCAGCGCCGTCCGCTTCGAGGAGCTGCCCGAGCAGCTGCAGGAGGCCGACATCGTCGTCAGCGCCACCAACTCGCCCCACCACATCGTCGAGCGCGATGAGCTCGGCGTGGTGATGGCGGCGCGGCAGGACCGGCCGCTGATGCTGATCGACATCGCCGTGCCGCGCGACATCGAGCCGGACTGCCGCGAGGTCCCCGGCGTCACCGTCTACGACATCGACGACGTCCAGCAGATCGCCGAACGCAACGCCAGCGGCCGCGAGGCCGAGGCGAAGCGGGCGGAGCGGATCATCGAGGCCGAGCTCGACCGCTTCGAGCGCTGGCTTGGCCTCCAGGAGGTGGTGCCAACGATCAGCGCCCTACGTGAGCAGGGCGACGAGGTCGTGCGGCGGGTGCTCGCCGAGAACGAGAACCGCTGGGAGAGTCTCTCCGCCGCCGACCGCGAGCGGGTCGAGAAGATGGCCGGGGCGATCGCCTCGCGCCTCCTCCACGAGCCGACCCTGCGGATCCGTCGCTCGGCCTGCTCCGGCGAGGCTTACTTCTTCATCAGCGCTCTCCGCGAGCTGTTCGGTCTCGACGTCGATACGGCGTTGGAGAGCGAGGCGGGTGGCGCCGACGTGACCGAGCTGCGGCGCCGCGACGAGTCGGCCTGAGGGCCGGGCACTTGGCGCTGCGAATCGCCACTCGCGGCAGCAGGCTCGCTCTCACCCAAGCCGGGCAGGTGGCTGAGCTGCTGGGCGGCGCCGAGCTGGTCGAGGCATCCTCCGACGGGGAGCCCGGCGACAAGTCGCGGTTCGTGCGCGGGGTCGAGCGGGCAGTGCTGGACGGCCGAGCGGAGATCGGAGTGCACTCGGCAAAGGACCTGCCGGGTGAGATGGCGGCGGGACTGGAGATCGCGGCGGTGCCGGCGCGAGAGGACCCGGCGGACGTCTGGATCGGAATTGGCGGGTCGCCCGCCGAGGTGCCCGAGGGAGCGCGGGTTGGCACCGCCAGCCTGCGCCGCCGGGCGCAGTTGCTCGCGGCTCGGCCCGACCTGCGGGTCGAGGAGCTGCACGGCAACGTCGACACGCGGCTGCGCAAGCTGGCCGAGGGGGAGCTCGACGCGATCGTGCTCGCCGCCGCGGGGCTGCGGCGGCTCGGACGGGAGGCGGAGATCGGCTTCCGGTTCGACGTCGAGGCGATGGTTCCAGCCCCCGGCCAGGGCGCGCTGGCGCTGCAGGTCCGTCACGGCGACGCGGAGGCGACCGAGGTGGCGGGCCGCGCGGCCGACGCCCGGGCGCTGCGTGAGCTGACCGCCGAG
Organism: Solirubrobacterales bacterium; assembly: GCA_040510155.1. Classification (GTDB taxonomy): domain Bacteria; phylum Actinomycetota; class Thermoleophilia; order Solirubrobacterales; family 70-9; genus VAYN01. The sequence goes on along the minus strand of JBEVJP010000030.1, from coordinate 3,888 downwards.
CGCGCCACCGTCGCCCCGCTCGAGGCAAGCTGCGCGACCCCGATCGGCGTCCACGCCCGCGTCGACGGCGACGCCATGACGATCGAAGCCTTCGTCGGGCTTCCAGACGGCAGCGAGTGGCTGCGCGACCGGGTCGAGGGCGACGCCAAACAGCCCGGCGCCGCCGGCGCCCTGCTCGCCGAGCGCCTGCTCAGCGCCGGCGCCGCCGAGATCCTCAGGCGTGCGGAGGAGGCTCTGGATGCGAGCTGAGCGGGAGTTGTGGTTCTTTAAGTCCGCTATGCGGACCAAAGGAACCACAACTTGAGCGCACGACCCGGAGTCGTCTACCTGGTCGGTGCCGGCCCGGGCGACCCCGGCCTGATGACGGCGCGATCGCTGGCGCTGATCGCCAGCGCCGACGCGATCTACTACGACCGGCTGATCCCGCCGGGGGCCTTGGACGGCGCCCGCGAGGATGCCGAGCTGGTCTATGTCGGCAAGCAGCCGGGAGTGCCCTCGGTGCCGCAGGAGGAAATCGGCGAGCGGCTGATCGAGGCGGCCCGCGCCGGCAAGAGCGTCGTCCGCCTCAAGGGCGGCGACCCCTTCGTCTTCGGCCGCGGCGGCGAGGAGGGCGAAGCGCTGCGCGAGGCCGGCGTCGAGTTCGAGGTCGTGCCCGGGGTCACCGCCGGCGTCGCCGCCACTGCCTACGCCGGCATCCCCGTCACCCACCGCGACGACGCCTCCGCGGTCGCCTTCGTGACCGGCCATGAGAACCCGGAGAAGGACGTGTCGGCGATCGACTGGGCGGCACTGGCCAGCTTCCCCGGAACGCTCGTCTTCTACATGGGCGTCAAACGACTGCCCGAGAACGCCGCCGCGTTGATCGCCGCCGGCCGCAACGCCGATGAGCCGGCCGCCGCGATCGAACGCGGTACCTGGCCCGGCCAGCGAACCGTCGCGGCCACTCTCGGCACGATCGCCGAAACGGTCGAGCGCGAGGCCGTGAAGGCCCCGGCGCTGATCGTCGTCGGCGCCGTCGCCGACCGCCGCGAGGCGCTCGCCTGGCTCGAGCGCCGGCCCCTGCACGGTCGCCGCGTCGTCGTCACCCGCGCCCGCGCCCAGGCCAGCGGCCTGGCGGCGCGGCTGCGCGACCTCGGTGCCGAGACGGTCGAGCTGCCGGCAATCCGGATCGAGCCGCGGATCGAGACCGAGGAGGTGCGCCGCGCGATCGCCGAGATCGGTGACTACGCACTGATTTGCCTGACCAGCCCGAACGGCGTCCGCCTGTTGTTCAAAACCCTCGACGAGAACGGCAACGACGCTCGCGCTCTTGCCGGCGCCACCGTCGCCGCGATCGGACCCGGCACCGCGCGGGCACTCGCCAAGCACGGGATCGTCGCCGACGTCGTCCCCGAGCGCTTCGTCGCCGAGGCGCTGGTCGAGGCGCTTGTCGAGGTCGACGTCGCCGGCAAGCGCGTGCTCGTTGCCCGCGCCGCCGAGGCCCGCGACGTCCTCCCCGACGCGCTGCGCGAGCGCGGCGCCGAGGTCGACGTGGTCGCCCTCTACGAGACGGTCCGCGAGGCGCCGAGCGAGGAGGGGATCGAGGCTGCCGAGACTGCCGACTACGTGACCTTCACCTCCGCCTCGACGGTCCGCAACCTCACCGAGGCGCTCGGCGAGCGCTTCCCCACCAACGCCCGCATCGTCTCGATCGGCCCCGTCACCGGCGAGGCCGCCCGGGCGGCCGGCCTCAGCGTCGACGTCGAAGCCCAGCGCCACGACATCGACGGCCTCCTCGAAGCGATCCTGCGAGACGCCGGGACAGCCAAGCCCTGAGCACGGGCGTGGTTGTCTTTTCTTCCGCTATGCGGTCCAAAGGACGACCACACTCCGCGGCACCGGCGTTTGGCCAACCCCACCGCCATTTCGCCCACACCGACTCGACCAACAGCCGAGCCCGCGAGCTGGCTGCGGCCGGCGCACCCCACGGCACCATCGTCACCGCCGGCGAGCAGAGCGCCGGACGCGGCCGCCAGGGCCGCACCTGGACCGCCCCACCCGGCGGCGCCCTCCTCTACTCGGCGATCGTCCGCCCCCTCGAGGAGCGCCACCTGATGCTGCCGCTGGCCGCACCACTCGCCGTCTGCGCCGCCGCCGAGCAACTCGCCCCGGGCACCAAGTGCGGCGTCAAGTGGCCCAACGACGTCCACCTCCACGGCCGCAAGCTCGCCGGCGTCCTCATCGAGGCCCGCCCCCAAGACGGCTGGGCGGTGATCGGCATCGGCCTGAACCTCACAATCACTCCTGAAGAGTTCCCCCCCGAGCTGCGTAGCACGGCGGTCTCGCTCTTCGGCTCCGAGGAGGGGGGTCGGGGGGTGTCCCGCAGGAGCCTCCCCGCTGTTGCGACGGAGGGACACCCCCCGACCCCCCTCGACGCAACCAAGGTCTTGAACGCCCACCTGGCCACCTGGCTCGAGGCCGAGCCCGACACGGTGCTCGCCGAGTGGCGGGCACGTGACGTACTGAAGGGACGCGAGGTCGCCTGGGAGGACGGCTCAGGAGTCGCTGATGGCGTCGACGACCGGGGTTACCTCGTCGTCGTCGTCCCCGGCGGTGATCGTCTTTTCCTTGGAGCGGGGGAGGTTCACCTTCGGCTCTGAGCCCTCGTCGGTCTCCGCCCCGGCGTCGACGTCCTCGTCGAGATCCTCGATCTCCTCGATCTCGCCGCCGCTGTCGGTCGCCGTCTTCGCCTCCTGCTGCGCTCCCTGAGTGTCTTTTTTGCGCCGCTTGCCGCTGCGCTTGCGGCGGCGCTTGCCGCCTTTCGGGAAGTTGCGGAGCAGCTCGCGGGCGACGGCCGAGGGTTTCCGGGCCATTCGCATCCGCGCCCCGCGCAGCACCTCCTCACCCTCGGGCGTGTGTGCGACCGAGGCCGCCAGCAGCGAGACCGCCAGGCGGCGGTCCTGTTTGCGGGAGGCGTGGACGAGCCGGCGGGCGTTGCGCCCGTGGGCCCGGCCGGAGGAGTTGACCAGCAGGCCGAGCAGGCGCTTGGTCTCCGGCCAGCGCTGGACGGCGTACTCCTCGTGCAGCTCGCGGGTGTAGGAGGCGAGGCGCCAGACCCAGGCCTGGGCCTGGTCGCGGCGGCCGATCCGCGTGTCGACCAGCGCCTGCAGCAGCGTCTTCGTCCCGGCCCGTTTGTCCTCGCGGCTCCAGGTGCCGACGATGTCGATCGCGTCGTCGAAGGCGTCGGGGTCGCCGAGGTCGGCGATCTCCCCGAGCGCTTTCAGCCGCAGCTGGGCGTTGCGGTTGCGCTGCACGCACGTCAGCAGGAAGCGGCGGCGCAGCTCTTTGGTGCGGTCGTTCTGCAGCATCGCCCGCGCCCGCCGCCAGCCCTGGGTGTTGACCCGGGCACCGGCCAGTGCCGCCCAGGCGTGCTGCTCGGGGTAGTCGAGGTTCTCGACCGCGATCCGCCAGATCTCCCGCTCCAGCACCTCCATCCGTTTCTCCTCGACGTCGGAGACCGGGACGATCCGCCGCTCGACCCGCACCTTGCGGCCGCGGCCACGCCGCACCGGGCCGACGACGATCGCGCCGCCGCGGTAGACGTCGCGGTCGAGCAGGCTGTGCAGGGTGATGATCGTCTCGTCGTGGGTCGTCGCCGGGTGCACGAAGTCGATCACCAGACCGGCCTCCTTGCCCGGCGCCCGCCGGGTCACGCGGCCGACCCGCTGCTGGTAGATCCGCCGCGAGGCGGTCGGGGCCAGGTGCATGCAGATCGTCGCCCGCGGACTGTTCCAGCCCTCGGCCAGCAGCATCGCGTTGCAGAGCACGTCGACGGTGCCGCGCTCGAAGCCGGCGAGGATCTCGGCCAGCTCGCGCTTCGGGGTTTCCCCGGAGACCGCCTGGGCGTTG
>JBEVJP010000029.1:0-26827 GCA_040510155.1 Solirubrobacterales bacterium | reverse complement strand
GCCCGAGCTCGGGAGCAGCCATATGGACGTTTCCGTCGCGTCCTCTCGTGGGTCCGTCCTCGCGCCCCATGTACTGGGCGAAGATGCGCCAGGGCTCCAGGCCGCGCGTGATATGCACGCCCAGGTCGCGTTGGAGGGGCGTTCCCACGTCGTTCGGCCCCATCGCGGTGCCGATGCCGACTGCAGTGCCTTCGTTTCCCCGTCCCGTGTAGAACGAGCCCGGGATCTTCCCCTGCTTGTAGAGGATGTGGCCGCGCTCCTCGATTGCGCGGGTCATCAGCATGTGGCGGTAGATGGCGAGGAGGTCCTCGCGGTCGAGCCCTGCCTCCTTCACTTCCTGGAGCGATCCCACGGGCTCGGCTTCGCGTACGGCCATCGCTTCCGCACTCTAACGACTGCGCCAATATGCACCACGGGGCCGTGCGGAGCCTCTGAAGGGCGTCGTGCCTACGATGTGACGCGAATGGCCGGGCGTAAGCGCAACTGGATCCAGGAAGAGCGTCGCAGAGCGCTCGGCGACTGGGTCGCGTTCTGTCTGCGGTGTGGCCACACGTCGCGCTACTTCCTCGAAGACGAGTCCGAGTTGCCAGCCGGCTGCCCGCAGTGCGGACGTGAGCTTCGGCATCGCTGCCCGAGTTGCGACGCGCCGATCGCCTCGGCGTTCGCCGTCGAGTGCGAAGAATGCGGTGAGGCCGTCCGCGCGACCGAGCTCTTCGGGGTTCAGATCCGTCGTCCCGGCAGGTGACGGCTGAGGACGCTCGGGCCCGGCTCGAGGCAGCGCGCGAGCGCCATCGAGAGCGCTCGATCCTCGCCCGCACGCTCGCTGTCGCCGGCGGTGGTTTCGCGGGGCTCGTGGGAGCCGTCCTCGTCCTCCCGCTGCCGGAGCTCGGCCTGCCGCTCCTGCTCACGGGGCTCCGTCTGCTGGCGCTCGAGTACGAGTGGGCGGCCCGGGCCTTCGTCCCGGTGGCGCGACTCTGGGATCGCGTGAAGGCGCTCTCGTTCGCGTGGAAGGTCGCGATCGCCGCCGTCGCCGTCCTCGCGATCGCCGGCGTCCTGTGGTGGCTGGCCTGATGGAGCTTCTACGCGATCTGCGAGAACCGTATGACGGTCACGATGTCGTCCTCGCTCACGTCGCGGTTGTACAGCTGGCTCAGGAACCACACCATTTCGTCGACCCGCCGGATCTGCGGGTTGTCGTGCTCGATCTCGCGCGGTGACAGGTCGCGGAGCGCCTTGACCTCGACCTTGTCGATCACCGCGTCGAATATCCGCTCCCTCTGCCCGTAGCGCGCGCCGCAGAGCACGGTCACGATCATCCCCTTGCGGTACTTCGCCGACTTGTCGCCGAGGCGGATCGTGGCCGTCTTTCGACTCATGCGGAGCTGCTCGGCGACCGCGGGGTTGTAGAAGTTGAGGGCGAACGTCGGCATCGGCGGCCGCGGAATCATAAGGGGTCAGACCCGGCGGGGTCTGACCCCAGGTGCTGGAGTGCCTTGACAGACATGTCGCGCTCGCCGCCGTAGGCGAGAAGCCGCGGCCCGTCGTCGAGAGGGAGCCAGCGCACGTCCGCCACCTCGACGTCCATTCCGGCCGGCAACGCGCCGATACGGCCGGCGCCGGTGTGGGCGAGGTAGAAGCTGACGATCTTGAAGACGCGCTCGCCTTCCCAGGTGTAGACGTAGCGGACGTCTCCCAGCTTCGAGGACAGCCGTGCACGCAGACCCGTCTCCTCGTGGGCCTCCCGAAGCGCAGTGTCCGCGGGCGCCTCGCCGGCATCGACCAGTCCCTTCGGGAGAACCCAGACGCCCTCCCGCTTGCCCTGTGGCCGAACCGCTGCGAACCACCAGCGCCCGCGCATGCGACGGACGAGGACGACCCCCGCCGAGAACTCGCGTCGCATCAGTACTTTGTAACACCGAATAGCATGTCTATCCTCAGATCTGAGCCTGATCGACTCAATTCGGCTTGGCGAGAAGCGCCAAGAGTGCTATGGTTGCCCTGGCACTCGGACGGTCTGAGTGCCAGGTGTGTCACAAACTCGGTATTTTCAGGAGGTCTCTCGTATGGATTTGCAGCCTTTGGGCGACCGCCTGATCGTCGAGATCCTCGATGAGGAGGAGATGACGATCAGCGGCATCGTGCTGCCCGACACCGCGAAGGAGAAGCCGCAGCGCGGCAACGTCCTCGCCGTCGGCCCCGGCGCGCGTGACGAGGACGGGAAGTACATCAAGATGGACGTCGAAGTCGGCGACGAGATCATCTTCTCCAAGTACGGCGGTACGGAGATCAAGGTCGGCGCTGACGACGTTCTCATTCTGCGCGAGTCGGACGTGCTCGCGAAGGTCGTAACCAAGGGCAGCAAAGGTAAGCGCAAGCTTGCCGGCGCCGCCGCCTAGCTCGTTTCGTTGAGGAGGAGTAGATAGAGATGGCTCACAAGGAGCTCAAGTTCAACGAGGACGCGCGGCGCTCGCTCGAGCGTGGCGTGAACGTCCTCGCCGATGCGGTCAAGGTGACCCTCGGGCCGAAGGGGCGCTACGTCGTCCTGGACAAGAAATTCGGCGCGCCGACGATCACCAATGACGGCGTCACCATCGCTCGTGAGATCGAGATCGAGGATCCGTTCGAGAACCAGGGCGCGCAGCTCGTACGCGAGGTCGCGACTTCGACCAACGACGTCGCCGGCGACGGCACGACGACGGCGACGTTGCTCGCGCAGGCGATCGTTCGCGAGGGCCTCAAGAACGTCGCGGCCGGCGCGAATCCCATGGCGCTCAAGCGCGGCATCGAGAAGACCGTCGACGCGGTCGTCGAGAACCTCAAGACACAGTCGACCGAAGTCGCGGGCAAGGAGGACATCGCTCGCGTCGCAACGATCTCGTCGCGCGAGCGCGAGATCGGCGACGTCATCGCGGACGCGATCGAGAAGGTCGGCAAGGACGGCGTCGTGAACGTCGAGGAGGGTCAGACCTTCGGTCTCGAGCTCGAGTTCACCGAGGGCATGCAGTTCGACAAGGGCTACCTGTCCCCGTACATGATCACGGACGCCGAGCGAATGGAAGCCGTGCTCGAGGAGCCGTACGTCCTGATCGCGAATCAGAAGATCGGTGCGGTCAAGGATCTGCTCCCCGTTCTCGAGCAGGTCATCCAGGCCGGTCGGCCGCTGCTCATCGTTGCCGAGGACGTCGAGGGCGAGTCGCTCGCGACCATCGTCGTCAACAAGCTCCGCGGCACGTTTTCGGCCGTCGCCGTCAAGGCGCCCGGCTTCGGGGATCGCCGAAAGCGGATGCTCGAGGACATCGCGATCCTCACCGGTGGCGAGGTGATCACCGAGGAGATGGGCCTGAAGCTCGAGAACACGCAGGTCTCGCAGCTCGGGCGCGCGCGCCGCATCGTCGTCGCCAAGGACAACACCACGATCATCGACGGAAATGGTGAGTCGGAGGCGATCAAGGCCCGCATCAAGCAGATCAAGTCCGAGATCGAGAACACCGACTCCGACTTCGATCGCGAGAAGCTCCAGGAGCGCCTGGCGCAGCTCGCGGGCGGCGTCGCGGTGGTCAAGGTCGGCGCAGCCACCGAGACGGAGATGAAGGAGACCAAGCACCGCGTCGAGGATGCGCTGCAGGCCGCCCGTGCCGCCCTCGAGGAGGGCGTCGTCCCGGGTGGCGGCGTGGCGCTGCTCAACGCTCAGGCCGGTCTCGATCCGGAGTCGCTGTCCGACCCCGACGAGATCACCGGCGCGCGGATCATCTACCGCGCCCTGGAGGAGCCAGTCCGCCAGATCGCCGAGAACTCGGGCCTCGAGGGCTCGGTCGTCGTCAACAAGGTCCGTGACCTCAAGGACGGCGAAGGCCTCAACGCGGCCAACGGCGAGTACGGCGACCTGATCAAGGCCGGCGTCATCGACCCGACCAAAGTCAGCCGTTCGGCTCTGGAGAACGCCGCCTCGATCGCGAAGAACATCCTCGTGACCGAGGCGATCATCGCCGAACCGCCGGAGGAGAACGGCGCCGGCGGCATGCCCGGCGGCGGTATGCCGGACATGGGCGGCATGATGTAAATCGCCTTCAGGCGATCGCAGTTCCGAAAAGGCCCGGCCCACGCCGGGCCTTTTCTTTGCCCACTGCTGAGTTGGCACCCCTATGGCGGGGCAAACTCAGCAGTCGCTCACTTCGCCTTCGGGGTCTTTTTCGGCGGGGGCGGGAGCGGCGGGTACTGACCGAGGTTGAATTCGGTGAATTCGGGGAAGGTCGGGCGGCGGACCTTGAGGCGGAGGGTGTTCATCGTCCGCGGGTAGAGCTTCAGGTCGTAGCTGTTGCTGGGGCCGAAGCCGTTGTAGTAGATGAGCATCCGGGTGCGCGGGTGCTTGACGGTCCAGCCGATCAGCTGCTTGACGAAGCGCGGTTCGTCGACGCCGGAGACGGCCCACTCGGTCAGCGCCAGCGGCTTGTTGCGCCACTGCTTGCCGACGTAGAAGCGGTCGAGGTCCTCCCAGACCGGATACTCGGAGTAGAAGTCGGTGCCGGCCCAGTCGACCCAGCGGCTGCCCGGCCAGTAGTTACCTGGAAAGTTGCCTTTGACCCGCGGGGACCCGCCCGGCAGCGGGCTCCAGATGATGCTCACCTTCGCTTCCGGCAGCACTTCCGGGTTCGGACCTTTGGTGCGGTTGAGCGGCGGCAGGCCGATTTCGGCGAGGGTCGCGTTGATCCCTTCCAGCGTCTGCCCGCCGCGGATGATCGCGGCGATGCGGCGGAAGGCCTGTTTGTACCAGTAGGTCGAGTGTTCGCCTTCTTTCGGCGTGCCGTCGCAGTTGAAGGCCGACCAGGCGTTGAGGCAGCGGTTCGGCTCGCCGAGCGGCCGCACGTAGCCGAGCACTTCGTGTTTGGCGAGGAAGTCGTTGACCTGCAGCAGGTAGTCGTCGCCGCCGCCGAGGGCGATCTGCTCCGGGGTGATCAGCTCGGCCAGGGTCTGGTCGTCGGTGGTGGCGATCGAGAGGACGGGCCGGGTAGCGGTTTCGCGCCAGCGTTCGTAGGCCTTGTTGAGGCTGTTTCCCCAGGGGTGAAAGGTCTGCAGCAGCGCCGGGTGCTTGCCGATCAGCTCGTCGAATTCCTGGAATTCAGCGGTCGAGCCGCGGTCGCTGACCCCGAAGAAGATGCTCGGTTTGGGGGGCACCAGCGTCCGCGCCGCGGCCGGTACCGCCATCAGCGCCGCCAGCAGCATGGCGAGCGTCAGGGCGCGGCTAAGAGTCCTCCAGGACATCGCTCATCCTTCGCGGTTGCACTCCAAGCGCCTGCACGTCGGCGGTGCCGCGCTCGCTGACCATCGAGACCTCCATCAACTCGGCCTCCTCCCAGGTAGCGAACACGGCCTCGCCGAAAACGGAGCGGCCGGCCATCAATCCGGCGCGGACCATCCCCAGCGGCAGGTGCACGAGCGGCCGCGGCCGGCCGGCGATGCGGCTGACCAGGTCGGACATCTCGTCGTAGGTGAGTCGTTCGGGGCCGACCAGCTCGTAGCGCGGCGCCGCCTCGCGGCCGAGCGCCGCCGTGACGGCCTGAGCTGCGTCCGCCGCCCAGATCGGCTCGAAGGCGGCGTCCCCGGGCCCGGAGACGGGCAGCACCGGTAGGAAGGAGAAGCGGCGCAGCAGCGTGATCCAGGGATCGCTGTGGTCATAGACGATCGAGGGTGCGAAGACGGTCGTCTGCAGCGGCGAGGAGAGCACCGCCTGCTCGGCCAGCCACTTGGCCCGGAAGAAGCGGGTGCGCTGCGCGGCGGCGGCGTTGAGGGCGCTGAAGAAGACGAAACGACGGACACCGCTGCGCTCGGCCGCCCGCAGCAGCCGCACGGTCGCGAGGCCGTTCAGCTCCTCGATTCGCTTCGGCGGCTGGTCGCGAATCGTCGCCGCCAGGTGGACGACGGTGTCGACGCCCCGCAGCGCCTGGCGCACCAGGTAGGGGTCGGACATCTCGCCGAGGTCGCCGAGGGCGATCTGGACGTCGACCCGCCGCTCTCCCAGCCGTCGCGGCTCCCGCACCAGGCAGCGCACGTCCTCGCCGCTCTCCAGCAGCAGCGGCAGCAGCCGCGAGCCAATGCTTCCCGTTGCCCCCGTCAGCAGCAGCATCGCCGGCCGATGCTAGCGGTGTGACTTCGTGGCGTTTGGCTTCGCGACGAGCACGAGCTTGACCTTGCCGCTCGCCGAGCGGGCGCCCGCGGCCGGGGAGGAGGACTTGACGACGAGCGCCGGCAGTCGGTGGCCTGGCCGCGCCCGTGGCTTCCTCACGGTGCCGAGCGTGCAGCCGTCCGCGGCGAGGGCGGCCCGCGCCCCCTTGAGGCTGAGGCCGGCCAGCTTCGGGACCGCGCAACCGGGCGGGGGCGGGATCACGACCGGCGGCGTTTCCGCAGGTGGCATCTGCACGACGTTCGGCGTCGACGGGGGGGTGGCCGGCGGCGTCACCGGCGGTTTTTCTTCGGCCGGCGGTTTGGGTTCCGGTTCCGGGTCCGGTTCGTCTTCTTCCGGCGGCGAGGCCGAGACGGTCCAGGAACGTTCGGCCGGGGAGGGATCGACGAGCCCGACCGGTTCGATCTTCGACCGCACCGCGAAGGCGTGTTTGCCGTCTTCGACCGGATAGCTGACGGGGCTGGTGCAGGCTTCGAACGTCCCCGTGTCGAGCTTGCATTCGAAGCTGCCCGCGTCGGCGTCGGTGCGGGTGAATTCGAACTCCGCTTCTTCGCTGGCGGTGGTGCCGCTCGGCCCCGCCGTGATCGCGGTCTGCGGCGCCACGGTCTCGCTGCCGATCGGGACGAGCGCTTCCAGCGCCGCGGCGACGTCGAGGCGGCCGCCGCTGGTCGTTTTGCCTTCCAAGGAGAGAACGGGGTCGACGCCGAGCAGCAGTGCTTCGCGCGCTTCGGTGACGGTCGCGGTCGGCTTCAGCGAGAACAGCAGCGCCGCGGCCCCGCTTACCTGGGGTGCGGCCATCGAGGTGCCCTGGAGGAAGCCGTAGCCGGACGCCAGGCCAACGGCCTGCGTGCAGGTCAGCGAGACGTCGTCGAGCCAGACGCCGCTTTCCGGGGTCGGTGCCGACCCGGTAGTGAAGCGGAACCGCACCTGCACGGAGCCGCCCGCTTCGAAGGCCGCCGGCAGTTCGAGGAAACGTCGTTCCAGCCCGGGCACGGCCGAGCTGGTCGGTTGCGAGGAGACCTTCTCGACCCCGTCGAGCAGCAGCGAGTACCGGTAGCTGTCACCGCCGGCGAGGCTGACGTGGCGGGTCTGGTTCAGCTGGCAGCCGGAGTTGGGCGGCACCGTGACCGGCGCCGAAGTCGTCTCCCTGACCTGTTTGGCGCTTGGTTCTCCCACCCGATCGGTCATCCCGAAGGAGGTCAGCGGGGCTTCGTTGCTGCGTTCGAAGCCACCGTCGGCGCCGGTCGCCGGCCACTCGGTGGCGAACGCCGCTTCGTCGCCGAAGCGCTCGTCGAGCGGAGTAGGGAAGGGGTAGGTGCTGAGGATCTCGGTCCCCGGCGCGCCGAGGTCGACCGAGGTCGCACCCCAATCGGAGAAGCCCGCCAGTTCGTCCGCCTGGTCGGTGGCGGCGACGCAGACGACGTTGTCGACGGCTCCCAGGATTGGCGGCGAGGCATCCAGCTGGGGCTGGTAGTCGCACGGGTAATGGTGCCCCTGCGGCGCCGCCCCGCCGCCGTCGTTGTCGCCGCCGTCGTTGCCGGCCGCGATCACGAACAGCAGGGCGGGGTGTTCGGCGATCACGTTCGCCTCCGCCTGGCTGAAGAAGGTGCTGGTCAGCGACATGTTGACCACCCGTGCGCCCTTGTCCGCCGCGTAGTTGATCGCCGCGATCTGGGAGGAGATCGGGCAGCGCGAGTCTTCTAGAGCGGGGAAGCGCGAGCAGACGCGCAGCGGCATCAGGCGGATGTTGCGGGCGACGCCGCTGATCCCGACACCGTTGTTCCCCTGGGCGCCGATCGTGCCGGCGGTGTGGACGCCGTGGCCGCCGGAGAGCAGGTCGCTGTCGGTGGGGTTGCCGTCCTGTTCTGGTTTTTCGCCGTCGTCACCGACGAAGTCGGCCCCGTGCATGTCGTCGACGATCCCGTTGTTGTCGTCGTCTTTGCCGTTCTCGATCTCTTCGGGGTTGTTCCAGGCGACGCCGGCGAGGTCCGGGTGTTCGAACCGGTACCCGGAATCGACGTCGGCGACGACCACCGAGGGCACTCCGATCGTGCGATCCCAGGCCGCGATCGCGGAGACGTCGTCGCCGGCGACCGCGCCGCTGAAGCCGTCGACGCCGCCGCCGAGGTTGTCGAGCCCCCACAGTTCGCCGAGCAGCGGGTCGTTGGGAACCGCCGCGGGGGCGCTGTAGGAGTCGCGTTCGGCGACCGCGACCGCCGGGTCGGCTTCGAGGCTGGCGATGGCGTCGTGCGCCGACTGGCCCGGTTCGACAGTGACCAGCTGGAAATCCCGGTCGCCGAGGTTGGTGGTGAAGTCGACTTCAGCGGCTTCGCGGGCATCGACCTTGTCGCCGCGATCGGCACCAGGCGTCCATTGCACGATCAGATCCTTGCCCGAGAAAACGGCCGCGGGCGTCGCCGGAGCCTCGGCGGGCGCCGGCTGGTCCTGAATCGCGTGGGCGGCTGGCGCGGTCCCCAGCAGGGCTAGGGCGACGGCAGCGATCGGCAGGCCGGGTCTGAGCATGAGGAATCCAGGATACGACTGGGGCAATCCGGCGTTGGGTAAAGGCCTGGACGAATGGCCCGGCCCACCCACCAGACGCGCTCCCCGCCGCCCAACCCGTAAAATGGGCGTTCGCGCTTGGCCGGGGTCCCCGGCGGGCTACCCGGATAACCGAATTAGGAGAAGCACCGATGAGCTACGTCATCGCCGAGCCATGCATCGGCCAGAAGGACAACTCGTGCGTCGAGGTTTGCCCTGTCGACTGCATCCACCCGACGCCCGACGAGCCCGACTACGACTCGGTCGAGCAGCTCTACATCGATCCGGACGAGTGCATCGACTGTGACGCCTGCGTCGAGGCCTGCCCGGTGGACGCCTGCTTCGCCGAGGATCAGCTCCCGGCTGAGTGGGCGAAATACGCGGAGATCAACGCGAATTACTTCAAGAGCAAGGCGGCGTAGCGCGCCGTCCCGGTAGGGGTTTCGCTTAACTTTTTCGAGCGGCCTCTGCCGCCGTCCGAGATCGCGGGGGGCGAAAAAGTACAAGACGCTTCACCCCTACCGGGACGGCTCGCTCGTCGGCGTGGTCATCGACGCACTCGTGGCGGGCTCCAGGTCTTGGCCACTTAGCACCGGGCCGCTGCAGTGAACCGCGGGTAGATCGCTACTGCACTACCGGGAGCGGGGTGCCGCTGACTGGAGGCGCTTCGGCGGGGCTCGGCGTCGCCTGCAGTACCGGGAGCTCCTGGGGGGTGGTGGCGATGATGCCGCGGGCGGCTTGGCGGATTGCTTGGGACGCGGGGGCGTCGGGGTCGGCCAGGACTAGGGGGGAGCCGTCGTCGGCGTGTTCGCGGAGGGGCTCGGAGAGGGGGACCTTGCCGAGCAGGGGGATGTCGAGCTCATCGGCGAGCAATTGGCCGCCGCCCTCGCCGAAGATCGTGAAGCGCTCGCCGGTCGGGGTCGTGAAGCCGGACATGTTCTCGATCACGCCGAGCAGCTCGAGGTCGAATTTCTTCGCCATCTCGGCACCGCGGTGGGCGACCGACTGGGCCGCCGGCTGTGGGGTGGTGACGACGACGAACTTGGCCTGGGGCAGCAGCTGGGCGAGGGTCATCGAGACGTCGCCGGTGCCGGGGGGCAGGTCGAGCAGCAGGTACTCCAGCTCGTCCCAGGCGACGTCCTCGAGGAACTGCTGGATCGCCTTGTGGAGCATCGGGCCGCGCCAGACGACCGCGGCGTTCTCCTCGACGAAGAAGCCGATCGACATCACCTTGACGCCGCCGGCCGCCTCCAGCGGCAGGATCTTGCGCTCGGCGTTGACCTCCGGTTTGCTGTTGACGCCGAGCATGCGCGGGATCGAGTAGCCGTAGACGTCGCAGTCGAGGGCTCCGGCCGGGTGGCCTTCGGCCGTCAGCGCCGCGGCCAGGTTGGCGGTCATCGTCGACTTGCCGACGCCGCCCTTGCCGGAGGAGACGCAGATCACGTTCTTGACCTTGGCGAGGGCTCCCTGCGGGAGCTTGCCGCGGCCGAGGGTCTGCTGAAGCTGGCTTTTCTCCTGATCGGAGAGGACGTCGAAGCCGACCGCGACCTCGGTGACGCCCTCGAGCTCACCAACGCGCTGGGCGACGGCCTGTTCGAAGTGGGAGCGGATCGGGCAGCCGGCGGTGGTCAGTGAGACGACGACCTCGACGCGGCCGCTCTCCTTGACGTCGATCGAACGCACCATGCCGAGCTCGACGATCGAGCGGCGCAGCTCGGGGTCGATGACCGCGCGCAGCTGCTCGGTGATCTGGTCCTGGGTGGGAAGCGACATCGGCAGCCATCTTCGCAAAAGCCGCTCCTCGGGCAGATCGCGGCCCCCGCCCGGGGGAGAGAACGCCGCGATCGCCGGCTTGGCGCCCGACATGCAAGCGAGGAATGGAGGGCCGATGTCGAGCACGCGGGGTGGAGTGGGACGGATCGTGGCGATGGGATTGGCGCTGGCGATCGCCAGCCTCCTGCTGCTCGCCGGCGAGGCCCACGGCGGCAGCTACAGGGTCACCCAGTGCGGCTGGTACGTCGGCGCCGACGCCGACTGGGCCGACACCACCGGCGGCGCCAAGTTCCGCTCCGACGCCTACTGCGTGCCACCGCCAGGGGGCGACGCCTTCGCCGACATGCACATGAAGAGCTTCAGCCGCGATGGGCAGGCCACCATCACCGGGACCCGCTTCGCGCGGTGGCGATGGACCGCACCTCCCGGAGCCGCGATCACCCAGGTTCGCGGGGTCTGGTGGCATGCGCTGCACGACGGCATGGAGCAACGCATCGGGGGGATCAACTGGGGCGGTGGCTTCGAACCGTTCCTGACCGCCTCGACCACGGACGTGACGCCGCGGGACTTCGAGCGGACCTTCTCTCCCGCCGCGGCCGCGATCGAGGATCGGTTGCTGTGCGCGCGCGGCGAGGACAAGTGGTGCACGCTCGATCCCGGCTCCTGGTCGGCGGTGAAGACCCTGACCATCACCGTTGAGGACAACCGCGCACCCTCGGCCTGGCTCGGCGGCGAGGTGCTCGACGGCGGCTGGCGCCGCGGCGTGCAGGGGATCGGCTTCGCGAGCGGCAACGAGGAAGGCGGCGGCATCCGCTACGACGAGACCTACCTCGATGGCGGCCGAATCGACATAGCCGAGCTCGCTTGCCAGGACGTCTTCGTCGACGGTGAGTTCCGGGCGACCCTGATGCAGCCATGCCCGACCAACGGCTCCGGTGCCACCACCCTCGACACCAGGCGCCTCAGCGACGGCAACCACGTCCTCCGTCACTGCGCGATCGACTTCGCCGGCAACGTCGGCTGCAGCGAAGAGCGCTCCTTTGGTGTCGACAACAACCCGCCCGCGGCAGCGCGCGGCCTGACTCTTGCCGGCGGCGAGGGCTGGCGCCGCGTCGATGACTTCGATCTCTTCTGGTCGAATCCCGAGCAGGGGGCGGCGAGCCCGATCTGGGGTGCCTACTGGCGGATCACGGGTCCGGCCGACTACGACAGCGGCGTCCACTTCGTGGCCGGGCGCGACGTCGCCGCGCTCGCCGACCGCACCGCTCCCCGTCCGGGCGCTTACGCGCTGCAGCTGTGGCTGCGCGACGAAGCGGGCAACGACGCCCCGCCGACGGCCGTGACGGTGCCGCTCCGCTACGACGACGTGCCGCCCGGCCTCGCCTTCGCGGTCGCCGAGGGAGATGGCGTGCCCGAGCAGGTGAGCGCGTCGCTGAGCGACGCCCACTCCGGCCCCGCCGCCGGCGCGATCTCCTACCGCCGCCTTGGCGCCGAGCAGTGGCTCGAGCTGCCGACCCGGCTGCGCGGCGGCGCCGATGCCAGCCGCGCCGAGCTGATCGCCCGCACGCCCGACCTGACCCCCGGCACCTACGTCTTTCGGGCTGAGGCCAGCGACGGCGCCGGCAACCGCGCCGCGACGACCCTGCGCGCCGACGGCACCGAGATGGCGATCCGCAAGGTTCCCCCGGCAGTGGCTCCCCAGCGCCCGGCCGCGTCCAGCGCTGGAGGCTCGTCCAAGCCGGGCTCTCCGTCGCGCACCAGGACGCGCCTCTTCGCCCGCCTCCGCGGCGGCCGCGGAGGCGGTGACTCGCTGACGATCCCGTTCGGGTCACCTGCCCTGCTCAACGGTCGCCTCACCCGCGCCGACGGTGCCGGCATCGCCGACCGGCAACTGCGGGTCGTCTCCCGCCCCTCGCGCGGATCCCGCGCCGCCGTCGACGCGGTCAGCGCCGTCACCGGCGAGCACGGCGGCTTCGCGCTGCGGATTCCACCTGGCCCATCGCGGCGCCTCGCCGTCAGCTTCGCCGGCGATGGCGGGCTGGAGCCGGCGACCCGGCGGGGGCTGGAGCTGCGGGTGCGCTCAGGCGTCTCGCTGGAGGCCGCACCTCAGTCGCTCCGCACCGGCCAGACGATCCGCCTCAGCGGCCGGGTCAGCCGCCGCGCCGCCTCGTTGCCGCGGCGCGGCAAGCTGGTCGCGATCCAGTACCTGGAGGCGGCGACGGAGCGCTGGCGACCGGTGCTGGTCACCCGCACCGACCACCGCGGCCGGTTTCGCGCTCGCTACCGCTTTCGCTACGTGAGCGGCACCGCCTCGATCCAGCTGCGGGCGACCGCGCTGGCCGAGGAGCGTTGGCCCTTCGTGCCCGGCTCTTCGCCGGTACTGACCATCCGGGTCGAGGGTCGGTAGGGTGGCGGCCATGTCCCAAGCAACGCTTCACACCAGTGCCGGCGCCATCACCCTCGAGCTGCACGACGACGATGCCCCGAAGACGGTCGAGAACTTCCGCAAGCTCGCCGCCGACGGCTTCTACGACGGGCTGATCTTCCACCGGGTGATCCCTGACTTCATGATTCAGGGCGGCTGCCCGGAAGGGACCGGCACCGGTGGTCCGGGCTACACCTTCGAGGACGAGTTCAACGACCACAAGGTCGTCCGCGGAGCGCTGGCGATGGCCAATGCGGGGCCGAACACGAACGGATCGCAGTTCTTCATCGTCACCACCGGCGCCGCGCCCTGGCTCGACGGCAAGCACACTGTCTTCGGCGAGATCACCAACGGCATGGACGTCGTCGACGCGATCGAGTCGACCCCGACCGACGCCTCCGATCGTCCGCTCGAGTCGCAGACGATCGAGCGCGTCGAGCTCTCCGAGTAGCTCGCTCTAGATCTCTTCTTCGCCGGCCTGCAGGCGGGTCCAGAAGCGGACCCACTCCTGCTCGTGGGCGATGCCGGCTTCGAGGGCGAGGACGATGCCCTTGGGCACGTGCCCGTCGATGCGGGCGACGATTTCCTCATACTCGGCGACCCGGCGCTGGCGCGCCGGCAACTGCACCGTCGCCATCGCCTTCGGGTCGGCGCCGAAGAAGATCTTCAGCATGCTGAGGTCGCGCAGTTCGGTCAGCTCGTCGGTCGGCTCGGCCAGCCAGTCCCGCAGGGCCCGCCTCCCAACCGTGGTCAGCGCGTAGTGCTTGCGCCGGCGTCCCCCGACCTCCCGGCGCTCGCTCAGCAGGCCGGCAGCGGCAAGTCGTTCGGGCTCGGCGTAGAGCTGAGCGTGGGGCAGCGACCAGAAGTTGCCGAGGCTGAGGCTGACCGCCTGCTTGAGGTCGTAGGGGGTGGCTTCGCCGGCGGCCTCGATCAGGCCGAGCACGATGTATGAGGTGGGAGTAAGCCGGATCTCGCTTGACATAGGACGACAGCCGATGGTATGAAGCACACCGTCTGAAATAGACCATGGGTGGGGCAGCAGGGGGTAACCGAGTAAAGACAGTAACCCGGTGATTGCTCGGCGGGTTTCGGTGTCTCGGTTTCCTGGGTGCTCCGCTCGACGAGGGTCGTGGCCCGTACCACGCCCCTTCGCCCCAGCTACAGCTGGGCTAGGCGCGGTCGCTGGCGGCGCGTTCTTCGCGTCGCCGGCGCAGTGCCTCTCCCGGACGCCAGAGGCTGACCAGGACGGCGACCAGGGTGACCAGGAAGATCTGACCCAACATCATCTCCAGGCCGGCGATCATCCGGCCCGGCTGGGCGCCGGGAACCAGATTGCCATAGCCGGTGGTGGTCAGCGTCGTGTAGCTGAAGAAGAGGAAGTCACTGCCGCTGGGATGGGTGACCCCTTCGAAGAAGTTGCCGCCCTGCAGCCGCTCGATCGTCCCGTAGAGGTAGGTGAATAAGAGCCCCAGCGCGGTGTAGACGCTGAGCGCACCGAGGATCGTCTTCGACCCGATGTGGGGGCTGAGGACGATGTGGATGAGGACGAACGCCATCGCCAGCGCCAGCAGCGAGATCTGGATCGCCGAGGCAAGGTCGAGAAGGACGTGGCCGCCGCTGATCGCCGAGATCGTCGCCAGCAGAACCGTCAGCGCCGACAGCTGCATCCCCACCCGCACGACGCGGGGGTTGGCATGGGAGCTGGTCAGCGCGACGATCGAGGTGATGCTGGTGGCGACCGTCAGGATCACCGCATCCCAGCCCCGGTTGCTGAGCAGTGAGGTGAGAACGTAGGTGGCGACGACGAGCGCCAGCACCAGGCCGAAGGCATCGCGCGCCTGTTCCGCCCGCCGCAGCCATCGTTCGCGCCGCCGGGCGCGCATCGCGGCTCTGTCCATGGAGGCTCGTTCGGCCGCCCGCGCCGCATTCCTGCCCGCGAGCGGAGGGGGTGGGATTCGAACCCACGAGACGCCTGACGACGCCTAACGGCTTTCAAGGCCGCCGCATTCAACCGCTCTGCCACCCCTCCGGTGGGGGGTCGATGCTAAGCCTTCTCGGCGCTCAAGCCTGCTTGTAGTGATTGGATTCCCGAATGCGCAGGCTCCTCCTGCTCGCTTCAGCGTGTGTCTTCTTCGATGTCGCCTTCTTCGCTGCGATCGCACCGCTGCTGCCCGAATACGTCGACCAGCTGGGGCTGAGCAAGGCGCAGGCCGGCGTGCTTTCGGCCTCCTACGCGGCCGGGACGTTGCTCGCGGCGCTGCCCGCCGGGCTGGTCGCGAGCCGTGTCGGTCCGAAGCGCAGCGTCATCTCTGGGCTCCTGCTGCTGGGCGTCGCCAGCGTGATCTTCGGCTTCGCCGAGGAAATATTCGTGCTCGACTCCGCCCGCTTCGTGCAGGGGATCGCGGGCGCCCTGATCTGGTCGGGAGCGATGAGCTGGCTGATCATGGCCGCCCCCGACGACAGCCGCGGCTCGGTGATCGGCACCGCGCTCGGCACCGCCGTCGCCGGCGCCCTGCTCGGCCCGGCGTTGGGGGCGATCGCCGCCTCGATCGGGACCGAGGTCGTCTTCGGGTCGGTGCTGGTCCTGACCTCGATCCTCTCCCTGATCGCTTCGCGCCTGCCGGAAGCGGGGGTGCCGGAACGGCAGGGGCTGGCGGCGGTGCGGGCGGCCCTGCTGAGCCGGCCCGTGCTCGACGCGACCGCCTTCGTCGCCGTCCCCTCGGTGATGTTCGGGGCGATCGAGGTGTTGGTGCCGTTGCGGATCGACGCCCTTGGCGGCGGCCACGGCGTGATCGCCGCCGGCTTCATCGGCGGCGCCGCCCTCGAGGCGATGCTGGCGCCGCTGTCCGGGCGGCTCTCCGACCGGGTCGGGCGGCGGGCGCCCTACGTGATCGGCCTGACGATCTGCGCGCTGGCGATGGTCGTGGTCGGTACCGCCGAGCTGCTCGGCGTCGTCCTCACGGCCCTGATCGTCACCTCGCTCGGCGCCGGGCTCTGCTTCGCGCCGGCCCTGACGCTGCTCTCCGACGTCGCCGAGGCGACCAGCCTGCACCAGGGCATGGCGGCAGGCGTCTCGAACATGG
This sequence comes from Solirubrobacterales bacterium, assembly GCA_040510155.1. GTDB lineage: Bacteria > Actinomycetota > Thermoleophilia > Solirubrobacterales > 70-9 > VAYN01. The sequence continues at coordinate 10,827 of JBEVJP010000029.1, read as the reverse complement.
CCTGGGCCTCGGGCCAGGTGATCGGTGGCATCGGCGGCGGCGTCGTCGCCAGCTTCGCCGGCAACGCGGTCCCGAGCGTCGCGATCTCGATCCTCCTTCTCGCCACCTCCGCCTACGCGTTCCGGGTGCTCGAGCGGGGTGGGCCGCTGCGGCTGGCCGAGGGCTGAGCGCGGTCGCCAATCCCCACTAGGCTGCGGCGATGGCGTCGCAACGGTCGCAGAGCGGCTCGGGATGGGCCAACTGGGCCGGCGACCAGCGCTGCCGACCGCTGGAGACGGTGCGGCCGGCCAGTCGCGACGAGCTTGCCGCCGCCGTGCTCGCCGCCGCTGGGGCGGGACGCAAGGTCAGCGTCGCCGGCTCCGGACACTCCTTCACCGAGGCGGCGATGACCGACGGAACGATGCTGCGGGTCGAGGCGATCAGCGGCGTCGTCGACGCCGACCCTTCCTCGGGCCTGGTCGAGGTACGCGGCGGCACCGTTCTCGCCGAGCTCAACCAGGAGCTGGCCGGGCTGGGGCTGGCGATGGAGAACCTCGGCGACATCGACCGCCAGACGATCGCCGGGGCGATCTCGACCGGCACCCACGGCACCGGCGCCCGGCTCCGCAACATCTCCTCCCAGGTCGCGGCGATCGAGCTGGTGCTCGCCGACGGCAGCGTTCGCAGGATCGGCGAGGAGGAGCCGGAGCTGCTGCGCGCCGCCCGAGTCGGCGTCGGCGCCCTCGGGGCGATCTCCGCGGTGACGCTGCGCTGCGTCCCCGCCTTCGCGCTGGAGCGGGTCGACACGCCGGAGCCGCGCGAGGGGGTGCTCGACGCCTTCCAGGAGCGGGCCGACGCCAACGACCACTTCGAGCTCTTCACTTTCCCCTATGCCGACAACGCCCTGGTGCTGGAGCGCAATCGCACTGATGCGGCGCCGCGGCCGCGCGGGCGGACCGCTGCCTTCCTCAACGACGTCGTCCTGGAGAACTGGGCGCTGGAGGCGCTTTCGGCGACCGGCCGCGCCTTCCCGCGCTGGATCCCGGCGCTGGCGAGGCTGGCGGGTCGGGTCGCCTCCGGCAGTCGCACCGTCGACCGCAGCGATCGCGTCTTCGTCAACGAGCGCCGGGTCCGCTTCACCGAGATGGAGTACGGGGTGCCGCGCGAGCACGGGCCGGAGGCGGTGCGGCGGGTGATCGAGTGGGTGCGCTCGAACCGCTACCCGGTCTTCTTCCCGATCGAGATGCGAGTCGCCGCCGGCGACGATGCGCTGCTCAGCCCCTCGCACGAGCGCGACACCGTTTATATCGCCGTGCATCAGTACCGGGGGATGGAGTGGCGTCCCTACTTCGAGGCGGTCGAGGCGATCATGGACTCCTACGGCGGTCGCCCGCACTGGGGCAAGCGCCACTTCCAGACCGCGGCGACGCTGGCGCAGCGCTACCCGGCTTGGCCCGAGTTCCAGGCCGCTCGCGACGACCTCGACCCCGGCCGCGTCTTCAGCAACGAGTACGCCGAACGCGTTCTCGGCCCCTGACCAAGGGCTAGGAGGGATCGGCGAAACCCCCGCCCGCGCCTAGCGGCGGCAGACTCGGCGCGGTTCTGCGTCCTCAGTCGCCCGAATAGCGCTGCTATTCGGGCCCCCTGCGTCCTTGCCCCGCTTGGTCCGGCGCTCGCCAGATCGCAGAGGCGAGTTTCGCCAATCCCTCCTAGAGGAAGGCCTTGCCCTCGCCGCGGTAGGTGGGGACGACGTCGACGATCTCCTCGCCCGCGACGAGGTGGAGGACTTCGAAGCGCTCGCAGAGCTCGCCGGCCTTGGCGTGACGGAGGTAGGCGCGGTCGCCGACTTGGAGCGCGGCGGCCGCCTCGCCGAGCAGCGGCGTCTGCACCTCGCCGGCGCCCTCCTCGGGGTCGAGCTCGAGGCCCGTCGGCAGCCATGGCGAGGGAAGGCGAGTCGCGTCGCCGGCGCCGGAGGCGAGGTAGCCGCCACCGAGTGCGGTCGCGACCCGCTCGCTGGGCTTGCGGACGATCGCCACCGCGTAGGCGGCAGCGGGCGTCAGCGTGAAGCGGCTGTAGTGATCGAAGAGGGCGGGGGCGTAGAAGCCGGAGCCCGCGGTGACCTCGGTGACCGCCTCCTCGGCGCCGGTCAGCTCGAGGCTGCCGGTGCCGCCGCCGTTGACGATCTGGAGGTCCACGAACTCGCCGAGCGCCGCGACGATCGCCGCCCGTCGCGCGGCCAGCTCGGCGGCCGAGCGGCGCTGCATGAAGCGGATCGTGGCGCCGCGCAGGCGCCGCCCCGGCGGCATGTCGCCGACGCCGGCGATCTGTCCCTCGTAGGCCATCAGCGCGTCGAGTTCGATCTGCGGCCGGCGCTCGATCTCGCGCGCCAGCGTCACCGCGTCGGCGACGCTGTGGATCGGCGAGCGCTTCGGGCCGACCTTGATGCGGCCGCCCAGCGCCCACCAGCTGGCGTCGACGTCGATGCAGACCCGCACCGGGGCCGCGTTGGCGCCCAGCACCGACTCGATCGCGTCGAGGTGCTCGACGCAGTCGACCATCACGATCGGCGCCTGCTCCGGGTGGGCGGCCGAGCGCAGCGCCAGCTGCTCGAGGGCGCCGACGTCGGCGGTCGGGTAGGCGACCAGCAGGTCGTCGAAACCCTGCTCGGCAAGCCACAGGGTCTCCGGCAGGGTGAAGGTCATCAGCCCGGAGAAGCCGGGTCGGGCGAGCACCGCCTCCAGCAGCGCCCGGCAGCGCAGCGACTTGCTCGCAACCCGGACCGGCTTGCCCTGCGCCCGCTCCAGCATTGCCGCCGCGTTGGCCCACATCGCGTCGAGGTCGACGAAGGCGAACGGCGCCTCGACCTCGGCGAAGATCGCTTCCAGCTCGGCGTGGGTGCGGACGGGAGAGACCTCTGAGCGGCTGGGCGGCGCGGACACCTACCCGAGACTAACCGCGCCATGCCCGGTCAGTACCTACAATCGACCCCTTGCCCGGAGAGGTGGCCGAGTGGCTGAAGGCACTCGCCTGCTAAGCGAGTAGGGGGCGCAAGCTCTCTCGAGGGTTCGAATCCCTCCCTCTCCGTTTCGATTGCCCAAAGCTGGAGGCGGAGACGCCGGGCGGCTGCGAGGGATTCCTAGCGCTTGGCGCGAATGACGACTCGCGCGCCGCGCGCCGGGATCATCGTCACGTTGCGATGCAGGGCCCGCTCGGGGACCGGGTCCTCGGCTTCGAGGTCGAGGCGACGGGCCATCGCCTCGAGGACGACTCGCTGCTCGGCCATCGCCAGCGCGGCGCCAAGGCAGCGCCGGATGCCACCGCCGAAGGGGATCCACTCGTAGGTTCCCGGCTTGCGATCCAGCCAGCGCTCGGGGAGGAAGTCGAAGGGGCGTGGGTAGATGTCCTCGCGGTGGTGGATGAGGAGGATGCTCATCCCGATCGCGGTGCCGGCGGGCACCGCGTACTCGCCGAGTTGCCAGGGGACGGCGACGCGGCGGCCGATCAGCGGCACCACCGGTCGCGAGCGCATCGTCTCGGTGATCGTCGCCTCGATCCACTCGGGGGTGTCGCTGCCGCCGCGGACCGACTCCAGCAGGCCCGCGTGTGCATCGGGGGTACGGACCAGGCGCTCCCAGGCCCAGGCGAGCGAGTTGGCGGTCGTCTCATGGCCGGCGAGGACGAGGACGAGCAGCTCGTCGCGCAATTCTTTGTCGGTCAGCGCCTCGCCCTCCTCGCTGCGGGCCTGCAGGAGCAGCGAGAGGATGTCGCGGCGCTGCTCGAGGTCCGTAGCGCGGCGGCGGTCTTCGATCACCGCATAGACGCGCTTGTCGAGAACCGACAGGGCGATCTTCAGCGGGCCGACCGCCTCCTCCCGGCCGATCTGCAGCAGCTCGCTGATCTGCGCCTCGGGGCGGGTCGAGCCGGCGACCAGGCTCTTGACGACCTGGCGGAGCGCCCGCTCCGGGGTGCCCCGCTCGGGCTTGCCCTCGATCCCAAAGATCCCGGCCATGATCACGTCGAGCGTGATCGCCTGCATCCGCGGCGCCAGGGCCAGCGGCTTGCCGACCGGCCAGCGGTCGATCTCGCGTTCGGTCGCCTCGGCGATCTGGCGTGTGTAGGCGGCGATCGCCTCGCCGTGAAAGGGCGGCAGCAGCAGTTTGCGCTGGCGCATGTGGCGGGGGCCGACCGCGGTCAACACCGAGTTGGGGCCGACGATCGGCCGCAGCGGCGACTCGCCCGTCAGCGACGGTGCCTGCTCGGGCTTGGCGGTGAAGAGCGAGCGGACGTGGTCGGGGTGGCTGGTGAGGGTGACCGCGTCCTCGGTGGCGCCGTGCATTCGGAAGACTTCGCCGAGCTGGCGCCGGTTGCGAAAGACGAACTCGATCTGGCGCTGGTTGAAGCGCACCGACTGGAGCAGTCGTGGCATTTGCACCATCGGCGGCAGCGGCAGGGCGGCCTGCTCGGCGGCCTCGATGGGGCCGGCAGGAGATGGGGACGCGGCACCGACCAGCGCCGTCGTGGCGCCCTCGTCGACCCTGCTCTCGACGGCGGTCGAGCTCATCGCTGCCGGATCGTCGCCGGGATCGATGCTGTGATCTGTGATGTCCCTCACGTCTATCTCCCAGGGTGGCCGGCCGAGTCGGTGTCCCGGCCCTCTACAGTCAGGCGCATGCAGGCAGGTTCGAAAGCCGAGAGCGGCGGCCACTTGGGTCGTCGCACCAAGATCATCGCAACCGTCGGTCCCGCCAGCTGGGACGAGGGGGTGCTCGAGCAGCTGATCGGAGCCGGCGCCGACGTCTTCCGGCTCAACTTCTCCCACGCCGGTCCCGACCAGCAGGCGCGGACGATCGAGACGATCCGGCTCGCCGCCGAGCGGGTCGGTCGCGAGGTGGCGGTGCTTGGTGATCTGCCGGGGCCGAAGCTGCGGATCGGCTCGCTGCGCAACGACTACGCGGAGCTGGAGACGGGGATGCACGTCACCCTGACCCCGCGCGAGCTGGAAGGCGACCGGGAGACGATCCCGGTCTCCTGGCCCGGGGTCACCGACCTGCGCGAGGACCAGATCGTCTACCTCGCCGACGGGGCGATCCGGCTGCGCGTCCGCGACCCCGAGGCCGATGGCGTCGACTGCGAGATCGAGGTGGGGGGCACCCTGACTTCGCACAAGGGAATGAACATTCCTGGCGGCGCGGCCCTGCCCGCGACCACCGACGGCGATCTCGGCTGGGTCGAGTTCGCGGTCGAGCACGGCATCGACCTTCTCGCCGTTTCCTTCGTCTCCACCGCCGCAGACCTGGCGCCGGTCAGCGAACGGCTGGCGGCCCGCGGCTCGGACATCCCGCTGGTCGCCAAGATCGAGCGGCGCGAGGCGGCGGTGCGGGCCGAGGAAATCGTCCAGGCCGCGAACGGGGGCATCATGGTGGCGCGCGGAGACCTCGGGATCGAAGTGCCGCTTGCCGAGGTGCCGGTGATGCAGAAGCGGCTGATCGCGACCGCCGGCCTGGCCTCGAAGCCGGTGATCACGGCGACGCAGATGCTGGCCTCGATGGTGACGGCGAAGCGGCCGACGCGGGCCGAGGTGACCGACGTGGCCAACGCGATCTACGACGGCACCGATGCGGTGATGCTCTCCGAGGAGACCGCGGTGGGGCAGAACCCAGTCGAGGCGGTGCGGGTGATGGACCGGATCGCCCGCGCCACCGAGCCCGACCTGCGCTATGGCCAGTGGCTGTTCAGCCGCACCGACCAGGCGACCCAGGACGTCGCCGACTCAGTCGCGCAGAGCGCCGTCGGCGCGGTCTACCGGCTGGGGCTGAAGGCGCTGGTGGTGCCGACCAACAGCGGCCGAACCGCGCGACTGGTTTCCGCGCACCGGCCGGAGGTGCCCGTCTTGGCGATCTCGCCGCGGATCGAAACCGTGCGGCGCCTCAACCTGCTCTTCGGGGTGACCGCCGTGCAGAGCGACTTCGGGACCGAGCTGCGCAGCCTGCTCGGCCACTGCGCCGGGCTCGCCGCCGAGCACGGGATCGCCGCGCCCGGCGATCTGGTCGCGATCACCGCCGGTCTCGACGGCCAGGAACTCGGCACCAACCTCTTCGAGGTCCATAGGGTTCCCGCACCATGAGCGAGGACAACCGCAAGGCGGCGCGACTCGAGCGCGAGGAGAGCGGCCTGGCGGTGCTGACCTTCGACAGCCCGCCGCTCAACCTCTTCGACCAGCGGATGATCGACGACTTCAGCGCCGCGGTCGAGGCTGCGGCGGCCGATCCGCCGCGCGCCCTGCTGATCCGGGCCGAGGGGCGCGCCGTCTCCGGCGGCGTCGACGTCCACGTATTCGACGGTCTGACCCCGGAGCAGGCGAGCGCGTTGTGGGACGACCTGCTCGGGCTGATCGACGCCCTCGAGACGCTGCCGGCTCCGATCGTGTTCGCCGCCCACGCCCTGACCCTGACCGCCGCCTTCGAGATCGCCCTCGCCTGCGACTGGATCGTCGCCTCGCCCAAGGCCGCCTTCGGCCTGGTCGAGAAGGTCGTCGGCCTGACCCCGTCGATGGGCGGCACCCAGCGCCTCGCCGAGCGCGCCGGCAGCGGCCGCGCCCGCCAGTTCGTGATGAGCGGCGACGTCTTCCCGGCCGAGGAGCTGGAGCGCTGGGGCGTCGTCAACAACATCTATCCCGCCGAGGAGTTCGAGCAGCGCTCCCGTGCCCTCGCCGAGGAGCTCGCCGCCGGCCCCACCAAGGCCCACGCGATGACCAAGCACATCCTCCGCCGCTTCCGCGAAGGCGGCATGCCCGCCGCCGACGAGGCCGTCCGCCGCGACGCCGGCGCCCTCTTCGCCAGCGAGGACCTTCAGAACGCCGTCAAGACCTTCCTCGAGAAGGGCCCCGGCCACGCCACCTTCAAGGGCCGCTAGTCCCACCGGCCCCGCGACCGCGCCCTCAACTCATCCGAGCCCCTAGAATCGCCGTCCCGGGATCACCCGTCCCGAACCCGCGCCTGTAGCTCAGTTGGATAGAGCGTCGGTCTACGAAACCGAAGGTCACAGGTTCGAATCCTGTCAGGCGCGTTCCACGTTGTGCCGGCGCGCTGCGAGTTTCCCGACATAGGGCTAGGTCGTCGGTCCGGGAAGCCTGTTCCCCGCGCATGCCGGAACAGCTACGTCACGTAGCACCGCTCCAGTTGGAATCGAAAATCGCGCCCAGGCGGGCCCTGCGCGCTCAACCTCTCCCGTCCTGCGTGTGGAGAGCCGGAGCGGGGAGCATGAGCGCGTTCGGGCTTTGCGCGAGGCGTGTTCTGACCGTAGGATGATCGCCGTGGATCGGGGTCTTGTGAGAAAGCTGACGCTCAGCGGCTTGATCTGGGGTCGGTTGACGTTCGGCGTTGCGGCGTGGCTGGCGCCGCGACGGGTAGGCAGGGCGGTCGGTCTCGACATGGATGGCAACCCACAGGCCGCCTACCTGGCCCGGGTGCTCGCGGTGCGCGACTTCGCTCTTGCCGCCGGAACGCTCGTAACTGACGGTGAGGTTCAGCGACAGTGGCTTCTCGCCGGTCTCGTATGCGACAGCGCCGATGCTCTCGCCGGGGTCGCCGCGGGTGGCGGGGGATACCTGCCCAAGCGCACGAGCGTCTTCTTGACCGGGTTCGCCCTTTCGGGCGTGATCCTTGGGGCCGCGCACCAGCAGTCGGGTGCGACCTCCGGGTGACACGCGAGGTGCTTAGCGGTCGGCCCGCGGGCCCAGCCGCACCGGCAGCGTTTTCAGCTGGTTGAGGAAGCCTGACTCGACGTACACGGGGTCGCCGGTGATCTCCGTGTCGGGATAGCGCGCGAGGGTCTCCTCGAGGAGGATCTTCAGCTCGAGGCGGGCCAGGGCGGTGCCGAGGCAGAAGTGGCGGCCGCCCGCGCCGAAGGCCTGGTGCTCGGGATTGCGGAGGACGTCGAAGCGGTCGGGGTCCTCGAAGCGGGTCTCGTCCCGGTTCGAGGAGGCGTACCACATGACTACCTTGTCGCCTTTCTTGATCTCCTGGCCGGCGAGCTCGGTGTCCTCGGTGGCCGTGCGGCGGAAGTGGGCGAAGGCGGGAAACATCCGCAGGGCCTCCTCGACGGCGCCGGGGATCAGGGTGGGGTCGTCGCGGAGGAGCTGACGCTGGTCGGGGTTTTCCATCAGCGCCCGCATCGCCGAGCAGTAGGTCGCCTTGGTGCTGTCGTTGCCGGCGGCGACGAGGAGAAAGAAGCCCATCACGATCTCGTGGTCCTCGAGCCGCTCCCCTTCGACCTCGGCGTGGACGAGGACGCTGGTGAGGTCGTCGGTGGGGTTGGCGCGGCGCTCGGCGATCATCGCGCCGCAGCGGGTGAAGACCTGTTGGATCGCCGCCTGGATCGTCTCTTCGACGTTGTCGATCGACTCGCTGTACTCGGGATCGCTGGCCGCCAGCGCCATGTTCATCAGCTCCGCCCAGGCGGCATCGTCTTCCTCGGGGATGCCCATGAAGCTGCCGATCACGCGGGAGACGGCGGGTTGGGCAACGTCGGTGACGAGGTCGCAGCTGTCGCGGCCCTCGAGACGGTCGAGAACACGGACGACGATCGCGCGGATCTCCTCCTCGTGGGCGGCGATCCGCTTCGGCGTGAAGCCGGCCTGGAAGAGCGCCTTGAGGCGGTCGTGCTTGGGCGGGTCCATGCCGATGAACATCGCCCGCGCCAGCTCGATCGGGAAGACCTCGTCGATCGCGACGACGCCACCCAGTTCCGAGGAGTAGGTCTGCCAGTCGCGGCTGACCGTGTGGACATCGTCGGCGCGAGTTACCGACCAGAAGCCCTTTGCCTGCGGCAGTTCAGCCACTTCGGAGGTCCAGTGGACCGGGCATTCGCTGCGCATCCGCTTGAACAGCTCCAGCGGCGGCCCCTCCGCCCAGTGCTCGAAGTCGAGCACGAGGGCATCCTCGACCTTCCCTCCTCCGGCGGCGATCTCAGCTTGGTCGGCCACGAGCGCCGATCGTACTGGCTGGCTGGCCAGTTTTCCAGCAGGGACTCAGGAGCCCCCCGCTGCGTACCCGCCCTACCGCCTGGGGCCCAACTTCACAGGTAGCGTTTTCAGCTGGTTGAGGAAGCCGGACTCGATGTAGACGGGGTCGCCGGCGATCTCCATCTCGGGATAGCGGGCGAGGGTCTCCTCGAGGAGGATCTTCAGCTCGAGGCGGGCCAGGGCGGTGCCGAGGCAGAAGTGGCGGCCGCCCGCGCCGAAGGCCTGGTGCTCGGGGTTGCGCCGGACGTCGAAGCGGTCGGGGTCCTCATAACGCGTCTCGTCGCGGTTGGAAGAGGGGTACCACAAGACCACCGCGTCGCCCTTCTTGATCTCCTGCCCGGCGAGCTCTGTGTCCTTGGTAGTGGTGCGGCGGAAGTGGGCAAAGGCGGGGAACATCCGCAGTGCCTCCTCGACGGCGCTGGGGACCAAGGTTGGATCGTCGAGAAGCAGGCGCCGCTGGAAAGGGTGTTCCATGAGCGCCCGCATCGCCGAGCAGTAGGTCGCCTTGGTGCTGTCGTTGCCGGCGGCGACGAGCAGGAAGAAGCCCATCACGATCTCGTGGTCCTCGAGACGCTCGCCTTCGACCTCGGCGTGGACGAGGACGCTGGTGAGGTCATCGGTGGGGTTCTCGCGGCGCTCGGCAATCAGCGCGTTGCAGCGAGTGAACACCTGCTCTATCGCCGCCTGCAAGGTTGCTTCGAAATTGTCGAGCGAGCCGCTGTAGTCGGAGTCGTTGGCCGCCAGCGTCATGTTCATCAGTTCTGCCCAGGCGGCGTCGTCTTCCTCGGGGATGCCCATGAAGCTGCCGATCACCCGCGAGACGGCGGGCTGGGCGATGTCGGTGACGAGGTCGCAGCGGTCGCGACCCTCCAGGCGGTCCAGCACCTTGACGACGATCTCGCGGATCTCCTCCTCGTGGGCGGCGATCCGTTTCGGCGTGAAGCCGGCCTGGAAGAGAGCCTTGAGGCGGTCGTGCTTTGGCGGGTCCATGCCGATGAACATCGCCCGCGCCAGCTCGATCGGGAAGACTTCGTCGATCGCGACGAACCCGCCCAGTTCGGAGGAGTAGGTCTCCCAGTCGCGGCTGACCGTGTGGATGTCCTCGGCGCGCGTCACCGACCAGAAGCCCTTGGCCTGCGGAAAGTTCGACACTTTGGAGGTCCAGTGGACCGGGCACTCGCTCCGCATCCGCTTGAACAGCTTCAGCGGCGGCCCGTTCTCCCAGTGCACGAGGTCGAAAATGAGCGCGTCCTCGACCCTTCCTCCCCCCGCGGCGATCTCAACCTGGTTCGACACGCGGCGCGATGATACTTGCTCGCCAGCCAGCCCGATCAGCGCGAGCGGCTCTTCGAGAAGGCACCGATGCAGAGGGTGAGCTTGGTCGGATGGCACACCTTGAAGCCGGCGCGGGCGACGGGGCCGCGGTGGCCGGTCCAGCCGACCGCGCGGACCTTGAAGAAGTGGATTCCGATGCCGACGCGGTAGTTCTTCGGTGAGCTGCACGGGCGCGTTGGGCCGTGATCCATCTTGCAGACGAAGCCCCGGACCGAAGCGCGGTTGACGGCGAAGAAGCGGAAGCGGACTTTGGCCTTCTTCCCTCGGGTTTCGGTCCCGATCGGCGGCTGAGCGCCGATCACGACCCGGGGCCGTTTCGGCCCCCTGTGCTTGCGGTTCTTCTCGGGCTTGGGGGGGGGCGCGGGGGGGGGGGGCGGCGCCGGGGGGGGGGGGGGGGGCGGCGGGGGGGCGGGGGGGGGGGGGGGGGGGCCGGGCGGGCCCCGGGCGGCGCGGGGGGGGGGCGGGCGGGGCGGGCGCGCGGGGGGGGGGGG
>JBEVJP010000028.1:0-15200 GCA_040510155.1 Solirubrobacterales bacterium | reverse complement strand
GCCCCGGCGGGCGCACCCGCGAACAGCTCTACACCGATGCCAAGAAGCTCGGCATCGAGGGCCGCTCGAAGATGAGCAAGGAACAGCTGCAGCGCGCGGTGGCGGGCGCCAGCTGACGCTCAGCTCGCCAGCGCCGCGAGCCGCTCGCGGTCGCGACGCAGCTCATCGATCGACTCGACCACGCTTGCGGCGCCGGCCTCGCGCAGCTCCGCCGCGGAGAAGCCGCCGGTGAGGACGGCGAGCGTGGGCACCGACGCCGCCGTCGCCGCCCTGACGTCCCAGACGGAGTCGCCGACCAGCAGGCGGGGCCCCTCGCCGGGGGCTTTCTCGAGTGCGGCGTTGACCAGGTCCGGAGCCGGCTTGGTCGCCTCGACGTCGGCCGAGCTGGTCCAAGCGTCGACCAGCTCGCGCGCGTCGAGGAGATCGAGGTAGTGGTCGATCTCCTCCTGCTTGGCCGAACTGGCGAGGACGACGGCGGCACCGTCTTCGCGCAGCCCCTCGATCAGCTCGCGGGCGCCCTCCATCGGTTCGACTTCGCCGATCAGCTCGCCGTAGGCGTCGCTCTCGGCTTCGCGGATCGCCTCTCCTTCGCTCTTCTCCACCTCCTCGCCGAGCAGGGCGGTGACGATCTGGTCGCCGCCCATGCCGATGTGACGATGCACCCGCCAGATCGGCACCTTGTGCCGGTGCGAGCGCAGCGCCCGGTGCCAGGCGAGGGCGTGGTGGTAGTTGGTGTCGACGAGGGTCCCGTCGACGTCGAGGATCGCGGTCAGCGGTTCCATGCAGCGGCGCCTACCCGCGATTGCCCGCCGCCCAAACGGGGTAGGCGGGCGCCATGTCATCGATCAAGAACACCATCGCCCGCAAGGCCGTCAAGGCGACCGCGAAGCACACCGCCCACGGCACGGCCTCGAAGCTGCGCCGGGATCCCCTCCGGGCGGCGACGCTGCTCGGAGCTGGCGCCGTATTGGGCGCCCTGGCCGGCTGGACGGCGGGACGAAGCGCCGCGCCGTCCGCCGGCTGAGCCCGGGCGGGTTCAGGCGTTGGCGAGGCGCGAGCGCAGCAATTCCTTGCCCTGCTCGGCCCCCTTGCGGCTCGCCTCTTGTGCCCGCCGGAAGAAGTCGGCCAGCTCGGACTCGTTCTCGCGCTCGGCGTCCTTGACGTAGGTCTCGAGTCGCAGCACGTTGCTCAGACACTGCTCGGTGAACCAGATGACGTTGTAGTCCTTGTCCTGGGTGCCGGTTATCTCGCCGGCCTCTTGCACGGCCATTGCTCCTCCTTGGGTCGCTTGTGTGACTCACAACCCCGACTACCCGGGGCCCGGTCGCTAAACGTCGCCGGACCGCGGCGTCGAGCGCGGTTGCTGTTTGCTGGCTCTGGACCAGGGGTATCCGGCAGCCATGTACATCGTGCCGCTGCTAGCCATCATCGTCCTCTGTCTCGCGGTCGGGTTCTGGTCTCCGATCTTCGCCGTCGGCATCGCGGCGGTCTTCTTCGTTCTGTTCCTCGGCTACGTCGGCTTCAGCCGCCGCGCCGACGAGAAGATCTCGCCGCCCAGCGGCACCGTCCAGCGGGACCCCGAGGAAGTCGAGCACGGGATTTGGGGCGAGCGATGAACGAGCGTCCGCCCCATGGCGAGCCCCTTGACGAGGAGTTGATCGAGGAAGAGGAGGACGCCGCCGCGGCCGAAGCCGCCCAGATCGGCGGGGACGCTCCGCGCGACGAGGAGGACCCCGCCCGGCAGCCCCTCGCGGAGGCGGGAGAGGGGGAGTCGGAGGGCTTCGAGCTGGCCGAGAAGGATTTCGAGGACATCGCCAGCCACGGTGACCAGCACCGCTTTCCCGGCAGCGTCGCGCCGCCCCCCGAGCAGGCGACCGATGCCGAGTACGGGGAAGCGGATCAGGAGATCCACGAGGACGAGTGATGGCTCGTCTGCTGGCGATAATCACCGATCCGCTCGAGGGTCCCGAGCCGCTCGAGGAGATCCGTCGCGCCACCGCCGGTGGCGATGGGGGGGTCGAGGTCCGGCTGGTCGTACCGGCGGTCCCGGAGACGCGTTTCAGGGACGTGATGGGAGACGTGGACGAGCCCGCCGAGCACGCCCACGAGGTCCTCGATGCCTCGCTGCGGTCCCTGCGCCGCGAGGGAATCTCCGCCAGCGGCGAGGTCGGCGACTCCGACCCGGTGTTGGCCGCCGAGGACGCTCTGCGACAGGCACCCGCCGACGAGGTACTGATCTTCGAGCACGCCGGAAAGCAGGCCCCGTGGTTCGAGAACGGCCTCTTCGAGCGAGCGCAGGAGCACCTCGAGCCGCCCCTGCGGATCGTCCTGATCGAGCACGGGGGCGGTGGCGCCGACCACGTCGTCGGCGTCGAGCGCACTGGGGCGGGAACCAAACATCCGGACGCGGGGGCGGAAATCGGCGGCGCTTACTTCCCCGCTCTCTCGCGCGGCGACCTCGTCGGGATCGTGGTCGCGATCGTCGGCACGATCGCGACGATCATCCTCGCCGCCGCCGTCGCCGGGGAGTCGAGCGGTCCGGAGTCCGGCTGGAAAGCGGTGGCGATCGGCATCGCGATCTTCACGACCCTGATCAACATGGCCCACGTGGTCGGCCTGACCCTCTTCGAGAGCGTTCGCTACCGCGGCGGCTTCGCCAAGCTCTTCCACAAACTCTCGATGATCGGCACCCCCGGAGCGGTGCTGGCCAACCTCCTGATCCTCCTGCTCACCTAGCTAGGAGGAACGGGTTAGGCGCCGGGCTAACCTTGGGCAAAGAGGACGCGCTCGCGGAACTTCGGGGTGCCGGGCTTGAAGTAGGGCGCCGCCCATTTCTCGCCGCGCGTCTTCAGCCGGAGCGGTTCGGCCTTAGTGGCTTCCTTCATCGCGGCCCGGAAGCGGTAGTGATCGATCAGGCGGATCGCCTCGACCGCGTAGGTGGAGGCGATCGCGGCGTCGTGGAAGGCGAGCAGGTTGTCGCCGTTCTCCTCCTCGCCGCCCCCGGCGAGGTTCGATGAGCCGGCGAAGACGGCCGGGTCATCGCCGTTGAAGTCGACGACGACGAACTTGTGGTGGATGACGATGCCCGAGCCGCCCTGGACCTCTTCGCGGAACGGCTTCGGCACCTTCGCGTGCAGGTAGCCAAAGGGGACGAAGACGGGCTCGGTGGAGCCGGGCGAGGTGACCTCGAGATCGCCATCGACCGATTGGGTGGTGCCGAAGGCGTAGAGGTTCTTGCGCGCCGGAAGCCCGCGTACCGCCTCGAGCACCGGCCCGCTGCCGTCGACGTCCATGATCGCGAAGAGGACCGAGCTCTTCGCGGCCGCGATCGCCTCGGCGACCGGTCGCAGCGAAAGGTCAGAGTCGACGTGAGGGGCGAAGCTGACCTGGAAGCTCGGCAGCTTGGCGTCCGCGAGCGGCTTGGGAGGGAACCAGCCGCCGGCGATCGGGCTCTTCTTGAACCCGCGGGCGTCGTTCCACGCCTGTTCGAAGGCTTCCTCGTAGATCGCCGCGACGTCGGCATCGTCGAACACGAAGACGTTGTTGGACTGCACGTAGAGCCCGCGGACCGAGAAGTTCGCCGAGCCGGCGAGCACCTTTACCGCCACGCCCTTGCGCTTCTGGATGAGGATCTTGCCGTGCGAGAAGCGGCTGAAATGGCCACGCTTGACGTGGTCGGCGCCGACCTTCTTGCCGATCAGCGCCAGCGCTTCCGCCTTGCGGGCGGCACCGCCGCTGCGCTTGCGGATGTCGGAGTCGTCGAGGTAGAGGCGCAGCCGCGAGCGCAGGGAGGCGAGGCGGCGCGACGTCGGGCTCGTCGAGGTCGTAGGCGAAGACGTCGAGGGAAAGGTCCTTGTCGGCAACCGTCTCGTCGATCAGCTCGAAGAGGAGCTTGCGGGCGTGGGAGCCGAGCCAGGAGTACTGCTCCTCGTAAGGCGCCGTCCTGAAGACGCCGGTGGAGGGGTCGGGGGCAATCGCGGCGTTGTCGAAACGCTCGGCGTAGGCCTGCGACGACATGTATCCACGGGTGAAGCCGAGCTCGAGGTCGCCGTAGCCCTCGTCCCGCAGCTCCAGGGTGCGCTGGGCGCTCGGCCCCTTCTTCAGCTCGGTCTCCGATCCGTCCTTGAACAGCATCGCCGTCGCCCGGTACGTGAATTTCCCCGGCGGCACGTCTTTCGGGTAGTGGACCCAGTGGAATTTCTGGATCGGTGCTTCGTCGGTCGGCGTCCACTCGCGTTCGCTGGGCTTCGTATCCGCGGTGATCTCCTGGGCGAAGCTGAGCCGGTTCAGCAGCTGGTAGGGCCCGCCTCGCGGGGGCCTGCACTCGACCGCGAAGCCGGCCAGGTCGGCGGCCAACTCCTTGTCCACGTCAAAGGCCAGGAGCGCGGCGCCGTCGCCGCGGTGGACCGCGAAGCGCAGCCCATCAGCCATTTCCTGCCGCCTCCACGGCGGCGAACATACCTCAAGAATTCATACGGTATTAAAAATATTTTGTGTTTTCATCCTCAGTCTTGGCTGCCGCGCTCGGCGTGGCTCGCTCGCGCGCACGCAGGGCGGTCAGCACCTCCTCGGCGAGCTGCGAGCCGTCCTCCGGGCGCAGCGGGGTCGCGTTGACCCGCAGCACGACGCCGTCGCGGTCGAGTTCCTCGAGGGAGACGCTGGGCCGGTAGCGGGTCGGCACGGTGATCGCCCGCAGCAGCTGCTCCTCGACCTGGCGCGGGTTGGTGTCGTCGTCGAAGCGGACCCGCAGGTCGACTTTGTCGGGCTCGCGCAGGGGGACGACGACGAGGCTGACGAGGACGCTGTTGGGGACCAGCAGCCGATCGGCGCCCTGGACGAGGGTCGCGTAGAAGAGGCCGAGCGAGCTGACCGTCCCCTCGATCGAGCCCGCCAGGGCTCCCCCGACCAGGCGCACCCGTTCGCCGACCCGGAAGGGCCGGGTGCTCTGCAGGACGATGCCGGCGATCAGGCCGCCCAGCGTCTGCTGGGCGGCGAGACCCAGGACGATCGCGGTGAAGGCGCCGCCAACCGCGAGCGCGGCGGCGTTGACGCCGGCGATTCGCAGCGCCACGAAGATCACCAGCACCATCGCGAAGAGGCGCACGACGAAGCCGGCCGTGCCCGCCGTGGCGGGGCTGAGGCGCCGGTAGAGCTGCGGCGAGAGGCCGCGGACCAGCCAGTGGGTAGCGGCCGAGCCGACGATCACGAGGATCGCGACGGTGCCGATTCGCACCCACTGCCCGTGGCCGGGGAAGAGGTGGTGGCGGTTGTAGTAGACGACCAGGGTGCCGGCAAGCACGGCCAGGGCCGCCAGCAGGCCGAGGAGCGTCCGCTTCGAAAGCCGCGGCGCCAGTTCCTCCTCCAGGCCCAGCGAGTGCCAGGCATGGCTCTGCGTCTCGAAGAGGTCACGGGGCATTACCCGGCGGCGGGGCGTCGGCACCTACCCCGACTACCCCGCTGCTCGCCGGCTATGCCCCTTCTTGGGCCTCGTCGACCTCGCGGCGGATCCGTTCCAGGGTGCGGCGGAGGATCCGGGAGACGTGCATCTGCGAGTGGCCGATCTGCTCGGCGATCTGCGATTGGGTCATGTCCTCGACGAAACGCAGGCGCAGGATCAACCGCTCGCGATCGTCGAGTGCCGGCATCGCCGCCTCCAACGTCGCCCGGTCCTCGACCAGGTCGAAGCCGCGGTCCTCGCTGCCGATCCACTCCCCGGCCGGGGCTTCCTCGCTGTCCTCTCCAGGCGGCCGGTCGAGGGAGAGCGGGCGCCGGTTGCGGTTCGCCTCGAGCACTTCCAGCACGTCGGTCGGGTCGACTTCAAGGCGCTCGGCCAGCTCCGCCACCGAGGGCGAGCGCTGCAGCTCGACGGTCAGTTTCGACATCGCCTTGTCGACTTCCGCCATCCGGTCGTGAAGGCCGCGCGGCACCCGCACCGTCCAGACACGGTCGCGGAAGTGGCGCTTGAGTTCGCCGAGGATCGTCGGCGAGGCGAAGGCCGGGAAGGGGGTGCCGCGGCTCGGGTCGAAGCGGTCGATCGCGTTGACGAGGCCGAGGCTGGCGACCTGGAGGAGGTCGTCGAAGGACTCGCTGCCGCCGCGGTAGCGGGCGGCCAGGCTACGGGCGAAGGGCAGATAGCGGCGCACCAGCTCTTCGCGGGTGGCGGGATCGCGCTGCTCGAGGAAGCGGTCCCAGAGCATGCGCTCGCTGGCCAACCCATCGACGTGGGCGGAGTGCTCGCGGTTCGCTGCGGGTTTGTTCTCGCTGGCTGCCATCAATGCGCCGGATCGCCTCACCGACGCTGCCCTCGAGCCGTGGCCGTGCAGCGCCCAAGCGGCCGGTCGACGGCCGCCGGCACACCTTACTTGGCCGCTATTCATCGCTCCGGCCGGTGGCCATGTCGTCCTCCCATCGTGACTGCGCCACCAGCTCCCGCGAGCGGCTGTGGTCGATCGGCGTCGGCGATAGACATGAGGGCGATTCGGGTACGGTGGGGCGCGATGGGCTTCGACCAGTACCACGAGCCGCCCGAGGAGCTGCCGGCCGAGACGCGCACCTTCGCCCGGCTCTGCGCCTCGCTGGAAGAGGAGTCCCAGGCGATCGGCTGGTATCAGCAGCGGCTCGCCGTCGAGCCCGACCCGGAGGCGCGCTCGATCATGGCTGACGCCCAGGGGGAGGAGTTCAAGCACTTCGCGATGGACCTCGAGTTCCTGCTGCGGCGGACGCCGCGCTGGCGCCAGATCGCCGAAGGCGTCCTCTTCCAGGCGGGCGACATCGTCGAGCATGGCGAGGCGGCCGAGGCGGAGTCCGGCGAGGAGGGCGGGGGAGACGCCGCCCCGGCGCCAAGTGACGGCTCGCTCGGAATCGGCAGTCTCAAGGGGGAGGGTTGATGAATCACCTGCTGCGCGGCCACGCGCCGCTTTCCGACGGCAACTGGAAGCTGCTCGACGAGGAGGCTCGCGAGCGCTTGCAGGGGGCACTCGCCGCCCGTCGCCTCGTCGACTTCTCCGGTCCGCACGGCTGGGAGCAATCGGCGACCAATCTCGGCCGGGCGACTCCGATCGCCACCGCGCCCTGCGACGGCATCGTCGCGGCGCAGCGCCGCGTCCTGCCTCTCGCCGAGCTGCGGGCGGACTTCTCGGTCTCGCTCGCGGAGCTGCGCGACGACGACCGCGGCGCCCCCGACGCCGACCTCGAGGATCTCGACCGGGCCGCCCGCCAGATCGCGATCGCCGAGAACGTCGCCGTCTTCCACGGTTGGGAGGGAGCGGCGATCGGCGGCATCGCCGAGGCCTCCCCGATCGAGCCGCGCCCGCTGGGCGAGAGCGGCGAGGACTACCCGCGTTCGGTGGCCCGCGCCGTCGAAGCGCTGCGCGACCGCGGCGTCGGCGGCCCCTACGGGCTCGCCCTCGGTCCCGACGAGCACCTGCACGCGATCGAAACCGCCGAGCACGGCGGCTACCCGCTGATGGACCACCTGACGAAGATCCTCTGCGACGGCCCGATCGTCTGGGCCCCCGGCGTCCGCGGCGCCGTCGTCCTCAGCCTCCGCGGCGGCGACTTCCTCTTCGAGTCGGGCCAGGACCTCTCGATCGGCTACAGCCATCACGACGCCGAGGCCGTCCATCTCTATCTCGAGGAGAGCTTCTCCTTCGTCGTCGCGACGCCCGAGGCGGCGGCGCCGCTCACTTCCTGAGCGGCATCCGCCTCACTCGTCGCTAAGCACCCGGCTTTGGCGAGCGGAAGTGCATCATCTCGACCTTCGAGAGGATCTCCTCCTCATCGCCCTGCGCGAGGCGTTCGCTGGCGTTCGCCTGGATCGTGAAGACCTGCTCGAGCGTCTCGTTCAGCAGGGCCGCCACTTCCTTCCAGCCATGCTGGTCGAGGACCATCGGCGTGCGGCTGAGATGGACGTCGTCGTCCTTGCTGAAGGTGCCCTTGGCGACCGCCTCGTCGACGTCGTTGAAGACGGCCTTGAGGACGGCGGCGGAGAGGCCCGGACGTAGCTCCTGCGGCATTCCCGCCCACTGGTTGTCGTTGAGAAGCTGGCGCCGCGTGGCGCGGTAGAAGTGCTCGGTCGCGCCGCGCCGCTGTTTGGTTTCGACCAGCTCGATGCAGTCGTACTTCTCGAGCACGCGCACGTGGTAGGCGACGAGGTTGAGGCTGCGGCCGAGCTCCTGGGAGAGCCGGTTGGGGCTGCAGACCTGCTCGTTGAGGATGATCAGGATCTGTACGCGCAGCGGATGGGCGAACGCTTTGGCGACGAGCTGTTCGGTGTCGGGCTTTTTCTTGGTCTTGGGCACGCGATGGTCCTTACGTCGGGTTCCGGGGGACGGGCCGATCTCCTGACTCTAGGTACCCGGACTCAAGATCTTCACAACGGTTGCTGTTTTTCCCTCTAATAGGGAGAAGATTGTTCCGTTAGCAGAGGTTCAGCGGTCGAGCAGTTCGCTGAAGCGCAGGGCGGCCCGCGTCGGCACGACGAAGCCCTCGCGGTGGTGCAGCAACCCCGTCGCGGAGAGGTCGCGAACGGCGCGTTCGATCGCGTCGCGTTCGGTGAAGCCGCTGGTCTCGCCCGCCAGCTCGCGGACCAGCTCCTCGACGGTGACCTGGGTGGGGTGCAGGGCGATCACCTGTTGGAGGAGCGCCGACTCGATCGCGGCATCGTCGTCCGCCGTAGTCCAGTTCTCGCCCGCCGCCGACATGCGTCGCCTAAGCCCCCGGCTAGCCCCGGTTCTCCCCCGACTCGTCCTCGTTCTCGGTGAGTCCGAGGACCTGCTGTGCCCAGGGAGCGTCGATCGTGCTGCAGTAGAAGTGCTGGACCGAGCCCCGCACCTGCCTGGTGCCGACGAGGCTGATCGCGGCGCAGTCCGCGAGCACCCTGATGTGGTAGCTGACGTTGCTGAGCGGCAGGTCGAGAGCGTCGGCGACCTCGCGTGGCGAGATCGCCTCGCGGTCGATCATCTGCCTCAGGATCCGCCGCCTCAGCATGTGCTGCAGCGCCAGCAGAAGATCATGGTCGTCCGAGTGCTTAGGGGCTCCCATCTCGGTGGGCAATATAAAGCAAACGAAAGCTTTTGTCTGTAGGTCTTTTGTCTGTGGGCGCCGAGCCGCCGGTCCCCGGCTCGTCAGGCGTCCTCGCGGACGCCTCCCATTTCGCTGAAGACGGCGGTGACGCCACCGTCTTCGCGCCGCTCGTCGGCGATCACGTGCGAGACCGCGTTGATCAGCGCCAGGTGGGTGAAGGCCTGGGGGAAGTTGCCGAGGTGCTGGGCGCTCTCGGACTCGAGCTCCTCGGCGAAGAGGTCGAGCCAGCCGGCCATCTCGAGCAGGCGCTCGCAGAGGCGCCGCGCCCGCCGGTGCTCGCCGATCTCCGAGAGCGCCGAGACCATCCAAAAGGAGCAGATCAGGAAGGTTCCCTCGCGGCCCTGCAGGCCGTCGTCGGTCTCCTCGACCTTGTAGCGGAGGACGAGCCCGTGCTCGGTCAGCTCCTCGCCGATCGCGTCGACGGTGTTGCGGACCCGTTCGTCGTCGGGGGGCAGGAAGCGGAGCAGCGGGATCAGCAGGGTCGAGGCGTCGAGCGCGTCGGTGTCGTAGTGCTGGCGGAAGACGCCGTCGCGGACGCCGCGATCGAGGATCTCCTCGCGGATCTCCTGCGCCTTCGCCTCCCACTCGTCGGCCAGCTCGTCTTTTCCGAAGATGCGGGCGAGCCGGGCACCGCGGTCGACCGCGACCCAGATCATCAGCTTCGAGGAGACGTAGTGCTGGGGCTCGCCGCGGGACTCCCAGATCCCTTGGTCCGGTTCCGGCCAGGCGTCGATCGCCGCTTCCACCTGGTAGCGGATCAGTTCGCGGTCGGCCTGGGTGCCGGTGCCGCGCAGGGCTTTTTCGTGCAGGTAGACGGAGTCGAGCAGGGCACCCCAGACGTCGTTCTGGCGCTGGTCGAAGGCGCCATTGCCGATCCGCACCGGGCGGGCGCCGCCGTAGCCGCCGAGGTGGTCGAGAGTGCTCTCCTCGAGCTGCTTCTCGCCGCCAATCCCGTACATGATCTGCAGGTCCGGATGGTCCCTGCAGACCTGGACGATGAAGCGCATGAAGTCGCGGGCCTCCTGGTCGAAGCCGAGCGTGTGCATCGCCCAGAGGCTGAAGGTCGAGTCGCGGATCCAGCTGTAGCGGTAGTCCCAGTTGCGTTCGCCGCCCGGCGTCTCCGGCAGCGAGGTGGTCGGCGCCGCGATGATCGCCCCGGTCGGGGCGTAGGTGAGACCCTTGAGGACGAGGGCGGAGCGCTGCAGGTGGATTCGCCAGGGATGGTCGGGGAAGTTGCCGGTCCGCAGCCAGCTGCGCCAGAACTCTTCGGTGGAGTCGAGCCGCTCCAGCGCCTCCGGGGCGCTCCGCGGCCCACCCAGCTCCTCCTCGCCCCAGGTAACCGCGCAGAAGCCGCTTTCGTCCTCGCGCAACTTGATCGTGCCGCGGGCGACGCCGTCCTCGAGGTCCAGCTCCATGTCGCTGGTCAGGCACAGCTCGGTGCCGTCGGCGCAGCTGGCCCGCGCTTCCCCCAGCTCACCGCCGCTCCAGCGAGCGGGCTCGGCCCCATAGCCGAAGCGCGGCGCGCACTCCATCTCCAGCTCGACCTCGCCGTCGAGGCAGGTGACGGTGCGCAGCAGCGAGCGGTCGGATTGGTTGGCGGCGTCGGGTCGGCCCTCCTTGCCGCCGGAGCTGGCCCACTCGGCAATCGTCAGCGCGTCGTGGACGACCGCCCAGCCGGTGTCGGTCACCCAGGTCGTCTCGATCACCAGGGTGCCCGGTTTGTAGCGGCGCCCGATCGGGACGACGACGCCGTGCGGCTTCAGCTTGAAGTGGCCGGCGCCGCGGTCGAGCAGGGCGGCGAAGACGCTGGGGGAGTCGAAGCGCGGCAGGCAGAGCCACTCGATGACGCCGTCGTAGGAGACCAGCGCCGCGGTGTGGCAGTCGGAGAGAAAGCCGTAGCTGCCAATCGGCGGGAAGAGGTCTTTGCGGTCGGCCACAGCGGCAGCCAAGCTACCAGCGTGACGGGCGGCGAACGGCATCGGCACGCCGCTACGCTGGCTTTCGGTGACCTTGCCGATCGCACACCTGGGCGGCCTCTACGGGCTCGTCGAGCTGGCGCCGCTGCTGCTCGTCGCCGGCCTCTACGCGAAGCGCGCCGCGACCCTCGCCGCGAAGGGACGGCCGGCGCCGCTCTGGCGGCAGATTTGCTTCGCCGCCGGCCTGCTGCTGATCGCCCTCGCCACTGCCTCGCCGCTCGCCGGCCTGGCCGAGGAACTGGTGATCGCCCACATGGTCGAGCACCTCCTGATCGGCGATATCGCCACCTTGCTGCTGGTGCTGGGGCTGACCGGGCCGCTGCTGCAGCCGGTCCTGGCGATCCCCGTCTTCGACAAGCTGAGGGTGCTCGCCAACCCGCTCGTCGCCTTCCCGCTCTGGCTGCTCAACTTCTACTTCTGGCACGTGCCGGTGCTCTACGACGCCGCCTACGGTGGGGCCGCGGTTCACGTTCTCGAGCACAGCACTTTCATCTTCTTCGGCTGCCTGATGTGGATGCCGGTCTTCGGGCCGCTGCCGACCCCGCAGTGGTTCACGGCGGCCTGGAAAGTCGTCTACGTAATCGCCGTGCGCTTCGCCGGGGCGATCCTCGGCAACGTCCTGATGTGGTCGGGAGAGGTGCTCTACAAGGTGTATGCGGCTGGAGAGAAGGCCCACGGCCTCTCGCCGCTGACCGACCAGAGCACCGCCGGCGTGGTGATGATGGTCGAGGGCACCTTCCTCGGCCTTGGCCTGCTCGCCTGGGTCTTCTTCCAAGCGGCCAGCGAGGGAATCGAGAAGCAGCGGCTCCTCGACCTCGCCCAGGACCGCGGCGTCGCCCTCGACGCCCAACGGGCCGAGCGGGCGGTGGCGGCGGGCCACGGCGCCCGCCTCGAGCAGCAGCTGCTGGCGGCGGGGAGGAATCCTGAGCGCGACGGTTCCTGAGCGCGCGCTGCTGCCGGCGCTGGTCTTCGCCGTCGGGGCGGCCAGCCTCGGCGTCGAGATCGCGGCCGCCCGCCTGCTCGCTCCCTACTTCGGGGCCTCGACGATCGTCTGGGCGAACACGATCGGCGTCGTCCTCGTCGCCCTCTCGGTCGGCTATTGGTTCGGCGGCCGCTACGCCGACCACCATCCGCACTTGCGCGGCCTCTGCTTTCTGGTCCTGGCGGCGGCGCTGCTGATCGCCGTCGTGCCGTTCGCCGCCCGGCCCTTCCTCTCGTTCTCGGTCGACGCCTTCGACACGGTCTCGGTCGGCGGCTTCTTCGGCTCGCTGTTCGGCGTCCTCGTCCTCGTCGCCGTGCCGGTCACCCTGCTCGGCGCCGTCGCCCCCTGGGCGGCGCGGCTGGTCGTCGCCGACCTCGACCGCTCGGGCGAGGCGGTCGGCCGCCTCTACGCGATCTCGACCGCCGGCTCGCTGCTGGGGACGATGATCTCGGCGCTGCTGCTGATCCCACTGCTGGGGACGCAGCGAACCTTTCTCGCCTTCGCGCTGGTCCTGGCCCTGGTCGCCTGCGCCGGCGTCGGGGTGCGCTTCGTGCTCGTCCCGGCGGCGCTGGCGCTGGCGATCGCGCTGCCGGTGGGGACGATCAAGGCCGCCGCCGACGGCGACCGCGTCCTCTACGAGGCGGAGACCGAGCAGCAGTACGCCCGCGTCGTCGAACGGCCGGACGGCAGCCGCGCCCTCGAGCTCAACGAGGGCCAGGCGACGCACTCGCTGTGGCGGCCGCACACCTTCCTGACCGGCGACTACTGGGACGGCCACCTGGTCCTGCCGGCGGCGTCGCGCCGCCAGCCGCCGAAGCGGATCGCGATCCTCGGCAACGCCGGCGGCACGGTTGCCCGCGCCTTCGGCCACTTCTTCCCCGCGACCGCGGTCGACGCGGTCGAGATCGACGCCGAGCTGACCGAGCTGGGTCGTCGCTTCCTCGGCCTCCGCAACCCGCGGATGCGGACCTTCGCCGAGGACGCCCGGCCCTGGCTGGAGCGCTCGCAGGGCGGCTACGACGCGATCATGGTCGACGCCTACCGCCAGCCCTACATCCCCTTCTACCTGACCACCCGGGAGTTCTTCGCGCTGGCGGCCGAGCGGCTGGCGCCGGGGGGCATCGCGATCGTCAATGTCGGCCACCCGGAGGGCGGCGAAGAGTTGGAGCGGGTGCTGGGGAGGACGATGGCGACGGCCTTCCCGCGGGTCCTGCGCTACCCGATCGAGCCGACCAACACGCTGCTGGTCGGCGGCGACGAAGGGCTCTCGGCGGCGAGGCTGGCGGCCAACGCCGGCAGCCTGCCGGCGCCGCTGCGACGGCTTGCCCGCGAGGCGGCGGCCTCCCTCAAGCCGCGGCTGCCAGGCGGCGAGGTCTTCAGCGACGACCGCGCCCCTGTCGAGTGGCTGGTCGACAGCTCCCTGCTGGAATACGCGAATGAGTAGCTCTCTCGTGCGGGCCCGTGCCTGGTTGGTGACCGGCCCGGTGGGCCGCGGTCTCGCCTTCGCGATCGACTTCGGGGTCGCCCTCCGCGCCGCCGCGCGGCGGCGGCGCTGATCCTTGGATGACCGATCATCTAGGGTCACCCGTCCGATGAAGACGAACGTCGAAGAGCTGCCCGAGTCCCGCGTCAGCGTCGAGGTCGAGGTCCCGGCCGAGGACGTTGGCCGCGCCACCGCCCGCGCCGCCCGGGCGATGGCGAAGGAGATGCGACTGCCCGGATTTCGCAAGGGCAAGACGCCGCCGTCGCTGGTGATCCAGCGCCTCGGCTTCAGCACCGTGCTCCAGGAGGCGATCCGCGAGGCGCTGCCGGAGTGGTACGAACGGGCGCTGCTGGATACCGGCGTGACGCCGATCGGCGATCCCAGCATCGAGATGACGACCGCGCCCGAGGCCGAGGGCGAGCCGCTCGGCTTCAAGTTCGAGGTCGGCGTTCGCCCGCAGGCCGAGCTGGGCGACTACAAGGGCCTCGAGGTCGGCAAGAAAGAGACCGAGGTCGACGAGGACGTCGTCGACACCGAGGTCGAGCGGATCCGCCAGGGCTTCGCCCGGCTGGAGCCGGTCGAGCGCGCCGCCGCAGAGGGCGACTCGCTGCTGATCGACTTCGAGGGGCTGATCGACGACAAAGCCTTCGAGGGCGGCAAGGCCGAGGACTACCTGCTGGAGCTCGGCTCCAACTCCCTGATCGAGGGCTTCGAGGAGCAGCTGACCGGTGCGGAGCCGGGCGCCGAGCGCGAGGTCGAGGTCACCTTCCCGACCGATTACCACGCCGAGCACCTGGCCGGCCAGGACGCCACTTTCAAGGTGAAGGTCAAGGAGGTGCGAGAGAAGGTCCTGCCCGAGCTCGACGACGACTTCGCCAGCGATGCCTCCGAGTTCGACACGCTCGAGGAGCTGCGCACCGACATCCGCGAGAAAGTCGGCGAGGCGCTCGGCAGCCGCGCCGAGGAAGACTTCCGGATCGCCGCCGTTGATGCCGCCGTCGAGGCGGCCACGGTCCCGGTCCCCGATGACCTGATCACGGCGCGGGCGACCGAACGCTGGGAGAGCACCGAACGGCAGCTCGCCCAGCGCGGCATGGACCCCAACGCCTTCCTGCAGATGCAGGGCAAAACCCGCGAGGAGTTGATCGAGGAATCGCGGCCAGACGCCGAGCGCGACCTCAAGCGCGAGGCCGTGGTCACGGCGATCGCCGATGCCGAGGCGATCGAGGTCGCCGAGGAGGAGCTCCTCGAGGCCCTCGAGCACAGCGCCGAACACGAACGCACGACCGCCGAGAAACTCCTGGCCCGCCTGCGCGAGAACGGCCGCGAGAAGATGATCCGCGAAGACCTCCGCGCCCAGAAGGCGATCAAACTCGTCGCCGAGGCCGCCAAGCCGATCCCGCTCGAGGAAGCCGAAGAGCGGCAGGGGCGGGCGGAGGCGCGGGAGAAACTGCTGACTCCCGAGAAAGAGGGAGAGGCCGAGGGCGGCAAATCCGGGCTGTGGACGCCGGACTCGGCTGACTGAGGGGGTGCTTGGAGGGGTGCGGTGACCCCTCTGGGCGAATTGAGTCGCGGGGCCCCTATGGGGCTCACGCTCCCTATGTTGGAGCGCGAGCTAAAGCTCGCGCATAAATCGGATTGCATTTCCGCCGCCTTCGGCGACATTCGCCCAGAG
>JBEVJP010000027.1:0-98507 GCA_040510155.1 Solirubrobacterales bacterium | reverse complement strand
CGCCGAGCTGATCGACGAGCTGAAGACCGTCAATCCCGACGTGCGGGTCTCGGTCAAGGTCCCGGTGGTGCCGAACATCGGCACGATCGGCCTCGGCATCGCCAAGGCCGGCGCCGACATCATCACCCTCTCGGGCTTCGAGGGGGGGACGGGCGCGGCCCGCCAGCACGCGCTGCGCCACGTCGGCCTGCCCTCCGACATCGGCACTCGCGCCGTGCACCGGGCGCTGATGGAGGCCGGGTTGCGCAACCGGGTCGAGATCTGGGCCGACGGCGGCTACCGGACCGGCCACGACGTCGTCAAATTGCACTGCCTGGGGGCGAACCGGGTCGGCTTCGGCACCCTGGCGATGGTCAGCCTCGGCTGCACGATCTGCCGCGGCTGCCAGCTCGACACCTGCCACGTCGGCATCGCCACCCAGATCGAGACCGTCGAGCAGGCGCAGGAGCACGGCCTCAAGAAGTTCACCCCGCAGGAGGTCGACCTCGCGGCCGAAAGCTGCGCCCGCTTCTTCGCCTCGATGGGCGAGGAGGTCAAGCAGGTGGTCGCGTCACTCGGCTATGAACGAGCCCAGGACCTGGTCGGCCGCTACGACCTGCTCGAGCAGACGGCGATGGCCGACAAGATCGACCTGGAGCCGCTGATCGAGCCGCTCGAGGAGTACCTCGACCTCGAGCCCCTCGACCTGCCCGTGGCCGAGGCGGAGGACGCCCGCGCCGAGGCCGGCCTGGTCGTCGCCCGGCCGATCCGGATGGAGGCCAAGGAAGCCTCACACCAGATCGCCGCGCTGGCCGGGGACATCTGCTCCGGTCGCACGATCCGCAACGAGTTCCCGCGCCCGACCGACGCCAACGACCGCGTGCTCGGCACCGAGCTGGCGGGGGCGATCGCGCGCTCGCGGATCTTCGACGAGAACGCCCCGGAGTCAAACGAAGACGTGCTCGCCAGCCTCGAGTTCAACGGCGGCTCGGTTGCCGGCCAGGGGCTCGGCGCCTTCAACTCCTACGGCGTCGCGATCCGCGTCGAGGGCGGCGCCCAGGACGGCGTCGGCAAGACGATGCTGGGCGGCTCGATCGCGATCCTCAAGGGCAAGGGCGCGAAGGGCAAGCGCCTCAACGGCTCGGTCGGCAAGTCCTTCGCCTACGGCGCCCAGCGGGGCCGCCTCTTCGTCCAGGGCTCAGCGGACTCGCGCTTCTGCATCCGCCTCTCCGGCGCCGACGTGGTCCTCGGCGGCGAGCCGGAGGAGAGCCTCGACGACAGCCGCGGCTCCCTCGCCGACCGCTCCAACGCCAAGGGCTTCGCCTTCGAGTACATGACCTCGGGGCGGGCTGTGGTGCTGGGCGACATCGGTCCCTGGGCCTGCGCCGGGATGACCGGCGGCCGCGTCTACGTCCGCCACAACGCCTTCGGGATCGACCGCGAGGCGATCGAGCGGCGGCTCGGCGAGGGCGCCAAAGTCCAGCTCAAGGACCTCGACGCCGAGGGCCTGCTCGACGTCGACGACCTGCTGACCGCCTACGCCGAAGAGCTGCGCGACACCGACCAGGGCGAGGAGGCGGTGCGGATCCTCGACCTGGCGGCGGATGCGGCCAGCAACTTCTTGATGATCGTGCCGCACAAGGTGCAGGCGGATCCGTCGATCTCGACTGAGTGATTCGCGGGCGTGGGGGAGGGGTGGGGTGCCCCTCTCGCTTGCTGGGTTTTTCGCCTGAGGTGTCAGCGTCTGGCCGAGAACCTCGGTGGGGCGAAAAAGAGGACGCCGCTGCGCGAGAGGGGCACCCCACCCCTCCTCTCAGGTCCGAGACGCACTCGAGATCGTCGGCCGTTCTGTAGTGGCTCGGGTTCGGGCCTGGGCGGTGGGTCTTGCCCACTAACCGCGCGGTGGGTTCCCTCACACCACCCGGGCTCTCGCCCACCTTGAACAGCGGCCCGGGAGTTCCTGCGGCATGAGTTGGAGAGGCGGGTACGGTGTCCCTCTCGCGCAGCGGCGTCCTGTTTTTCGCTAGGTCACCCCGGTCGGACGGCCCCGGTGGTTCGCAGCGAAAAACCCAGCAAGCGAGAGGGACACCGCACCCGGCCCCCCGCCCGTGTCAGGAGCTCCCGCCCCGCCCTTCCAGCCTGTCGGCGATCGCCCGCACCTCGTCCAGCAACCCATCCAGCAGCAGCTCCGTGTTGGAGTGGATCCGCCACTCCGCCTCGCGGCGCTCCGCTTCCAGGTGGTCGAGGCGCTGTTCGATGCGGTCGCTGCGCTCGTCGACCTTGCGGACGGCTCGCATCGTCTTCTTCTCCGATTTGCGGACGCGGGACTTGACGTAGCGGCGGACGTCCTCCTGGATCGTGTCGAGCTCGCGGCGCAGGTCGGCGTCGACCGGCTCGGGCTGTTCGGCCAGCATCGACTCGACGCCGCGGCGGACGCGCTCGATCTCTTCGTGCAGCTCGGCGCGGGCGCGCTCGGCGGCGGCGGAGATCGCCGGGGGCTCCTGGGGACCCGGGGTGGGGCCTCCACCGCCTGGCGGCAGCGGCGGGTCGACCGGGTTGGGGACGGCGCTCATCGCCGAAGGATCCTACGGACGGGGGTGGCCGGAACCGGCCTCAGCACTCGAGGACGTAGAGGCTGTAACGGCCGATCACCAGCTCGTCGCCATCCTCGATCGGTCCCCACTCAACGATCTCGCCGTTGACGAAGACGCCGTTGAGGCTGCGGTCGTCGAGCACGCGCAGGCTCTTGCCCGGCTCGGCGACGACCAGAGCGTGCCGGCGCGAGACGCTGGGATCGTCAAGCCGGACGTCGGCGGCGACGCTGCGGCCGATCCGCGTCCAGCCGCGCTCGATCGCGAAAACCTCGATCTCGCCTTCCTCCTCGCGCATCGCCAGGTAGCGGCCCGGCCGCGAGAGTCGCTCGCGTGTGGCCTCGAGCCAGCTGGGCGGCTTGGTCGTATGTGGGGCGCTGAATTCGACCGTGGTCGAGCCGTGGTCCTGGCGTGCTTCGAAGATTGAGTCGCGGCGGAAGCGGGAGGCGCCGCAATGGGGGCAGGACGGCAGCGCCTCGCTCTCCTCGGTCGAGAGCTGCGATCCGCAGGCGAGGCAGAAGTACGTGCCGGCACCGGCAAACGCACCGCTGGCGTAACGGTCGTCGAGGGGGCTGCTGCTTACAGCTTCGAAGATGGGTGGCTCTCCTTCTCCCGTGCCGTTTGATACTAACGCGGATCGGGGGAGAGCGCGACTAGAATCGCGCTCGAATGGGCCCAATTAGCGCAGAGACCGAGATCGACGTGCCGCGCGAGCGCGTCTTCGAGTTCCTCTCCGACCTCGCCTGCCGTCCTTCGTTCACCGATCACTTCCTCAGCGACTTCCACCTGACCCGGATCGAGTCGGGCGGGGTCGGCGCCGGCGCCCGCTTCCGGGTCGAGCAGCCGCTGCGCTCGGTCTGGATGGATACGGCGATCACCGAGCTGCAGGCTCCCCACCTGATCGTCGAGCACGGCCAGGGCGGCCGGCTCAACCGGATCCGGACCCGCACCGTCTGGGAGCTGACCGAGGGGCCGGGTTCGCTGACCACGGTCCGGGTCGCCAGCTGGACCGAGCCGGGCCCGGTCGACCGCGTGCTCGAGGTGGCCTCCGCAGCCTCCTTCTGGCAGCAGCGGGGCTGGCGCGAGGCGATGCAGCAACTGCGTGACCTGCTCGAGTCTGAGACCCCGAGGCCGGCGCGGATCGCCGTCGCCGGGGGGAACCGCTACGCGACCGGCGTCCCGTAATAGAGTCCCCGCCGCCGATGTCCCTGAATCGCCGACTTGCCCCGCCGCTGCTTGCCGTCCTGGCGCTGATCGCGCTGGCCGTGGGCGTCACCGCCTGTGGGTACTCGAGCGACTCCAAAGACGTCGTCGAGGGCGAGCCGGTCGAGCTCGGCGACCTCCATTACAACGTCATCTTCTCGCGCTACCTCAACCCCAACGACAACGAGGACTCGGCGTACCTGGTCGGCCAGAAGCCGCCGCCTGAGGGCTCGACCTACTTCGGCGTCTTCTTCGAAGTCCAGAACGAAAGCGAGGCCTCGCAGGGCCTGCCTTCGACGCTGACGATCACCGACGCCGATCACCAGCGCTATGAGGTGCTGCCGAGCGAAAGCCTCTACGCGCTGCCGCTGGGTGGCGAAGTCGAACCGCAGGAACAGATGCCGGTGCTCGACTCGACCGCACAGCAGGGCCCTATCGAGGGCTCCGTGGCGATCTTCCTGCTGCCCGCCGAGGCTTCCGACAACCGGCCGCTGACGCTGCACATCGAAAGTCCCAACGGCGAAAAGGGCGAAGTCACCCTCGACCTCTAGCCGGCGCATCTCGGCGTCCTCGGTCGCTCGCGTGCGGAGCACGCCACGCTCCCTGCGTCCACCGACCTGCTTTGGCTAGAGGCCGAGGGAAAGGATCTGAGAGGCGATTGGGGCGGCTACCTCGCCGCCGGCGGCTTCGGCTTCGATCAGCAGGACTCCGATCGCCAGGCGTGGCTTTTCGGCCGGGGCGAAGGCGGCGAACCAGGCGTCCTTCTTCTGCTCCGGTTCTTCGGCTTCCTCCTGACCCTCGACCGGGCCGAGCTCGGCGGTGCCGGTCTTGCCGGCGACCTGCGCCTCGGCGATCGCGCCGGCGGTGCCGGTGCCTTCGGTGACGACGCCGATCATCAGTTCGGTCAGCTCCTCGGCGGTGTGCTTCTTCATCACCCGCACCGGCTCGGCGTCGGGGCGCAGCTTCTTGTTGGCGACGATCGAGGTCGGTTCGCGGACGCCGCCGTTGGCGACGGTCTGGGCGACGCTCGCCATCTCCAGCGGCGTCGCCAGCACCTCGCCCTGGCCGATCGCGGAGACGCCGAGGTCCACGTCTTCGCCGATGTCTTTCGGGATCGTTGATTCGGCCGGTTCGACTTCGCGGACGATCTGCGGCGCGTAGAGGGTCGGCGGCGTGTTGAAGCCGAACTTCTCGGCGGTGGCGACGAGCTCGTCGTTGCCGATTTCCGGGCCGAAGGGGGCGAAGTCGGCGTTGCAGGACTCGGCGAAGGCCTGTCGGAAGGTGCCGCCGCAGTACTCGCCGTTGGCGTTGCTGATGAAGCGGCCGCCGACGTTGACGCCATTGGTGATTTCGAATTCGTCGTCGAGCGAGACGAGGCCCTTTTCGAGGGCGGCGGTGCTGGTGATGATCTTGAAGGTGGAGCCGGGCGGCTGCGGCGCCGAGAAGGCCTGGCCGGCGAGGGCGCGGACATCGCCGTTGCGGGCGTCGAGCACGGCGACGCCGCCGAACTGGCCGGCGAGGGCGCTGACCGTCGCTTCCTGCAGCTCGGGGTCGATCGTCGTCTTCACCGGAGCCCCCTTGCGCGGCTTGCCCTGGGCGAGGACGCGAACCGAGCTGCCGTCCTTGGAGACCGCCAGGAGGGTGCCGCCGGGCTTGCCGGCGAGGCGGGTGTTGAAGGCGCGCTCGAGGCCGCTGATCCCGACAGGGGTGTCCGCCGCGAAGCCGTGGCGGGCGAGCGCTTCCATGTCTTCTTCGCTGGCTTCACCGACTTCGCCGCTGACGTCGATCGCGGCGCTGCCGAGCGGGTGTTCGCGTTCATCGGCCGGGCCTTCGGCCAGGGCGGTGCCGTCGGCGGCGAGGATCGGCGCCCGCGGCGCCAGCTCGATGTGGCTGGCCAGGTGCTCGCCGGGCTGCAGGCCGGGGTAGACCAGGCTCGGATCCCATTCGATGCCGCCGCCGGCGTAGGGCAGCTCGATCTCCCCTTCGCTGCGGCCGAAAGCGACCGTGGAGACGGCGATCGGCACCGGCACGGTGGTCCGCCCGTCGCTCTCGACGGGATCCTTGGCGGAGTCGGCTTCGACCGAGCGCAGCGTCGCCGTGCGGGCTGCTTCGCGATAGGCGATCACGAAGTCGTTGAGTTCGATCGCGGCCCGCGAGGCGTCGTTCAGCTCCTGGTACATGACCGCGAATTCATCGGCCTCCCAGGCTTCGGCGAAGCGGTTGGCGGCGTCCTTCTGGGGGGAGCCGGGGGCTCCCATGGCGGCGCCGATCACGAAGGCGACGAGGCCGATCACCGCGAGCGGGAGCGTGCGAGTGACCAGCCGACGCCGACGCTCAACCGCGGATGACAACGTGCTCACCGGGGGAAAGGTAATGAAGCGATCACCGGCATGCTTCTATTCAGCGGTGACCGCGCTTGACGGGGCGATCGTCGCCTTCACTCTTGCTCTCGGCCTCTGGGGCTACCGTCAGGGGCTGATCGTCGGGGCGCTGACGCTGATCGGCTTCGCGGTCGGGGCCGCCGCCGGCAGCCGGCTGGCGCCGCTGGTGCTCAGCCAGGGCTCGGAGTCCCCTTACGCGCCGCTCTGCGCGGCGCTCGGCGCGCTCGTTTGCGGTGCCCTGGCGGCGGTCGCGGTCGAGGGCTTCGCGCTGGGGCTGCGCGCGCGCCTGATCCAGCGGCGGCTGCTGCACATGCTGGACGGCGCCGGCGGCGCCACCCTGATCGGCGCGGTGGCGCTCGGGGTCGCCTGGATCTTCGGCTCGGTGGCGTTGCACGCTCCCTCGACGACGCAACTGCGGGCAGACGTGCAGCGCTCGGTGATCCTGCAGGGCCTCAACGAGGTTCTGCCGCCCTCGGGCCCGCTGCTGCAGGCGCTGGACCGGGTCGACCCTGCTCCCTCGGTGACGGGCCCGGAAACGCCGACGGCGCCGCCCGGCGGGGCGATCGCCGCCGATCCCGACGTCCTCGACGCCGGCAGCTCGGTGGTACGGGTGCTGGGGACCGCCTGCGGGCTCGGCGTGGAGGGGTCCGGCTGGGCGGTCGCGCCCGGCCTGATCGTCACCAACGCCCACGTGGTCGCCGGCTCCACCGATACGACCGTCACCACCCAGGAAGGCCTCGAGCTGGAAGCGACGCCGGTCTACTACAGCCCCGCCCGTGACCTGGCACTGCTGCGGGTCGGTGCCAACCTGCCGACCCTGCCGACGACTTCGCGGCGTGACGCGGGCGAAGACGCGGCGGTGCTGGGCTATCCCGAGAACGGACCCTTCGCGCTGACGCCGGCGCGGATCGGCGAGACGCGGGCGACGATCAGCGAGGACTCCTACGGCAGCGGGCCGATCACCCGCACGATCACGGCCCTCGGCGGGCTGGTCCGCAGCGGCAACTCCGGCGGGCCCCTGGTCGACGCGCGGGGTCGGGTGGTCGGGGTCGTCTTCGCTGCGACGACCGGCGGGCGCCCGGGCGGCTTCGCGATTCCCGCCGAGCAGGTCCGCGAAGCGCTCGCCGACGTCGCTACCGGCGAGGTCGAGACCGGCCCCTGCACGAGCTGAATCGCGCCTCTCCGGGCCCGAAAGCCGACGACTTACGTTCAGTAAGCTGCGATTTCCCGTGGAACCTGCCACGTCGAACCAGTCCCCGGCCGTCCCCGCGGCGGTCTGTCCACACTTCCACGCCGCGATCGAGCTGATCGGCAAGCGCTGGACGGGAGCGATCGTCTGCTCCCTGACCGAGCGGCCGATGCGCTTCGGCGAGCTGGTCAAGGCGGTGCCCGGTCTCTCTGACCGCCTGCTCTCCCAGCGCCTCCGCGAGCTCGAGGAAGAGGGACTGGTCCAGCGCGAGGTAGAAGCCGGCACGCCTGTCCGCGTCACCTACTCGCTGACCGAGGTCGGCTATGAGCTCGGCCCGGCGATAGAGGAGCTGAAGGCTTGGGCGAAGCGCTGGCACGGCACGGCCTGAGGGAGCGACGCCAACCGGCCCGTTTCTTAGGGTGAGTGCGATGGAACTTCCGGGACCGTTCGCTGTTGGGCAGTACGCCAAGGGGCTGCAGGGCTGGATGCGTGAGCGGCCGCGGGTGCAGCTGATTGGGGAGGTAACCGGAGTGGGGCGAAGTCGGGTGCAGGCCTATTTCGAGCTGCGGGACACGGATGGGGCGGTGCCTTGCGCGATCTGGCTTACCGATCTCGAGAAGGCGGGGTTGCCGGAGGGGTCGCTGCGGGACGGGGCGGAAGTGGTGATCGGCGGTGGTCTCGATTACTACCCCGGGGGTGGGCAGGCCTCGCCGAACTTCTGTTTCCGCGCCACCCATCTGCGACTGGCCGGCGAAGGCGATCTGCTGGCTCGTCTGGATGCGCTGCGCAAGCAGTTGCGCGCGGAGGGGCTGTTCGAGCTGCAGAAGCAGCTGGCGCGGCCGCGATTGCCGAGCACGATCGGGGTGGTGACTGCCGAGTCCGGCGCGGCGCGGCGCGACCTGCTCGCCGGGCTGGCGCGGCGAGGTTGGGCGGGGACGGTCGTCTGGGCGTTCGCGCCGGTCCAGGACCGGCACGCGGCGCCGGCGATCACGGCGGCGATACAGGGGCTGGCGGCGCGCCCGGAGGTCGAGGCGATCGTCGTTACCCGGGGCGGTGGCAGCCTCGCCGACCTCTGGGCCTTCTGCGACGAGACGCTCTGCCGCACCGTGGCGATGCTGCGGGTGCCGGTGGTCAGCGCGATCGGCCACGAGCGGGACTCGACCCTGATCGACGACGTCGCCGCGGTCTGCTGCTCGACGCCGACCCACGCGGCGGAGGCGGCCGTGCCGCTCGACTGCGTTGCTGCCCGGCGGGATCTCCAGCGCGCGGCCGGGTCGCTGCGGCGCGCCGGCGAGCGGGCGGTCGGGGCCCGCGCCCGACACCTGGCGGCGCTCGCCCGCGGCCCGGCGCGGGCGCTGCAGCGGGAGCGCGGCGGCCTCAACCAGAAGATCCGCGAGATCCGCGCCGCCTCCGAACGCGGGATCGCCGAGCGGACTCGCAGCCAGCGGCGGATCGCCGGACTGGTCCTCGAGCGGGCGCGTCGGCGGGGGCTGGAGCGCGCCACCGCCGGCCGTGGCGAGGCGACGCGTCGCCAGGCAGCGCTCGAGCGCGGGGCGGAGGCGGGTCTTAGCCGCCGCCGCGAGGCTCTCCGCAAAGCCGCCGTGGCGCTGCGGGCGCATGACCCCGAGCGAACCCTGGAGCGGGGCTACGCGTTGGCCGAGGACCTCGACGGCGAGTCGGTCACCTCCGCCTCGGCAGCGGCCGCCGCCGGGGACGTAAGACTGCGCTTCGCCGACGGCAAGGTGCGGGCGGCGATCGAGGCGGAGAGATGAGCGAGAAACCAGAGAGCTACGAGGTGGCCGTCGAACGGCTGGAGGAGATCATCGACCGGCTCGACTCCGGCCAGGCCGGCCTCCGCGAGACGCTCGACCTCTGCCGCGAGGGACGCGAGCTGGTCAACTACTGCGCCGCCGAGCTGGACGCTGTGGGGGAGGGGCTCAAAGAGCTAAAGCTCGACGACCTCGCCGCCCGTCTCGATTCCTCCGCCGACCCCGGCGGGGCCTGAGCAGAGGCCTCTGAGAGCAGGACAGCCGCGGCAGAGGGACCAGTCGCGGCGCTCGGGTGGGGCGACGGGGAAGTCGCCGGCGGCGATGCGGGCGATCGTCTCCTCGAGGCGGGCATGGCCGGCGACCATCTCGGCCGGGCCGACGGTGCTGAGGACGGGCTGCTCGGGGCGCTCGAGGAAGACGTAGGCGACCTCAACCTCGGGGGCATCGCGCGCCTCGGCGACGGCGAGCGCGTAGATCGTCCGCTGGACCTCGTAGCCGGCGGCGCGCTCGGCCGGGCTGGAGTTGCCGAGGGCGTCGGTCTTGTAATCGATCACCAGCGGTGGCTCGCCGTCGCGCTCGACGAGCAGGTCGATCGAGCCGCGCAGGACCGTGCCGCCGATGCCGAGCAGGAGCGGCGCCTCCGCCCGCACCCGGGTGCCGTCGGCGGCCAGGCGGGCTCGCAGCGTCGAGCCCAGCCAGCCGCGGATCGGCGTGAGCAGCGACTCCGGCAGTCCTTCGCCCTCGGCGTCGAGCCCTGCCGCGGCTGCGTACTGGCGCACCGTGTCCTCGGGAGGCTCCGCCCATCCCTGCGCTTGGCTCCACTCCAGCAGCGAATGCACCGCCGCGCCCCGCGCCGCCCGCTCCACGCGAGCCGTCGCGCGGGGGTCGCGAGCCGTTCCGGTCGCTGATTGTCGGGCTATTCCCGACGAAAGGCGACCGGAACCGTCCTCCTCGGGGTCACCGCCGTCTCGGTTGACGTCGCCGAGGTCGAGCACGCGTTCTAGGTAGAAGCGGTAGGGGCACTCCTCGTAGGCCGAGATCGCGGTGTAGGAGAGGGGGCGGCTGGGGACCACCGGCGGCTTACGCTCGACCAGGGGGGGCGGGCCCTGGCCGAGCTCACGCTTTCCGACGGCCTCGCGGTGGGTGACGCGCAGCTCGGCGGCTCGCTCGGGTGAAGGCAGGTTGACCCGGACCGGGATCTCGGAAGGGCCGAAGCTCGCCTCGAGGCCGGGGCGCGGCTCCGGCGGGGGCACCGGGAGGACCGAGTCCTCCTCGCGGTCGAGGCCGAAGGAGTCGACGATGCGCTCGATCACCGGCGTCCCCGGCTTGGTCTCGCGTCCGGGCTCCGGCTTGACGACGCCGCTCAGCAGCAGGCGCTCGCGGGCGCGGGTGGCGGCGACGTGGAAGAGCCGCAGGCCCTCTTCGGCGTCGCGGCGCTTGGACTCCTCGTAGAGGTCGGCGTAGTCGTAGAGGTTGATCGAGCCGGCTCCGAGGCGGCGCCACTGCAGGCCGACCCGGGGCGGCTGCTCGTGGCCGAGCGTCAATACCGGCGCACGCGAGCCGGCGAGCAGGCTGCGCGAGAGGTCGGGGACGGCGACGACGCCGAACTCGAGGCCCTTGGCGTTGTGGACGGTCATGATCCGGACGCCGTCGTGGCCCTCCGCGGCGGTCGCCGCCTGGGCCTCTGCTTCGCCCTCGGCGCGGGCGGTGAGGAAGTCGAGCAGGCCACGCAGGTCGCGTCCCTCGCGCGCCTCGAACTCGGCCGCCAGCCGCATCAGCTTGCGGACGTTGGCGAAGCGAGCCTCGCCGGCAGGGCGCATCAGCACCGCCAGGTCGTAGCCGGTCCCGGTCACCGCCGCCTCGATCAGGGCCGCCAGGCCGAGCCGCGGCGCCCGCTCACGCAGGGCCTCCAGCGTCGCCACGAAGCCGCGCAGCAGCTCCAGCTCGACCGCCGGGATCTCGGCAAGGCGCTCCGGGTCGGCCAGCTCCAGCTCCGCGGCGCCGACAGCGTGCTGCAGCGCCGGCCAGACGTGGCGCCGCTTTCCGACGGCCGCCCGCAGCAGCCAGAGCGTGTCCGGGGCGGCGCCGCAGGCCGGCGAGGCGAGGGCGCCGAACAGCGCCTGATCGTCGAGTGGATTGGCGATCGTCGCCAGCAGCGCGCAGACGTCGGCCACCTGCTGCTGGGACCAGTAACCGCGGCCGCCGACGACGTAGGGGCGCAGGCCGGCGCGGGCGAGCGAGTCCTCGTAGGCGTCGAGGTGGGTGAAGGCGCGCAGCAGGACGACCATCTCGCCGCGGGCCACGCCGCCCTCAGCCAGGTCCCGCAGACGGGCGGCGAGGAAGCGCGCCTCGGCCAGGCAGTTGAGCGGCGTGCGGCCGTCGATCGTCGGTTCCAGCTCGATGCCCTCCTCGTCCCAGCCGTCCCGCGCGGTCAGCGCCAGCTCCACCGCCGGCCCGCCGAGCGAGGCGGTCGCGTCGGCCGCGGCGCCGACCCGCAGTGGCCGGTAGCGCTCGCCGAGCAGGGCGTCGCCGAGCAGGTTGACGGCGCCGATCACCTCCGGGCGTGAGCGGAAGTTGCCGCTCAGCTCCATCAGCTCGGCGTCGGCTCGCTCCTCGATCCGCTGCCGCTGGGCGCGGAATACGTCGAGGTCGGCGTGGCGGAAGCCGTAGATCGACTGCAGCTCGTCGCCGACCATGACCAGCTCGGTACGGGGGCCGCGCAGCGCCTCGATCAAGCGCAACTGCAGGCGGTTGGTGTCCTGGAACTCGTCGACTAGGAGGTGGCGGAAGCGGCCGCGGTAGGACTCGCCGATGTCGGCTCGCTCCAGCAGGCGCGCGGCGAGTATCTGCAGATCCTCGAAGTCGATCCCGGCGCGCCGCTGCTTGGCCGCCTCGAAGCGGGTCCCATAGAGCTCGAGCAGCTCGGCCAGGTGCCGATAGGCGGTGCCGCCCTCGCCGGCCTCGGCGCAGCAGGCGGCAGCCGCCTCGATCGCTTCCTTGTAGGCGGAGACGGCCTGGGCGCGGCTGTCCGTACGGAAGCCCCGCAGCTCTTCGAGCAGCGGCGGCTCGCCGGGGGCGTCGAGCCGGGCCAGGGCGGCCTCGATCAGCTCGCGCTTGGGGTCGTTCTCGCGCAGTTCCTCGAGGCTGGCTGCGGCGGCGACGCGGCAGGCGTCGAGCGCCGCCGGCAGGTCGGTCGGGGGCGGCTCGGGCAGACGCGGCTCGGCGACGCCGCGGCTGTGCAGCTCGTCGTGAGCGGCGACGACGATCGCCCGCAATCCCTCGACGTCAAAGCTGGCGACCGTCTCCTCCTTGCCGGGATCGGCGCCGGCGAGGAACTCGGCGAGCGCCTGGTCGAAGGCCTCGCGGGCGATGCGCGAGGTCTCGGGGACGTCGAGCACGCGGAAGTCCGGGTCGATGCCTGCGGCGACCGGGTGGCCCGAGAGCAGCCGGTTGCAGAAGCCGTGGATGGTGGTGATCCAGGCCCCGCCGATCGTGCCCAGCAGGTCCCGTGCCCGCTCCGAGCCCTCCTCCGCCCGGCGGGCAAGATCGGCACGGATCCGCTGGCGCAGCTCCGCCGCCGCCTTGTCGGTGAAAGTGAAGGCAAGCACCGCCTCCAGCGGCACCGCTTCGTCGCAGACGAGGCGGCAGTAGCGCTGCACCATCACGCCCGTCTTGCCGGTGCCGGCGCCGGCCTCGAGGAGGACGTCGCGGCCGCGGACGAGGATCGCCGCCTCCTGCTCGGGGGTCGGCCTCACTGCTCCTCGACCCCCTCGTCCTCTTCGCGCTGGAAGGCGCGGTCGCGGCGGCAGATCGGCGCGAAGGTGCAGAAGGTGGGGCAGGCGTCGTGGCCGCGCAGGCCGCGGCGCGGGCCCGGGTCGCGGCGGATCTCGCCACCGCGCATGCGCGCGACGATCTCGCCCGCCCGTCGCCGCGACTCGGCCAGCATCTCCTCCAGCGCCGCGGCGTCGACGACGTCGCGACTGTAGAGCCGGTAGTCGGCGAGGTCGCCGGCCGCCTCGTCGAGGACGACGCCGCGCGGGCGGCGGACCGAGGTCGCGCGGAGCGGGTGGTAGAGAGCCCCGACCGGCGCCGCACCCCAGTGGCGCTCGACCGCCAGCAGGTAGAGCGGCAGCTGCAGCTTCGCCTGCTCCTCGAACTTCTCCAGCGGCGTCACCCGCCCGGAGAGCTTGTAGTCGATGACGATGGCGCGGCCCTCGCGGTCGCGGTCGACCCGGTCGATCGCCCCGTGCAGACCCCAGCCGCCGAGGTCGAGCGCCGGCCGCTCGCTGTCCTCCTGTTCGCCGAAGCCGGCCTCCAGGAGCCAGGGCTCGAAGCCGCCGCTCTCCCGGTCCGCCTCCTCGGAGAGGAACCGTTCCAATAGCCGCTCGACCCGGCGGGCGATCGCCCGATCGGAGGGATGGGCGCCGAGCTCACGCTCGGCTGTCAACTCGGCCAGCAGCTCGCGGCCGCGGCCGATCCAGGCGGCGAGGGACGCCGGGCGGGGGAGGGGGGTGCCGCCGGGGCGCTCCTTGTAGAGGCGGTCGAGCGCAGCGTGCATGAGGCCGCCCTGGACGAGGCCGTCGGGCAACGGGTCGAGCGGCTGCGGGTCGAGCTCGTGGCCGGCGAACCAGCGATAGGAGCAGACGTCGAACTGCTCGAGCGTGGTGCCGCCGTAGGCGGGAACTGCCGCCAGCGAGGCCAGCACCGCGGGGTTGGTCAGCGGCCCCGGTGCGCGAGCGGCCGCCTCGGCGCGCCGCGCCGTCGCCAGCCGGGTGCCAATGCGCTCCGCCAGCATCGGCCCGACTGTTGCGGCCGCGAGAAGCGAGCCGGCATCGGCCTCGGGGCCGTGGCTGGCGAGCGCCCGTGCCAGCTCCGTCTCCGAGGGAGCCTCGGCCAGCGGCCGCACCACCTCGGCGAGGTCGCGGACGATCGTG
This sequence comes from Solirubrobacterales bacterium, assembly GCA_040510155.1. Taxonomy (GTDB): domain Bacteria; phylum Actinomycetota; class Thermoleophilia; order Solirubrobacterales; family 70-9; genus VAYN01. Next base: position 84,461 of record JBEVJP010000027.1, on the reverse strand, counting down.
ATCGCGGCCTCGACCGGATCGGGAGAGGCCCCGTCAGGGGCGGGCGCCAGCAGCCCTCGCACCTCGTCCAGCAGTGGTGAGCGGGACTCGGCGCCGCCGTCCTCGTCGCTGTCGCGGTAGGAGAGGAAGAGGCGGCGGCGCGGCAGAGAGAGGCAGGCCTGGAAGAGGTAGCGCTCCTCGGCCTCGGTGTCGCGGCGAGGCTCCAAGCCGAGCGTCAGCCGCTGCGCTTCGGCGAGAAAGGGATCGCCACCGCGATCGCGCCGCGGGAACTCGCCGTCCTGCAGCGAGGCGACGAAGACGTGGTCGAACCGCGCCGCCCGCAGTCGGTACGGGTCGGCGATCCGGATCCGGCCCTCGACCGGGCCGCTCCAGGCGCGGTAGTCGAGCGCGGTGACGACCGCCGCCAGCTCGCCTGGCGCCGGCGCCTGGCGCCCCAGCTCAGCGAGCTCGGCGAGCGCGGACCCGATCGTCGCCGCGGCCCGCAGCTCGAAACCGTCGCCGCGTCCGGGCGTCGGTCCATCTCCCTCGCCGCGCAGCGGACGCGCCGCCATCGTCGCCGCCAACCGTCCGGCGGCGATGGCGAAGGCGGCGTTGGAGCGGGCTGCCGCCTCGCGGAGCAGCTCCAGGTCGCGCAGCGGTTCGTGGCCGAGCCCGGCCCAGCGCTGCAGAGCGGTCTCCGCGTCGGCGACGCGGCCACGTCGCAGCTCGAGCTCGAACCAGTCGACCCGGTTGCGCCACAGGCCCGAGCCGGCGCGCATGTAGCGCAGCAGTTCGGCGGCGCCCCCGGCGCCGAACTCGGCCTCGAGCAGGGCGATCAGGGCTCCGCCGACGGCGCTGCCCGCGACCGGCAGCTCCGCCTCCAGTGCCGTCGCGATTCCGTTCGCCTCCAGCGCCGCGGCGATCTCCGGCCCGCGCCGCCTGGGGTCGCGCAGGGCGACCGCGATCTCGGCCGGGTCGGTGCCGTCGCTGAGCAGGCGGGCAATCCGCTCGGCGACCATCTCGGCCTCACCGCGGACACCGGCGGAGCGCAGCAGCACCAGCGTTCCATCGGGTTGCTGGGGCTCCGCCCCGGCCGAGCCGAACCCACGTGCGAGGTGGAAGAGGAGGGCGCTCTCGGTGTTCTCGGGGTGGGCCTCGGTACGGGTTTCGGTCGCGAAGCCGATGCGATCCCGCAGCGCCTCCAGGAGACGCTCGCGCGCCGCCAGGGCGGCGTTGCCGGGCTCGTAGGGCAGCGCGATCGTTACCTCGGCCGCCACTGCCAGCGCCTCGACCAGGTCGAGCTGGTTGGGAGTCAGGTCCTCGAGGCCGTAGAGGAACACCGGGCGCCCGCCCCAGACCGAGGGATCGCGACGCAGCACCTCGATCGCTTCGCGGGCGATGCCGTGGGAGTCGGTGCGGCCGAGCCCGTCGCGGGCCTCGACGTAGCCGGCGTAGAGGGAGGCGATGTCGCCGAGGTAGGCGGAGCCCTCGAGGGTCGCGGCGCTGGATTCGACCGCCGCCGGGGCGATGCCGGCGCCCTGCAGCTCGTCGAGCAGGCGCAGGAAGGAGTGGGCGAAGCCCGGCCGCGACGCGGAGCGTCGCAGCGGTCCCAACTTCGACTGCCGCGCCTGGACCGCGAGGGCGATCGCCCGCAATCGCTGCGCAGGGGAGAGCTCGGGCCGCGGCGGGTCGCCGGCGGCGCGGGCGGCGACGTGGAAGAGGGCACCGAAGGCCATCGCCTCGCCGCCCAGCACGGCGCCCTCCTCGCAAAGCTCGCGCTGGAAGGAGTAGACGTCGTCGAGGGTGGGGACGACGAGGATCGGGTCCTGCTCGGCGACGGCAGCGAAGCGGCGGCGGACGAGCCCCGCCCTGCCCGAGTTCGGCGGCCCGTGAATCAGGTTCAGCGGCACCCCTCCCACCATATGACGGGACCCGGCGTGCTCCCCCGCAAACTGCGGCTACAAACCCCCGTTTTGCCGTCTTCCTGCGCCTCTAGATTGAGATCCAGCCAATGTCCCTCTGCTTCGTGGATCCAGCCGATGCCGTACGTGCGATTGCCGACTCGATCGGCCGCGAGGCTCGCCGCCAGCTGCTTGGCGAGGCGGTCCGCGCCTGGGTCGACGAGATTCCCGATGCGGAGCTGGAGGTCCACTACGCAAAGGCGATCGCCGAGCTCGACGAGCACGATCTCTCGATGCTCGCCGCCTGGCACGGCTCCCTCGAGGTCGGTCACCCGGTGCCGAACCGCGACTTCCTGATGGGCGCCTTCGGCTCCCTCGGCGAAAACCGCCGCGAGGCGCTCAAGCTCGCCGCCGGCTTCCGCGGCGAGGAGGCCGTCGACGCCGGTGTCACCGAGGAAGACGCGCTGGAGCTCGTCCTCAGCCTGCTCTCACCGCCGCGCCTGATGCAGCTCGCCGTCGAGGCGGTCGAGCTCTACGTCTGGGATCGCGCCGGTTCCGACAACTAGCTCGGCCCGGCGACCTCGCTAATCGGTGCGCGCGGTCTCCGCGAGAACGTCCTGCACCCAGTTTGCCTTCCGCAGCGCCGTGGCCGGCTGGAAGAAGTGCTGGATGGTGCCGCGGACCTGACGCCGGTCGACCTCTTCGATCGCGTCCGTCGCCACCAAAACGCGGAAGTGGTAGGCGACGGTCGTCAGCGATAGGTCGAGACTGTCCGAAGCCTCGACCGGACTGAGCTTCCCCGCCGCGCCCCGCTCCTCCAGCAGCCGCAGGATGCGCCGGCGAATGCTGTGGTTGAGGGCGTGCAGTAGAGGGGCAGGAACATCCCGTCCGTTCTTGCTGTGGGCGCCCATTCGGAGGATCCTTGCGCAATGAGGACCCAGTTGGCAAACAACCTCTCGACTGCACGGGAAAAGCTGAACAACTGGGATCTGCAATACGCCCCAAAATGAGGCGCCCGTACACGCGATTAGTCTCATCTGATCGCTACGAGTGCCTCAAGCGCTTCCTCACAACTACCTCAAGCGTCGGGTCCCTATCTCGAAGAGAGGGATGTCTACCGTTCGCCGTTTGCGATCAGTGAGCGCCTTGCGAAGGCGATCGCGCACCCCTTGCGAATTGCCGTTCTTGCCGAGCTGAGCAAGCAACCAGGGTTGAGCCCTAAAGCATTTAGGGATGGGAGTGGTACTTCGGCTCCGTTGTCTGTCATAGCCAAGCAATTTCGGCGCTTGGAGGCTCTTGGTTGTATCGAACAAGTCGGTACGAGAAAGTCCGGCCGGACCTTCGAGCGGATCTTTAACGTCGCGCCAGGTCCCGTCATCGACAAGGGTGCCTGGGAGACACTGTCGGAGGAATACAAGCGAGGGATCACCGCGCGCGGGTTCTCAAGCTATTTAGATCGGGTCACACAGGCAGCCGACGCGGGAACCATCACTGCCGGTCGGGGCCGCCAGTTCACTTGGACCTATCTAACTTACGACGAGAGAGCGTGGACTGAAGCGGTCAAAGCGGTGGAAGCACTCTTCTGGTGGTCGGTTGACGTGTGGACTGTCGCGGAACGCCGACTGGCACGATCCGGAGGGAATCCGATAGCCCTGACGACTTCGGGCGGGCTGGTCGAGGCTCCCTCTGAAGAGGCGCCGACTCGGCTGCAAAGTGCGCCGTTCTTCGTGGAAGAGGAGGGAGAAATACTTTTCGACCCAAACCTCGCCGCAGGTTTGACGCACAAGTTGAGGATCAAGATATTCGCGGCTTTGAGCAAGTCGCCCATGAGCCCCAAGGAGTTCCACGCGCGCTTTGGCGCTGGCCTAGGAGTGAGCCTGTCGAAGGTCTCTCAACATTTTCGCCGGCTCGAGGAACTGGGTTGCGTAGAACTCCTCTCGGTAAGAGCAGGCGCCCATAAAAGCCGGGAACGGGTATTTCGCGCTGTCCCGCGGTCTCTTTACGACGGTGCGTCGTGGATGCCGGCTCCGCCATCTATTCAGCTCGAGTTGACTTCACTGGCTATCACCACCTATATCGAAGCTTTCGCTGCGGCAGCGGCGGCGGACACGGTGGACAGGCGGGGTGACAGTCATCTGTCATGGGTCGGCATGCGCGTCGACGAGCGGGCCTGGCGTGAAATTAACTCTGCCCAATCCGCAGTGCTCGTCTACCTGGAACGCCTGGAGGAAGAAGCTCGGTCCCGCTTGGATGATGCCTCCGGCAGGCAAGCTGTGCCAGTTCTGGTCAGCTTCTCCTGTTTCGAGTCCCCCAGGGGAGCTGAGACCAGTCCGGAGGCTACGTTACGAAAACTGGAAAGGGAACTGAGGCCTGACCGAGCGGCCGTCCGGAGGTTGCTGCGAAGCATCGGCTCCTGGTGATTCCCACCTCTCGGACCGAGGTGACTTAACCGCTGCCAAAAAGCGAAGTAGTCACCAAGCTCAATCGCCGTTGGGCGGCGATCAAGACGCGATGTGTCGAAGTTTTGGCTCGGCCATGGGGAAAGTCTGGGGAGACGCAACCACCTTGAGACATTGTGAGTCGGTTTGAAGCTAGTCACCCGTACCTCACTGTCTGCCACATACACTTAAAGCCCGCAGGAGAGGGCAGCGGCTGGCGGCCTGCAGCGGTCCCCCATGACATGATGGCGCCAATCTCAACGAGCCTGCTTCAGCACATGATGAGCGCACTGAGTCATCCATCACGCGTGCGGATCCTCACGCATCTGAGCAGAGGTCCTGCTGCTCCTATCGAAGTGTCCCGGGAGCTTGCCCTCCCAACCTCGACTGTGTCACATCACATGCGGGCTTTGAATAGGCGCTTTCGTTTGATCGACGAGATCGAAAGAATCCCCACCAGAGGATCTATTAAGCACGTGTATCGCCTTCGATCGATCGTTGAGCTCCGGAAGGAAGTGGACACCCCCTCTTTGACGGGGGACCAGCGAGCGGAAGACTTCCTGCTGAGCTTCCTGACCGGCGTGGTTGGCGATACGAAGGCGCCGAGATCCCAGACCAGCTTGCGCAGCGATCCGCTGGATGTTGATGCCGAGGGCTGGCGGGAAGCGAAGGCTTTGTTCGACAAAGCCAGTTGCCGCCTTAGAGAGATTTCCGAATGGAGCAAAGCAAGGAGGGGGACGCGAGAGGCGGGAGACTCTTGGGCCATCGCACTGGCTCTCCTCGAATGGGGGCGAGACGAGTGAGCCCACCGTGGCTGGCGCCGGCCGCTGTGGCCGCACAAAAAATGTTGAGCATTAGCCGGCAGGCCCGGGCCGTCGCCGGCCGGACCTGAGAGACGCTAGTTGCCCTTCTTCACGGCTGCCTGCGGCGGCAGCGGCGACGGGCCAGCGGCGATCTTCACCTGACCTCACCTCCTTCGACTGGGGGGTTCCGGCCTGGTCAGACCTGCGTATGCGCGAGGCCCTTCCATAGCCCCACCAGGGGAGGATTGCTCAAATCCGCAATTTCATTCAAATATCTGGACAAAAAATAGGAAACTCGACACCTTCCGAGTAAACTGCCGTTCTCATGGCAAGTGAGAGGGACCCCGAGGTCGCGGCAGCGCCCGTCAACCGGAGCCAGCCGCAGCTCGTAAATCCGCAGCTGGCTGCGGCTTTGGCGCATCCGACGCGGGCGCATTCGCTGACGGTGCTGTCGCAGCGACCCGCCAGTCCGCGGGAGTTGGCCGAGGAACTCGGTGTTCCTACGAGGCATGTCGCGTACCACATCAAGCGCCTCGAAGAGCTCGGCTGCGTCGAACTCGCGGAGTCCAAGCCCGTGCGAGGCGGCAGGGTGGTCGAACACATCTACCGGGCGACCCAGCGCTCCTACTTCGATGCCGATTCCTGGGAGCGTCTCACGGATCAGCAGAAACGTGGCGTCGTGACGACTTACCTGCGGCTGTCTTCGGACGACGTCAACGAGGCGATCCTTGCTGGCACGATCTATGAACCGGACGACAACCACATCTCCCGCACCGTCATGTCGGTCGACGGGGAGGGCTGGCAGGAACTGATTGAGGTGCTCGACAGGGCGGTCGGCGAGGTTCTTCAGGTCCAGGAGCGCATCGCTGAACGAACGGCGGGTCAGACGGACTCCGAGATGATGCTCGCCAAGGTCCTGATCCTGCACTTCCGGGCGCCCGAGGGCGGTCGCAACACCAACTGACCGCAGCGTCGTCGTTTGCCGGCTCAAGCCGCTGGGTAACGTTCGCTCGACGGAGAGACTGCAGGTCGGGTGCTGGCTGAATAGGCCGGCGCGCAGGGGCTGGCCTCCCAACAGGAGGGATGCCAATGAGGAAGTGCTTCAGGTCGGTAGCGATGCTCGCGGCGCTCGCTCTTGCGGGGATGCTGCTGGCAGGCGCGGCGTTTGCCGTTGCCGGCTCGCAGCACGGCAAGAGCCACGAGAAGGGCTCGCATCACGGTCATCACGGCCAGTCGCACCATGGTTGGCCAAAGCCGCACAAGCCTCCCCATCAGACGCTGCCGCCGATCGACGTCAGCGAAGCCGAAAACTGTGACTTCATCGCCAGTCCGGGCAATGAGCTCTGCATGCTGCCCTTCCCGGACGACTACTACACGGTCGCCGACCCGACTAGCGCCACCGGGCGGCGGATCAACTTCAAGGACGCCGGGATGCCGGCCAACGTGCTGGGCCAGCACATCGAAGCCGCCCCCTACAACGCCTCCGACGGGTTCAGCCCCGGCTCGGTGATCCTCCTCAAGGTCCCGGCGATCGAGACCACGGCTGACGTCGCCGCAACCGGTGCGACGCCGATCAACCACCTCGGCCTTTACAAGCGCGGCAACTCGCCGGTGGTCGTGGTCGATGCGCAGACCGGCAAGCGCTGGCCGATCTGGGTCGAGATCGACTCCACTGCTGTCGACCCGTCGAAAGCCGTCCTGGAGATCCACCCGGCGGTCAACTTCGCCTCCGGCCACCGCTACATCGTCGCCTTGCGGCACCTGCGCAACGCCGCCGGCGAATCGATCGAAGCGCCGGCGGCGTTCCGCTACTACCGGGACAAGGTGCCCTCGAAGCAACCCGAGATCAACGCCCAGCGCGGGCGCTTCGAAGCGATCTTCTCGCGCCTGCAGAGGTCCGGGATCAACCGCAAGGACCTCTACCTGGCCTGGGACTTCACCGTCGCCAGCGACCAGAGCAACAGCGGTCGGGAGCTCTCGATGCGCGATGCCGCCTTCGCCCAGCTCGGCGACACCGACCTCGCCGACGGCGTGCCGCAGGGCAGCTCCCCCTCCTTCCTGGTGACGAATGTGGAAGCGAACCCGAACCCGGGGCAGATCGCCCGCCGGGTCAAAGGCACCTTCGAGGTCCCCTGCTACCTGTTCCCCAACTGCGGCCCCGGCGGCCGCATGCAGCTCGACGCGGGCGGAGCGCCGACCCAGAACGGCACCTGGACGGCCAACTTCGACTGCATCGTTCCCGAAGCGGCGGTGACCGGCCCGGCCGGCTCGGCGCGGCCTTCCCTCTACGGGCACGGGCTCTTCGGGCGGGCCGCGGAGGTCGCCTCCAGCCCCCAGCGGGAACTCTCGCAAGGGCACGACATCGTCCAGTGCGCGACCGACGAGATCGGGATGTCGGAATCCGACCTGCCGGTCGTGGTCGGGGCGCTGCAGAACATCTCCGCCTTCCCGGCGATCCCGGACCGGCTGCAGCAGGGGCTGCTCGACGAGCTCTACCTCGGCCGGGCTCTGATCAGCCCGACCGGGTTCAGCACCGACCCGGCCTTCAACCAGGACGGCACCGTGGCCACTGAATCGGTCCTGAACACCAGCCACCTCTACTACAACGGCAACAGCCAGGGCGGGATCATGGGCGGGGCCCTCACCGCGGTCTCGCCTGACTTCACCCGGGCCTCGCTCGGGGTGCCGGCGATGAACTACTCGGTGCTGCTGCCGCGCTCGGTCGACTTCGACCCGTTCTCGGCGATCCTCTACCCGTCCTACCCGAACGAGACGGCCCGCCCGCTGATCCTCGACCTGATGCAGATGCTCTGGGACCGCGGTGAGCCGAACGGCTACGCGGCCCGAATGACGAGTAACCCGTTGCCGAACACGCCGGCGCACCAGGTGCTGCTCGACGTCGCCTTCGGCGATCATCAGGTGACCATCTACCAGGCCGACGTTGAGGCCCGCACGATCGGCGCCGCGGCGCACCAGCCGGCGCTGTACCCCGGTCGCTGGCCGAACACCGACGTGCTCTGGAACGTGCCGGCGATCAAGAGCTACCCGTACACCGGCTCGGCGATCTACTACTGGGACGGTGGCCCGGTGCGCGAAGAACCGGCCGGCTCGGGGACGATCCTCGGCACCGAACCGCCGCCCTACGAGAATCTGCCGAACCGCACCGGGGTGGACCCGCACGGCCTGCCACGGGCGACTCCGGCCGAGCAGCAGCTGGTCTCCGACTTCTTCGACGGAGCGATCCAGCAGAGCGACAGCTGCGGTGGCGGCCCCTGCTACTCCTTGGGTTTCAGCGGACCGTAGATAGGCCAGGCGAGCGAGCTCAGGCGATCGCGGAGCGGATCTCCGCGATCGCCTGCTCGTTGTCGCGAAAGTGCACGCCCTTCATCCCGGCGCGCTCGGCGCCGGAGATGTTGACCTCGACGTCGTCGACAAACAGGCAGACCTCGGCGGGGAGGGAGAGGCGCTCGAGCACCATCTCGTAGATGCGGCCTTCAGGCTTGCGGACGCCAACGAACCCGGAGTCGACGACGAACTCGAAGATCTCGTCGACCGGCAGCATCGAGCGCCAGAGCGGCTCCCACTCGCGGACGTTGTTGGTCAGCATCGCCATCCGCAGGCCGCTCCCCTTCAGGTCCCGCATCAGCTCGATCATCTGCTCGTTGGCGTCGAGGGCGTTGAAGTAGACCTCGCGGAATTCGTGCAGCTCCGGCCGGTGGCCGAGCAGCGGCTCGAGCCCGTCCCGCAGCATGTCGAGGAACGTCGCCTCGGTGATCTCGCCGCGCTCGAGCCGGAAGAGCGGGTTGTCGCCGTCGCGCTCGGCGATCGCGCCCAGCGCCTTGCCGAGGCTCTCAGCCTCGATCCCGGTGTGGTCCTGGAAGGCCATGAAGGAACGCATCAGCGGCGTCGTCAGGACGCCGCCGAAGTCGGAGACGATCGCCTCGATCTCAGCCATCGGCGCGCGCCACCTCGTAGGTGCCGAGCCCCTCCCGCCCCCCGACCGACCAGCGGAAGAAGGCGATCTCGGCGTCGAGCCCCTGCCGCTGCACGTGGCTGGAGCTGATCAGCGTGCCGCCGCCGCGCAGCGGCCGGTCGGAGTCCTCCTCAGGCCACAGCTCCAGGGTGGCCCGCCGCTGCACGCCGTCCTCGCCATATTCGGTCGAGATCAACACCTCGTCGAACTGGACCGGGGCCGCGTCGGGATCGCAGAGCACCGCGGCGACCTCCTCCTCGCCGTGCTCGCCGCGACTGGCGGGGAGGCTAGAGGTGAGCGCCAGCAGCCCACCGTCGCTGAAGACGATGCCGATCGACCGTCGCAGGATCTGCCCGGACTCGCTCATCGAGCGGCAGCCTATTCGCCCGGCTTCCCGGTGACTCGGCCGGCCTGTCCCGGACACAAGCGGCCATCGCGGTGGTGGGTACGGGCTAAGTTGGCGCGATGGAGATCAGGAACGCCGATCCCCGCCGCGACGCCGCCGCCTGTGCGGCGATCTACGCCCCGCACGTCAACGGCAGTCCGGTCTCCTTCGAGGAGGCGCCGCCGGACGGGGCCGAGATGGCGGCCCGGATCGCCACCATTCAGGCCACCCACCCCTGGTTGGTCGCCGAGGACGGGGAAGAGGTGGTCGGCTTCGCCTACGGCGTCCAGCACCGCACCCGCCATGCCTACCGCTGGTCGACCGACGTCTCCGTCTACGTCGGCGACGGCGCCCGACGAGCCGGAGTGGGGCGCGCCCTTTACGTCGAGCTGCTCGCTCGCCTGCGCGACCAGGGCTTCCAGATGGCCTACGCCGGGATCGCCCTGCCGAACGAGGCGAGCGTCGACCTCCACGAGTCCTTCGGTTTCGAGCCGGTGGACGTCTACCACCGCGTCGGCTGGAAGGCCGGCGCCTGGCGCGACGTCGGCTGGTGGCAGCTCCGGATCGGCCCGCCCGACGCCGACTCGACGCCCCCACCCGAGCCAATGCCCCCGGCCGAGCCGGCCCCCCGGCTACCATGAGGCCATGTCCGACGACCAAACCACCACGGTCCTGACCGAAGACGACGTCATCGAGGCGCTCGAGGAGGTCATCGACCCCGAGCTCGGCCTCGACTTCGTCTCCCTCGGCCTCGTCTACGACGTCGAGATCGAGGGCTCCGAAGTCTTCGTCACCTTCACCCTGACGACCCCCGCCTGCCCGATCGGCCCCCAGGTCACCGAGCAGATGAAAGAGTTCGTCGGCGACCTCCCCGGCGTCACCGCGGTCCACCCGAAGATGGTCTTCGACCCCGCCTGGTCCCCGGAGATGATGACCGAGGACGCCAAGTTCGCTCTCGGCTTCTAGGCAGGGATTGCGGGGTCATCGGGGGTCGCTGGGGGTCTATTTCACCCCCATGCCATCCCCACGGACGACTCGCGACCAATTCCCCAGACGACCAATCGTCTCCCGCTACCGGTAAGCGGCGCGTAGATTCAAATGGCAGGCGTAGGCTTGCGAAGTTCCCGGCCCCCGTTGAATCGTCGGGCTCATAACCCGAAGGTCGCGGGTTCGAATCCCGCCCCCGCTATAGGACGGAAACCCGCTTATAGAGCGGGTTTCCGCGTTTTTGGGGAGCCTCAAAAACGTCCGAAAAAGGCCATGGGGCAAGCCCTGGGGCAAGGTGAGGTCTGAGAGAGGTCGATTCCGGCCCTTGAAATGGGGCTGCCGGTCCACCTACGTTCGCCGCCGAAACCGCAAAAGTGCCCCCGCACTGCGGAAACAGCCGGGGGCGTGGCACAGGAGGCAACGCTCCCATGCAAGACCACCCTAAGGGTGCGGGTGACGAGCCCGCCATAACGACCGGCGAGGAAGACGACCGCCAAGAGGCGGCGGTCCTTCGCCTCGTCCTGGAACTCGATCCAGCGACGCTGACGATGGACGAGCTGGTCCGTGAAATGACCGGCGGCGGCTCGCGCGAGTTCTCCGAGTTCGACGCAGTCCAACGAGCCGTTCGCGATCTTGCCGGCAGCGGATTGCTCCACCGCCCCGGCGAGGACGAGATGGTCCGGCCGACGCGCCCCGCACAGCGATACACCGAGCTAGTTGGAGGGGTGATCGCCTGATGGCGAAGCGCGACAAAAAGCAAGCGTTGCTCGACGCGCTCCGGCACCCGCTGCGGCGAAGCCTGTTGCGGCGCTACCTGGAATCGACCGAGAAGCTGAGCCCCAGGGAGTTAGCTGACCTCGAAAAGGAATCGCTGTCGCTGGTCAGCTACCACGTCCGCGAGCTCGTCCGGCTCGGCGCTCTTGAACTCGTGGACACCAAGCAGGTGCGCGGGTCGCTCCAGCACTTCTATCTGCCGACCTCCGGCGTCAAGAGGTCGCCGCTGATCCGAACCGCGCTCGGCATGGGGAAGGGGGGCTGAGCAATGGGCCACAAGAAAGGACCGCAGGCAGCGGAGGCCAGCCGCGTTCTCGCCCATAACTTGGTCAAGCTGCGCAGGCGCGTCGGCTTATCTCAGGAGGCCACCGCCGAGCGAGCCGGACTTCATCGCGGAGAGGTTGCATTCATCGAGGCGAGGAAGCGACTGCCGCGTCTCGACACGATCGTCAAGCTCGCCGGGGCGGTCGAAGTGCAGCCCTGCGCGCTGCTGGAGGGAATGACCTGGAGGCTCGATTCGGAGGCAGAGGAGGAATCGAAATGAGCGACCAGGCGAAAGAGTGGACCGTCGCCGAGCGGTTCGGCGCCAACATGGCGTGGTTCCGTCGCGAGGCCGGTCTGTCCCAGGAAGCGCTGGGTGAGCTGGTCGGGGTACATCGCGTGGGAATCAGCGAGTTGGAGCGAGGACGCAGAATCCCTCGTCTCGACACGATCTTGAAATTGATCGAGGGTCTTCGGATCGAGGCTTGCGATCTGATCGCGTGGCTGTGGTGGGACCCGGCCTGCCATTACCACTACGAGACCCCGCCGGAGATCGCGGCCATCACCGGCTATGAAGTTCTCGACTTTGACCTCCCGGCCGGCTTTCGCGTCGCGAGTATCGGCTACGAGACCGAAGACGAGTTCAAGGCGCGGCTGAAGAAACGCATCGAGGAGGATCGCCCCGTCCTCGAGCTGCTGCGGGACGATGCTCCTTCGCTTCCGGCCCGCGAGCGCCCGGATGCGGCCTGGGTCCGGCGCACCGGGCAAGCGCTGAAAGAGCTTCGTTTGGAGCGGGACCTGACCCGCGAGCAGCTTGCGGAGCGGACGCCGACCACCGCCGCCTTCATCGAGGTATTGGAGGGCGGGAAGTGCAGCGATCCGGGTCTGCGGATTCTGACCGAGCTCTGCCGGGCGCTCGATGGGGAGGGGTCGGACCTGTTCGCTCAGATCGAGGCGGTGCGAGTCGTCCGAGACGCTGCCGTTCAAAAGGTGCTGGACGAGCTGGCCGAGCGCGATCGCTTCGCCGACCGGCGATGATGGTTCGGACCCCGCCCCAACTGAGCCAGAGTCCGACGCTGGCGGAGCGGTTTGGTCTCAACCTGTGGCGCAGCCGGCGCCGGGCCGATCTGTCCCAGGAAGAACTAGGCAGCCGCGTCGGGCTGACTCGCGACGCGATTCAGAAACTGGAGAAAGGGCGGCGGCTGCCTCGGCTCGACACCATCGTCAAGCTCGCCGCCGGCACGAACGTCTCGGCCTGCGTTCTCTTGGAGGGGATGCAATGGCTGCCCGGTCGCTATGTCGATGGCGACTTCTCCGTCGAGCACCCTGCGGCCAGCCTTCGCCGGAGCATCCGAAGGTGACGGCCGGCGACCTCCAATTGCAGCTAGACGTTCTGGCCGAGGTTCTTCGCGAGAACCCGGACGTGCTGACGCTCCAAGCGCTCGCCGGCCGGGTGCTCGCGAATCCCCGAAGTCTCATCGGGGGCATGGCCCTCGCCCGCGCTCTCCGCGTCCTTGATGACGAGGGTTTGGTCTTTAGTGATGGGGTTCTTGTGCGGCCGAGTCGTCCAGCGCTTCACGTCAAGCACTTGATCAGCTCTCTTGTCCATGACGTGCCGAGGTCGCCACGCTGAGGGCGGTCAGACTCCCAAATCTTTCCAGATACCCGAAGGATTCTTGCGCAATCAGAATCTTTAATCTAAAGTCGTTCCTCATGATCAACCACGCGCCTTCCACGGAAGCACTCTTTGTAGTCAGGCAATGCCGCCGCCGCCGGGGAAGGGTCAGATCCTCGGGCCTCAGCGGAGTAACCCGTAGGTGAGAAGACCACATGAACGGGTCACAGATGGAGAGCCGCGCTCTCGCCGGTCTTGCCAAAGAGTTCGGAACCCCCTGCTACATCTATGACGAAGCGCTCGTGCGACGGAATGCCGCGCGTTTCACCCGACTCTCGTACGCCAACCGGGCCGTGCACTTCGCCTCTATGGCGAACAATAATCCAGAGTTGCTTCGACTGCTGCACAGCTTGGGTTTTGCCGTGTTCGTCAACTCGAGCAAGCACCTCAAACTGGCCCTGGCTTGCGGGTTTGCTCCGGAGGAGATCATCTATGCCTCGACCGGTATCCGTCGGTCGGACCTGGAGCTAATTGCCGAACTTGGCGTGAAGGTCAACATCGACTCACTAGGACAGCTCAAGGCATTCGGAGAGATTGCCCCCGGCCGGTCATGCGGTATTCGATTGAACATCGACGAGAACTCGCAGGGCAATGTCTTCATTGGCATGGAGAGTCGCATCGGACTTTTGGAGACGGAGATTCCGGAGGCCTTGGAAACCGCCGCCCAGCACAACCTGGCGCTGGTCGGCACGCACGTTTACCTGGGCACGAACATCATTTCTCTGGAAACGATGATGCGCGGAGTCGCGCGCACCTTGGAGCTATCCGACCAGCTCGCTGACCTAGCCTACGTCGATCTCGGCGGTGGTTTTCCAGTGCCGGATAGCGACGTCTCGGAGTTCGACTACAAGGAATACGACCGTCGCATCACCACGATGTTCGAAGAGTATTCCGCCAGGCGCGGTCGGGATGTGCAGCTGATCCTGGAGCCGGGCCGGGCGTTGTTCGGCGACGCGGCCGTGTTCTGTACTTCCGTGCTGGAGGTGAAGGACCGGCCCGATCGCCGGCTCGCTTGCGTGGACGCCAGCGCGACGCTGTTGCCGCGCTCGTTGTTCTACGGCGAGTACCACGCAGTTGAGGTGCTAGGCCGGGCCGACGAGCCGCTCTACAACAAGCCCACGGACGTGGTCGGCTCCACGACGTACTCACGGGACTTTTTGGCCAAGGGTGGCAAGCTGCCCGCGGTGCGCGAGGGCGACGTACTGGGGTTTCGAAATGCAGGGAGCTACGGCTACTCGATGATCAGCCAGTTCCTCGGACAGGAAGCGCCGCGGGAGGTGCTGGTGTCGCCTGACGGCGCGGCGCGGTTAATCCGCGGGGGTGAGCGGAGCGGCGTGATCGAGCTCGACGGGTTCCCTTGGACCTTTGAGGAGGTCGCGCCAGGCGAGGCGCACCTGCACCGGGTCTTGGAGGTCGTACACGTCGAGCACAGCGGAATGCAGAGTGTCGAGGTTGTGCAGACGGAGGGCTATGGCCGAGGCTTGTTTCTCGATGGGCGCATCCAGCATGTGGCCGACGATGAGTATGTCTATAGCGAGGCGTTGGTGCACCCGGCGATGACGCTTATGGGTGGCCGGGCCGATCGAGTCTTGGTCATCGGCGCCGGACCCGGTGGAGCGGTCCGGGAGGTCTTGGGCTACCCCGGCGTTGACGAGGTCGTGCAGGTCGAGATCGACACGGCCGTACTGGACGCGGCCCACGCCCACCTACCGCATTCTCCTGTTGCTGCCAACGCGGCTGATCAGCGATACCGCTTGGTTGTTGCCGATGCGTTGGACTATCTGGCGACCAGCGACGGACCGTTCGATCTTGTGGTGAACGACCTGAGCGAGCCGTTCGAAGGAAGTCCGGCGGCAGACCTATTCGGTGCAGACGCGCTGCGACTGGTCCGTTCGCGGTTGCGCCCCGGTGGGCGATACGTGTCGTGGGCCGGCTCCGTCGGGCCTAAGTCATGGGATATGGCTCGGCGGATTGTCGCGGAGGTGGCGTCAGTGTTCGAGGATGTCTCTGCCTACATCTTGCACACCCAGTCTTACGGCACGGTTTGGCTAAACGTCGTCGGCTCCACCATGCCCACCGACCCGCTGGCGCTTTCGCCGGCACGGATCGACGAACAGCGAGCGACCACGCTTACGGCCGAGACGAGGTTCTATGACGGCGTGACGCACCACCACATGTTCCACCTGCCCAAGGACATCCGGGCCGCGCTGGCACAGCCCACTCGCCTGCGTGGAGCGATCGGCTTGGCCGTTTCGATGAGAAACGCCGCATGACCCATCTGCTCGGGGCCGACGAGGACTTCGACGCAGTCGCGGCGCTGTACGACGACGCCATGGATGGCAACAATCTGATCCACGACCTCATCTATCCGCGCGTCTACGGCGAGGGCGAGTACATCGGCCAGTTCAGTGATAACAGTGCTTCTGAGCTGACTGCGATGGCATCCGCGATGGGTCTGGAAGCGGGCTCGCGGGTGCTGGACATCGGCTGTGGGACGGCCCCGGTCGCGACCTTCTTCGCGCAGCGCTTTGGGTGGCATATCACGGGGATCGACGTGTCGGCCAACCCCCTGCGCAAGGCTCGCCAGCGCGTTACCGAGACAGGGCTTGACGGGCAGGTGACGCTAGAGAGTGGAGATGTCTACCGGTTCCCATTCGCCGATGAGTTTGATGGCGCGTATGGGACCGGCGCGTTTTGCCATTTCGACCCGGCAAGGCTGTTCGCGAGAGTTGCACTGCTTCTGCGGCGGGGCGGAAAGCTCGCGTTTCTGGAGCGTGTCCGGATCGGTGATTTCACGGCCGAGGAGTGGCGCCACCTCACCGCTGAGTGGGCATGCCCGAACGTTGCGACCATGGACGAGTACCGGGAGTTGTTGGAGGTAAGCGGCTTCTGTGTAGATCACGTCCGAGATCTGACGCCGACGTTCCGCGATTGGCAGGACCGGTCGGTAAAGGTGCGGCGGGAAATGCGCTCCGAGATCGTGCGCCTGACGTCCAAGGATTACTACGAGACCAGTCTGCAGCTCGCCGACTACGAGAATGGGGTCACTAAGGCGGGCAAGCTCGGCTACGCCATGATTGTTGCCGTCAACGGAGTCTGAAGTGTTCCCGCGTGAGGTGGTCGAGCCGATCAGCGAGCACGAGGCACACGTGCACCACGTCGTGGAGGTAATGGTAGAAGGCACTACGTCCATCCAGTCGTACGAGATCGTTCGGCTGGGCGGGCACGGGCGCGCCCTGGTCATCGGTGGGCGCGTCCAGTCCACCGAAGCCGATGAGGCGATCTACCACGAGGCTCTGCTTCTGCCCGCATTCACGTTTGCCCCAGCGGTGACGCGGGTGCTGTGTCTGGGCGGCGCCAACGGTGGCATCCTGCATCGGGTGCTTGCGCTGCCGGGAGTCACGGAGGTGCGGCAGTTTGATCTGGATGCCGAGCTGCACGAGCGGACCGTGGAATACCTGTCGTACATGCATCGCGACGCGTTGAACGACCCGCGCGCGCTTATTGGGTTCGGGGACCCGAAGGGAATGCTGGAGGATCTGGAAGGTCCGTTCGATCTAATCTTGGCGGACCTTCCGGATTCCGTGCCGGGAACCCATGCGCCCGGTATGTTCACTTTCGAGTTCTACCAGCGCATTCGCAAGCTCCTAGGGGACGCAGGCATGTTCGCGACGCAGGCGGGACCTGCGAATCCGCTGGGGCCCGCGTTCATGGCAAGCGTGCTGCGCACTGCTCAAGAGGTGTTCGCACACGCCCACCCGTTCACCTCGGCGGTGCCCGCCTTCGGCGTGCCCTGGGGGTTCGTTCTTGCGTCGAATCATCCGTTCGCTCCGAATTCGCCGGGTCCTCGAATGGTCGACGTGCCTGATTCTGTCACGACCTATGACACCGAAACGCACCACCACATGTTCGCCATACCGCGCTTGCTCCGGGAGCGCCTGATCGCTACCGGACGCGTGATTACCGATGACGAGCCGATGGTGCAAGCATGAAGGTGGCGGGTCAGACAATGCATTTGTGAACATGGGGGGAGGAAGCTTTGAAAATGTCTTGGATGCAGTGTCTGGCGTTCTCGGTCGGTGTGAGCTGGATCGAGACACGCGCATGTCGATGCCGCACCATCCTGGCCGCCGTGATGTAAGTCTTTTCGGGGTACCCCACGGACCGGCAGGTGACGCGACGCTAGTCGAGCTTGAAGCTTTGGAGGCGTTGGGCAGCGTCTCTCGTGAGAAGGGAGGTCGAACGAGCATCCGTCTTTCCGATCGCTGCTTGATCGAGATCGGCGAGCTGCTCGAGTCGGGAACCAAAGAGGTCATGGGGACTGCTGATCTTTATGCCGGCCGAAAGTTTGCGGTGACCTTCTGCGATCCCAACGCCAACAAGGCGTTGCATGTAGGCCACCTGCGCAACCTTGCGCTCGGCCAGGCGATCACCTCGATCCTTCGTGCCTCTGGCGCGAAAGTGACGACTAACAGCCAGGTCGGCGACGTTGGTCGGAGCATGGCTGAGGCTGTGGCGGGCTATATCGAGTTCGCTAGCGACGAGGATCCCCTCCTACGCGGCGTGAAGGGCGATCACTTTGTCGGTAGTTGCTACTCACGATACGTGCAGACAGCCAGCAGGTCGGACGCAGCGATCAGCGAAACGATTAGCGATCCAGCCCTTTCTCGCGAGGATCTTGAGCGGGATGACTTCGCCACCGAGGTGATGATGCGGTGGAGTGCGGGCGATCAGAAGACCGTTGAACTCTGGCGCAGGCTGCGCGACTGGGCCCTGGACGGTCAGGCTGAGACGCTGGCCCGCCTTGGTGTCTCGATCGATAACCACCTCCTCGAGTCGAAGTATCTGGCCGAGATTCAATCGTGCGGTGACCGATTGGTAGAGATGGGGGTGGTGGATGTGGCTGCAACCGGGGTTACCTTCTACGCAACGGGAGATGACAGCTATCCACACCTAGTCATCCGCCGCTCTGATGGCCATTCGACCCAGCACCTGCGTTACATGGCGATCTGGGATGCGACCCGGTCGATGATGACGCCCGGCGAGTCGCTCCAGGTCATGGGCGACGAGTGGCTGCCGCTCGCCAAGTACGGCGATTTGCTTCTCGCAATGCTCGCTGGAGACGAACCTTCGCATCCAGGTGCGCATCTACTGCACGGCATGGTTACGGTCGATGACCGAGTCGTGAAGTCGAGTGTCGAAACCGCCTGGCTGATCGACGAACTGCTCGACGAGATGGCGGCGCATCCAGAGATCGAAACGGCGGCGGATGGCGATGCCAGGCTCGCCGATCACCTCGCCGCTGCGGTTGTGATGGGGTTCTTCTGCGCTTATCCGCCCGCGAAGCGGATGCAGGTATCGCGCCCCGCGTTGCTCGACCCTACGGCCAACGTGGGATGGGCGGTGGCATCTGCCTCTTTAAAGGCTTGGGACGAGCAGTACGACGGTCTTCCTGACCCCGCCCCAACGGATCGCGACTATCGTTTTCTCGTAGCGCAGTCTCAGGTTCACCGGCAGCTTTCGCGGAAGGTCTGCCAGGATCTGAACCCGGTGCACCTGGCGCGGTTCCATATGCATCTCGCTCAATGGTTCCTCAGTGTCGAGTGCACTCCTAGGCTGGCGAGAGCGATGCGCACGATATCTTCGGCCGGCCTCGCAAGCCTTGGTCTCCCTGCGCTGGATCGGAGCGAGCAGACGGCGTCTGTGGCTACTGCTCAAGCGCGCAGGACCGCCCACTCACATTGACAAGGCTGATTGCGCAAGTACAATTGCGCAATTGAAATCGAACGCGAGGTTCTCCAATCGAAGTGGCTTTCTAACAACGAGCGCCCGTAACTCAACTGGTAACGGTCTCAAGGGCTTTGGTGGGGACTCCCATGAGTGACTAGGGCCGAGAAGGCATCTCTATTTCAAGAAAACGCTAAGCGGTGGAGTTGCTCTCGTCTCTGTATCAGTGTCCGCCAATTCTTGAGGGGCCCAAGAGTTCCGGCCTTTTAAGCCGGCTATGCGGGTTCGAGCCCCGCCGGGCGTATTGCTTCCACCGCATTCCAGGAGCCTTGCGACAGGCGTGGCGCTCGCCGCGCCCTCTGCGAGATGGACGAGGGCTTGGTCCTTTGCGGGCGGCATCCCGTTCCCCCAACTCGGTCAGCGCTTCACTTCTCGCGTTTTCTGGGGGAGGCTGCTGTGGCCGAGTGCCTGTCGCTTATCGTGTTCTGGTCCGATTGGGTGAGAGGAGAAGCAATGAAGATCAAGGCAAGGCGTCCTTCACCAGCAATGGCCGTTGCGCTGCTGGCCCTCTTTCTCGCGGTTGGCGGCAACGTCGTCGCCTACGGGCTGGGCCGCAACTCGGTCCACTCCCGCGACATCGCGCCCGGAGCTGTGCAAGCGAATGACCTCGGCAAGTTCAAGTTTCGGAAGGCAGGCCCGATCGAAGATCGGGACGCCGTGGCCCATGACGGCATCTACGCGGAAGCTGGCGGACGAGCGAAATGCAAGCGAGGTGAGCGCCTGATCAGCGGCGGCTCATCGGCGATCAGCGGCGAACGTGCCACCCCGTACATGCGGATCGTGGACCAGGGGCCGGTGCCAGCCGAACAGGCTTGGCAGGTCAGGTGGGCTTCCGACATGGGGGGAGCGGCCGGCGCGGAATTCCAGGTCGTCGCCCTCTGTCTAGTCAAGTAGCGACTGAGCG
This sequence comes from Solirubrobacterales bacterium, assembly GCA_040510155.1. Taxonomy (GTDB): domain Bacteria; phylum Actinomycetota; class Thermoleophilia; order Solirubrobacterales; family 70-9; genus VAYN01. The sequence goes on along the minus strand of JBEVJP010000027.1, from coordinate 64,594 downwards.
CTCGCGAGCGGCGCTTTAAAAAACTCCGGCGGGATTAATCGTCCTCAATAGTGGGTAACTGCTCCAGTTGCATGGAGCCGTCCGAGATGGCGGTTCACGGCACTCGGAGGCAGCAGTGAGCGGAACCGCAGCAGCGAGCGAGGGGGCCAAATTCGCTCCTTCTCGCCCTGTTGTAGTGATGGGTTCCGATTCTCCAACCTCGCCCGACGCCGGAATCGCCACCGACGAGCTGTTTCAGAGCCTCCTCGGGGAAGGACCTGGACGCGGAGAGGCGCTGCGGACGCAGCTCGCAGGGCGCTACCCCGAATGCTCGGCCGATGAGATCGAGGAAGCGATCCAGTACGCCTGCAAGAGCTTCCTGGACGAAGCCGAGGACATCAGCGCCCCCGGTCAGGTCTACGCCTGGATTCGCACGGCGGCGCATCGAAGCCTCGGCCGGGAAGCCGACCGGCGCCATCGCGAGGTCGCGGTCGATCCCGCCGAAGACGGTCTTGACGGAATCGCCGCCGAGGTCGCGAGCCCGGTCGAGGAGCTGATCGAGCTCGAGGACGACGCGGACCTGGAGCTCTTGGTCGGCGAGGTCTCGGCATCCCTCACCGAGCGCAGGCGCGATGTCCTCGCCCTCCACGGCGCCGGCTGCCCGCGCTCTCAGATAGCCGAACGCCTCGGGCTGCCCGAGCGGGTCGTCAAGCGCGACATCGAGACGATCATGGATGAGGCGCGGGCGACCCTGGCTCGCCTCGCCGGCGGTGGCTGCGAGCGCGGGGAGCCGCTGGTGATGCGCCTTCTCTGCGGCATCTCAGACCCGGTGGAGTCGGCGCAGGCGCGCGAGCACCTTTCCCGTTGCGGGCGCTGCGAGCTGTTCAGCGAGCGGTTGATCGCCTGGCGCGAGAAGGCCGGCGCGATGCTTCCCGCCCCGGTCGCCGAAGGCGCGAGCCCCGGAGTGCTGGGGCGGATCGCGGAGTCCTCTACGGAGCGGCTGGCCGCGCTCAAGCAGCACGTCCTCGACGGCGGGGCGCAGCTTAAACAGCACGCGACGACGACCTACTACCGCGCCGTCGATCCGACGCCGCTGGCCGCCGCTCGGCCCGGCACCGCCGCCGCGGTGATCGCGAGCTGCATCGCGATCGGCGGCGGGGCGGCGACGTACTGCGTCGAGCAGGGCGTCGATCCGCTGGGCGCCGCGAAGGGCTTGATCGCCTCCACGCCCGAGGAGCCCGAGCCTGCGACGCCGGCCGCACCTGAATCGACGGGACCGACCTACACGCCGGCCGAAACGCCGGTAGTCGAAGAACCCGCGCCGACGCCGACCGCGGAACCCGCACCGCAGCCAGAGCAGGAAGCGCAGCCGAAGCAGGAGCCACCGCCGCCCGAGGACAGCTTCGAGCCCGTTTCGCCGGGATATGCGTCGAGCGAAGGCGGATCGGAAGAAGCCTATGAAGCATCGGAAGCGGCGCCAGTCGAAACCACGCAGTCAGAACCGGCCCCCGCCCGTCCCGGCCCGCAGTTCGGAGGCCCATGATGAAAGTCGCCCTGCTCCCCGATCTCCGTCCCGCCCGCGTCTCCGGGCTCGTCGCCATCGTCGCGGCGATCATGCTCGTCGTCGGGCTCGCGGCGCCCCGCTCGGCGAGCGCTGGCGAATACACGATCTCCATCTGCCAGGCCGATGAAGCGGGTTATGTCAGCTCGGCCTTCGAACAGTTCGCCACTCGTGGAATGAAGTGGCGGCGGGCATGTGATCCTCGGGGAGAAGGGCTCCGCGGCCTCGTCACCGCGAATGTCCCGCGTGCTGGTCGCGTGGAGAAAGGGGCGCAATCCGGGTTCATCCTCAATGCTCCAGCGGGAGCCAGCTTCTCCCGGTTCCGCTGGTCGGGCGAGGCGCGCCGCCGTGACTGCCGGTATGCCCTTCAGCTCTATGCGGACAGCCCCGGCGGCTCGGCGATCTCGATGAAGAACGTGCGCGCCAACCGGGGTTGCCCCCGCCCCGGCATGGCGCAGGCGTCCGGGGCGCCGTTTCCGCGTGCCTATGACCTCGGCGGCGCGACGCGGATCGTCCAGCGCGTCGTCTGCATCGGAAGCGCCAAACACCAATTCTGCTCAGCCCAAGGACGGAACTACATACGCACCTTTTCCGCCGAAGCAACGGTGGTCGACGGCAGCACTCCCGCAGTCGGAGTTGTCCCGAGCTTGCCGCTCTCACGTGGCGAGTGGGTGCGAGGAAAACAGAGCTTCGACTACGAAGCTTCCGACAACGTGGGCGTCAAGAGCGTGACCGCGCTTATCGGTGGGGGATCACGCGGGAGCGACCAGCGGGATTGCGACTACTCGCAGCGTGTTCCTTGCATCAGCGGGCCAGGGCGAATTGCAATCAACACTGCGGAAGCGCCGGAAGGCTCGCAGTCGCTCGCCGTCGTCGCCGAAGACGCGGCAGGCAACCGCACCGAGTCGGCCGCGGTCACGGTGCGGATCGACAACGCCGCGCCGGGGGCGGTGCCGGTCGGGGTCGGCGGCGGAGAGACCTGGCGCAACGCCAACGACTTCGATGTCGCCTGGGTCAATCCCAGCGAAGGCGATCGGGCTCCGATCACCGCCGCCCACTTCCGCCTCTGCCGCACCAGCGGCAATGAGTGCGTCAGCGGCGACCGCCGCGTAGCCGGGATCGCGTCGATCGACAACCTCGCCGTCCCCTCGCCAGGCGAATGGGAGATCCGGCTCTGGCGCGAGGATGCGGCCGGCAACCAGCAGGCGGATAACGCCTCCCAGCCCGTTCGCCTCCGCTTCGACCCCGAGCCGCCCCAGCTCGGCTTTGAGAATCCGAGCGTCGAGGACCCGACGCGAGTTTCCGTCCAAGTCACCGACCGCATCTCCGGCCTCGCCGGAGGCGGGATCGAGATCAGCCGCGCGGGATCGGGCAGCTGGCAGGTTCTGCCAACCACCCAAGAGGGCGACCGCCTCGTCACCCGGGTCGATGACGCCTCCCTGCCGGCGGGCGACTACGAACTGCGAGCCGCCGCCCACGACCAGGCGAACAACCTGGCGGGCAGCGACCGCCGTCTCGACGGTCAGCCGATGCGGCTGAAGCTGCCCCTGCGGATCGCGACCTCGATGAAGGCCGGCGTGGTCGAGAAGCGCAGCTCCACCTCCAAGGGCAAGAAGGGGAAGGCGCGGCGAACCGTCCTCGAGCCGCGAGCCAAGGTTTCCTTCGGGCGCAAGGTGCATCTCGGCGGTCGCCTCGTCAACCGAGCAGGGCACCCGCTGGCCGACGCGAAGATCCTCGTCTACTCGCGCCCGAAGGAAGGGACCGAACAGCTCGTCGGGACCGTGACGAGCGATGCCAGCGGCCGCTTCACCTACACGGTCGAGGCGCGGGCCTCGCGCAGCTTCCGCTTCGCCTATCCGGGCACGGCGACGATCCTGCCGGTCGAGGACACCGCGACCCTGCTGGTCAAGGGGACCTCGACCTTCACGGTGAAGCCGAAGCGGGTGCAGAACGGGGATTCCGTCACCTTCAGCGGACGGGTGAAGGGCCGGCCGCTTCCCAAGGCCGGGAAGCTGTTGGAGTTGCAGGTCCGGTTCACGTCGGGATGGCAGACGTTCCGCACGGTCCGCAGCGATGCGGACGGCACCTGGAGCATCCCCTACCTCTTCGATCGCACCTGCGGCGAGCAGCGCTTCGACTTCCAAGTTCATCTCGCCGGTGAGGCCGGATGGCCGCTAGAGGCCGGCAACAGCCGGACGTTGACGGTCCGAGTAAAGGGGCGGCCATGCTAGAGCGGAGAGGCCGGTCGCCCCGAGTCGAGGGGAGACCGAGATGAGAGCGTTGCTTGACCGACTCACCTACGCCAACGTCGTCGCGACGCTGGCCCTGTTCATCGCCGTTGGAACCGGCGGCGCCTACGCCGTCTCCAAAATCGACGGTTCCGACATCAGGAATCGCAGCCTGACCGGCAAGGAGTTCAAAGCGAACTCCCTCGGCGGCAAGGTGATCCGAGAGTCGAGCCTGCGCCCGGTCCCTCGCGCGCAGAACTCCGCCCGGCTCGAAGGCCAGCCCGCCTCCCGCTTCCTCGACAGTTGCCCGCAGGCATTCGCCCCGACGATCCCGGTCGGGGACGTGTGCGTCGAGACCCAGGCCCGCCCGCCTCGGTCGTATGGAAGCGCCGTGTTCTCCTGCGCGCTGACCGACAACCGGGAACGGGCCGGGCGGCGCCTGCCAACCCACCAGGAGCTGATGGCGGCGCTGGCCCAGCCGCAAATCCAGCTCGCGCCAGGCGGCGAGCTGACCAGCGAGGTCTACCCATCCGGCAGCAAACTCGGCGCGGTCGACGTCCTCTACGTAACCGAAGAAAACGGCAACGTCGGCATCACCGAAGACGTAGGAGGCGACAAGAGCTACCGCTGCGTCGCCGACCCCATGAACTGAAAAGCGACAGCCTCGACAACGAGGAGGAGCCCGATGGCGAACATCACCCAGCACCTCACTTCCGTCTCCCTCGACTCGCGATCGGGGTCTCCTCCTGGCCGGCGACTCCTCGCGCTGACGCTGGTCGTGATGCTCGTCCTCGGCAGCGTTTTTCCCGGCTTCGCCCTGGCGGGCGAGAGCGACAGCGAAGGCGAGGGGGCGCTGCCGCCGGTGGAAGTGCCGGTCGATCCGGGCTTCGATCCCGGCGGCGAGGAAGAAGTCCTCGAGGAAGCCCCGGCAGAGGGCGGCGAAGAAGACACCGGCGCGGTCGAAGTCGAAGCCGAAGTGGACCTGGAAGCGCCTCCCGCCGGTGAAGTCCCCAGCGCCACCACCGAGGCACCTGACGAAACCGCATCCTCGGCACCGATCGCCACGCCCGAGCCCGCCGCCGCGGAGACCGAACCCGAGCCCATACAGCAGCAGGGGCCGGAGGCGAAGACCTCCGAGCCGATCGCCAACCAGTCGATCGTCGCGCCGAAGCAGAGGCCCACTGAGCAAGCGGCGTCCTCGGGCGCGAGCGCCGGCGAAGCCGCCCCGGCGAGCGAACCGTCCGAGGAAGCGCCGTCGGCCCCAGCGCCCCAGCCCGCCACGACGCCTGCGGCCGACCACACCCGCCACCTGGCGGGGAAGGACTCCTACGTCGTGCGGTCCGGCGACTGCCTCTGGCACATCGCCGCTGCCCTGCTTCCGGCGGGAGCCGACGATGCGCAGATCGCCGCCGAGGTGGCGCGTCTGTGGAGACTCAACGAAGCCACTATCGGCACCGACGACCCGAGCCTGATCTACGTCGGGACCACGCTGCGCCTGCGCTGAAGCTCCTAGCCGCGTATTCATTCCTGACTCCGGCCCACTCGGGCCGGAGTTTTTTTTGTGCTGCTTTCCAGAGCTTTCAACACAAAGTCACACTTTGCAGGGGGCCAATTTTCGCCTTCGCCGCCCTGTTGTAGTGAGATGGTCAATTCGAAACAGCAGTCAAAGGCAACGGTAGGAAACGAGCCGCTGTCCGAGGAGACGATCGAGATGGTGGCGGCGATGCTGCGGGTCCTGAGCGACCCGATTCGCATTCGCCTGATCGAAGTCCTAAACGATCGAGGCGGCGCCACGGTCGCAGCGCTCACCGCCTGCGTCCCGGTGAGCCAGCCCGGCGTCTCGAAGCACCTTTCGGTGCTGCATAACGCCGGCATCGTCAGTCGCAAGCCACAGGGCATGTGGGTCCGCTACGAGCTGGCCGACTTCACCGGCTTGTGGCTCATCCAGCAGCTCGCCTCCGGGCTCGCCACGAGCCCCGCCAGCTCCTCGAGCTGAGCTTCCTCGGGAAAGGCTCCCGTCAGAAGGGCGGCGTCTCAGACGCCGCCCTTTTCACTGTTGTAAGTGAAACACCCACATAACCACATGCCTATGCGGTTATGACCAATTCGGCACCTCGGCTCCCCGTTGTCGTGAGCCAGCAAATCGGCTGGCGCCAAGCACGACAGCGGAGGTGTTTTCGAAGTGTCAGTAGGAATTGGTACTCAACCAAAGCGGCGCGAAGGTGACAGCCGCTCGGTCGGCTCGGTGCTCCGGGCCGCGGGCCGGGTGGCGCTGTGGGCGCTGGTCGGGCTCCTGCTGCTGCGGGGCATCTCCGGCGTCCTCACCGAGCCCCGGCACGCCGACCAAGGCGTCGCCGGCCACAGCAACATCAGCGATCCCGCGACCGCCGCCTTCGCGGTCAGGTTCGCACGGACTTATCTCTCGGAGCCCACGCCGCAGGCGCTGGCTCCGTTTCTCGCACCGGGCACCTCGGCTCCAGCTCTTGGGAGCGACGCAGGCGCTCAGGTCGAGCAGGCCGAGGTCGCCGGTATCCGCGACCTCGGCGAGGGCCAGGCGATCGTCACGGTCGCCTGTCAGCTCGACGACGCTCGCACCCTCTACCTCGCCGTCCCGATCGTCCGCGAAGACGCGGCCGAGGTGGCGGCCCAGGGGGTGCCGGCGATCGTCGCCGGACCGGCCGGAGTCGGGGTAGGCGTCGAGCCTCCCCGACCCCTCGCCGGCCCTGACGCCGATGAGATCGCCGAGCTCGTCCAGCGCTTCATGCCGGTCTACCTCTCGGCGAGCGGCCCCGGCGATCTCTCCTATCTCCTAGCCCCGGCGGCCACGGTGACGCCGCCGGGGGGCGGCTTCGAGCTTGCCGCCGTCGCGAGCGTCAAGCAGCTCGGCGGCGGCGAAGGGGCCCGGCGCACGGCGATCGCCACCGCGCGGGTCCGCGACGCCGCCACCGGGGCGGTCTACCCGCTCGCCTATCGGCTCCAGCTCCTCCGGCGGGACCGCTGGTACGTCGAGGCGGTCGAAGGGGCGCTCTCGTGAGCCGCCGCCGTGCAGTCCTCGCGGCTGTGGTCCTCGCCCTCGCGGCGGCGCTGTGGCTGGTGCCCGACGCGCTCGCGGCCGGCGGGAATGACGTGGGCCGAAACATCGGCTCGACGCTTCGCCACTACGCCGCCCAGATTTACGGCGGGGTCATCGCGATCGTCGGGCTGATCTTCCTGATCAACAGGAAGTTCACCGACCTCGCGGTCTTCTTCCTCGCCGCGATCCTGGTCGGCTGGCTCGTCTTCTCGCCTGACCAGGTCGCCGACGCGGCGCGGGCGGTCGGGGATCGGATTCTGCCGTGAGCGACGGCTACGAGCCGATCCGCTCCTACCAGCGGATTTTCCGCCCCGAGCGGCGCATCTACTCGATCGAGGGGCGGCCGCTACCCGTGCCGGGAGGAGTGCCGCTGCGCTGGCTGGCTTACGCGGTCGCCGCACTTCTCGGCGTCGTCGCGATCGGCTCAGGCTCATCGGCGGTGGCGCTCACCCTGGCCGGGGTCGCCGGGGCCTGTGGCGCTAGCGCCGGGGGTCGGGTCGGGGGAGCGGTCGCCGCGCTCGGGGCGCTGGCCGCGACCTGGATCGGCGGCCTGGCGATCGGGCTGCTCGACTGGCCGCTGCGGCTGGTCGTGATCCCGGCGGCGATCGCGACCCTCGCCACGCAGGCGACTCCCGACGGGCGGCGCGCGGACCGCTTCGCGCTGTCTTGGCTCGCGGCCCACCTCGCCCCGCTGCGGCGCTCCCTCGACCGCCCGCTGCCGGCGACGGGGCGAGCGCACCTGCTGGGCGGCGAGCTGTGGGTCGCGCCCGACGAGCGCTCGCCCCGCCTTCGCCGAGGCCGGGTCCGCGGCCCGGCCATGGTCTTCTTCTCCGAGGCCGTCACCCTGCGCGGTGCCGGCCGGTGCCGCCGGCAGGTGGCGCAGCCACCGGGGCGGCGTCCCCGCCGTGGCGACATGGCCGCGCGGCGCCTGGCGCTGGGAGAGCGCGAGGTCCTGGAGGTGCGGCCGTGACCGCCTTCCCGCTGCGCTACGCGAGGCGAAACGTCTTGATCGGGCCGGGGGGAGAGGCGGCGGCGCTCTACCGCGCCGACACGGTCGCCTACCCCTTCCTCCCGACTTCCGAGAAGTGGGGGCTGCTGCGGAGGCTGGAACGCTTCGCCCACCTGGCCGGCGCGGACTTCTCGATCTGGCGGGTCCAGCGGGCCTACCCCGCCGAGCGCTACGCGCCCGACCTCGCCGACCTCGCCGACGAGCGCCACGCCGAACCCGAGGGCTGGCGGCGCTACCTAGAGGGACACGAGGCGCGGCTGCGCGAACTTCGCTCCCACGTCCCGGAGGTCTACGTCGCGGTTTCCCTGTCAGAGGGGGCGGGCGGCCCGAGCGCCCTGCGCTCGTTCGGGCGACTGCGCCGCCGGGTCGAGGAGCTTGCCGGGGTCGGCGGGCCGCAGCCGATCTCGGGCGCGGAGCTGGAGGCGCTGGCCGCCGCCGAGCAGCGCGCCTTTGACCGCCTCAGCGGGGCGATCGCCCTGGAGCGGGCATCGACCTCCGAGCTGCAATGGCTGCTTCGCCGCGCCGCCTGTCGCGGCGTCGCCGAGCCGGTCGCCGACCCCCACTGGCAGCCCGACGCGCTGGTCGCCGTCGCCCCCGGCGGGGTCGTGGCCTACGAGCCCCTTGAGCACGATCTTTGGCGCTGCGCGAACGCGCCAGCCACCGAGCAGCCCGGCGAGCCGCCGTCGCTGGAGGTCGAGGCCGAGGAAGGCATCAGCTACCAAGCCTTCCTCTGCGCCGGGTCGCTCGCCGAGGAGGCGGAGTTCCCCGGCGCCGCCGAGGTCCTTTTCGCGCCGGCCGAAGACGCCGGCTTCCCGGTCGACGCGGTCCTGCACGCCCAATGGGTCGGCAACCGCGAAGCGCTCGGCCAGGTGCGCAAGCGCATCCTCGACGTGGAGCACGCCTACCGCGAGCAGTTGGAGGGCGCGAGCGGTCCGGGGGTGCTGGCCGAGGAGGACCGCGAGCTGGCCCGCGAGTACGAGGCCATCTTGCAGTCCTCGGCGCACCCGCCGATGCTGCGGGCCTCGATCTCGCTCGCGGTCGGCGCCCCCGACCGCCAGGAGCTGGAGCGGCGGGTCACCTCGCTGCGCGAGCGCTTCGGCGACGTGTCGCTGCACCGCCCACGCGGCCTCCAGCACGCGCTCTTTGCCGACCACCTGCCCCGGCCCGGCGGCGGCTCGGTGCCTGACTACGTCCAGCAGATGACGGTCGAGCAGTTCGGCGCCTCGGCGCCGATCGCGACCGCGCACGTCGGCTCGACCGAGGGCGTCTACATCGGCTTCTCCCCGGCCGGCGGCGCCCGCCCCGTCTTCTACGACCCGACCGAGGCGCCGCGCGAAGCGCGGGCCTCGGCGGTGCTCCTGGCCGGAACGCTCGGGTCGGGCAAGACGATCGCCGCGCAGTCGATCGCCTTCGCCGCCCAGCGCCGGGGCTCGCTGGTCGTTGACTTCGACCCCAAGCCCGACCACGGCCTCGACCGCGTCCCCGAGCTTGAGGGCGAGGTCGAGGTGCTGGAGCTGTCCGGCGACCCCGAGCACCGCGGCAAACTCGACCCGCTCGCGATCGGGCTGCCCGAGCTGCGCGAGGAGCTGGCCTCCAGCTACCTGATCGAGCTGCTGCGCGATCCCTCGCCCTCATGGGAGGTGGCGATCGACCGCGTCGTCCGCGACGCGGTCCGGGCCGGCGAGCGAAGCCTTGCCGGCGTGATCTCGCGGCTGCGCTCGGCCGAGTCCGAGGCGGGCCGCGAGGTCGCCGAGGCGTTGGACGTGCTGTCGGATTTCGGCCTGGCGCGACTGGGGTTCGGCAGCGGCGAGGCCGAGCCGATCGAGGTCGAGCGCTCGGTGATCACGATCCGCACGCCGGGGCTCAGCCTTCCCGACCCCGGCGCCTCGCGCGAGACCTACACCCGCGCCGAGCGCGTGTCGGTGGCGACGCTCTCCCTGGTCGCCGCCCTGGCGCTGCGGTTGATCGCGGGGGATCGCAGCCGTCACAAGGTGGTCGTGCTGGACGAGGCGTGGTTCCTGCTCGCCTCGACGCAGGGCCGCTCGCTGCTCAACCGGATCATCCGGCTCGGCCGCGCGCTGAACGCGACCGTGCTGGTGGCGACCCAGCGGCTTGCCGACCTCGGCGAGCTGGCCGAGCTTTTCGGCGTCTACTTCCTGTTCGGCCAGGAGACCGACGCCGAGGCGAAGGCGGGTATCGCGCAGATCGGGCTCGACCTCGAGGACGGAGCCGCCCGGTCGCGGCTGCGCGAATACCGCCAGGGCCTCTGCCTGATGCGAGACCTCGACGGGCGGGTCGGCGAGCTGCGCTTCGACCTCGTCTTCGGGGAGCTGCTGGCGGCGCTCGACAACACGCCGAAGGCGGTCGCGGCGTGAGGGCGCCGGGCAGCTGGGGCCGGCGGCTCGCGTGGACGCTCGGGCTGGCGGGCCTGGTCGTGCTGGTCGCGCCCGCGATCGCCGGGGCCGCGAGCGATGTCTGGGGCAACGTCGGGCCGTCCCCGCAGGTAGGCGGCGACGGCCTGGCGGGCCGCTACCCGCTCACCAACTACTCGCTCGACCAGCACTTCGACGCGGTCGAGGCGTCGCTGACGGGCGGGGTGGACGTCTCCGGCGTCCCGCCGATGATCGCTTACTTCCTCGCCTCGATCCTCTGGCTGGCGACGAGCTTCCTGGCGAACCTGCTGATCACCCTTTTCAGCTTCGCCTTCAGCCTCGACCTGGTCAACGGCTCGCAGGCGACCGGCGGCGCCGGGGCGCTCGCCCCGGTCTCCCGCGCGATCCACTCGATCTACGCCGATGTCCTCGGCGAGCCCTGGCTCGTGCTGGCCGTCGCGATCGCCGGCATCTGGGCGATGTGGAAGGCGCTGGTCCAGCGCCGCTACTCAGAGACGGCCGGCGCGCTCGGGCTCTCGCTGATCTACGTCGTGCTCGCGCTGTTCTTCGTCGCCCAGCCGGGGGCGACGATCGGCAGCGTCTCCAAGTGGACGAATCAGATGTCGGGGGCGTTCCTGTCGATCTCGTCCAGCGGCAGCCCGTCGAGCGCGCGGCAGGCGAGGGAGGGTGCCGCCGAGGAGCTTTTCGACCTCCTCGTCTTCAAGCCGTGGGTCGTCCTCAATTTCGGCGGCCTTGAACATTGCGTCCGGGCCAGCACCGGCGATGAGGACACCGACCCCGTCTCGGTCGCGGTGCGGCCGCTCTCCTCCAACCCCGACCGAGACGGGGCCCTCGCCCGCCGACTCCAGAGCGGGACCGAGGTCACCGCCGACGGCAAGGTCTGCGTCAACAACGCGAACAAGTACGCGCCGCGCTTCCTCCGCCACAGCCTCGGCGCTCCCGAGAAGGACGAACGGGACCGCGAGTACGAGGCGCTGAACGACGGCGACGCCTCCGACCTCCCCGACACCCAGAGGACCGGCTACCGCCTCGGCGTCGCCGACAAGCCCGCCACCGACGCGATGGAGGAGGGCGGCCAGTACCAGCGGCTGCTGCTGGCGCTGGTCCTGTTCGTCGGCGAGCTCGGCGCGTTCCTGCTGCTGGGGTCGCTCTCGATCGGGGTGATCCTCGCCCAGGTCCTGCTGCTCCTCCTGCTCGCCTTCAGCCCGGTCGCGCTGATCGCGGCGGTGATACCCGGCCGCGGTCACGACTTCTTCAAGGGCTGGCTGGAGAAGCTGGCCGGCTACCTGCTGCGCAAGGCGGCCTACTCGCTGATCCTCGCGGTGCTGCTCGCCGTGACGGGAGCGCTCCAGAGCGCGACCGCGCAGCTCGGCTGGCTGATGTCCTTCTGCCTCCAGTCGCTTTTCTTCTGGGCCGTCTTCCTCCAGCGGAAGACCCTCGCCGACAGCCTGATCGGGATCGCCACCGGGCCGAGAGCGCCGGGTCGCGACGCCTCGCTGAAGCTGCTCTCGGTCTACGCCGGCGGGCGGATCGCCGGGCGGCTCGCGCGTCCGCTGCGGCGCGGGACCCGTTCGGCGGGAGGTCGCGCGGACCGCCTCGCCGGGAGCGGCGGAGGCGACCCCGCTCGCAAGCGGGCTCCCCTGCTCGGGACTAGCTCCAGCGTCCCGGTCGGCGGCGGCACGCCGCCGCTCGACGCGCCCTCTGGGGCAGAGGGCTCGCGCTCGGCGTCCTCGAGCGGCCCGGGGGCGGGGAAAGGGTCGGGCTCCTCGGCGGCAGGCCCGCGCCCGAAGACCTCGCCGGCCGGCGGCCGCCCGGCGCCCAAAGGCGCGGGCAAGCGCAAGCGCCCCTCGGCCGAGGAGAGGTCCGCAGCCGACGCGAAGCCGCGCGAGCCGAGCGGCGAGAAGGAGCAGCGACCGAAGCGACCCGCTCAGCGCGAGGGTCGCCAACCGACCGGCAAGCAGGCCGCGGGCCAGCCGCCGGTCCGCAAGGCGACCTCCTCGGGCGAGGGCGAAGCCAGCCTCGGCGCCGAGCTTCGCGCCGAGGCCGAGCGCGGCCGCGAGGTCGCGAAGAAGCAGCCGGCGGCAGAGGAGCGGCCGAAGCCGGGCCGGGAGACCCCACCGCCTCGACGCAGGCGCTGGCGGCGGAAAGGCGGCGGGCGATGAGCGCGCGGCGTCGCGGCGGATCCCTGCTCGCCCTCGCAGTCGGAGTCCTGGCGATCCTGATCGTCGCGATCACCGGGACGCTGATGGCGATCCTCGGCGCGGAGATCGCCTGCGTCGGCGGCGGCGGCTCGGCGGCGGCGGCGCCCCCGACCAGGGCGGCCGTCAAAGAGATTCCCCCGGCGCGCCTGAGGCTCTACCAGGAAGCCGGCAAGCGCTTCGATGTCGATTGGGCCTTCCTCGCCTCGATCGGCTACCAGGAGTGCGGCCACGGCTCCTGCGCCGAAGTCAACCCTTCCGGCTGCGGCGGCCCCATGCAGATCGGGATGGTCCGCGAAAGCGCCTGTAGCCCAGGGTCGGGGCCGACGATCTGGGAGCGCTACCGCTTCGACGCGGACGGCGGCGGTGCCGACCCGTTCAGCCCCGCCGACGCGATCTTCACCGCCGCGCGGATGCTGCGGCCGGTCTTCGGGCTCGCAGGCGACTCCTACGCGGCCTATCGCGAGGTCGCCTGCAACTACTACGGCGCCTGCTCGGACAGCGTCGCCAGCTACGCCGACGAGGTGATGGCGCGGGCGGTCGAGTACGGCTTCCGCGGCAAAGGCTCACCGCCCCCGACGAGCCCGATTGCGAGCGAGCCCGTCGCGTCCGCCGCCGGCTCGGGCTGCGGCGGGTCGGGCTCCTCGGCGACCGCCAGCGGCAGCGAGATCGTCCGCATCGCGCAGAGCCAGCTCGGCACCGGGGAGAGCCCGCCGGGTACGAACTGCAACCCCTACGGGCCGTGCGTCGAATGGTGCTCGCTGTTCGTCGCCTGGGTCTGGAAGCGGGCCGGCGTGCCGCTGGAGGGCAGCACCGCGACCTACGCCTACTCGGGCTCGATCTACAAATGGGCCGAGGCCCACGAAGACAACCCGTTCGCCGTGCCGGGCCCAGGCGACCCGCCGCTCTCCGCCCCGAAGGCGAACGGCGCTCGCGCTCTGCCGCCGACCGCGACGCCCGCGCCCGGCGACGCCGTCCTCTACGGCACCGGACCCGAATACGGCGAAAGCGCTCACGTCGGCCTGGTCGAGCGCGTCTTCCCCGGCGGGCAGATCACGACGATCGACGGCAACTTCGGCGACCGGGTCGCCCGCTCGGGACCGTTCCTGCCCTCCCAGGCGGCGGCCTACGGGATGCCGGGTCCGGTCTACGGCTACGCCCACCCGCCCAGCACCGAAGGCGAGGACGGCGCCGATGGCTGATCGTCTTCGCGCCCTCCTCGACCGCCCGCTCGACCCGAGCGCGGCGCGGGCGATCCTGGTCTTCGCGAGCGCGATCCTGATCGGGGTCGCGGCGCTGTTCATCCTCGCCGCGAGCCAGGCCGATCCGCCGACCGCGCCCGAGCACCCGCCGGCCGCCTCGTCTCCTGGCCCGCCGCCGATCGAGGAGGTCGAAGGCGGCGATCAGGCCTCGCGCCAGCCGGCGCATCTCCGGCAGGACCCCCAGGACATCGCCGGCAGCGCCGCCGCCCGGCGGGCGGCGCGCGCCCTTCGCTCGCATCGGGCGCTCCAGCATGTTCCGTATCGGGTCGGCGAGGTGGCGGTCGACCTGGTCGGGGCGCGAGGCCACCGCGCGGTCCTGCGGGTCAGCGCCCCCACCGTGCGGGAGGCTCGGCGCGGCTGGCGTCGATTCCTGCGGCGCCACCGTGACTCCGGCCAGGCCTACGTGCCCGTCTTCGACGCGAGCGGGGGCGGCGATGGCTGAGCAGCCGGGGCGGATCATCGACCTGTTCGCGGGGGCTGGCGGCTGGGATGAGGGGCTGCGCGAACTCGGCTTCACGGCGACCGGGATCGAGGTCGATCGCCGGGCCTGCGCCACGGCGCGAGCCGCCGGGCACGAGCGGATCGAAGCCGACATCGCCGCCCTCGACCCCGAGGAGTTCGCGCCGGTCTGGGGTCTGATCGGCTCGCCGCCCTGCCAGGCCTACTCGACCGCCGGCAAGAACCTCGGCCGCTTCGACAAAGAGCGGGTGATCGCCTGCGCTCACGAGATCGCCGCCGGCCACGACTCCCGCGCCGAACACCTCGCCGCCTGCCGCGACCCGCGCTCTCTGCTCACCGTGGAGCCGCTTCGCTGGGCGGTCGAGCTTCGACCGCGCTGGGTCGCCTTGGAGCAGGTTCCCGGCGTCCTCGAGCTTTGGTCTCTGTTCGCCGAGCTGCTCGCCGCCCACGGCTACGACGCCACCGCCGGCGTCTTGAGCGCCGAGCGCTACGGCGTCCCGCAGACCCGCAAGCGCGCCTATCTCGTCGCCTCCCTCGACGGGCCAGCGGAGCTGCCGGCGCCCACCCACCGCTCCTACAACCCGCGCCGACCCGACCACGTCCGCGAGGAGGAGCGCGACCTGCTGCCCTGGGTGAGCATGGCCGACGCCCTCGGCTGGGCGCGGGACGCGGTCACCTTCACCAACAACCAGACCAACAGCGGCGCCCGCCCGCGTGGCCTGAGCCGCCCGGCGACGTGCCCGGCGAGGACGATCGACTCGGCCTCGGGGTCGTGGACGATCGAGCGGCCGGCGGAGGAGGTCGAGCGCGGTGGCTGACCGTCTGCCGGAGTGGACGAGGCGGCGGCCGGCGACGACCGTTCTGACCGATCCGCGGATCGCCGCCCCATCGGCGAAGGACCGGGACCCGAACTGGAAGCCGGGGGACAAGTGGCCCTCTCAGCACCTGAACGCGGTCCGGGTCAGCATCGAGGAGGCGGCCGTTCTCCAGGGGTTCCGGCCGGACTACCCGTGGCAGGGATCGCGGACCCGCTGCTTCCTCCAGATCGGCAACGCCGTCTGCCCGCCGGTGGCGCGCCTCGTCGTGGCCGCAGCTGCCCGCCACAGCCTCGACCAGGAGGAGGAGAAGTGAGGGCGATCGCGGCTCGCGCCGCTGCTCGCGCTACGGCTCGCCCTACTGCTCGCATTGCGGCTCGCGCTACGGCTCGCACCGCGTCCCGGCGATCGCCGCGCAGCTGGCTTGTGGCCTGCCGTAGCGGCCGGTCGGGTTCGCTGGCTTCTATCCCCGATAGGGGGTCCAATCGTGAGTGAGTCGGACCGGCGGGACGCAGTCCCGCTCGCCCTCCTCGCGGCGGCTGCCGCGATCGTGCTCCTGGCGTCGGGCGCTCCTCGATGGTCTCAGTCGCTCCTGGAGCTCGCGGGACACCCCGCCGCCATCAGCCTCGCCGGGGCTCTGCTGAGCTTCGCCTGTGCGGTGCTCGCCGCTCGCCTCGTTGTCACTCGGCGCGCTCTCGATCACCGCGTGGCGAAGCTCGCCGTCCCCGCCGACTCCTTCGACCCCTCGCCCGAGTCCGTCCTTCGCTTCGCCTCGGGGCTCAGTCGATCTCGCCGGGCGCTTCGCGGCCTGCTCGACGCACCCGCGAGTGCGGTCCGGCTGCGGCTCGACGCCGACGACGGCGGAAAGCTCCGCTACGGGATCGAGGTCCCCCAGCACGCGAGCGGAGCACTGCGCGCCGCGCTGGCCGCCTACCAGGGGGTCGAGCTTCGCCCGGTTCCCGAGGCGGCGCCGAGAAAGGACGAAGACGAGGAGGTCGAGGTCGCCCGCGCCGAGCTGGTGCTTGCCAGGGCGAGCAGCGAGCCGCTTCGCGCGGCCGACCTGGACCCCGATCCGCTCTCTGGATTCGCCCGCGCGATCGACGCCCTCGATCCGGCCGGCGGCGACTCGGCGACGATCTGCGTCGACCTGCTGCCCGTCACGCCGGGAAAGCGCCGCCGCTTGCGGCGGCGCCTCCTTCGCCGCGCCCGCCGCCAGCAGCCCGCCCAGCCGCCGGGGGAGGTGGTGGGCGACCTCCTCGGCGATCGCCGCCAGGGCGGGGCGCTGCCGGCCGAGCTCGTGGAGCGCTGGATCGGCCGCCAGGCGCTGACCCGCAAGCTCGGGACCGCCGAGCCGCTGTTTGAGATGCAGATCCTCGTCCGGGTCGCCTCGCCCGTCCCCGGCCGCGCCAAGGCGCAGCTCGCCGGGATGCTGGCGGCCTTCGACGCCTTCGCCGGAGAGAACCATCTGCGGGTCTCGGGCCTTCGCATCCCCGGCGTCGCCTTCCTCGGATCGGACCTGCCCGGCCGCCGCCGGCGATTCGACCACCGCCTCGCGAGCGGTCTGTTCCGGCCGGCGCGGCGACGGATCGTCACCGCGAGCGAGGTGGCGGGGCTGTTGAAGCCGCCGAGCAAGCGATGCTCGGCGCCAAACGTCCTGCGCTCCGGCGGCGCGGTCCCGCCGCCGCCGCGAGGGCTGCCGACCTTCGCCGGGCAGGCCGACCTGCTGCCGCTCGGGAAGGTCGAGACCGAAGCGGGGGAGAGGATGGTCGGCGTCCCCTTGCGGGACACCTTCTTCTTCTACATGTCGGGCCGCAGCCGGTTCGGGAAGACCGAGACCGCGATCGGCCAGTTCCTGCACCTCGCCCGCTCGGGCCACGGCTGCCTGTTCCTCGATCCCCATCTCGACGCGATCGAGCGGATCAAGAGCTATCTGACCGAGGACGGCCTGCGCGAGCGCGTCGTGGAAGTCAACCTCGAGGACGCCGAGCGCCAGTCGGCCTGGAACCTGTTTGCGGTGGCCGGCCGATCCCCGAAGCGGGCCGCCGGCCAGGTAGACGCGGCGGTCGACGCCTTCGCCTCGGCGCTGCGCTGGGACGAGATCAACGCCCGCGCCCTCAACCTCACCACCCAGGCGGCGCAGGCGATGGTGGACCTCGCCAGCCAGCTCCCGGCCGAGCTGGCGCCGACGATCTTTGAGATTCCGGTCCTGCTGAGCGACGAGGACTGGCGGCGGGCGGTGCTGCCCCACGTCTCGGCTCCGGTGCGCGAGTTCTTCACCGACCGGTTCCCGCTCCTGGCCCCCGAGGCGGTCACGCCGGTCACGAACCTGATCGACCGCCTGCGGGCGGCGCCGGCCAGCGCGGCCCTGCTCGGCAACCCGCTCGCGACCTACGACATCCGGGCGGCGATGGACGAGGGGAAGATCGTCCTCGTCTGCCCTGGGCTGTCGGGGCGCGGCCGGCTGATCGCCAACTTCGTCATCTTCGACGCCCTGCATGGCGCGAAGTCGCGCAGCGAGATCGAGCCGCACCGCCGCCGCGACTTCTCGATCTGGCTGGACGAGGTCCAGATATACGACGGGGCGTCATCCGGCACCCTCGCCGCCCTCTTGGAGCAGGTCGCGAAGTTCGCCGTCCGGGCGCTGCTGCTGAACCAGAACCCCGACCGCCTGACGGCGGCGACCCGCGACGCCGTGACCACCAATCGGTCGCACCTGGTGACGACGGGCCTGAACGCGAAGGGCGCGAGCCTGCTCGCCCGCGAGCTGGGCGGCGATCTTGACGAGGACACCGTCGCCGAGCTCGCCCGCTTCCACAGCCTCGCCTCGGTCACCCTCGACGGCGAGATCAGCCGACCGTTCCGGCTGGCGGGCGTGCCGGTCGAGGAGCTGTTCCCCACGGAGCACCATCCCGAGGACGTGCCGCAGCTAGAGGCGGCGATCGACCGCAGCACCGGCCGCGTCCCAGTGGCCGAGACGCTTGACCGCCTCGACCGCCATCCCCAGGAGATCGTCAGGCACCTCGCCGGCCCTCGCCGGTCCAGAGGTCGGGTGAGCGGCGGGCGGCAGACCCTCGACACGGGAGCGGCACGGTGAGCGCGGCGGAGCTGGGGGAGACCTCGGTGGCGGTGCTCGAAAGCCTGGGCCAGCACCGGCTGCTCACCACCGCCCAGGCGCACGAGCTGCACATGCCCGAGGCGTCCCGGCGCTGGGCTCAGGAACAGCTCGCCCTGCTGGGCGAGAGGGGCTTGGCGGCGGCGACCCTGATGTCGCGGCGCCGGCTGGGATGGCACCTGACCGAGCGCGGCGCCGACGCGGTCGAGACGATCCCCAGCCGCGCGGAGACCCGGCGCAAGGTGATCCCGCCCGAGCAGGCGGCCGGCCCCCTGCAGGCGCACACGATCGCCGTCAACGACGCCGGGCTCGCGTTCGTGCGGGCGGCTCGCGGGCGCGGCGAGGAGTGCGGCCCGTTCGACTGGCGACACGAGATCGCCCACTCGCTGGGGCCGCCGCCGGGGAGGCGGACGCCGGAGCAGTTGATCTCAGACGCCGTCCTCACCTACCAGCTCGCCGAGGCGGACGGGCAGACCAGCATCGTCTACAGGTTCATCGAGCTCGACCGGGCGACCCGATCGGCGGCGGACCTGGCGCAGAGGATCGGCCGCTACGCGCGCCTGTATCGGCGCACCGTCCCGGCCGAGGGCGGCGGCTCGGTGGCGCTGTGGTCGCGGCTCTACCCGGTCTTCCCGTCCGTGCTGCTCGTCCTCGCCGGCCGGCCCAGGGACCGGCTGGAGGTTCGCCGCCGCACCGTGCTCGCGCTCTGCGGCCAGAACCTCGATCTCGCCGAGACGCCCGAGGTCGAGGTCTCGGTCTGCCTGCTCGACGACCTCGCCGAGCGGGGGCCGTTCGCGCCGGTATGCCGGACCCTCGCCGACCCCGCGAAGCCGGTGGACTGGCTGGGGGAGGAGGCCCGCTGATGCCGGAGACCCGCCGGCCCGGCGAACGCTCGCGGCCCCTCGGGCTGCCGGTGCTGCGGGCCGACGAGCGCTTCGTTGAGGCGCTGGCGGCCACCGTCGCCGCGGAGGTCGCCGAGCGCCTGCACCAGGAGGCCGGCGAGGACGAGGGCTACCTGAACCCGGAGGCCGCCGGCCGCTACATCTGCGTGCCGCGCAGGCGCATCCACGAACTGACGAGCGCCGGGCATCTCGTGCCTGACGGCTACGACGGGCGGACGCCGCTCTATCGCCGCCGGACCCTTGACGAGTACGTGACGAAGGCCGGGGAGTGGCGGTGATCGCAAGCGCCGGAATGGCCCATGAGGAGCGGGATCGCGGCCGATTGAAGAAGGTCGCCGAGCCGCTTAATCCTGTTAATGTTTTGTCCGAGAAAATAAAACGGGGCGGCACCGCTGGAACGGCCCGCCCCCGGCCCATGAGGAGCACCCCATGAGCGATTCCCAGGATACGACTGTCCGTGCGGAAAGTCAGGGCTGCGGCGACAAGCGGCGGCTCAAGAAGACGAAGACGCCCGGCGTCTACAAGCGGGTCGACGGCGCCGGCAACGTCGTCGGCTATGCCGCCATCATCGAAGTCGCCGGCAAGCAGCGCAAGCGAAGCGCTCGCACCTACGAGGCGGCGCGGCGGATCAAGCGAGACAGCGAGACCGACCGCGATCGCGGCGAGCTCCAGGAGCCGACGACGATCAAGTTCCTGGCGTTCCTCGATGAATGGGTCGAGCGCTACCGGGGGCAGGGTCGTCGCGGCTTTCGCGAGAACACCCGCGACGAGTACCGCCGGATCATCCGTCAGTACCTTCATGCCTTTTTCCCCGAGAAGTTGAAGCTGGTCGAGGTCAACACCTACCGGCTCGCCCGTTTCGCCGACTGGCTCGCCGACGACGACGAGCAGGGCAAGCGTCTCAGCGACTCGACCATCGCCAACATCGTGATCGTCCCCCGCGCGGCGCTCAGCACCGCGCAGCGGGAGGGACTGATTCGCCACAACCCCGGTCACGGCCTGACGCTTCCCCACCGCGAGCCGATCGCCGAGGAGGGGGAAGTCATCAAGGTGTTCAGCCGCGAGCAGCTGGGGGCGGTGCTGGCAATGGCTCCAAACGAGCACAAGGTGCTGTTCGAGCTGCTGGCGACGACCGGCCTGCGGATCAGCGAGGCGATCGGCCTCCAGCGCCTTCATCTACAGCTCGACGGCTCCGAGCCCGAGGTCTGCGTCCGGCGGGCGATCGTCAAAGGCCGGGTCGAGCCGCCGAAGACCAGGCACGGCAGGCGCGACGTACGGTTGCCGGCGTCGCTCGTCCACAAGCTCCGCTCCCATCTCTCCACGCAGGGCGACTGCGACTCGACCGCACCCGCCTTCCCCAACGGGGCGGGCGAGGTGCTCTGTCCCGACAACCTGCGCCGCCGCGTTGTCAAGCCCCTGGTCGAGGAGGCCGGAGCGCCGTGGGCGGCGTTTCACACGTTCCGCCATACGTTCGCCTCGATCCACCTCAGCGAAGGGACCAACCTGCTCCAGCTCAGCCGCGCGCTCGGCCACCACTCGGCCGCGTTCACGCTGACCCGCTACACGCACCTGCTGCCCGGCGACGAGGCGCCGGCGCTCGACCTCGACCCGGTTCTGCCTGTCGTGCCCGAAGGCTCTGAGGCATTCGACCGAGCCCTCGCAGGCGACGACCTGGCGGCGGTGAGCGTCGAATGATCGACATCGCGGCGCAGTTCGGCGACAATCTCGTTCGCCAGCGCAAGCTCGCTGACATCTCGCAGGAGGAGCTGAGCGTTCGCGCGTCTGTCCACCGGACTGAGATCAGTCAGTTGGAGCGTGGGCTGCGAATCCCCCGGATCGACACGGTCGTCAAGCTGGCGAAGTCGCTTGAAGTCTCCGTCCTCGACCTACTAGTCGGGATCGACTGGGAGCCCGGCAGTACCCGCTACGGCCGATTCAGAGAGCAGGAGCGTGTTGGGAACTAAGGGTCTGCTCATGCCAGCGCCCGGTGTCATCGAGAGGGCCGCAGTCGGTAGACCCGTCAGTCTCCGGGCTGGATCTGCGCGGTCCTCTCGTTGAGGAAATCGTAAAAGCGCCGCACTAGCTCATCGGCATTCGGGGGTTCATAGAGATCGCGGACTGCGCGGTGAGGCGTGGCATGGCCAGTGGCAACCGCGGCGAGCGACGCCGCTCGGTACGTATCGCGAGCTGCCGTCCCTGCCGATTCGAGCGTGTGGACTTCGAAGTCGACTCGCGGCGCTCCCAGCTTCACTTCGAGCAAGAGCTGCATGATGTTCGCCTCGTACAACGGCTGGTAGAGGCGATCACTCCTCAGGCTCTTCTTAAGTGCGATGGCGAGAATGATCTCCCCGGCCGCGACTCGGCCCTCGAGCTGAACGTGGGCGTGACGGAGAACCTTTTGAGACTCGTGGCCGAGGTTCTGAACGTCAGTCGTGAACTCGGGAGAAAGGCTGCACTCAGGAGGCAGGACCGTGATGATGATGTCCGGGGTTGAGGTTGGCAGCAGCAGGTCATGGCTCGCAAGCTCTCCGCGGACAGAGCTGATTGCGCCGGCAGCATCTGGCGTCAGCAGCCGCACCCAGTCGTAGCGACGCGGCAATTCAACGACTGCGACCTGGCGCTCAGGATGAGGTTCCACCGAAGGGGTCGTATACCGAGGCTGACGCTCCCATTTCTGACCCCTCATAAAGCGGTTCCAGCGAGCGGCGGCATTCCAGAGAATCGCAGCCTCGACTTCCTGGAAGATGTCTCCCGCCACCTTCGCCACCTGATTCGAAGAAGTCTGAAACTGCTGCCCGTAAAGCTGCTGTCCGTATCGCAGCGCGTTCTCTATTGGCCGGCCGAGCAGCTCGGGGAACGGGAGATGATTGATCCCGGACTGGGCAAATCCCGGCACGAAGTCCGGGAACGTGTAGGCGAGCATGTTGGCCTGTGCCAGGCGGAAGAGGGTCGGCCGCCCGCGCACAGGATTGTCGCGACGGTCCTCAATCGGCTTCAGCTCAGGAGGAAGGTCGGCGCTCAAAGCTGGGTCGAATGCGAAGGGCATCCCTAACCCACCTCCTCTTCCACTTCGTCTTCGCCGGAGCCATCGGCACGCGCAACCAGTTCGGAAGGGAGTATCTGCAGCGCCCTTGCCAGGCTCTCGACGGTGTCGAGCGTCGGGCTATACCTGCCGCCCTCCAGCCGCTGAACGTAAGTTCTGTCTAGGCCGGCGAGCTGCCCGAGTCGCTCCTGCGAGATGCCTTTTGATTCCCGCTCCCGCCGTACGACCTCGCCAAACCGCTCTGAAAGAAGGCTCACAAGGCGGGAGCCTATGGTCGGGCGCCTTTATCTGTCCACGGAGAATAGTCCCACGGTGTATTGTCCGGAGGAGATATTGCTACTTTCGTCTGTGGCCCTGATTAGCCTGCGGCCGCTCTCTCTCGCCATGCCTTCAGCCACTGGACCCAGCTATTCAGCCGTCTCCCTTTTTTCAGGGTGTGGTGGCTTTTGTGAGGGCGTAAAGCTCGCCGGCTTTCGGATTCTCGCCGCCGTTGAGAACGATCGATATGCCGCTGAGACTTACCGGCATAACTTTCCGGACGTTCCGCTTTTCGAGGAGACGGTCGAGGCCTTCCGTTCACCTGGAGACCCCCGGTGGGAGCAGGAGAAATCCCGGTTTGACGCTCTGGAATCGACTGAACTTGACCTCGTTTTCGGCGGCCCACCTTGTCAGGGCTATTCACAGATCGGCCCTCGGGATCTCAGCGACCCGCGCAACGCTCTCTACGGCGAGTTTGTTCGGGTCCTTCGCGATCTCCGGCCGCGGGCATTTCTCATGGAGAACGTTCCCAACATGCTCATGCTGGGAAAGGGCACGTTTGCCGATCAGGCCCTGGACGCCCTCCGTGATGCGGGTTACGCGAACGCAGACGTCCGCATTCTGCCTGCTACGGATTTTGGCGTTCCTCAGTTGCGGAAGCGTGCTGTGTTTTTTGGCACGCGTGATGACCTCGACCTTCCCTTGCCTGCGGGAGAATGGATCGAGATGGTCGCGCGGCTCGAGCGTCAGCCTGAGACGACCGTTGGTCAGGCGATTGGAGACCTGCCCCGGCAGGTTTCTCGTGAGGACGGCCCTCTCTCCTATCCCCGTCTTCGAGCCGTTAATCCCATTCGCTCGGAGCTGCGGCTTGATACCGAGGGGCGCTACTACTCCTCCGAAGACAAGCGAGCCCGGGCCGGTGGCGAGATGCGGCTCTTTAACCACCACACGAAGGAGATCCAGGAGCGCCGCCAGCAACTCATCGCGCAGCTCAAGCCCGGGGCAAAGGGCGACTCGCTGCCTCCTGAGCTCTGGAATGGCCTGCGTCCTGAGAAGTGGCGCCGCCTCCACCCGAACCGGCCCGCGTACACGATCCTGGCACAGATGCACCGCGACCTCTCCGAGTGGGTGCATCCCCGCCACGAGCGCTGGATCACGGTGAGGGAGGCCGCCCGGCTCCAGTCCTTCCACGATGGATTCGTCTTCAAGACGAGTGAGTGGCAGATGCTCAAGCAGATTGGGAATGCGGTTCCGCCACTACTCGGACGGGCCGCTGGCATGGTCGCCCGCCGGGCTCTTGAAAGCTGTGATGGCGAGTGGGAAATCCCCGAGGAGGCCGGCGTGGCGGGTGAGCTCCAGCTTGCGGCTTAAGCGCCAGAGCTAGCCTTGCGCGATCGCTTCCCCTCGTTTTTCACCAACCCCAGGGCGCTCGCGCAACATGGCGGCGATCCGAAGCCGCGATACCCGTCCCGAGATAGCACTGCGCAAGGCGCTCAGGGAGCGCGGGCTGCTTGGTTACCGCTGCCATCCGAAGGGTCTGCCCGGTAAGCCCGATATTGCCTACACGCGGTGGCGCCTTGCCATCTTCGTTGATGGCTGTTTCTGGCACGGTCATCCAGATCACTTCAAGCCAGGGACCCTCAGTAGTTACTGGGACGAGAAGATCCGCCGCACGCAGGAGCGAGATCGCGAGCAGGAGGCGGCGCTGCGTCAGGCTGGGTGGGAGGTCTTGCGGTTCTGGGACTTCGAAGTCAAGGAGTCGGTGGAGTCCTGCGTAGAGCTAATCGCTGCCTCCCTCTCGCGACGCGGCCGGAAGATGACGACTTTGCAGGTTCCCTATTGAGACCCTGAGATACCCGCCGCTCTGAGTATTAGGGTCTTTCAGCGCTGGGTCGCGTTGCTCGGCCCGGAAACTGAAGCGTCACCAGGCAATTCGATTCCTCGACTGCAAGGCAGGGCTGGACTGAGTCATGGCTTTCAAACGGCGACTGGTCTTTTACGCGTGGGCCGACACGAACGAGAATCATCCATTCCAGCGGATCGCTGGGGCAGCGGCTCTCGGGGCCTTATCCGATGACGAAGTTGTCTTGACTCATGGCGAGGACTACCTGACCGCAGTTGAGGTCGTTGATCCAGGGACCGATCGGACCCCGACGCGGTTGATCCTCCACGCCCTGCACGGGCCCGGCAGCCGCCCGAGCCAGTGGGGACCGGGTGAAGGGGCGAAAAGCATCCGCATAGGCCGCGGTCGCTACACGGCCTTTTCAAGTCACGTCGTCCTGTGGGGGGACAAGATTGCTGCTCTCGACGCTCACGCAAATGCTCCGGGGCTGGGCCGTCTTTCGACCTACTTCATGCGACAGGCCACGGAGCGGGTTTGCTTCCGAGCGCTCTATGAGCAAGAGACGGCGGACCGGCTCCGCGATCTCGACGGCATTCGTGGGGTGGAGTTCTCCATTCACGAGCCCCACAAGATCCAGCGTGCCCGAGCTCGAGGGATGCTTGGCTCTGTTCTTCCGCGCCGGCACTTTCCTTCGGTCCACGTTTCGGCGGGGATGAGCCGCAAAGAGCCAGAGGACGCCTATATCGATGATGAGCTGGCCGAGGAGCTGTTTTCTCTTGCTGACGACGCCGAGCAGTATTTCGACAGGATCAAAATCCGAGGACTCAGCAAAACGGAGAGAACCGCGACGGGGAAGAAGAAGTCGATAGAGGTCAATCTTCTGTCAGAGCGACTCCAGGTCGAGGATTCACTGGAGGAAGCTCGGGGCAATCCGAGCATGCCGGCGCAGGAGGCTGTTTTTGCTGCTCTCGATTCAGCCCGGCGTGAGTTGCAGCGAGGTGACAGGCTTGCCGCAGCCGCCGAGGCGCGCCTGGCTTTGGATGCGGACTAAAGAGCTGCCCACCCCGAGTGGAAGCTGGCTTGATCGCCACCCTGCGCTG
This sequence comes from Solirubrobacterales bacterium, assembly GCA_040510155.1. Classification (GTDB taxonomy): domain Bacteria; phylum Actinomycetota; class Thermoleophilia; order Solirubrobacterales; family 70-9; genus VAYN01. The sequence continues at coordinate 39,359 of JBEVJP010000027.1, read as the reverse complement.
AGCATCAGCTTCGCTGCGGTCTTGATCTATGTCGGGCTGCGGATCTATTCAAGATTGCATGAGGGGCCGGTCCTGATCGCCTCCGCCGATCCCGAGCAACGGCTGGCTATCTACGGCCAGATAGCCAACAGTGCCGTAGCAATCCTCGGCATCGCTTTCACGGTTCTCGCCATCCTCCTGGCGTTGCCGGACCGGCCGATCGTCAAGGACGTTCAAGCAAGTGAAACCTGGCCGCGGCTTCGGGCGCTGCTGATGACGACGGCCCTACTGGCACTGATCGCCTTGGTTGCTTCTCATCTGGCGACGGCAATTGACAATGGTGTTCAGGGGCGAGAATGGCTTGAGCAGGCGATAGTCGCTAGTTGCGTTTCGGCGGTCATTGCGATCGCATTTGCCGGTTTGACCTTTTGGCTCATTCTCATTCGGATTGACGAGCCGGATGACCCAAGTCGTGGGAGGGGGGAAGGCTGACCGCGTTTGAAACGAACCACCCTCACCCAGGGTGAGGGGGACTGCTACCCCGCTCGACAACGGGCGTCAGCCACGCTGAAACCTTCGAGAAGTCGACCTCCTCGACTTCGGGATCAGACCGTAGCTTGCTGAGGCGGACCCGGCGCTGGTTCTTGCCGTCGAGACCGAAGCGGTCCTCTACGAGGGCACGGCTCGCTTTTAGGCCCTCAGTGACCCGGAAATCCTCGTCGAAGATGACCACGACTAGCGAGTCGTATTCGTTATCGCTGATCGGCGAGAGAACGGTCGGATTGGACTCCGGCGTCCTGCGGCGGGACTTGACCTGGATCAGCTCGCCGTCGGGGGCCTTCACGTCCCAGCCTTTCTGGCTGAAGGAAGCCCGTTCGCCACCGTAGTGATCGCAGACGATCGCCTCGGCGATATCGCCGATCGGGTTGTTGTTCGTGCGGATCACTCCGAGCGCGCGAAGCTGTCGCATGATTGCGACCCAATCGCTCAGGAGCTCCCGTTTGTCCTTGCTGCCTGCGTCGTAGATCACCGATCGGAGCCTAGACGCGCCCCTCGCGGGAAACCGCGCGAAAGAACTTGGGTGGGCCGATCACCCCAGTCTGATCCCCGCTTGGGGCAAGAACTGGGGCAAGAAGCCCCACGGATTCCAGCCGATCCCAGCCGATCTCGATTTCGCGAAAATCGCTCTAGAAAGCGCTCTGCCTAGCCCAGCTGATCTCACAGCCAAGGCTCATAACCCGAAGGTCGCAGGTTCGAATCCTGCCCCCGCTATAGGACTAAGGCCCAGGAAACGGCGATCGCTGCGGCGCTCGATCTCCTCCTTCACTCACCTGGCTTTGATCTCGGTGGAGGCGGCGCGCTACTTCCCGTGGGGCGGGGCGGCTGGGCCTTCGATCGGGAATTGAGATGACTCATGCTCGCGCGCTCGGAGGGCGCGTTAGACAGGCCGCTTTGGGCCTCTCGGGTCCGTGCGAGTCAAGGCCCTGGAGAAAGAACTTCTGCCAGTCCAGCACGTGCTCCTTGCCCGGCCAGTCCCAGCTTTGAGTAGGCACGCGAGAGATGGGTCTCCACGGTCTTGATGCTCACATAGAGCTCCTGGGCAATCTCGGGATTGGAGTTTCCGTTGGCGGCAAGGCGGACGACGCGCAACTCACTCGCGGTCAATGCGTCCACGCCGGTATGCACGACCCGCCGTGGCCGTGCCCCGGTTGCGCGCAGCTCGTCGCGTGCCCGTTCAACGAGGCGCGCCGCGCCGCAATGATGCGCCAGGTCCATTCCCTCGGTCAGGGGCTCGCGCGCCGCCGCCCGCTGCCCCGCTCGACGCAGGGCTGCTCCCAACTCGACCTGGGTGCGGGCGCGCTCGAGCGCCGCTTCCGATCGCTCGAGGGCCGATAGCGAAGCGCGCAACTGGGCAATCCCGTCCTTGCCCCCGGCGAGCAGGCCGGCGGCGCGCAGCGCGACTCCCTCCGGGCGGGGTAGCCCGGACGCGCGCGCGAGCTCGAGCTCCTCGGTGATCAGCTCGGCCGCCTCCGCGCGCTCCTCCGGGCCGAGTGCGAGCGCAAGGGCCGAGCGACACGGTGAGAAAGTGGGGCCCACACCCAGGGCGCGCGCGACCTCGGTTACCTCACGGAGGTCCTCGACCGCGCCGCGCCGATCTCCCTGCATCAACCGCAGCCGTCCGCGGACCTCGAACATCATGGCTCCGCCCCAGCTGGCGAGGAACGCCTGCTCCAGCCCAAGGCCGTGGACCAGCTCGGCGACGTCATCGAGGCCCGGGCGCTCGAGCACGGCGTCGACGAGGAAGTACATGGCACTCGTGATCAGCAGCGGCATGCCCGCCTGGTTAACGAGGTCCCAGGCGATGCGGAGTTCGGCCTCGGCAGCGGCAAGGTCGCCGCGCTTGGCAAAGATCCAACCCCGGAAGCCGAGGCTGCCGGTCGTCCCCATGAACGATCCAGAGAGCCGCGACTGCTCGGCAAGCGTTTCGCAGGCCTTCAGCGCCAGCTCGAATTCGTCGACCGCCACAAGCGCGGTCAGGGCCTGCGGCGAGGCCCAGGCTCCGGCTGCCCGCTCGCCCATCAGCCGGTCGCCCTCCAGGGCATATGTGGCTTGGGCGACGACCTCCTCGCGGGGCTCGCCGCGCAGCCCCTTGGCCAGGGCGAGCATCGCCCTGAGGGCGTACGCGGGCCAAGTCTCACCGGTTGAGAGCTCTTCGAAGCGATCCCTGAGGCGATCGAATTCCCCCACCAACGATGGGTCGTAGAACGTGACCACCGACCAGTACCCGAGGACCTCCAAGACCGTCTCCGTGTCGTCCTGATCGAGCCCGGCCACGGCCCCTGCCATTACGTCGCGGCCTGCCTCCCACTGGCCGGCGTGGACGAGGATCTCGGCCAGCGCCACCGAGATCCGCGCCCGCAGCGCGGCCGAGGCGGTCAGGTCAAGGGCGGCGTGCAGATGCTCGACCGCGGCCAGGTCCCGGCCGGCCACCTCGACCATTCCCAGCTCGAGCAGGATCTCCGCGGGTTCTGGCTCTGGGGCTCTCTCCTCCAGCGCCCGCTCGAGCCAGTCGATTGCGGCATCGGGAGCGACCCGCCCCAGGGCCTGATCGGCCGCGGCCATCAGCCCCGCGGCGGCTGCGATCGATTTCGCCGGACGCACGGAAGCCAGATGGGTCGCGACCTCCTCCGCCGACGCGCCTTCATCGGACAGGGCCTTGGCCGCGGCTGCGTGGACGGCATCTCGTTCGGTGACCGAGAGCTGGTCGTAGGCGGAGCGGCGCACCAGGGGATGGACGAAGGCAAAGGGATCCTCGGCGGAGAGCACCTCGATCCGGCGCAGGCGGTGGGCGATGCCAGCGGCGTCATCCTCCGCCATGCCGGTCAGCGAGGCCGCCATTGCCAGGCGCCCGCCATCGCCCAAGACCGCCATTGCGCCGGTCAGCGCCGGTGCCCGTGGGTCCACGTGCGCGGTACGGCGCGCCACTCGTTCGGCCAGCGACGGCACCGAGGCGTCCTTCACCGCCGTCGCAGTGACAACGCCGTCGGGAGACACGGCGCGCAGGAGCTCCTCGAGGTAGAGCGGGTTCCCGGCGCTCTGCTCGAGGCAGGCGGCGCAAACCTCGTCGTCCGCGTCTGGGATTCGTGCGCGCACCAACTCGGACACCGCACCTGAGCCAAGTGCCCCTGGCAACAGCGTCGTGACGCCGGGCTGCCCGCGCAGCGCGTCGAGCAGGGCCGCCGGGGAGCCGGGCTCAGCGGGGCGCAACGCGAATAGGACGACGATTGGGAGGTCGGCGATCCGCTGAGCCAGATACTCGAGCGCACGCAGGGAGGACGTATCGACCCAGTGCAGATCGTCCACGCTCAGCATGAAAGGCTCGTCCGCGGCGACGTTCGCCGCCAGCCAGTAGATCCCGTGCAGCGCAGCGAACCCCGCTGCGCTGCGAGTGTGGGGGTCGTCGCCGGCCTCGTAGGGGTCGATCACCCACTCTGCTGGGGCGGCGGCGCCCGCCAGCAGCTTTGCCCGCTCGGCCTGGGAAGCCGCCATGAGGACCGGCTCGAAGATGCGACGGATCGCCCCGAAGGCGAACTCGCGCTCGAGCTCGGTCCCTCGTGCTTCCAGCACACGTAGGCCGGTCTCGGCGGCGGACTCGCGCGCGGCGCCCAGCACCGCGCTCTTCCCGGCTCCCGCCGCGCCTTCGACTATGACCAAGCGCCCTCGGCCCTCGTGGGCATCGTCGACGGCCGATGCGATCTCACCCAGCTCGCCATCACGTTCCAACAGTCCCGCCTCGCCCAAGATAAGTTCAGGGTAGCTCCCCGATGCGAGCCCGGGTATGAGATGCAAGCCTGCCCGTCGTGGCACATGGGCGACAACACAGGCGCGCATGACTGTTTCCACCAGCGAAGCTCGACCCTACGACCTAGCCGTCGTCGGGGCAGGTGTGGCTGGACTCAACGCACTCGCGGTGGCCAGCCAGTACCTGACCAAGGACCACCGAGTCCTGATAATCGACCGCCGCAGCCGGGCCGGCGGGATGTGGGTGGATACCTATCCCTATGTGCGCCTGCACCAGCCGCATCCTTTCTTCACCGCGGCTGACATCAAGTGGACACTCGATGCCGATCGCGGCCACCTTGCGACGAAGAACGAGGTGCTCGATCACTTCTCGCACTGCGTCGACGTGGTGAGGGGCCGGGTGGGATTGGATGAGTGGCTTGGCACGGAACTCCTCTCACACGAGGCTGGCGAGGAAGCGGTCAGACTGACCTGCCGGTCGGCCGACGGCACGCCTCGGTTCGCCGAGGCCAAACGGCTGATCAAGGCACCAGGGCTTGCGGTCGAGCCAAACCAGCCCCTTGCGGTGTCAAGCGAGCGTGTTCACTCGGTCTCCCCCGACTTCTGCGACGTCCGCACGGGGGAGATCACCGAAAGCAGCGCTCCCGTGTGGGTGATCGGCGGCGGTAAGACCGCTATGGACACGGCTCACGCGCTGATCAAGGCGTGCCCTGATCGCGAGGTCAACATCCTTGCTGGGTCGGGCACTTTTTTCACCTGTCGCGACAAGGCATTTCCCGCCGGGGCAAAAAGGTGGTGGGGCGGCACCCCGGGCGGGTCAACGCTTCTCGGGCTGGCGCGACGCTTCGATGGCGCCAACGAGAGCGAGGCGCTGGACTGGTATCAGGCCACCGTCGGAATCACCCCCACCGACGGCGCGAGGAATTTCGTCTTCGGACTGCTCTCCGAGGAAGAGGCCAGGGCCATTCGCTCGGGAGTGACCGAGATGGTGAGCGATCACTTGGTTGACGCAGTCGATCGGCCCGGCCACGTCGAGCTCATGCTTCGCAGCGGCGCAACTCGCCAGATCGAATCCGGGTCCTGGCTCGTCAACTGCACGGGTTACATCTTCGGCGAGCAGGCGCAACAGCCCGCGTATGAGCCTTACATGTCGGCGGGTGGCAATGTCGGTGTCATCTCCAACCGCAACTCCATAAGTCTGCTCCCCTCATTCGGCGGCTACTACCTCGGCCACCTGATGATGCTGGGACAGCTGAGCAAGCTGCCACTTTACGAGCTGGACGGGAACGAGCTGGCAGAGCAATCCAGGGAAGCATGGGCGTGTGCGGCCGTGACGGCGCACCTCTACAACCTCAGTCTGATCGCCGACAACACGCCCCGGGAGGTTCTCACTAAGAACGGACTCAATTTCGAGCTCTGGTATCCACCGCACCGTTGGCTCGTCGGCGCCGTGCGGTTCGCGCGCGCATCGCGGCGCGAGCGCGAGCATTGGCGGATGGCCCTGGATCGGGTGCAGGAGCGCTTCGACGTGCGCTGCGGCCCGATCGTGGGAAAGGTACCTAGCGCGGATCACGTCCTATGAGCGTGGCGGCCATCGGACCACGTGGCAACGATGATCCTGGCCGTCATGGATGACGTCGAGCAGATCACCCGCTTCGAGGCTTCGAAGTACCTCGCCGATGTTGGAGTTGGGCGTTTCGCGGGACACCGAGCTCGCACCTAGCGGACGCGGGGCCGACCCGCACGTCGAATCGCTTGCCGAGCGTGTCGAGGGTCCCGCGATAGCGGGACGCGTCCCAAGGTTGGGTTGCGAGGAGCGCGGTGGCTCCTGCCATGCGCCGGGGCCCGGGGTACCAGCGGTCGAAGTCGAGGCCGCAGTCGAGCATGACCTTCGGCGGCAAGGCGCGGGCGATGCGGCCGAGGTTGTACATCGACAGCGTGATCGAGGCCCAGATGACGGCGGACCGCGATTTCGTGGCGAGGTCCTCGACGTCGAGCTCGTACAGTCGCGCGGCGCGAAGCTTGCCGCGGAACATCAGGTGCGTCAGGTGGTAGCCGGCGAACGAGGTGAATGGACCGGTGACGCTCGAGCGCAGCTGGATCGACAGCACGTTGCCCGTTTCCGAGACAAACGGCTCGTATGGACGTCGCGGCTGGGCGAGGTAACCGGTGCAGTTGACGACCCAGCTACCGGCCGGGATGGGCAGCGACCGGCCGTCGCGGAGGACGATCGCCGGCCCGTCAGCGCCATCGAGCACGTCGTCGAGGTGTCCGGGTTCGATCCGCCGCACCGCGGCGCGCACCTCTCTGCACTCCGCGTCGGAAAGGTAGGCGCTGAAGAAGTTGGCCGGCCCAGCCGATGGGCTGATGCCGTAGGTGTCGGCGAACCACGCGGCGACGTCCTGCTCGTTGGTGCCGTCGAAACGGAGGGCGACCTGGCGCAGCATCGCGTTGATGCGGGTGCCGGCGTACCAGCGTCTCGGGCCGGTCGGGAAGAACGTCTCACGACGGCTGAACATCGTGCCCGAGCCGGCCACCATGTTGAGGTCGCGCCCGGGGCATTCGCGGCGCAGCATCAGAGCGACGTCCATGGCGGTCTTGCCGCTGCCGACGATCCAGATCGGGCTGCTGTCCTCGGCCCGCTCGGCAAGCAGGCCCGACAGCGCCTCCGGAGTGGTCGAGCGTACGGCGGCGCTCGAGAGCGAGAGCGGCGGGCTGGGGAGGACGTGGTTGCCATACGCCTTGATCAACCGCCTGGTCGTCAGCGTCTCGATCCGCCCGTCCGGGTCCCGCACGGTCACCGATACGTTGCCGCCGGCCTCGGCGTGCTCGACGTACTCCCAGCCGAAGCGCTCGTCGAGATCCAGCTTCGTGCGCCCCACATCGACGCAGTGGCGCAGGTGGTCGAGCACCTCCTCACGGGTTGCCAGGTGGCTGGCCGGTCTGTCCAGCTGCCAGGCGATGTTGCCGGCGGTGAAGATCGGGTGGGGCTGGTGCAGCCGGACGAAGTCGTAGGTATCCACCCACATGCCGCCGGCGCGCGGGCGGCTGTCGAGGAGGACGACCCGGTCGCGTGGGGAGAGGTAGCGGCTGGCGACCGCCAGCGCATTGAGCCCGGCGATGCCCGCACCGACGATGATCAGCTCACTGGTCTCTGCCACGGTGTCTCCCCGACGATCCGAGTCCCCGCAACGCTAACATAAGAAAAAGAAGTAGCGGCATAAAATTATGAAGGAGACTGGGTGACGGAGCGCTCTTATGGCCAGTACTGCGGTCTTGCCGGCGCGCTCGACCTCGTCGGCGAGCGCTGGACTCTGTTGATCGTCCGCGAGCTGATGTCGGGGCCGAAGCGCTACACGGATCTCGCCGAAGGCCTGTCGGGCATCGGCACCAGCCTGTTGGCCAAGCGGCTGGCGAAACTCGAGGACAGCGGGGTGATCGAGCGACGGCTGCTTCCCCCGCCGGCTGCCGCGACGGTGTACGACCTCGCGCCCGCCGGCCGCGAGCTGGCCGCGGCCCTGGTCCCGCTCATCACCTGGGGCCTACGCCACGCCGTCCCGGAGGCGCCGGGGGACCGCCAGTTCAACGCGACCTGGTGCGTCTTGCCCTTCACTCAGCCGGTCGACCCGTTGGCGCTCGCAGGCATCGAGGCGACCTACGAGTTCCGCATCGCCGACAGCTCGGCGCTCCTGCGCGTACGGGAGGGACGCGCCGAGCTGCTCCCCCCGGGGACCGCCGCGGCGGACACCTCGATCTCGATGGATCCCGCGACCGTCGCGGCACTCGGCGGCGGGCGCCGCACGATCAGCGAGGCCAGTGCTGACGGCGCGATCACCGTCGATGGCGACCTCGACGCGGCCGCCGCCCTCTTCGCCGCCTTCGAAAGCAGCGGCACTAACCACGCAGTCCGCGCGTAGGGCGTGCCCGCCTGGCGAATCAGCGCTTGCGCGCTTTGGGCTTCGGGCCCAGCCTGAGGTCGACGTTGCCGCTGGCGGGCTTAGCCCCCGCCGCGGGGGTGGACGACTTGACGACGAGCGCTCCCTTGGCCGAATTGGGCTTGCGGACCTCGCCGAGCGTGCAGTTGGCGGCCGTCAGCGCCGCCTTCGCCCGCGCCAGCGTCTTCCCGGCGAGTTTGGGGACGACGCATGCCGGCGGCGGCGTGGAGCTGGCGCTCGGCGGCGCGGCGTTGTCCCCGGAGCTGCCCGAGCCGGCCGATCCTCCCGAGGTGCCGGCGCTACCGGAGCCCGGGCTGCCTGTTCCCCCCGAGCCGCCGGATCCCCCTGGGCCACCGGAGCCGCCCGAGCCGCCGCCTTCGGGCTCCGGGCCGGGTGGAGGCGGCTCGAGTGGTTCCCCCTGCCGGAGCCAGGCGCCACCCGGGCCGCCGATGCGGCTGTCGAACGCGGCGCAGACCAGGACGTCATTGAGCGTCAGCGGGGTCGCGTTCATATCGTTCCACTGGGTGGCGATTTCGCCTGGACCGGCGAGGCCCTCGGTGAAAGGCGTTCCGGAGCGGGGATTCGCGCCGCCGCTGTTCCCTGCCGTCGAGAAGGTCAGCATCGGTGGGTTCGTGGAGAGGGTGCATTTGCCTCCGGCGGCTGTCAGCGTTCCCGCCGCCAGGCCGCTCAGGGTCAGCGCGCCGGTCGATTCGGCAAAGGTTCCCGTCACGGCTCCAACCGCGAACTCGATAGTTGCCACGGTCGGAATCGGTTCGGTTATCGGGGCCGAGACGCTGGCGACGGGGAGCGCCCCTTCGGTGATCGCGCCGCTCGCGGGATCGATCTGGGCCGAGAACAACGCCGTGTCGGGCGGCTGGAGGACTGGAGCGTCGGACAGCTGACTGCCGACGTTCACTCGCCCTTCGCTGAAGGTCATCGAGAGGGGATCGGCGTTCGCGGACGCGACGCCGATGCCCAGCGCCAGGAGCGATGCGACGATCGTCCCCAGGATCCTCCTCATCGCGGAAACACTACGGTGCCTCGACCGCTGCCGACAGGGTTAACGCCAAACTCCTGCGATTCCTCCGAGGGGGGAGTCGCTAGCTAGTCAGTCCACCAGTCGCGCTCGCCTTCGACGTCTTCGCGCGGGGACTCGCCGAGATTGGGGGCGCCGATGACGAAGATCTCGAGGCCCTCCGGGCCGGCCTCGTAGCCTCGCCAGGTGCCGGGCGGGACGCGCACCGCGTCCCATTCCCTCAGCTCGACGATCTCGTCGTCGAGCTTCATCCGTCCGCTCCCACGCAGGACCACGTACACCTCCTCCTGCTTCTTGTGCGTGTGGCCGTATGGGAAGCGACAGCCGGGAGGGAGGCGCTGATAGCCCAGGCCTGAGCTTTCGAGCCCGAGCGCCTGCGTTCCCAGGCGGAACTCCAGGTCCGGCGAGCCGTCGAAGTTGGATCCGACATCGTCCAGATCGTCCTTCAGGTTCCTCAGCGTGAACGACACGGCGCGATCCTACGGCACCTTTTCTCATCGAGCCAAGGTTGTCTCCTTTCGGGCCAGATGGGTATGTCACCCTCGGTCCATGGTTCTGACTTTCCTCCGACGCTCTCTCGTTCACCGGCTGCTCGGCGCTCTTGTCGTGTGCGGCGCCGCCGCGGTTGCACCGCCCACCGTGGCCGCTGCAGCTCCCAGCTGCGCCGAAGGTCCGCAGACCGTCGGTAACACGATCTATGGGACGCCCTGCGACGACACGATTCGGGCTCCCCGCAGCGTCACGACCGTCATGGGGGAAGGCGGCGACGACACGCTCTCCGGGCAGCGCGGAAACGACTCGCTATTCGGCGGCGAAGGGGCCGATCGCCTCTACGGCGGCGTCGGCGACGATCGCCTCCGTGGTGGACCCGGCGCCGACCGCCTCTCCGGCGGTTTCGGCGCCGATTCGCTGGACGGCGAAGCCGGGGACGACTTCGACCGGGGGGACGCGACGATCGACAGGATCGGGGACTCCGGGGGCGGAACCGACACCCTCAGCTTCGCGACCGGTGCGACCCCCGGCTTTCCCAATCAGGGGGCGTTCTTCGACAACGCCGGGTTCCCGCCCGACGTCGGCAGGGGCGTCTACCTCGATCTGGGCAGCGATTTCGCCAACAACGGCCTCGCGCCCTCGGGTGGCGGCGTCGACGAACCGCTGGCGCCGGAGACGACCTTCGGCAACTTCGAGACCGTGATCGGGACGCCCTTCGCCGACTACATCGTCGGGACTCCGGACGCCGAGACCTTCTACGGCGGCGGTGGCGCCGACCTGATCGACGGGGACGGTGGCGCCGACGTCGCCTACGGCGGCGCCGAGGGCGATGGGTGCATCGTTCCGACTGGCGTGGAATGCGAGTCGAGCGGCGCCAAAGTCACTCCGCGGGGAGCCGGGACGATCTCGGCGGGCCTGATGGCGCCGCAATCGGGTCAGGCGCCGGCTGTCTTCCTGGGCGGCAGCAGCGGCGATGACGCCGTGGTCGCCTCCTACTCCGGCACGACGGTGACGCTGACCGTCGGCGGCAACCCGGCCGGCAGCTTCCCGCTCACCGAGCCTCCCGACTCCGTGCTCGTTGCGGGGCTCGCCGGTGAAGACACCATCTCCGCGGTCGGCTTCCCGGCGACGACGTCGATCGTGCTGCTGGGTGGTGAGGAAGACGACCAGCTGACCTCGGGCGCGACCGAAGACGCCGACGTCGACGGCGCCGGAGACGATCTCGTCGATGCCGGCGCGGGCGACGATGCGTTGCCCAACAACGGTGGCGATGACAGCCTGCAGGCCGGACCGGGGGAGGACCTCTTCATCTCCAACTCCGTCTGCGAGGGCGACAGCCTCGATGGGGGCTCCGAGCGCGACAACGCCAACTGGGCGAACTTCGGCAGTGCGGTTTCGATCGACATGGGCGCCGGCAGTGCCGGCCTGGTCGGTTCGGGCGGCGCGCCCAGCTGTCCGGGTGGCTCCCTGACCACGCTTGCCGCGATCGAGGACACCGAGGGAACGAGCCTCGCCGACGTCATGGTCGGCGACGCCGGCCCCAACCAGCTGCTGGGCAGGCCGGGGGCCGACGTCTACCACGCCGGCGACGGCGACGACTCGATCCTCGCCAACTCCGGCACCCCCGGTCCCGATCCCGACCCCACGGTCGACTGCGGTTCGGGATTCGACACGGCGCAGATCGACCGGACCGAGAACGGGCCCGACGCCGCTCCGACCGGTTGCGAGGCGGTCGAAGAACGCGACCCGAACAGCTTCCGTCCACCCGACACGCCACCTGACCCGACCCCGCCCGACCCGACCCCGCCCGACCCGACCCCGCCGGAGCCAACGCCGCCGGGGTCGACGGAACCGACTGCTCCGGCAGCTTCGCAGCCAAGTCCACCCGCGGACGCGCCCTCGTCCCCGCCGTTGGCCCCGGTCCAGCCGCCGCCGACCGCCGACCGCACGCCCCCGCGGACGCGGATCGTGCACGGTCCCTCGGGTCTGGTCCTGACGGGATCCGGGGGGAAAGCGCGGGTCACCTTCGCCTTCACCGCCGGCGAGCCGAGCGCCGTCTTCATCTGCCGCCTCGACAGCGGCGCCTACAGGCCGTGTCGCTCCCCGCGCGCCTATCGGGTAGGCGTCGGAAAGCACACTGTCCGGATCGTCGCGGTCGACGTCGCCGGAAACCTCGATCCCTCACCGGCGCTCTTTCGGTTCCGGGTCGCCCCTCGCAGAAAGGCAGGCTCATGAAGACCCCCCGCCGCATTTGGAGAGCATTCGCTGCCCCCCTCGCCCTGGCGCTGATCGCGATCGGCATGCCGGCCTCGGCGTCAGCGGCATTCCCCGGTAAACCGGGTCCTATCGCCTTTCAGAGCACTCGTGCGGGCGGGCTCAGCGTCTGGCTGGTCGAACCCGACGGCAGCGGCCTGCGCCAGTTCACGCCGGGTGGCGGCGGGGACCGCAAGCCGCGGGCGCTTCAGTACTCGCCCTCGATCTCGCCCGACGGCCGTCGCCTCGCCTACGTGGGTGCCGACGCCAAGGGTGGGCAGACCTGGAGCAACCTCTTCGTGAAGGGAATCGAGGTCCAAGCCCTCAACCAGCCGGGAAGGCCGATCTTCCGGCGCCCGATGCCACGGCGGATCGAGTCGGTCACCTTCGATGGGTCGGGACGTCGTCTCATCTTTTCGGCAGTGACTCCCGACGGCGGCGATTTCGAGCTTTTCAGCGTCCGCACCGATGGTCGCGGCCTCAAGCAGCTGACCCGAAATGACATCCAGGACATCGAGCCCACCGCTTCGCGGGCAGGCCTGATCGCCTTCACGCAGAACTTCGAACGCGGCAAGCCGGCGCAGGCCCTCTTCGGCCGCTCGAACCTCGCCTTGATCCGACCTGGATCCCGCGCCGCGCGTCCGCTGACCAAAGGGCCGGACGAAAATCGCGATCCGGACTTCGCGCCCTCCGGCACGCGGGTCGTATATGAGCACTACTCGCGAGGCGGCTCGGGCGCGGGTCGTATCGACGAGATCGTCTTGCGCTCGCTTCGCTCGCAGACGATCTTCGAAGGCTCGCGGCAGGAAACGACGTTCGACGATCCCCACAGTCCCGCTTACTCGCCGTCGGGCAAGGAGCTCGTCATCGACCGCTCGGTCCGCGACGAGCTCGGGCAGATCGTCAACCCCACGCTTTTCGTGCTGAACGGAGCCGACCCGCGGCCGATCCTGGACTCGAACGGTGAATACGACACCGACCCGAACTGGGGGCCGAAGCCGCGGAAGTGAGCGAGGCATGCAATCCTCGCCCGGGGTCCTCGGCGGCAGCCGATCTCGTCGTAAATGCGACTGTTTTTAGCCACCGCGTTCGGGTATAAATAAGCCTGCGTTTACTGTCGGGAGGCAGCAGGGATGGCTGGGATGTCCTCAGCCGCAACGGGAGACGGGCAACACGCTCGTCATGGAGGGGATACATAAGTGAAAGCTTTTGCGAAGGCGCTAGCGGCGGGATCGCTCATTGCTGTCCTCGCCATTCCAGGCCTGGGCACGACCCCCGCGCTCGCGGCGGGTGCTCCGACTGTTCAGGCCCTTCCCGGCTTTGCGCTAGCGGGAGGCACGCGGGCGTTGATGGGGGGCCTGGTCAACTCGCAGGGAGAAGCGACCACGTACTGGATCGAGTACGGGCTTTCCGCGACCTACGGTGCGTCGATGCCCGCCAGTAAGGATGCCGCGGCACCCGCGGGTGAAGCGCCGCAGCTGGCCAGTCAGGTCGTCGGCGGCCTGCGGCCCTCGACGACTTATCACTACCGCGTCGTCGCCAGCAACCCGAGCGGGACCGTGGAGGGCGAGGATCAGACGGTGACCACGGCGCCTGTGGTGAGCGAATCGAGCATTGGCCGGAGCCAGCTTCCGGACGGCCGTGCCTGGGAGATGGTCTCGCCTCCCGACAAGAACAACGGCGACGTCTTCCGCGGCTACGCCTGGGCCTCGTCCTCCGGCGACGCGGTTGCCTTCAAGTCGCCGGCGAGCTTCGCCGGGCAGCCCACCTCGCGCGCGGGGTTGATCTCCGACTACCTCGCGCGCCGGGGCACCGACGGCTGGAACACGAGCGGAATCACCCCGCCGGACGGCAACTTCTACACCGGCACGGGCCAATTCGGCTTCACCGAAGACCTCGCGAAGGGGTTTCTGGTCCAGATCGTCAAGCCTCACGACCCTGGCCTCGATCCCGCGCACCCCTCCGATCAGACCCCGGGCTTGATCTCGTATCTCAACTGGTACCTGCGCGACAACATCAACAACACCTACCGCCTAGTCAGCCCGATCCTGCCCGGCAACTTCGTCGGGGCAGGCTTCGCCGGCGGCTCGGCCGACTACAGCCATCTCGCCCTCAGCTCAGTAAGGCATCTGACCGCCAACTCTCCCTGCGAAAGCGCCGACCCGGACACGCAGGACAGCAACCTGCCGGTCTGCTCCTACGAGTACGTGAACGGTGCGCTGCGGCTCGCCTCGGTGCTGCCCGGGGAGGTGCCCAGCCTCGGTGTGCCCGGCGGGATCACCTCGGACGGAAAGCACTTTTTCTTCAGCGCAGGAGAACATCTCTACGACCGCGCGAACGGGAGCTCGACCACTCAGATCGACGTCGACGAGCGGACCGTCCCTGCCACCGTCCCGACCGGTCAGGCGACCTACCTGCGCCCGACCTTTCCCAATGGCCAGGACAAAGTCCTCTTTCGGACCGAAAGGGACCTCGTCGACGCCGATGAAAACTCGAACGAAGACCTCTATCTCTATGACGGTTCCAGGCCGGCGGGCTCCCGCCTGACCCTGCTCTCCAAGGGGAACACCGCGGCGGCCCCGACCGAAGAACTGGGAATGCTGGTGGCGAGCGCAAATCTCGCTCGCGTCTACTTCACCACCAGCAACCAGCTGCTGTCCGGGGGCAACCCCGAACCGGGCAGGCACATCTACCTCTGGGAAGCCAATGGGAGCCAGGGGACGGTCCGGGAAGTCGCGACCGCCAGCAGCGGAGACCTGCTGACTCCGGCCTCGAATGCGTTCAACCAGCCTGTTTCGATCAGCGTCTCCCCTAATGGCCGCTACCTGCTGTTCGTCTCGAAAGCGCCGCTGACCAGCTACGACAACGCCGGGACCGACCAGGCCTACCGCTACGACGGGGCCGACGGCGCGCTCGTCTGCGTCTCCTGCCGGCCCGATGGGAAACCGGGTTCGACCGCGGCGACGTTGGAAGACTTCGGCGAAGGCAACCCGACCGAACACCACCTCCGCAACGTCGGCGACGACGGCCGGGTGATCTTCCAGAGCTTCGAACCGCTGGCTCTGCGTGATTCCAATGGGCAGAGCGACGTCTACGAGTACCAGAACGGGGTTCCGAGCCTGATCTCGAGTGGTGTCGGCGGTGCCGAGTCCTGGTTCGTCGATGCCAGCGTCAGCGGCGACGACATCTTCTTCGCGACGCGCGACCGGCTCGTCGGTTGGGACAAGGACGACAACTACGACGTCTACGACGCCAGGGTTGGAGGCGGACTGCCCGAACCGCCGCCGCCTGTCGTCGGCTGCGACGGCGATGCCTGCCAGCCGCCGCCGACGCCGCCCAACGACGCGACGCCGGCCAGCGCCAGCTTCAACGGCGCCGGCAACGTCAAGCAGAGGCACGCGCGGAAGAAGCACGCTAGGAAGAAGCACCACAGAAAGAAGGGCAAGAAGCACCGCAAGAGCGCCAGCAAGGGCAGCGGCCATGGCAAGACCGGAAAGCACCGGTAAGGCGCGATGAGCAAGGAGAGCAAGATCATGACCCGTCTCAGGATCGCCATCGCCCTGGCCTTCGCCGCCGTGTGGTGTGTCGCCCTGACGTCCGCGCCGAGCGCCGAGGCGGCGCGATTCGGAATCGTCCCCGGGTCCTTCGACTTCACCATCCACAACCAGGATGGGACCTCCGACCTGCGGGCCGGCGCCCACCCGTTCGGGGTCACCACCAAATTCAGGCTCGAAACCGAAACGGACCCACGCCGCAACGACCCGGCGATCCGAATGCCCGCCGGGGCAAATCTGCGCAACGGTGGCGTCGCCCTGCCTCCGGGCCTGGTCGGCAATCCGTATGCGATGCCGCAGTGCACGATGGACGAATTCGGCAAGGTGGCCTTCAACAACCACTGCTTCGACGACGCCCAGATCGGGATCGCGACCGTTGAAGTCAACTTCTACGGCGGCGCCATGGAAAAAGTCTCGACGCCGATCTTCAACCTGGTGCCGCCGGCGGGGCAGCCGGCCGCCTTCGGATTCTGGGCGATAACGGTTCCGATCATCCTCACCCCGACCTTGCGCAGCGACGGCGACTACGGCCTCACCGTGCAGTCGATCAACACCGACGAGACGCTGCCGGTAACCGACGTCGAAATCACGATCTGGGGGGTGCCGGGGAGCTCCGTGCACGACAGCGAACGGAAAGCCCAGTACTTCGGCTGCTCGACCGTGGGCGCGCCGGAACCGTGCATTTACCACGGCACGCCGAAGGCGTTCCTGACGACGCCAGTCGACTGCGCCGACGGTCCCCTTGCCGCGACGCTGTCGGCCGAGTCCTGGAAAGGCGAACTCGACTTCCAGAGCATCCTCACCCATGACACCGCGGGGGCCCCGAGCGGGATGACTGAATGCGAGCGGGTGCCGTTCACGCCTTCAGTCGCGGCCCGGCCAAGCGTGCAATCGGCCGAGACGGCCAGCGGCCTCGAGTTCGCGCTTGAACTGCCGGACGACGGGATCATCAACCCCACGGGCCTGACCCAGGCGGAGGTAAAGAAAGCGGTGGTGAAGCTGCCGGAGGGGATGACGATCAACCCCTCGGCAGGCGAAGGCCTCGGTGCCTGCACGCCCGCCGACTTCAGTCGCGAAGCGCTCACCGCTCCGCCTGGCACCGGCTGCCCGAACTCCTCGAAGCTCGGCACGGTGAGGATCGAGTCGCCGCTCCTCACCGAACCGGCCGAAGGCTCGCTGTTCATCGCCCAGACCGACGATCCAGCGACGTCGAAGCCCGGGGAGGAGAACCCGTTCGACACGTTGCTGGCGATGTACATGGTGGCTCGCGTCCCCGAGCGAGGGATCATCGTCAGGGCAGCCGGCAAGGTCGTCCCCGATCCGAAGACGGGACGGCTGGTGACGACCTTCGACAACCTGCCGCAGCTGCCGTTCTCGAGGTTCACCCTGAACTTCCGCGAAGGCGCGCGGGCGCCGCTCTCGACGCCGCCCTCCTGCGGAACCTACGAGATCACCTCGGAGCTGACGCCATGGTCGGCGATGAGCCCCAGCGACGTGGAGACGATCAAGACGCCGTTTCGGATCACCAGCGGCGTCGGCGCTGGCCCCTGCCCGAGTGCGGGGGCGCCGCCGTTCCGCCCGGGTCTCGTCGCCGGCACGCTCAACAATTCGGCGGGCTCTTACTCACCGTTTGATCTGCGCCTCAGCCGCAACGACGGCGAACAGGAGTTCACCCGCTTCTCGATCAAGTTGCCGCCGGGGATCATCGGCAAGCTGGCCGGGATCCCCTTTTGTCCCGACGCGGCGATCGCCGCGGCACGGGGACGGACGGGAGCCGCTGAGCTGACGAGCCCGTCCTGCCCGGCGGCCTCGGAGGTCGGAAGCACCCTGGTCGGCGCAGGCGTCGGCACCGTGCTGACCTACGTCCCCGGCAGGATCTACCTCGCCGGCCCGTACAACGGCTCGGCGCTCTCGATTACGGCGATCACCGCGGCCAAGGTCGGCCCGTTCGACCTCGGCACCGTCGTCATCCGCCAGGCGCTCAAAGTCAACCCGGAGACCGCGGAAGTCTCCATCGATTCCGCCAAGTCCGATCCGATCCCGCACATCATCGACGGGATCGTGGTCCACGCCCGCGACATCCGCGCCTACGTCGACCGACCCGAGTTCGTCCTCAACCCGACCAGCTGCACGCGGACCTCGACCGCCTCGACCGTGCTCGGTTCCGGCCTCGACTTCAGCATCGACGCGGACGACAACCCTGTCACCGTGACGAGCCCCTTCCAGGCAGCCGACTGCGCCAGCCTCGGCTTCAAGCCGAAGCTTGACCTGCGGCTGTTCGGTGGGACCAAGCGCGGCGACAACCCGCGCTTCCAGGCGGTGCTGACCGCGCGCAAGGGTGACGCCAACATCGGTAGGGCACAGGTGACGCTGCCGCACTCGGAGTTCCTCGACAACCAGCACATCAAGACGGTCTGCACCCGGGTCCAGTTCAACTCCTCCGCCGTTCCGGGTGAGAACTGCCCCCGGGGGTCGATCTACGGGTACGCGAAGGCAATCACCCCGGTGCTCGACGAACCGCTCCAGGGGCCGGTCTTCTTGCGTTCCTCATCGCATGCGCTGCCTGACCTGGTCGCGGCGCTGCACAGCGGCAAGATCGACATCAACCTCGATGGACGGATCGACTCGATTCAAAACGGGCGGATCCGGAATACCTTCGAGGCGGTGCCGGATGCCCCGGTGACGAAGTTCACCCTCACGATGCGGGGTGGTAGGAAGGGGCTCCTGGTCAATTCCGCCGACCTCTGCAAAGCCAGGCACCGAGCGATCGTCTCGTTCACCGGTCAGAACGGCAAGGTCAGCAAATCTGGTCCGGTGCTGAAGGTGAAGTGCGGCAAGTCCCGACGCGCCGGGCGTCACCGACACGCCGCTGGATGAGGAAACGTTTTGCGGTCGTGGCGGCGGCGTTGGTGGGCCTGATCGGGCTGACCGCGGTTGCCGGTGCCGCCGTCGTCCAGGTGGGCAAGCTGCGGATCACGGTGCAGAGCCGAATCCTCCCCTTCAAGCTGCCCCGCCAGGAGCCGGCGCCGATCGCGGTTTTCCTCTCCGGTCACGTCGCCTCCGCCACCGGCGAGGTGCCGCCGCAACTCCGGAAGATGAAGGTCGAGGTCAACCGCAACGGCCGGCTCGACTACACCGGGCTGCCGACCTGCGCGCTGGCGCAGATCCAGCCAGGGCCCAGCGACCGGGCGGTCGCCAACTGCGGCGACGCGCTGGTCGGGTCCGGTCGCTTCTGGGCCTCGGTCATCTTCCCCGAGCAACACCCCTACCCGACCCGCGGCCGCTTGCTGGTCTTCAACGGCCGGCGCGGTGACGAGCCGGTGCTCTTCGCCCACATCTACGCCGAGCAGCCGGTCAACACCTCATTCGTCATCACCTTCGCGATCAAGCGGATCGCCGATGGGCCTTACTCCACCGAGCTGTCCGCCTCGCTGCCGCAGGCACTCGGCGACTGGGGCTTCGTCGACCGCATCAAGCTGACGCTGCGGCGCAAGTTCACCTATCGCGGCATGCAGCGAAGCTTCTTCAACGCCGCCTGCCCAGCACCGAGCGGGACCCGCACGACCACCTATCCGCTTGCCTTCACGACCTTCTACTTCGCGGGCTCCGAACGGATCTCGGTCCCGGTGACCAAGAGCTGCAGGGTCAAGGAATGAGGCGCGCGCGCGTGGCGCTTCTGGGCGCTGCCCTCTTGCTATGCATGGCGCCGGCCGCGCGCGGCGACTACGACCCGGTCGGTTCGGGAGCGACGAAGCTGACCCTCGACCGCTCCTTCCTGGCACTGATGCAGTCCCACGGGGTGGAGCTGAAGGCGGTGGCGCCGGCGAAGCTGAGCGGCCGAACGATCAGCTTCCCGGTCGCCGGCGGCAAGCTCGACCCGAGCTCCGGGAAGGGCACGATCGAGCACGAAGGCGCCCTCCGTTTCGTCTCCGGGTCGGGGTCGATTCCGCTGAAGGCGCTGCAATTGAAAATGACCCAGCGGCACGCTCCGTTCTCGGCCAAAGCGGGCGGAGGCCAGCTCAAGATCGGGTCCGCTGGGGCCCTTTCCATGGCCCGTCACGGGTTTGGCGAGAAGGTCGCGGTAAATCGGCTCAGGCTCTCCTCGAAGCTGGCGACGAGGCTGGCGAAGAAGCTGAACCTTCGCGGCGTGATCAGGGACGGGCTGCCCTTCGCCTCGGCGCGGACGATCGCCGTGCCCGAGGCCGTTACCGTGCTCGCCGGGGGCGATGCCTCGGTGACGCTCGACCCGGCGTTCGCCGCCAAGCTGAGTTCGCTGTTCGTCGCCGTCAACCCGATCTTCCCGGCCGAACACCCCGGGCCGTTCACGCTCTCGATCGTCGGTGGCACGGTCGCTCCCGACCTCGGTTCGGGCCGGCTCGAAACTGGGGGAGCGATCGAATTCCTCCAGCTCGGCGGCGGTCAAATCTTCTGGGCGGAAGGTTGGTTCGACTTCGCGGCCGGTGCGTACCAGCCTGAAGTCGACTCGGAGCCGTCGCCGCCCTACGCCGGCAGGGTGGGGCGCATCCAGGTCGCGCCGCTGTCGCTGGCCGGCGCCACAGTCTCCAGTGACGCCGGCAGGCGAAGGATCGATCTAGCCGGCGGCACCCTCAGCATGGATGGCGGGATGGCCGAGACCTTCAACGAGGTCTTCGCCAAGCCGCAGGGCAAGAGCGGCGTCTTCGCCGCCGGCGAACCGGTGGCCTCGATCTCCTTCAGCGCCCAGGGTCAGTAGCGAGGCCAGGAGCCGACCCGAGAGCGCCTGCTTGCGGGCTCGGTCGCGGCGCCATCAGCTGCGCGCGGGCCCGCCGTGGTCAAGGTGGGTCCTCAGCCCCAGCCGGGACTGAGGAGGACGTGGGGGAGGGTGCCGGCGGCGGTGGTCTCGTCGGGATAGGTGATCTTCAGGCGTACGGGCAGGTAGACGGCGGAACGGCTTCCGGCCCAACCGGGCGCGCCCTGGTCGTGGGTCGGGACAAAGAAGGGACTGTCGGGTCGCTCGAGGCCGGCGCGATCGAGGTAGCCGACCCAGTCGCGGCCGGCCCGGCCGGTGTGCAGGCCGGGGGTGCGCAGGATCAACCGGCGGCCTCCGAGGGAGACGCTTACGGAGCGCGCGTCGCGGTGGAGGACAACGTCGACACCGACCCGGTCGCAGTCGGTCGAGCCCGGCCTGCGGCAGCTGATTCCCAGGTAGGGGCCGTAGGTGACTCCGAGTCGGCGGGCGGCGAGGCCGAGTCGGCTGAGGGGATAGTCGCCGTCGAGGGCTTCCGCGGCCGCGACCAGCTCGGGTACGTAACGCGCGCCGCCGCAGCTGGCGCCGATCGGCGCCGCGAGGGCGTTGAGCGCTTGGGCGGCGAGCTGCTGGCCGCCTGGGCGGTGGTGGATCGCGAGGAGGCGATCGAGCTGGGTCGGAGTGAGGACGCGTCTCATCCCCAGGCGCACGCAGAGGCCGAAGCGGGCCGGGCCGGCGGGGGTGCTGGCGCGGAAGGCCTTGGCCAGGCCGAGGACGACCTTGTCCCGCATCGTGTCGTAGTTGATCGGGGCGACGGTCCCTCGTTCTTGGCCGGACCGCTGCTGGGGCGTGCTCGAGCCACAGCCGCTTCCGAGAAGGAGCGTGAGGAGGGCCAGGGCTGTGAGGGCGACCTTCTTCATGTCATTAATACGGCTCCGGCTCCACACGAGGTCCCGCTTTGACTCCGAACAGGGTCAGCGGTCCGGTGGGCAGCACCAACCGGCGACGCTCGGGAACGCGGCCGGCGAGGTGGCACCGGGGTTGAACTGGGCGGCGACGTCGGAGACGGCGACGACCCGTCGGGGATCTGCCGGGTTGAGGAAGAGCCAGTGGTCGGCGCTTCGCCAGGCGAGCAGGAGCCAGCGGCCGTCGGGCGAGTAGACGACTTCGCCGAGGCGTCCGAATCCGGAGAAGAGCCGGCGCGGCGGCTCGCCGGGCGCGAGGCTGAGCAGTTCGCTGCGGGTTCCCGTCGCGGCGGCGACCACCGCCGCGACGTCGCGCCCCGACGGTGAGAGGGCGGCCGCCGCGAAGCCGGCCCCTCGCGGCGCCTCGTCATGCCAGAGGAGCTTGCCGCTCCGGTCCCGCAGCTGCAGCTCGCCCGGGGCGACGACGAGCAGTCGGGAGCCGTCCCGCGACCATTCCAGGCGCCTGGTCCCAGGCGGGGCCGGGACCGCCGAGGTCTGCTGGCCGGTGTCGACCGAGAGGGTGCGGACGACACCTCCGGAATCGACGAAGCTGAGCGACCGCCCGGCTCCGGGCGCCCAGGCCGGCGCAACCCGCTTGACGGCGTCGACCAGGGCGCGATCGCCGCTGCCGTCGCCGGCGATCACTCGCAGCTGGCGGCCGCTTAGATAGGCGATGCGAAAGCCGTCGGGGGACCAGGCGGGATCCTTCATGCCTCCCGCTCTGGCGACGGTCCAGCGGACTTCTCCCTCGGGATCGACCGCCGCCAGCTCCTGACCCTTCGTCACGGCGACGTAGAGGCCGTGCGGGGACCAAGTCGATTCTTCGTAAGCGCCGAGCAGGCGCTTGGAGCCATCGGCGTGGACGACCCAGGGCCCGCGCGGAGAGTCGACCAGCAGGCTGCCGGTGGTGGGGAGCGAGGTCAGGGCGAGCTGGGCTGGGCGCTGCCCATCATCCACGGCGTCACGGACGAAGTGCCTCACCGCCGCGCCCGCGGGGCTGACCAGGGCGGCGATCAGCCCGATGGCGACCGCGGCCTGAAGGCCGCGCCTGCCGAACCGCGGCCGCCTGGCGACTCGCTCGCCGAGGCTCCCCTGGGAGGCGGCGGCGCGGACCATTCGCAGCGCCCGCTCCTCGGCGCCGTCGCGGTCGGGGATCTCGACCTCGCGGAGGGCTTGGCGGAGGCGGTCCTCGCTCATCGCGCCTCCCTTTCGAGGGACTCCGAGAGCCGGTCGAGCCCGCGCCGCAGGCGCGAGTTGATCGTCCCCCGGGGAAGCTCGAGCATGCGGGAGATCTCCCCCGGTGTGTACTCGAGCAGGTAGCGGAGCACGACCACCGCCCGCTGCTCGGCCGGCAGCTCTGCCAGGGCCGCCTCGATCTCGCCGATGCCACCCGAGGACTGGTCGAGCGGCGGCTCGGAGCCGACCGCGTCGAGCAGCGCCGGGGTGGCGGCGACCTCGCTCCGAACGCTCTGCGCCCGACTCCAGTCGATCGCCCTGTTGACCGTGATCCGGTGCAGCCAGGGGGAGAAGGGGCGGCGGCGGTCGAAGCGCCCGAGCGCGCTCAGTGCCGCGAGGAATGCCTCTTGGGCGATGTCCTCGGCAGCGGCGGCGTCACGCACGATCAGGAACGCGGCACGGTGGGTATCCGGCCAGTGTCGCCTGAACAGCTCCGCCACGGCCGGCTCGGAGCCGCCCTGCGCGGCGGCGATCAGCGCCCGCTCCGAGGCGCCGTCCAGGTTCGCTTCGCCGGGAACGGTCAGAGACCACATCCTGTACTACGGACGCGGGGGGCCGGGAGGTCCCGAACTTCGAATGGCTTCGGCGCGAACCGTTTTCCGGGATGCAGACAAGAACAGGTAGATGAGCGAGAGCCAGAGCGACAGCGAAGCGATCGGGATGTCCCTCTGGGACCCGAATGCCTTCGGCGTGATCTTCGAACGCCACTACGACGCCGTCCACGGCTACCTGCAACGGCGCCTCGACGCGCACCTCGCCGACGAGCTCGCCGCCCAGACCTTCCTCGTCGCCTTCGATCGCCGTTCCCACTTCGACCGCGGCCGCTCGAATTCTCGGCCGTGGCTGTTCGGGATCGCCACCAACCTGGCGCACAACCACCGCCGCCGCGAGATCGTCGAACTGCGCGCGATCGCGGCGATGACAGCGGAGAACGGCGCCGGCATCGACGGCGTCGAGGATCGTCTCGACGCCGAACAGCTGCGAGGCCATCTCGCCGGAGCCCTGGCCGACCTTCCCGCCGAGGAGGCCGACGTGCTCGGTCTCCTCGTCTGGGCGGAACTGAGCCAGGCCGAGGTCGCCGACGCCCTGGCAATCCCGCTCGGCACCGTCAAGTCCCGGCTTTCCCGGGCTCGCGGGCGGCTGCAGGGCGCCCTCGGACTTCTGACCGCCGACCTACCGACCGCAAACCCGACTTCCTCTGGAGGTAAGTGATGGACGAGCTGACCCTGATGCGGGACTTCCACGCCGAGCGCGTAAAGGAGGACCCCGCCGCCCGCGCCGCCGCCTGGCGGGCGCTCGAGGCCCGCTTCGACCCTGGTCCGGCTCCTGCCGTCGTGGCCCCAGCCCGCCGGCGGCGGAGTCTCTTTTCGCGCCGACGGCGCCTCTTCGGCTTCGCCGGCGCGACCGCGCTCGCCGCCGCAGTCGCCGGCATCTTCGTCCTCTCCTCCGGGCCGACCGCGCAGCCCGCGGCCGCCGAGATCCTCCACGAAACCGCCGCGGTCGCCGCCGCTGGCGATGCCGCCGCGGCAATCCCGGGCCCCGGGCAGTTCCTCTTCACGAAGTTCAAGCGCCTCGAACTCGAGGGCTGGATCGCCGGCGGGCCGTCTCCCGAGGAAGACACGCCCGGCCAGGTGATGGGCTCGACCTTGAGCCGGCGCGACGCCTTCAACGCGCTCGTGGCGACGACGCAGGAATGGTGGACCGGCCAGGACGGGGCAGGGCGGATCCGCGAAGTCGCCGACACCCCGCGGTTCCTGACCGAGAGGGAAGAGGATCGCTGGGAAGCGGCGGGATCGCCCCTGCCCGCGCCCTTCGACCCCGCATACCAGCGCCGGTTCCCGCTCGCCTTCGGTGACGCGCTCGAGGTCCGTCGGGGCGTGGTCGACAGGGAAGCCTCGGCGTTGAAGGGCTACCGCTTCCCCGACACGTCGAACCTGCCCACCGAGCCGCAGGAGCTGCGACGCGCGGTCGAAAGCAACCAGATCCCGCTCAGCGGCTTCAGCCTCATGTACCCCGCCGCGGACCGGCTCGACACCGATCAGACGATTGCCGAGCTCTTCAACATCCTTCAGGAAGGCAACCCGATGAGGCCGCAGCTGCGGGCGGCGATCTTCAACGCTCTGGCCGAACTGCCGGGCATCGAGGTCGACACCGACGCCACCGATCTCCTCGGACGCCAGGGATACGCGATCAGCTCGGTCGAAGCGGAGACGGGCGTCGGCCTCGAATACGTCTTCGACCCCGGCACCGCGGAGCTGCTCGCTCAGCGCAACTTCATCAGCGAGACCGGGCGAAACCCGGCCCTGAAGGGGCTCCCCGCCGGGCAGACGATCCGCGAGACCGCCTACCTGGAATCCGGGGTCGTCGACTCGACCCGGGAAAGCTCGGCCGAAGCCGAGAGCGGGGGCCCGCTCGCGACGACCGAGCCCACCTACCGCAAGTAGCCGCCGCCGGCCTCGATGACGCCGATTACGCCCGCGCCCTGGTCGCCGCGAAGCTCCGCGGCGGCCGGGTGGCTGTCCCCACGGTGCAGCCGAGCTTTCTCGAAGCCGGCGCCGCGCAGGGCTGCCTCGGCCGCGGCTTCGTCGCCGCGATAGGCGTGGACCCTGCCGCGCACGAAGGCACCGAGGACCACGTCGAAGGCTCGCTCGGAAAATCCTCGGTCCGACTTCGCGAAGCGCAGGTCCGACAAGTAGACGCCCTTGTCGAAGCGCCCGAGCGCCAGAGCGAGACGGGCCCACAGCCCGTCCACAGTCTCATCGTCCAGGTAGGTCAGCAGACCCTCGGTGACGATCGCCAGTCCCCCGGCGGGGTCCAGGGTCTCGACAAGGGCCTCGAGGCTTCCCGGCCCGCCCTCTTGGAGGACGTCCATCTCGACGACGCGGTGGTGCGGCGTCAGCGACCCCATCCGGGCCAGGGCGTCGCGCTTCCGCTCCGCCATCCCGGGCAGGTCTGCCTCTATATAGGTGAGCCGCTCGCCGTATCGCTCGCTGAACCGCCAGCCCCGCGGCGACATCCCGCAGGCGATCTCGACCACCTGGGTGATGCCGCCGCCAATCAGGTCGTCGAGGATCGAGTCGATGATCCGGTGGCGGGCGAGGAGCAGCCCGTCCAGCGTCGGCCCCCCAAGCGTCCTGCTCGCGGTCAGAGGCAGGGCGAATGCGCGGTGCAGCGCTCGCCCCTGCCAGGTGGCGAGCTGGGGGTGGGAGAGGCCGTTCCGGACCCAGGTCTCCCCGGTGTAGTGGGCGGTGGGTGAGACAGCCGCGGTCAAGACGCGGGGAGGTAAGTGAGGAGCACGACTCCCGAATCGAACCGCTTGACGTCGCCGAGGCGCATCCGGACGGTTCCCCTGTCGCCGAGCACGTGGACGTTCCCCTGGCCCCAGACGAGCGGGTTCAGGTAGATCTCGTACACGTCGATCAGGCCCCTCTCGGCGAGGGCGTAGGCGAACTCGCCGCTGCCGTGCATGAACAGGTCGCCGTCGACCCCGTCCTTCAGCTTCGGGATCGAGTCCTCGAGATCCCCTTGGAGCAGGGTCGCGTTCCACTCGAGATCGCCGGAAAGGGTGTTGGATCCGACGTACTTCGGCAGTGGGTTGACCATCTCGGCCCACTTGCCCGATTGGCTCGGCCAGTACCCCGCCAGACCCTCGTAGGTCTTGCGGCCCAGCACTAGGCCGCCGGAGCGTGCCTGACGCTCGAACGAGTAGTCGCCATGGTCTCCGTCCGGCTGCACCCACTCGCCGACTGGGTCGATGACGCCGTCAAGGGTGGTTTGAGTCGTCGCGATCAGCTGTCCCATCTCGCTCCTCTCTTCGCTCAGGGGAACTCTCTCCGCTACGCCACAGTAGCCGGCCCGAACCAGGTGGCCAGTGCTTCGCGGAGCCCCGTTCCGGCGCTGTCTCCAACCCAGGCGACGTATCCGTCGGGCCGGATCAGCACCGCAGTCGGGGCATCGACTGCGCCCAGCACCGGCAGCTCCCAGGCCCCGTCGTAGCTGGCGTCGACCAGCTGGACCCGGTCCAGCCACGAGGAGAGGTCGAAGTCGCCCGGCTCACCGAGATTGAGCAGCGCCGGCCTGGCGCCGTGCAGCAGCTCGAAGACCCGCAGCGGTCCTTCGCCGGTGACGAGGTCGAGGTCGGGCATGCGGCGCCCGAGCAGGGGGTGGCCCTCGCCGAGGTTGTAGTGGATGTCCAGTCCCGAGATGACGCCGGCGATCCGCTTGCGCGGCTCGTCCATCGTCGCCAGCTCCGAGACGACGTCGACCAGCGCCTGCATGCGCTCGTCCCGGCGCTGCAGCGCGGCCTGAGCCATCGTGTGCTGGATCGCCCGGGCGGCGACCGGGTGGCGCTCGTCCCGGTAGCTGTCGAGCAGGCTCTCGGGCGAGGTCCCGACGACGACCTGGGCCAGCTTCCAACCCAGGTTCACGGCGTCCCCGACCCCGAGGCTGAGGCCCTGCCCTCCCGCCGGGTAATGCACGTGGGCTGAGTCGCCGGCGAGCAGGACCCGGCCGACCCGGTACTCCGCCGCCTGGCGGGTCATATCGGTGAACCGCGAGATCCAGGTCGGATTGTGGGCCCCGAAGTCGGTGCCGTACACGGTGATCAGCGCCTCGCTGAGGTCCTCCAGGGTGGGCTCGCTTCCGGCCCGGATCTCCTGCTCGGTGACGATCACCCGGACCGTCTTGCCGTCCTCCATGGTGTTGAGGGCGTGGATGCCGACGGCGTCGTGGCGGATGCCCGGCGGCGGCTCCTCGCTCGTTTCGACCTCGGCGATCAGGTTGCTGCGGGTCGGATCCCAACCGGGGAACTCGATGCCCGCCGCTTTGCGGATGACGCTGCGGCCGCCGTCGCAGCCGACGAGATACCGCCCCCGCAGCGACCGGCCCTCGGACAGCTCGACGTCTACGCCGGTCCCCTCCTGCGCGAATCCCGTCACCTCGCTGCCGTAGTAGATCCGCACCGGCGACTCGGCGATCCACTCGGCCATCACCCGCTCGATCTCCCGTTGCCAGATCCCCAGCGAGTAGGGATGGCGGGTCGGGAAGTCGCTCATGTCCAGCACGGTCGCGGCCAGCATCGCCGCCTGGGCCGTCTGGCCCGCGGCGAGGAAGCGATCGACGACCCCGCGCTGGTCCAGCAGCTCGATCGTCCGCGAGTGGAAGCCGCCGGCCCGCGAGCCGACCAGGACGTGGTCCGGGCGGCGCTCGACTATCGCGGCATCGACTCCGGCGAGCGCCAGCTCAGCCGCCAGCATCATCCCCGTCGGACCGCCGCCGGCGATCACCACATCATGCTTTCTCATAGGCCTCCCACTGCCGCGGTTTTTGGCTTGCGGCCGGCGATTATGGGGCACACCCCGGGGCTTGTTTCAAGCCCCGGGCGTGATATAAATTGAGACTGGAAAGAGGCCGGGGGGCCTCTTTTTTTTTGGGATTTCGCCGCGACTCAGTCTTCGACCGGGCCGTCGAGGAAGCGCAGCACGGCCAGCACCCGCCGGTGATCTTCGCTGCTGCTGGGCAGCTCGAGCTTGGAGAAGATCCCGGTCACGTGCTTCTCGACGGCGCGTTCGGTGACGACCAGCTCGGCGGCGATCGCGGCGTTGGACCGGCCCTCCGCCATCAGACCGAGAACCTCGCGCTCGCGCGGGGTCAGCGCCTCGAGCGGGTCGTCGCGACGCCGCCTGCCGAGCATCTGCGAGACCACCTCCGGGTCGAGCGCCGAGCCGCCCTCGCCGACCCGGCGGACCGCGTCGGTCAGGGCCGCGACGTCGGCGACGCGGTCCTTGAGCAGGTAGCCGATTCCCTCGGCGCTCTCGGCCAGCAGCTCCCGCGCGTAGACGACCTCGACGTACTGGGAGAGGACCAGCACGCCGACCTCGGGCAGCTCGGCGCGGATCTCCCGCGCCGCCCGCAGCCCCTCGTCGGTGTGGGTCGGCGGCATCCTCACGTCGACGACGGCGACGTCGGGCCTGTGGGCGCGGACCTTGCGCATCAGATCCTCGGCGTCGGCCGCCTGGCCGACCACCTCGAGCCCGGCCTCGTCGAGCAGCCGGACGACGCCCTCGCGCAGCAGCGTCGAGTCGTCGGCGACGACTACTCGCACGGGATGCTCGCCCTCACGGTCGTACCCTCGCCGATCCGGCTGCTGACGGCAAAGCGGCCTTCCAGTGCCGCGACCCGGTCTTCGAGGCCGCGCAGCCCGGTGCCGGCGTCGATCTCGGCGCCGCCGACGCCGTCGTCGCGGATCTCCACCTCGACGATGCCGTCGCGTCGCTCGACCCGCACCGTCGCGACCTCCGCCTCGGCGTAGCGGGCGACGTTGGTGAGGGCCTCGGCGACGACGAAGTAGGCGGCCATCTCGATCGGCGCCGGCAGGCGTTCGGCCGGGGTCGCGGTCAGCTCGACCGGGACCGGCGAGCGTTCGGCGAGACCGCCGAGGGCGGCCCGCAGGCCGCGTTCGCTGAGCAGCACGGGGTGGATGCCGCGAGCCAGCTCGCGCAGCTCCGCGGTCGCGGCCGAGAGCTCCTCCATCGCCTCGTCGAGCAGCTCGCCGGTCGCGCCGGGATCCTCGGCGAGCTTGTCGCGGGCGAGACGCAGGTTCATCGTCAGCGCCATCAGCCGCTGCTGGGCGCCGTCGTGGAGGTTGCGCTCGACCCGGCGCCGCTCGGCGTACCCGGCCTCGACGATCCGGGCCCGCGAGGCGCGCAGCTCCTCGACCTTGGCGCGCAGCTCGGCGTTGAGCTGCTCGTTCTCGACGCTGAGGGCCGAGCTGATCTCCTCCGCCCGGCCGATCCGGGAGCGCAGCAGGCCGAGCAGGAAGGCGAACGGCAGGCAGGTGAAGACGACGACCGCGGCGATGTAGGTGACGCGTTCGACGCCCTTGGAGACGCTGGGCTGGATTGCCAGCTGGACGAGCAGGATCAGGAAGGCCAGCCCTCCGGTGAAGACGACCGGGGTCAGCGCCTGGCGGTCGCTGGCGTCGCTGCGCCGCCAGCGCCTGAAGACGACGACGACCGTGATCGCGATCAGGACGATCGCCATCGTCACCTGGACCAGGTTTATCGCGTTGCCGATGCCTTCGTGCCCGGCGATCAGGATCGGGTTTTCAGGGCACCCCTCGCAGCCGTCGTTGGCGGGCACCGTGAAGACGAATCGGACTGCCTGCAGAACCGTGGTGACGAAGTAGGTGAGGGCGGCGACGGTGCGGTTGAGCCGGCCCTCTAGCCTGCCGTCGGGGAAGCAGAGCAGCAGGTGGATCAGCACGGCATAGGCGAGGGTGTTGCCGATCACCCCGATCGCGTAGACGACTTCGTTGTTGGAGAAGGTCAGGGCGACGAAGAACCAGGCGAAGCCGACCGCCGTCATCAATGGGCCGATGTTGTTGCCGGGACGACGGTCCCAGGCGTAGAGGCCGGTGCCGGCGAAGCCCCAGGCGGCGGAGAGGATCAGGGCGGTGGCAAGGCCGCGTGAGCTCTCGTGCTCGCTGGTCAGGATCAGCGCGGCGGCACCGATGCCGGCCAGGAGGGCAAGCGCGGCAAGCGCCAGGAGCGCCCGGCGCAGGCTGCTCATCCGAGCAGCTCCGCCAGGGTCGCGCCGCTCAGCTCGCCCTTGGCGATGAAGCCGCGGGCGGGGCTCTCGGCGAGGGCATCGCCGAAGTCGGCGCGGTCGCGGCTCGAGGTGAGGACGATCACCGCCGCGCTGCCGGCGCCCTCGAGGCGGGCGGCGACCTCGAAGCCGTCGATGCCGGGTAGCTGCACGTCGAGCAGGACGAGGTCCGGTTCGAGCCGGCGGGCGGCATCCAGCGCCCCCTCGCCGTCGGCCGCCTCGCCGACCACGGCGTAGCCGCTCGCCTCCAGCATGCGCCGCGCGCCGGCGCGGAAGCTGGGGTGGTCATCGACGATCAGGACGGACGTGGACACGCGGCAATTGTCCTTCACAGAGCCGCTTCCAGGGGTGCGGCTAACCACACCATCGCGGCGGCGAACCGCACCCCGAAGACCCCTGGCAGCCGCATTGGAAGGGCAGCCGCGCGTTGGGAGTCTGGGCCGGTCTCATCCAACCGACCGAGAGGAACCAGATGCACTCGAAGAAGAACATCGCCGCCCGCGCCGCCCGCTGGAGCTCCACCCACCGCAAGCTGGCCATCTTCGGATGGCTCGCCTTCGTGGTCGTGGCGCTCTTCGCGGGCAGTGCCATCGGCACGAAGCAGCTGACCGACGCCGAAGCCGTCTCCGGAGAGTCGGGACGGGCCGAGGTGGCAATCGAAAAGGCTGGGCTCGAACCGAGCAGTGAGGTCGTCCTGGTGCAGAGTGCGGAGATGACCGCGACCGACCCGCCGTTCGAGGCGGCGGTCGACGAAGCGACGAGCCGGCTCAGCGCCCTGCCCTCGGTGCGCGAGCTCAGCTCTCCTGCCGATGGCGGCGGCCAGGTCTCGGCCGACGAACACTCGGCCCTGATCGAATTCCAGATCCCCGGCGACGACGAACAGGCACAGGCCCGGGTCGACGCCAGCCTGGCGACGACGGCTGCCGTCCAGAAGGCCAACCCGGATGTGCGGGTCGAGCAGTTCGGCGACGCCAGCGCCAGCAAGGCGGTCGAATCGGCCTTCGAAGAAGACCTCAGCAAGGCCGAGAAGACGTCATTGCCGGTGACCTTGCTGATCCTCCTCGTCGCCTTCGGGGCGCTGGTGGCGGCGTTCGTGCCGTTGCTGATCGCCACCTCCGCGGTGATCGCGACGATGGGTCTGCTGGCGTTGCCCAGTCAGCTGGTCCCGATGGACCCCAACGTCTCCTCGGTGGTGGTCCTGGTCGGCCTCGCGGTCGGCGTCGATTACTCGCTGTTCTACCTGCGGCGCGAGCGCGAGGAGCGCCGGGCCGGGCGCAGCGAGTCGGCTGCCCTGGACGCGGCGGCGGCGACCTCGGGCCGGGCGGTCCTGGTCTCCGGCCTGACCGTGATTACGGCGATGGCGGGGATGTTCCTCAGCGGCGACCCCACCTTCACCTCGTTCGCGGTCGGCACGATGACCGTCGTCGCGGTGGCGATGTTCGCCTCGCTGACGGTGTTGCCGGCCGTCCTCTCGAAGCTCGGCGACAGGGTCGAGCGGGGACAGATCCCCTTCCTCGGCCGGCTGCGCGAGCGGCGCGGCGGCAGCTCGGTCTGGGCGGCGATCGTCGAGCGGGTGATGCGCCGGCCGGTGCTCTCGCTGGTCGCCTCGGCCGGCGTCCTGATCGCCCTGGCGGTGCCGGCGTTCGGGATGCAGACGGTGGTCAGCGGCGCCGACGACCTGCCGCGCAGCATTCCCGTCGTCCAGACCTACGACCGCGTCACCGCCGCCTTTCCGGGCGAAGCGGCCAGCGCGACCGTGGTCGTCCAAGCCGACGACGTCGATGCCGCCCCGGTGGCCGGGGCGATCGACCAGCTGCGCCGCGATGCGGCGGCCAGCCAGTTCGTTGCCGGGCCGGTCAGCGTCGAAAAGAGCGCCGACGGCAAGGTTGCGGCGATCGAGATGCCCACCGTCGGCAGCGGCAGCGACGCCGAGGCGACGCGGGCGATGGAGCAGGTGCGCGATCAGCTGGTGCCGGCGGCCTTCAGTGACGTCGCGGGCGCCCAGGTGGACGTGACCGGCGCCGCGGCGCAGTCGCAGGACTTCAACGACCAGCTGGCCAAGAGCCTGCCCCTGGTCTTTGGCTTCGTCCTCGGCTTCGCCTTCCTGCTGCTGCTGGTCACCTTCCGTTCGATCGTCGTCCCGATCAAGGCGATCGTCCTCAACCTGCTCTCGGTTGGGGCCGCCTATGGCGTCCTCGTGCTGGTCTTCCAGAAGGGGCTGGGAGAGTCGCTGCTCGGCTTCCACTCCAACGGCGGGATCAGCTCCTGGCTGCCGCTGTTCCTGTTCGTGATCCTCTTCGGCCTCTCGATGGACTACCACGTGCTGATCCTCAGCCGGGTTCGCGAGGGAGTCGACCGGGGGCTCAGCACGGACGAGGCGGTGAAGCGCGGCATCGCCGCCACGGCGGGGACGGTGACCAGCGCCGCGGTGGTGATGGTGGCGGTCTTCTCGATCTTTGCCACCCTCAGCATCATCGACATGAAGGAGATGGGCGTCGGCCTGGCGGTCGCCGTCCTGATCGACGCCACGATCGTCCGCGGCGTCCTGTTGCCGGCGGCGATGAAGCTGCTCGGCGAGCGCAACTGGTACCTGCCGCGCGGCCTGCGGTGGCTGCCCGAGGCGCGCGAGCCGGAGCCGGCTTCCGCTCAGGGCTGATCGGAAGGGCGGTCGCGAGCTCGAGGCCGGGCTCGCGACCGCCCCTTCGGCGGTCGTCCACGGGGCGGCGCCAGTCCTCGGCCGTGGGAGACTCGCCGGGCCGATGACTGCCTACCTGCACCGCCGGTTCCCCGACCTCGCCGCGACCCTCCCTCACCTCAGCCTGTCCGCGCGGCCGACGCCGGTCCGCGAACTCGCCGGCCTCGGCGTCTGGCTGAAGGAAGACGGACGCTTCGGCGACGGCGGCTGGGGCGGCAACAAGGTGCGAAAGCTCGAGTGGCTGATTCCGGACGCGCGGCGTCGCGGCCGCCGCGCGATCCTCACCTTCGGCGGGCTCGGCACGAACTGGGGCCTGGCGACCGCTCTCTACGCTCGCGAACACGGGCTCACGACCGCGCTGGCCCTGGTCGACCAGCCGGTCGACGATCACGTCCGCGCGCAGCTCGCGCGACTGGAAGCGTCGGGGGCCCGCATCTACCGGACCCGCACCAAGGCGCGGACGGTGGCGGCGCTGCCCTGGCTGCTCACCCGCAACGCTCGTGGCGGCAAGCCCCCGTACCTGTTGCCCGCCGGGGGGTCCTCGCCCCTCGGGGCACTGGGTTACGTCGAGGCGGCGCTGGAGATCGCCGGTCAGGTCGAGGACGGGATGCTGCCGGAGCCGGCCCACGTCGTCGTCCCGATCGGCACCGGTGGCACTGCCGCGGGCCTCGCGGTGGGCTTGCGGCTCGCCGGCCTGCGCAGTCGCGTCGTCGGCGTCGTGGTCAACGACCAGCTTCGCCTCGATCCCTCCGTGCTGGGGCGTCTCGCCCGCCGTACGGCGGGGCTTCTGAAGAAGCGCGGGGCTGAGCTTGGCGGGCCGCGCTTCGGGCCCGAGGCGTTCGATCTGACCCGCGACCAGATCGGCGGCGGCTATGGACACCGCACCGCCGCCGCCGAGGCCGCCGCGGCCCGCGCCGCCGGCGACGGCCTGTCGCTTGACCCGGTCTACACCGCCAAGGCGATGGCGGGACTGCTGGCGCTCCGCGAGGCGGGACGCCTCACCGGCCCGGTGCTGTTCGTGCATACCGACGGGCCGCGCTGAGCGCATCGCTACGCTCGCCCCGTGACCTCCGAGGAGCTGGCCAACCTCGCGCACCTGCGGCGTGCCCGCGACCTGATCGACCGGGAGTACGCGCGGCCGCTCGAGGTCGCCGAGCTGGCCCGGGCGGCGTTGATGTCGACGGCGCACTTCTCGCGGCAGTTCCGGGCGGCCTACGGGGAGACGCCCTACGCGTACCTGATGACCCGCAGGATCGAGCGGGCGAAGGCGCTGCTGCGGCGCGGCGACCTCTCGGTGACCGAGGTCTGCATGGAGGTCGGCTGTTCGTCGCTGGGCTCGTTCAGCGCCCGCTTCACCGAGCTGGTCGGGGAAACGCCGACGGCCTATCGGGCCCGCGACCACGCGGCCCTGGCGGGAGTGCCGGGCTGCGTCGCCCGCGACCTCACCCGGCCGAGCCGCAAGCCGAGCAGGATTGGAGAAACGGTCGGGGCGGCGGCTCCCTAGCCTTGCCGGCATGAACCTCAAGCTCTCGCAGTGCTTCGTGATCGTCCATGACCCCGACCAGGCCCTGGCCTTCTACCGCGACACCCTCGGCCTCGAGGAGCGCAACGACGTCGCCAAAGGCGACTTCCGCTGGATCACCGTCGGCTCTAGCGCCCAGCCCGACGTCGCGATCATCCTCACCAACTACCTGAACGGCAGCCCCGCCGACAACGACGCCGTCGCCGCCCTGGTCGCCAAGGGCGCCCTCAACGGCGTCCACTTCCACAGCGACGACCTCGACGCCACCTTCGCGAAGGTCCGCGATGCGGGCGGCGAGATCGTCCAGGAGCCGGCCGACCAGCCCTGGGGCACGCGGGACTTCGCGGTGCGCGACCCTTCGGGCAACATGGTGCGGATCGACCAACCGCCGGCCCGATAAGGAGCGAGCGAAGATGACGGATTCCCCCTCCCAGCTGATCGACGCGAGGATCGCCGAGCTGGGCGACTGGCGCGGCGAGACGCTGGCGCAAATCCGCAGCCTCATCAAGGAGGCGGAGCCGGACGTGGTCGAGGAGTGGAAATGGCGCGGCGTCCCCACCTGGTACCGCGACGGGATGATCTGCACCGGCGAGACCTACAAGGACAAGGTCAAGGTCACCTTCGCCAAGGGTGCCTCGCTGGAGGACCCCGCCGGCCTCTTCAACTCCAGCCTCGAGGGCAACGTCAGGCGGGCGATCGACTTCCACGAGGGCGATGAGATCGACGGGCCGGCGGTCAAGGCGCTGATCCGCGCCGCGGCCGATCTCAACGCGGGTGCCGCCGGCTAGATGGCGGCAGCCAAGCGCCGCGCCGCCGATGGCCATGACCTGATCCGCGTCCACGGGGCGCGGGTCAACAACCTCAGGGACGTCAACGTCGAGATCCCGAAGCGGCGGCTGACCGCCTTCACCGGCGTCTCCGGCTCGGGCAAGAGCTCGCTCGTCTTCGGCACGATCGCGGCCGAGTCCCAGCGACTGATCAACGAGACCTACAGCGCCTTCGTGCAGGGCTTCATGCCGAGCTCGGCCCGGCCCGAGGTCGACGTGCTCGACGGGCTGACCACGGCGATCGTCGTCGACCAGGAGCGGATGGGCGCCGATGCCCGCTCGACGGTTGGCACCGCCACCGACGCCAACGCGATGCTGCGGATCCTCTTCAGCCGGCTCGGCAAGCCGCACGTCGGCTCGCCCAACGCCTTCTCCTTCAACGTCGCCTCGGTGCGGGCGAAAGGCGCGATCACGGTCGAACGCGGCGGCCAAAAGACGGTCACGGCGAGCTTCCGCCGCACCGGCGGCATGTGCACCAACTGCGAGGGCCGCGGCAGGGTCAGCGACTTCGACCTCACCCAGCTCTACGACGAGAACATGTCGCTCAACGAGGGGGCGCTGACGGTCCCCGGCTACAGCATGGACGGCTGGTACGGCCGCATCTTCCGCGGCTGCGGCTTCTTCGACCCCGACAAGCCGATCCGCAAGTTCACCAAGAAGGAACTGCAGGGCCTGCTCTACAAGGAGCCGACCAAGATCAAGGTCGACGGGATCAACCTCACCTACGAAGGCCTGATCCCGAAGATCCAGAAGTCGTTCCTGGCCAAGGACCGGGAGGCGATGCAGCCGCACGTGCGGGCCTTCGTGGATCGGGCGATCGCGTTTGCCCCCTGCCCGGAGTGCGACGGCACCCGGCTCAGCGAGCAGGCCCGCTCCGCGAAGATCGGCAAGAAGAGCATCGCCGACGTCTGCGCGATGCAGATCAGCGACCTGGCCGAGTGGGTGCGTGGCATCGAGGAGCCGTCTGTGGCGCCGCTGCTCGAGGTGCTGGGGGAGAGCCTCGACTCGTTCGTGGAGATCGGCCTTGGCTACCTCTCCCTGGAGCGGGCGTCGGGAACCCTCTCGGGCGGCGAGGCGCAGCGGGTGAAGATGATCCGCCAGCTCGGCTCCTCGCTGACCGACGTCACCTACGTCTTCGACGAGCCGACGGTGGGGCTGCACCCGCACGACATCCAGCGGATGAACGAGCTGCTGCTGCGCCTGCGCGACAAGGGCAACACGGTCCTCGTCGTCGAGCACAAGCCGGAGACGATCGCGATCGCCGACCACGTCGTCGACCTCGGCCCCGGCGCGGGCACCGAGGGCGGCACGATCTGCTTCGAGGGCAGTGTCGCCGGGCTGCGCAAGTGCAAGACGGTCACCGGCCGTCACCTCGACGACCGCGCCTCGCTGAAGGAGGAGGTGCGGACGCCGAGCGGCAAGCTGGAGATCCGCGGCGCCAGCACGAACAACCTCCAGGGCGTTGACGTCGACGTCCCGCTCGGCTCCCTCGTCGTCATCACCGGGGTCGCCGGCTCGGGGAAGAGCTCGCTGATCGACGGTTCGGTGGCGGGACGCGACGGGGTCGTCCTGGTCGACCAGACGGCGATCGGCGGCTCGCGCCGCAGCAACCCGGCCACCTACACCAAGCTGCTCGACCCGGTCCGCAAGGCATTCGCGAAAGCCAACGGCGTCAAGCCGGGGCTGTTCAGCGCCAACTCCGAAGGCGCCTGCCCGAACTGCAACGGCGCCGGGGTCCTCTACACCGACCTGGCGATGATGGCCGGTGTCGCCGCGCCCTGCGAGGAGTGCGGCGGCAAGCGCTTTCAGGCCGAGGTGCTCGAGTACGAGCTCGCCGGTCGCGACATCAGCGAGGTGCTGGCGATGTCGGTCTCCGAGGCCGCCGAGTTCTTCGCCGCCGGCGAGGCCGCGATCTCCGCGGCGGAGAAGATCCTCGCTCGCCTCGCCGACGTCGGGCTCGGCTACCTGACCATCGGCCAGCCGCTGACGACGCTCTCAGGCGGCGAGCGGCAGCGGCTGAAGCTGGCCACCCAGATGGCCGAGAAGGGCGACGTCTACGTCCTCGACGAGCCGACCAGCGGCCTCCACCTCGCCGACGTCGAACAGCTGCTGGGACTGCTCGACCGCCTCGTCGACTCGGGCAAGTCGGTAATCGTGGTCGAGCACCACCAGGCGGTGATGGCGCATGCCGACTGGATCGTCGACCTCGGTCCGGGCGCCGGCCAGGACGGCGGCCGCGTTGTCTTCGAGGGCACCCCCGCCGATCTCGTCGCCGCTCGCTCGACCCTGACCGGCAAGCACCTGGCCGACTACGTCAGCTGAGGAAGGCGCGCAAGCGCTCCGCGAAGCGGGGCGGATCGACGAGGTGGAGGAGGTGGCCCAAGCCGTCCCAGACCTCGACCTCGGCGCTGGGGACCAGGCCGGTCAGCCATGCCGCATAGTCCGTGGGAGGCTGAGCTCCGTGCAGCGAGAGCAACGGCGCCTCGATCTCCGGCAGCAGCGCCTCGCTGAACGCCGTCAGCTGCTCGGGAGGAGTCGTCAGCAGCTGCGCCCAGAGGCCGCGGACGACCTCGGGGGGAAAGGCGAGGACGCGTTCCTCGAGGCCGTCGATGCCCTCGTAGGGCTCGAGCCCCAGCTTGTGGTCGATCTCCAGCACGGCTTCCATCGCTCGCTCGTCCCGCAGTTCCTTGGCGTGGGGCTGAACAAGCAGAGCGAAATCCCCGAAGCGCAGCAGCGACTGACCTACGCAGAGGACCGCGCGAGTGGGATTGAGGGCGGCGTAGGTCGCTGCCGCGTTGGCGCCCAGCGAGTTGCCGACGACGGCCGGGGAAGCGATCTCCAGCTCGTCGACCACGGCGCGCACGTCAGCGACCAGAGAGCCCAGGCTGTACTCGGGCGCCGGGCCCGATTCGCCGTGGCCGCGGAAGTCGATGCGGACGCAGGTGAAGCTCGACTCGAGCAGGGTGGTGACCGGGTCCCAGCCCTGTCGCCGGCTCGTCAGACCGTGCAGAAAGACCACCGGCGGCCCGTGCCGGCGACGTCGAAGGCGATCGTTGCCCCATCGGGTCGGCCGATCTGTCGTCTCGTGCCGGGGTCGGCCATCAGCCGATCCTCACAGAGGCGGCAGGCAGACGATTGCCACCCGGCGCGCCCGAACTTGAGAGGCTTCGGCTCGACCGATGATGGGTGCCGATACGGCGAACCCGCGAGAGGAGCGACTGAGGCGATGAACGAGATCTCACCCGAGGAGGCGCTGAAGCTCTACGGCAACCGCTTCCTGACCGAAGACGCTCCCGACAAGGAGTTCCCTGCCAGCGGCATGCCGGCGCTCGACGCGATGCGCCTGGTCGACGAGGAACTGGTCCTCGAGGGCGACCCCTGGCGCAACCTCGCCACCTTCGTCACCACCTGGATGGAGCCGGAGGCGCAGCGGCTGATCGCCGAGAACCTCTACCGCAACTTCATCGACCACGCCGAGTACCCGATCTCGGCCGAGATCGAGCAGCGCTGCATCCGCATGCTGGCCGACCTCTACCACGCGCCCGGGGAGACGACCGGCTGCCGGACGCAGGGCTCCTCGGAGGCGATCATGCTCGGGGCGCTGTCGCTGAAGTGGAAGTGGAAGGAACGGCGCGAAGCGGAATCGCAGCCGGTCGACAAGCCGAACCTCGTCTTCGGCGGCGACGTCCACGTGGTCTGGGAAAAGTTCTGCCGCTACTTCGACGTCGAACCGCGGATCGTCCGCCTGCAGAAGGACAAGTACGTGATCGGGCCGGAGGACGTCGAGCCCCACGTCGACGAGAACACGATCGGCGTCGCCGCCGTCCTCGGCACCACCTTCACCGGCCACGCCGACGACATCCCGGGGATCAACGACCTGCTGCTGCGGATCAAGGAGGAGCGCGAACTCGACGTGCCGCTCCACGTCGACGCCGCCAGCGGCGGATTCGTCTGGCCCTTCCTCTACCCGCACTCGGAGTGGGACTTCCGGCTCGAGCAGGTGCGCTCGATCAACGTCTCCGGGCACAAGTTCGGGCTCGTCTACCCGGGGATCGGCTGGCTCGTCTTCCGCGAGAAGAGCGACCTGGCCGAGGACCTCGTCTTCTACGAGAACTACCTCGGCAAGACCGACGCGACGTTCACCCTCAACTTCTCCACCGGTGCCTCGATGGTGCTCGCCCAGTACTACAACTTCGTCCGCCTCGGGCACGAGGGCTACACCCACGTGATGG
>JBEVJP010000026.1:0-28768 GCA_040510155.1 Solirubrobacterales bacterium | reverse complement strand
GTGTGGTCCATGCCGTGCCCCCCGGGGCGCGGGGGGGGGCCGCCCCCCCACCGCCCCCCCCCCGCCCCCCCCACCCCCCCCCCCGGCCCCCCCCCCCCCCCACCGCCCCCGCCCCCCCCCCCCCCCCCCCGCCCCCCCCATCACCCACCCCCCGAACAACCGCAGGCGACAAGGACCGGCTCCCGCCGGCCCTTGCTCTCCCGCCGTCAAACTCTCTATTTGATGTGGATGCCCGAGATCGCGCGGCTGATCACCAGGCGCTGAATCTCGGAGGTGCCCTCGAAGATCGTGTAGATCTTCGAGTCGCGGTGCATCCGCTCGACCGGGAACTCGCGGGTGTAGCCGTTGCCGCCGAGGATCTGGATCGCCCGCTCGGTGACCCAGACGGCGACTTCGCCGGCCTTCAGCTTCGACATCGAGCCCTCGGCGTTTTCGAATTTGTGGCCGTTGCGACCCATCCAGGCGGCCCGCCAGACCAGCAGCCGGGCGGCGTCGATCTCCAGCTTCATGTTCGCCAGGTCGAAGGCGATCGACTGGTTCTCGATGATCTTCTTGCCGAACTGTTCGCGCTCTTTGGCGTAGTCGAGGGCGTACTCGTAGGCGGCGCGGGCGATGCCGAGCGCCTGGGCGCCGACGGTCGGCCGGCTCGCCTCGAAGGTCTGCATCGCCGCCTGCGATTTGGCCTTTTTGCCCTCGCGGACCCGGGCGAGGCGTTCGTCGAGCTTCTCTTTGCCGCCCAGCAGGCAAGAACCCGGGACGCGGCAGTCGTCGAGATGCACGTCGGAAGTGTGTGAGGCGCGCAGGCCGTGCTTCTTGACCTTGGCGCCCTGCTCGCAGCCGGGCGTGCCGGGCGGAATGACGAAGGCGGCGTGGCCGCGCGAGCCGAGCTCGCGGTCGACGCTGGCAATGACGACGTGGACGTTGGCGATGCCGCCGTTGGTCGCCCAGGCCTTCTGGCCGTTGAGCACCCACTCGTCCTTGGCTTCGTCGTACTTGGCGGTGGTGCGAATCGCCGAGACGTCGGAGCCGGCGTCCGGCTCGGAGGCGCAGAAGGCGCCCAGCTTGACGTCGTCAGGCGTGCCGTAGCACTGTGGGATCCACTCCCCCATCTGCTCCGGCGTTCCCTGCCCGAAGATCGCGGCGACGGCGAGGGTCGTGCCCATGATCGCCATGCCGATACCGGCGTCGCCCCAGAAGAGCTCCTCGTTGGCGATCGGCAGAGTCAGGCCGGTCTCGTCGGCCCAGAACTGGCCGACCGCTTCGAAGCTGTAGAGGCCGATCTTGGCGGCCTCCTGGATCACCGGCCAAGGCGTTTCCTCGCGCTCGTCCCACTCCGCGGCGGCGGGCCGGACGACGCCCTCGGCGAAGCCGTGGACCCACTCTTTGATGTCCTTCTGATCTTGGTTGAGCTCGAGCGTGAACTTGGGGCCGCCCTCGGAAGAGCCGTTCTCGCCGGCCATCCCAGTCAGCACCTCGTTCGCGTCGGGCTCAGCAACAGCAGCCGAGTCGCTCATCGCCGCGAATTATTACACGGAACCGTGTCGTAAAACATGGATCGGTGTCGCAAATGCGAAAAAAGGCGCCTGAATCTCAGACGTCGCGAAGGTCGAAGGCCCGCAGCCCCTCCGGACCCTCGTCGCTGCAGTCGAAGAAGCGGCGATTGACGCATCCGTACGCCTCGCCCTCGCCCTCATAGGCGCGCTCGACGGAGAACTGGCACTGCGGCAGCGGCTGCCCGGTCATCTTGACGCCACCGAAGCCGCCCTTCTCGAGCACCGCCGCCAACTCGATCTCGGCGCCGAAGACCTCCTGCATGCAGCCGACGTACTGAACGCCAGTGAGGCGGTCGAGATAGCTGTAGAGGAAGCGGCAGCCGAGTTCGACGCAGCCGCGTGGCTCGACCATCTTGTCGCAGAAGGACCGGCACTGCCGGCACTCGCCGATCTGGGTCCGCGTAACACTCATTCGCAAATTCTAGGCACCCGCAGCGGCGGGGACCAGTGTTTTGGTAGCCCTCAAGCGGCCAGGGCAGCGCTGCTGAGGACGTGCCCCAACTCGGCTCGGAGGCCACTGGAGGGGCGGACCCGGAACTCGGTGCCGGCCCGCAGGCGGGTTGTCTCGGAGCCGTCTTCGATCAGCAGGTGCACTTCGGCTTCGCCCTTGTGGTGCTCGATCACGGCCTTCAGCTCGTCGAGCAGGCCGTCGCTCCAGCTCGCCGCGTCGATCGTCAGCTCGAAGGGGCCGGACGGCACGGCGGCGACCTTGTCGCCACGGGCGATCTCGTCGCTGTCGGGTTCGAAGCGCTGGGCCTCCTGGACGACGAGCTTCGTCTCGCCACGGTCCTTGTGATCGAGGCGGCCGCGCACGACCACGATCGCGTCGGGGGCGATGATCTCGGCGTTCTCGGACTCGTCGGCCTTGAAGACGAGCATCTCGACCTGGCCCTCGACGTCGTCGAGGGTGGCGAACATCATCTGCGAGCCGCTCTTGGTGCGGATCTTTTTAACCTCGACGACGATGCCGCCGACCGTCACCCAGGAGCCGTCCTGCTTGCCACCCAGTTCGGCGAGGCTGCAGTCGACGCGGGCGCGCAGAGCCCCGCGCACTTCGGTCAGCGGGTGCGAGGAGAGGTAGGTGCCGAGCGTCTCCTTCTCGAGCGCCAGCAGCTCAGCGCGATCGAACTCGTTGGCCGAGATCGGTGGCCGGTGGGTCGGCGCCTGGGCGCCACCGCCGCTGTCTTCGCCGAAGTCGAAGATCGAGCCCTGGCCCATCTGCGCGTCCTCCTGGGCCTTCTGTCCGGCCGACTGGGCCGCCGGGAGGATCTCCAGCATTCCCCTCCGCGTGGCGCCGGTGGAGTCGAGGGCGCCGCACTTGATCAGGCATTCGATCGCCCGTTTGTTGACCGCGCGGGCGTCGACGCGCTCGCAGAAGTCCCAGATCGAAGCGATCGGTTTGTCCTCGCGGGCACGCAGGATCGCCTCAACCGCCGAGTGGCCGACGTTCTTGACCGCGTCGAGGCCGAAGCGGATCGCGTTCTCGGAGACGACGAAGCTGTGGTCGGAGGAGTTCACGTCGGGCGGCAGCACCTCGATCCCCATCTCCTCGCAGCGGTTGACGAAGAAGGGCACCTTGTCTTTGGTGTTCATCACCGAGGAGATCACCGCCGCCATGTACTCGGCCGGGAAGTTGGCCTTCAGGTAGGCGGTGCGGTAGGCGATCAGCGCGTAGCAGGCGGCGTGAGACTTGTTGAAGGAGTAATCGGCGGCGGCCTCCATTAGGCCCCACATGTCGTTGGCGACCTTGTCGGCGGTGTTGGAGGCCTTCATTCCTTCGAGGAATTTCGACTTCATGGTCGCCATCAAGTCGCGCTTCTTCTTGCCGATCGCCTTGCGCAGGTCGTCCGCCTCGGCCGGGCTGAAGCCGGCCATCTGCTTGGCGATCTCCATCAACTGCTCCTGGTAGAGGACGCAGCCGTAGGTCGGCTCGGTGATCGGTCGCAGGCGCGGGTCCGGGAAGCGGACAGAGGACGGATCTCGCTTGCCCCTCGCGTAGTCGGGGATGTAGGCCATCGCGCCCGGGCGGTAGAGGGAGACGAGCGCGACGATGTCGTCGAATTCGGTCGGGCGGACCTTCTTCATCGCCTCGCGCATGCCCTCGGACTCGAGCTGGAAGACGCCGGTCGAGTCGCCCTTGGCGAGCATCTCGAAGGTGGTGCGATCGTCCATCGGGATCTCGCCGATCTCGAGCTCGACGCCGCGTGAGCGCTCGATGATTGCCATCGCGTCCTCGATCACGTCGAGGTTGCGAAGCCCGAGGAAGTCCATCTTCAGCAGGCCGATCTCCTCGATCGGGCCCATCGAGTACTGGGTGACGATCTTGTACTGGCGCTCCGCTTTGCCGGACCCGCTGGAAGTGACGGCCGGGGCGCCACGATCCTCGGCCAGCTGCAGCGGCACGACCTCCTGCAGCGGCCGGTCCGCGATCACCACCGCGGCGGCGTGGATCGAGTTGTTGCGGATGATCCCCTCGAGGCCCTGGGCGACGTCGATGATCCGTTTCGCGTCGGGCTCGGAGTCGTAGGTCTTGCGCAGCTCCTGACCCGACTTCAGGCAGTCCTCGAAGGAGGGGTTGCGGCCCATGATCGGCTCCGGGATCTGCTTGGCGAGGCGGTCGCCGGTGCCGTAGTCGAAGCCGAGAACACGGGCGGCGTCGCGGGTCGCCGCTCGCGGCGCCATCTTGCCGAAGGTGATGATCTGGGCGACCGATTCGCGGCCGTATTTCTCGCCGACGTAGCGGATCATCCGCTCGCGGCCGCGGACCGAGAAGTCGATGTCGATGTCCGGCATCGATTTGCGGCCCGGGTTGAGGAAGCGCTCGAAGAGCAGGTCGTTGGCGAGCGGGTCGAGATCGGTGATGTTGAGCGAGTAGGAGACGATCGAGCCGGCGGCCGAGCCACGGCCCGGACCGACCGCGACGCCGTTTTCCTTCGCGTAGCGGACGAAGTCCCAAACGATCAGGAAGTAGGAGGCGAAGCCCATCTCCTCGATCACCCCGAGCTCGAACTCGATCCGCTCGATCGCATCCGCCGGGGGCGGGTCCCCGTAGCGGGCGCGCAGGCCCTCGTTGGCGATCCGCCGCAGCATCGCCACGGGCTCCTCGCCGTCCTCGGTCGGGTAGCGCGGCAGCAGCAGCTTGCCGAGTTCGACCTCGACGTCGCAGCGCTCGGCGATCTCCAGCGTCGTCGGCACCGCCTCCGGCCACTCGGCGAAGGACTCAGCCATTTCCTCGGAGCTCTTGATGTAGAACTCGTTGGTGTCGAAGCTGAGCTTCGGCGCCTCCAGGGTCGACTTGGTCTGCACGCAGAGCAGCGCGGCGTGGTTGTCGAAGTCCTCGCGGCGCAGGTAGTGGACGTCGGCGGTGCCGACCACCGGCCGGCCGAGCTCCCGGGCGTAGCGGACGATCCCCTCGTTGGCCCTGTCCTGATCGTCGATCCCGTTCTTCTGGACCTCGAAGTAGACCTGGTCGGCCCCGAAAGCCTGGATCAGGTCGTCGAGATGAGCGCGAGCGTCGTCCTGGCGCTCTTCGACCAGGCGTCGGCAGAAACGCGACTGCAGGCAGCCGGTGAGGGCGATCACGCCCTCGGAATGGGCGGCCAGCATCTCCACGTCGACGTTGGCCTTGCCGCGCGAGAAGCCCTCCAGGAAGCCGGCCGAAGTGAGCTTGACCAGATTGGCGAAGCCGGTGTTGGTCTCGGCCAGCAAGGTGAGGTGATTGCGCTCGTAGCGCGTCTGCTCCTTGATCGTCTTGACGTCGTCGACGAGGTAGGCCTCGAGCCCGATGATCGGTTTGATTTCGTGCTTTTTGCAGGCCTTATAGAGGTCGACCGCCCCGTTCATCACCCCGTGATCGGTCAGCCCCAACGCCGGCTGCCCCAGCTCCGCCGCCCGCGCCGCCATCGCATCGATCTTGCAGGCCCCA
Source organism: Solirubrobacterales bacterium (assembly GCA_040510155.1). Lineage (GTDB taxonomy): Bacteria > Actinomycetota > Thermoleophilia > Solirubrobacterales > 70-9 > VAYN01. The sequence goes on along the minus strand of JBEVJP010000026.1, from coordinate 23,290 downwards.
TCCAGCAGCGAGTACTCGCTGTGGGCATGCAGGTGGACGGCGGCCGGGTTCGTCACGGACGATCGATCATGTCAATCGGGGCAGATGCCAATCCCGGGTTTCGGCACACTTTTGCGGTAGTTCCGGGACTAACAGAGCGGGGTCGTACGGGACGGGGGCCGGTGGGGGGTTCCGCTTAACTTTTTCGTGCGACGTCGGCGCCGTCCGAGGAGCAGGGCGGCGAAAAAGTACAAGACGCTCCACCCCCCACCGGCCCCCGTCCCCACCACTCCGTTCCGTAGGACGGAGCCACTGCGAGAGCGGATCGAACGGCGGGAGCGCCAGCGGTCGCGGGGACTAGGGACCGTAGGTACAGCGGCCTCGGCCGAGGTGGAAGTACCCACCACTCGCGGAGTGTGGGACTTCCCGACGGCTCGTGGAACTGGCTTGCCTCGGTGACTCGGAGTCGTGCCCGAGGGGCTGGGTAGGGGTGGAGCGTCTTGTACTTTTTCGTCGCGATCCTGCTCGGACGGGCCCCGGCGCCGCGCGAAAAAGTTAAGCGGAACCCCTACCCAGCCCCTCGGGCACCCCACCTACCCACAGACCCAAGCCCCGGTCCCTGAATCGGCCCAAATTTCCCCCGCGATCCGATCTTGTTCGGCTTTTGGCGCCTCTTGTGGCGCCCCGTTTCCGCCGTACAGTTCCCAGGTCGAGGGCAGGATCTGGTAAGCCCCGCCGGCGCCGCTCGATGGGTTGAGGGCGCCGTAGTTGCCGCCGGACTCGCACATGACGATGTAGGCGGGGATCGCGTAGGGGCCGCCGAGCCAGCGGCCCACTTCTTCTTCGGCTTCGGCTTCGCTGGCGGCTCGCGCTTCGGCGGCGCGGGCGGCCTGGATCTGCTTGACCCAGCTGGAGATGTCGGATTTGAGGCTGGCCAGGGACGCTTGGCGGTGGGCGCTGACGGCCTCGAAGTGAGCAGCTGCTTCCTGGGCGGCTTGGCGGACCGAGGCGATTTCTTCGCGGGCGGCGGCGAGGCGTTCGTCGTAGGCGATAGCGCGAGCGCGCAGGGTCGCCACGCGCTTGGTGGCGGCCCGGACTTCGTCGCGAACGCCGGCGACACGTTCGGCGAGGGCGCTGTCGGATTGGGCGATCTCCCGCAGGTAGGTGACCTGGGTGAGCAGGCTCCCGTAGCTGCTGGCGCCGAGGATCAGGCTTTCGGTACTCGGCGCGCCGTTCTCGTAGATCGCCACCAGGCGCTCTGCCAGCGCCGCCCGCGAACGCCGCAGGCGCGCCTTCGCGACTATCAGTTCCTTGCGGGTCAGATGCAGCTTGCGGCTCAGCTCGGCGGCCCGCTCGCGGCCTTCGGCCAGGAGCGTCGAGAGCCTTTTCTCGCGGGCGGCGGCGGCATCGGCTTCGCCCTGCGCGGCGAGGAGCTGTTCGTCGGTCGCGCGCAGGTCGGCGGCGATCGCGCTCGCCTCGTCACGAGCGCCGGCCAGCCTCGCTTCGAGCGCCCCGGCGTCGGCCGCGCCGGCCCGAGGCACGGCGAGGATCGCGGCCACGAGCGTGCCGCAGAGGGCCGCGGCCACGCAGAGAGCGAGCAGCTTGTTCAAGCGCAGGGAGGGCCCCACAGAGGGATCGAGGCTAGCCTCGTCCCCGCGCGATCTCCGCGGCTTGGCCCAGGGGCGCAAGGAATGTTGCGGCGCCGCAGGCGGGGCGAGCGGCAATGAATGGAGCGGAAGCTCAGCCCTCGGGGACTTCGCGGCGGGTCAGGTAGGTGGCGACCGCGATCGCCAGCGTCCCGACCCCGATGCCTACGCCGATCCGGATCTCCCGGCGGTAGCGGCGGCGCAGATAGACGATCGCGAAGCGAACGGCGGCGCGACCGAGACGGTTGTAGAGGATCACGCTAGGAGCCCTCCCCGCTCTCGCGGATCCGGTGCGCCATCCGCGACTGCAGCGACCAGAGCTCGATGAACCCCGGCGAGGCGTTCTGGTCGAACAGCCCGCCCGACTCGGAGAAGCTGGCCAGCTGGGCGTCGTAGACGGCGTTGGGCGAGGAGCGGGTGGCGACGCGGACGCTGCCCTTGTAGAGGCGCAGGCCGATCTCCCCGGTGACCTGGGCGTTGACCGCGTCCATGTAGGCGTCGAGGTCGCCGCGCAGCGGCTCCCACCAGAGCCCGGCGTAGACGAGGTAGCCCCATTTCTGGTCGAGGGCCGGCTTGAACTGGTTCTGGTGGATCGTCCCGACCAGGCGCTCCAGCTCCTCGTGGGCGGCGAGCACGATCGCCGCCGCGGGCACCTCGTAGATGTCGCGGACCTTGAGGCCGACGATGCGGTCCTCGATGTGGTCGACGATCCCGACGCCGTGCCGGCAACCGATCTCCGCCGCCCGTTCGAGCAGATCGACGAGGCCGAGGCGCTCGCCGTTGAGGCTGACCGGCAGGCCGCGCTCGAAGCCGACGCTGACCGTCTCGGCCTCGTCGGGCGCCTCCTCGGGGCGGGTGACCAGCTGGAAGACGTCGTCCTCGGGCGCGTGGTCGAGGTCCTCGATCCAGCGTCCCTCCGAGGAGCGGCCCCAGAGGTTGTCATCGATCGAGTAAGGCGTCACCTCGGTGCCGCCCTTGACGGGGATGCCGTGCTCACGCGCGTAGGCGATCTCCTCCTCGCGGCCCATCTCCCAGGAGCGCACCGGCGCGATCGTCTTCAGCTCCGGGGCCAGGGTCGCCACCGTGGCCTCGATCCGGACCTGGTCATTGCCCTTGCCGGTGCAGCCGTGGGCGATCGTGTCGCAGTTGGTACGGCGTGCGTACTCGACCGCGAGTTGGGCGATCAGCGGCCGGCCAAGCGCGGTGAAGAGCGGGTAACCGTTGCCGTAGACGGCGTTGGCCTTGATCGCCGGCGCCAGGAACTCGGCCGCGAAGCGCTCACGCGCGTCGACCACATGGCACTCGAGCGCGCCCAGCCGCTTCGCCTTCTCCTCGATCACCGTGTAGTCCTCGCCGGGCTGGCCGAGGTTGACGGTGAGGCAGACCACCTCCGCCTCGTAGTGATCCTGAATCCACTTCAGCATCACGCTCGTATCGAGCCCGCCCGAGTAGAGCAGCAGCACCCGGTCGACAGACGCCGGGTCCGCCTCATAGCTGGCGGTGGGTTGGAAATGCGGCGCGTCAGTGCTCACGGGCCGGGAAGTCTGTCATGCGCCTGCCCCTGAGGCCGTCTGGCCAAGCAGGGCAAGGACGCAGGAAGGGAAGTGTGCTCCGCACACGACCGCCCGAGGACGCAGCCATGCGCAGGCCAGACGGCCTCAGGGCGCTTCGAGGCCGCCGGCGCCGCCTTCTTCTTCCAACGGTTCTTCTTCTTCCACCGGCGGTTCTTCTTCGGTTTCTTCTTCGCTGGTCGTCGTTTCCGTCGTCGTAGTTTCGCTCGTGGTCGGCTCGGTGGTCGTGGTGCTGCTTTCCGTCGTGGTCGGCAGCGTCGTCGTCGCTTCGCTGGTCGAGGTGGTGGAGCTGCCATCGTCGTTGCCGGCGATCACGACGATCGCGATCACCAGGCCGACGATCACCGCGATCAGGCCGGCGACGAGCAGGCGCATGTTGCCGTGCGGCCGGCCGCCGCCAGGGCCTCCCGGCCCGCGATCGTCCGGGCCCATCAGTCGGGTCGGGTCCTCGTGCATCAGTCCCCCGGGCCGAGAATCGCGTCGAGGATCGCGGTCGGATCCTCGATCTGGAAGCCCTCACGCAGTTTCGCTTCGATCTCCCGCCGGCCGTAGCCGGAGACGGCCATCTGGGTGGCCAGCAGGCGGGCGCCGGCGGCGCCTTCGGAGCGGTGCGGCTCCCCGACGGACGGGCCAGCGGCCGTGGGGGTCGGCGCCATCGGACCCGGCTCGCTGGAGAGGAAGTCGTCTTGGCCAGACCCGACCGGATCGGGATCCGAGACCGGCCGGGGGGCCTGCACGGCGCTCGGCGACGGGCCCGGGACGGCCGCCAGGTGCTTGGCGCGCGGGCCGGCGCCGTCGGCAGGGGCGACCGGACCCGCCTCGTGGGGCTCCGTCGCAGCGGGATGCTGCCCGGCCGCAGCGGGCTGGGACCCGTTCTGCACCTGGGGGCCGAGCTGGGCGTGGCGCAGGGATTCGAGAAGCCGGGCCGCTTCGCGCCTCACCGCCTCCGCCTGCGCCTGCAGCGCGTCCGCGGTCTCCAGCAGCTCCTGGAGCCGTGCCGCGGCGACCTGGTCCGCCTCGGCTTTGGCCGCGGCCAGATAGCGCCCGGCGTTGGCTTCGGCCTTGTCGAACAGCGCTGCGGCGGCTTGCTCTGCCGCCTCGATGATCGAGGTCACCCGCTCTGCCGTCTCCGGATCATGCCTGCGGTCCTTGCGGCTCACGCGGCAACCCTAGACGTTTGACCGCCACGCGTCTGCAATTACACGTCCTCTGGACGTGTCAGGACAGACGCGTGGCAAGAGAAGCGGCGATCAGCTCGACGGCCCGGTCGACCTGCTCGAGCTCGATCGTCAGCGGCGGCAGCAGGCGCAGGGTCGAGGGGTTGGGGACGTTGACGACGAGGCCACGCTGGAGCAGGTCGGCACCGATCGCGGCGGCGTCGATTCCCTCCGCCAGGCCGACGCCGAGCATCAGGCCCCTCCCCCGCACCTCGTCGATTCCCTCCAGCTCGCCCAGGCGCGACCGCAGGGACTCACCAAGCTCCCGCACTCGCCGCAGCAGAGTCGGGTCGTCGACGACGTCAAGGACCGCCAGGGCGGCGGCGGTCGCGACCGGTCCACCCGCGAAGGTCGAGCCGTGGTCACCGGGCTCGAGCACGTCGGCGGCCAGCGGCGCGGTCACACAGGCCCCGATCGGCATGCCCCCGCCGAGCGCCTTTGCGGTGGTCATCACGTCGGGCCGTACCGGCGTCTGCTCGTAGGCCCAGAGCGAGCCGGTGCGGCCGACCCCCGTCTGGATCTCGTCGAAGATCAGCAGGGCACCGGTCTCGTCGCAGGCCTCGCGGGCGGCCAGCAGTGCCTCGTCGGCAATCGGGTGGATCCCGGACTCGCCCTGGATCGGCTCCAGCAGCACCGCCGCGGTGCGCTCGCCGACGGCCTCGCGCAGCGCCGCCGCGTCGCCGCGCGGCACCGAGCGGAAGCCCGGCAGCATCGGGCCGAGGGCCTCGTTGCGAGCGAGGTTCGGGGTCGCCGAGAGCGAACCATAGGTGCGGCCGTGGAAGTCGCTCTCGAAGCTGACGATCTCGGCTGCCGCGATCCCGCGCCGGTGCGCGTGCTTGCGGGCGATCTTGATCGCGCACTCGTTGGCCTCGGTCCCCGAGTTGGCGAAGAAGACCCGTCCACCCAGGCTCGAGTCCGAGAGCCGCTGGGCCAACCGCGCCATCGGCTCCGTGTAGAAGAGGTTGGAGACGTGCATCAGCTGCCCCGCCTGCTCGCGCACCGCCTCGACCACGGCCGGATGGCAATGACCGAGCGAGCAAACCGAGATCCCGGTCAGGAAGTCGAGGTACTCCTTGCCATCGGCATCCCAGAGCAGCGGCCCCTCCCCCCGCACGAAGTCGACGGCCCCCCGCTTGTAGGTGCGCATCAGGTAGCGCTCCTCGAGGGAGCGGACCTCGTCCAGGCCGATCGCGGTCTGAGGGGCGGCGCTCATGGCGTGATCATCGTGCCGATGCCGGCATTGGTGAAGAGCTCGAGGAGCAGGCTGTGCGGCTTGCGGCCATCGATGATGTGGGCCGACTGGGCGCCGCCGCTGATCGCGTCGACGCAGGCCTGCAGCTTCGGCCGCATGCCCCCGTCGATCTCCCCCAGCCGCGCCTCGACCTCGTCGACGGTCGCCCGCGAGATCAGCGAGCCCTCCTCGGCGGGATCGGCCAGCCAGCCCTCGACGTCGGTGAGGAAGATCGCCTTGTAAGCGCCGAGCGCGGCGGCAACCTTGCCCGCCGCCTCGTCGGCATTGACGTTGTAGGACTGGCCCTCGCGGTCCGAGGCCGAAGAGGCGATCACCGGGATGTAGTCCTCGGCGACGTGGTTGAGGACGCCGACGTGGACCCGCTCGACGTTGCCGACGAAGCCGACCTGGTCGGCGTTGGCGACCGGCGCCACCTCGAAGAGGGTCCCGTCCTCGCCGGCCATTCCCACCGCCGGCTGCCCGTGGCGGTTGAGCCGCTGGACGATTTCCGAGTTGAGCTTGCCGACCAGGACCATCTTCGCCACCTCAACCGTCTCAGCGTCGGAGACGCGCAGCCCCTCGTGGAACTTGACCTCGAGCCCGAGCTTGTCCATGTAGCGGGTGATCTCGGGCCCGCCGCCGTGGACGATCACCGGGTTGAGGCCGACGTACTTGAGCAGGACGACGTCGGTGGCAAAGGCCTCGCGCAGATCCTCGTCGAGCATCGCCGCGCCGCCGTACTTGATCACCACCGTGCGGCCGTGGAACTCGCGGATGTACGGCAGCGCCTCCAGCAGCGTCGCGATGCTGGTCTCGTGCGGGGAGCTCACGTCGTGTACTCCGCGTTGATCCGCACGTACTCATAGCCGAGGTCGGAGAACCAGACGTGGGCGCGATGCTCACCGCGATCGAGCCGCAGGCCGATCTCCGCCGTGACGCCCTCGTTGGCGAGGTCCTCGGCGTCGATCGAATCGGCGCCGATCTCCTCGAGGTCCTCGCCAGCCAGGGCGGCGCCGGCTGCCTGAGCGATCCGGCCCCAGTTGGGGTCGCGGCCGTAGAGCGCCGTCTTGACCAAGGGCGAGTTGGCGATCGCGCGGGCCACGCGCTCCGCCTCGACGGCGCTGGCGGCGCCCGTCACTTCGATCCGGCCGACCCGGGTGGAGCCCTCGCCGTCGGCGACGATTTCGATCGCCAGCTGCTTGAGGACGGCCCCCAGCAGGCCCTCCGGCAGCGGCTTGCCGGCGGCGCCGGTCCCCTGCAGCAGGACGGTGTCGTTGGTGCTCATCTGGCCGTCGACCGTGATCCGGTGAAAGGAAGCGTCGACGGCCGCCGCCAGTTCCCCCGCAGGGTCGGCAAGGACGGCGTCGGTCTGGACGAAGCAGAGCATCGTCGCCATGTTCGGCTCGATCATCCCCGCTCCCTTCGCCTGGGCGGAAAGCGTCACCCCGTCCATCCGCAGCGTGCAGCGCTTTGGCCAGCGGTCGGTGGTGACGATCGCCTCCGAGAAGGCATTGCCTCCCTGTGGCGAGAGCGAGTTCGCGGCCGTGCCGATCGCGGGCAGGACGTCGGCGATCGGCATCGGCACGCCGATCACGCCGGTCTCGGCGACCGCGACCTGCTCGGGCCCTAGGCCCAGCTCCGCCGCGGCGGTCTCGCACATCGCCCAGGCGTCGGCAATTCCCTGCTCGCCGGTCTCCGCGTTGGCGTTGCCGGAGTTGACGACGGCGGCGCGGATGCCGCCCCGCTCGATCCGCTCGCGGCAGACCCGGATCGGCGCCGCCGCCGAGGCGTTGCGGGTGAGGACGATCGCCGAGGCAACCTCAGGCGCGTCGCAGACGAGCAAGCCGACGTCGGTCTTGCCGCCGCCCTTGAGTCCGCAGTGGGCGCCACCGGCGCGAAAGCCCGGCGCCAGCCCGTTGGGATCGAGGATCATGGTGCTGCCTTCCGGACCCCCCCAGATCCAACCCGGCCTGTTGAAGTCGCCAGAGTTGAAATCGAACGGGGGACTCTGTTTCGCGTCCGCTCCCCCGGTCACGCCAGTCCCTCCGTCTCGCCGAGGCCCAGCATCAGGTTGAGGTTCTGGATGCCCTGACTGGCGGCGCCCTTCCAAATGTTGTCGATCGCCCCGAAGGCGATCACCCGGCCGCGCTCCTCGACGGTGACGTAGACGTGGCACTCGTTGCTGTCGCGAACGGCGCGCAGGTTCGGCGGGCCGTCGAGGACCTTGACGAAGGGCTCGTCCGCGTAGCGCTCGCGGTAGAGCGCCTGCACCTCGTCCTTGGAGATCGGCTCCCGAACGGCGGCGAAGCAGGTCGCCAGCTCGCCCTGGTCGAGCGGCAGCAGGTGCGGCACGAAGACGACCGGGGCGGGGCTGCCCAGCCTCGCCAGCTCCTCTTCGATCTCAGGCCGGTGGCGATGGCCCTCGGTCTTGTACGGGAAGGCGTTCTCGGTCATCGCCGAGAAGTGGACGAGGTCGTCGCTGCTGCGGCCGTAACCCGAGGTGCCCTGCATCGCGTTGACGACGACGTCCTCGAGCAGGCCCCTTTCCGCCAGCGGCGCGAGGGCCAGGACGCTGGCGGTCGGGTAGCAGCCCGGCGTCGCGACCAGCTCGGCGCCACGCAGCTCCTCGCGATGCGTCTCGGTCAGCCCGTAGACGCCCGCGTCGAACAGCTCCGGCGCCCCGTGCTCGCCGTACCAGCGCTGATAGGTCTCCCTCGAGTCGAGCCGGAAGTCGGCGGAGAGGTCGACGACCCGGATCCCCTGGGCGCGCAGCGCCGCCACAGTCGGGGCGGCGGCGCCATGCGGGTAGGCGACGATCGCCGCGTCGACGCCGCTGACGTTTCCGGGGTCGAGCTCGGTCAGCTCCAGCGGCACCCGGTAGCGCGGGTAGAGCGAGTCGAGCCGCTTGCCGGCATCGCTGCGCGAGGTGATCGCGACCAGCTCGAGGCGTGGGTGATTCCAGGCGATCTGCGCTGCCAGCGCTCCGGTGAAGCCGGAGGCGCCAGCGACCAGGACCCGCGCCGCGGGCGGTCCTTGCAAGGGCTGTGGGAGCTCAGCCACGCAGCGACCCCCCGATCTCGCCGAGGGCCGCCTCGATCTCGCCGCGCCGCCCGGCGACCTCCTCGTCGGTGAGGGTCCGGTCCGGGGCGCGGAACTCGAGCCGCAGCGCCAGGCTGACCTGACCCTCGCCGATCTGCTCGCCCTCGTAGCGATCGAAGACCGTGGCCGACTGGAGCAACTCGCCGCCGGCGCCGAGGACCGTCTCGCGCAGTGCGCTGGCCGAGACCTCGGCGGGCACGACGACGGCGAGGTCCTGGTGCACCGCCGGGTAGGTGGTGACGTCCTCGAAGGACTCCCGCTCCGCCGTGGCCGCTGCGATCAGCGGCGCCGCGTCGATTTCGAAGCCGGTGGCGGCATCGAGGTCCCAGGCCCGGCAGACGAGTGGATGGATCTCGCCGATCCAGCCGGCCGCGACGCCGCCGACGCTGACCGTGGCGGCGCGGCCGGGGTGCAGGAACGGCTCGGCCGCGACTTCGAACCGGAGCTCGGCGCCGAGCTGACCGGCGAGCGCCTCGAGCACTCCCTTCAGGGCGAAGAAATCGGCGGGCTGCTCGGCCTGCCGCCAGGAGGACTGGACCAGTGGGCCGGAGGCCAGGCAGGCGAAGCGGTGCCGCTCCCGCGCCGGAGCGGCCTGCCGTCCCGGAAAGTTCCCGGCCAGCGGCGCGACATCGGGGTCGATCTCGGCTTTCTTGCCGCCGCTCCGTTTCGCATCGCCGTAGAGGAGGGCCGAGGACGACTGCGACTGTGGCTCCGGTGGCTCGGAGGCGGGGCGCACCAGGTAGGCCGCGCCCGACTCGAAGAGCGACACCGCCTCGGCACCGCGGGCGAGGTTGCGCGAAGCAACTCCGAGCAGGGAGCCGAGCAGCGTCGTCCGCATCACCGACTGCTCCTCCGAGAGCGGGTTGGAGAGGACGATCGGCTGCGCGCGCGGGTCATCGGCGGGTATCCGCAGGCGCTCCGTCTCGCCGGGGTCGGTGAAGCTCCAGCCGACGATCTGGTCGAAGCCGAGATCGCGCAGCGAGTCCTCGGCGCGACGCCGCAGGCGCTGGGCGCGGTTGAGGCCGCCGGGGGCGCCGACCGCCGGCAAGGTCGTCGGCAGGTGCTCGTCGAGCCCGTGCACCCGCGCCACCTCCTCGATCAGGTCGACCTCGCGGGTGACGTCGTAGTGGCGATCGGGCGGCACCGTCACGGTCAGATCGTCCGCCGCGATCTCGACGTCGAAGCCGAGGCGCTCCAGGTAGGCGACCTGATCGGCCTGCGGGATCTCCATCCCCAGAAGGCCGCTCACCCGCGCGGCGCGCAGGGTCAGCTGTCGCGGCGGCGGCAGCTCGGCGGCGACTTCGATCGTTCCCGGCACCAGCCGCGCCCCGCAGAGCTCGACCAGCAGCCGCGAGGCGATCCGCTGGGCGCGCATGCAGAGGTCAGGGTGGAGCTGCTTCTCGAAGCGGGCCGAGGCCTCGGAGCGCAGGCCGAGCAGTCGCGAGGTGCGGAGGATGTTGGTGCCGTTCCAGTTGGCGACCTCGAGCAGCACCCGGGTCGTATCCGCCGAGACCTCGGAGACTTGGCCGCCCATGATCCCGGCGATCCCGGTCGGCCCGTCCTGGTCGCAGACGAGCACCGTCTCGGCGTCGAGCTCGCGCTCGACGCCGTCGAGCGTGGTCATCGTCTCCCCCTCGTGGGCGGTCCGCACGTTCAGCGCCCCGCCGGGGACCTTGTCGAGATCGAAGGCGTGCAGCGGCTGCGCGGTCAGCAGCATCACGTAGTTGGTGATGTCGACGACGTTGTTGATCGGCCGCTGGCCGGCGGCGCTGAGCCGCGCCTGCAGCCAGAGCGGCGAGGGCGCGATCTTCACGTCGACGAACGCGCGGGCGGTGAAGCGCGGGCAGAGCTCGGGGACCTCGACGGACACCGAGGCCAGCTCGGCGACGTCGCCGTCGCCCTCGGCGGCGGCGTCCTCGGACCAGGGCTCCGGCCCCAGCGAGGCCGCCGTTACCGCGTGCACCTCGCGGGCGACGCCGTAGACGCCGAAGCAATCGGTCCGGTTCGGGGTGACCTCGATCTCCAGGACCGGCTCCGCCAGCGGCAGCACCTCGGCGAGAGCGGTCCCTGGCGCGACCCCGTCGTCGAGGACCATGATCCCGTCGGACTCCTCGGCGACCTCGAGCTCGGCGGCGGAGAGGATCATTCCTTCCGAGGCGACCCCCCGCAGCTTAGCCTTGCGCAGCTTCTCGCCGTTCGGCATCCGCGCCCCCGGCAGCGCCACCGCGACCGTCTGGCCGGCCGCGACGTTGGGGGCACCGCAGACGATCGTCCGCTCGCCGTCGCCGGTGTCGACCGTGCAGACCCGCAACCGGTCGGCATCGGGGTGCTGCTCCGCGGCAAGCACGTGGCCGATCACGAAGCCCTCCCCCGCGGGTGGGCCGACCGTCTCGATCCGCTCGACCTCGGTCCCGGTCATCACCAGGCGGTCGGCCAGCGCCGCCGGCTCGAGGCCGGGATCGCAGTGCTCGCGCAGCCAGCTGTACGGCACCCTCATGAGAACTGCTCCAGCATCCGCACGTCGTTGTCGAAGAAGCGCCGCAGGTCGGGGATGCCGTGGCGCAGCATCGCCACCCGCTCGATCCCGAGCCCAAAGGCGAAGCCCTGCACCCGCTCGGCGTCGTAGCCGTTGTCCTCGACGAAGCCGAGCACGTTGGGGTCGACCATGCCGGCGCCGAGGATCTCGATCCAGCCCTGCCCCTTGCAGAGATTGCAGCGCTCGCCGCCGGCCAGCTCGCCGCTGCCACCGCACTGGAAGCAGGAGACGTCGACCTCGACGCTGGGCTCGGTGAAGGGGAAGAAGTGCGGCCGCAGGCGCAGCTCGCGCTCCTCGCCGAAGATCGCCCGGCACATCGCCAGCAGCGTTCCCTGCAGGTCGGCGAGGGTGATCCCCTCGGCGATCGCCAGGCCCTCCATCTGGTGGAACATCGGGCTGTGGGTGGCGTCGGAGTCGCGCCGGTAGACCTTGCCCGGGACGACGATGAAGATCGGCGGCTCCTGCGACTCCATGGCCCGCACCTGCATCGGCGAGGTGTGGGTGCGCAATAGCACCTCGGGGTGCGACTGCACGTAGAAGGTGTCCTGGAGCATCCGCGCAGGGTGCCCGGGCGGGTGGTTGAGGGCGGTGAAGTTGTAGTAGTCGTGCTCGATCTCCGGACCCTCGACGATCCGGTAGCCGAGCCCGACCATCACGTCCTCGAGCAGCCTGGTGGTGCGGGCGATCAGGTGGGTGTGGCCGACCGGGCGCGGCGGCGCTCCGGGCAGGGTGACGTCGATGCGGTCGCTCGCCAACCGCGCTTCCAGCTCGCTGGCATCGAGCTCGCCGGCCCGCTCCTCCAGCACCGCTTCCAGCTCCTTGCGGGCGCGGTTGGCGCCGCCGCCGACGGGGCCGCGTTCCTCCGGCGGCAGCTCGGCGATCCCGCGCAGGATCGTCGTCAGCTCGGCTTTGCGGCCGAGCAGGCGGACCCGCAGCTCCTCCAGCTCCGCGGTCGAGCCGGCGGCCGCGATCGCCGCCGCCCCCTCGCTCCTGATCTCCTCGATCCGCTCGAGCATCAGCGCTGGTCCTCCGGCATGGCGGGCGACGATAGCCGCTGCGCGGCAATCGCTGCCGCCGCGGCGACGTTGAGCGACTCGGCGCCGGGCCGCAGCGGAATCGTCACTCGCGCCTCGCAGGCGCCGAGCACCGCCTCGGGGAGGCCCTCCCGCTCGGCTCCCAGACAGATCGTCGCGGCGCCGGGAAGCGACTCGAGTCCGCTGCCGCCGTGGGCAACCAGGGCTGCGCGCGGCGCCGGCGTCTCCCCCACCTCGGCCCGCAGCAACGGCTGCGCGAAGACCGCACCCATGCTCGCCCGCACCGCCTTCGGCCCGAACGGATCGGCGCACTCGGGCCCGAGCGCTACCGAGCCGCCGAGCAGCGAGTGAGCACTGCGGACGATCGTGCCGACGTTGCCGGGGTCGCCGACCCCGTGCAGGTATAGGCAGGGAGACTGCGCGGCGTCAGCCCAGCGCAGTGGCCAGACAGCGATCGCCCGGGTTCCCGAGCCGAGCCCGGAGGTCGCCGCCAGCAGCTCCGGCTCGACCTCCTCGCCGCCGAGGCGCTCGGCCAGCCCGGAGCCGGCAGCGACGAGGAGGAAGCGTGGCTCGGCCCCGGCGGCAAGCCCGACCTCGACCAGGTCCTCGCCCTCGCTCGCGAACAGTCCCTCGCGCTCGCGGTGCTTGCGCTCACGCAGCTTGCGGACCAGCTTCAGCTTCTCGTTGTGGGGACTGACGATCATCGGCGGTTTTCTTCTGGTCGGCGGTTTCTTCTCCTGGCAACGCCCGGACACTCCGGACAACAAAAAAGCGGGCCGTCTTCACGGCCCGCCCGGGAGAGATTCGGTGTAGCAGCGCGGCTTAGGCGGCCGCGCCCTCCCGGGCTAGCTCCACAAATCGGCGGAAGGCCTCGCGATCGCTGACGGCGATCTCGGCGAGCATCTTGCGGTTGACCTCGACTTCGGCCTTCTTGAGGCCGTGCATCAGGTCCGAGTAGCTCATGCCCTCGAGCCGGGCGGCAGCGTTGATGCGGGTGATCCAGAGGCTGCGGAAGGTCCGCTTGCGATTGCGCCGGTCGCGGTAGGCGTACATGCCGGACCGCTGCACCTGCTCTTTGGCGAACCGGTACGAGGAGTGCTTGCGGCCGAAGTAGCCCTTCGCTTCCTTGAGAACCTTGCGCCGCTTCTTGCGCGCGTGGACGGACCGTTTGACGCGGGCCATCTACTTTTCTCCCAGCAGCGCCCGCACCCGCGGCGCGTCCTGCGGCTTGACGTCGACCGGTTTGGCCATGCGCCGCTTCCGCTTCGGGGACTTTTTCTCGAGGATGTGGCTCGAGAACGCACGCCGACCGCGCAGTTTGCCGGTGGCGGTCTTCTTGAAGCGCTTCTTGGCGCCGGAATGGGTCTTCATCTTCGGCATCGGGACGGGTATTGAAGCAGACGGTGGCGGCTGAGCGCCGCGCGCGCGGAAAGTGCGGCCTGCCGCGCAAGTACGCTGGCGCCGCAATGCGGATCCTCTATGTGGTCGGGACGCGGCCCAACTTCGTGAAGACGGCGCCGGTGATCGCGGCTTTGCGGCGCCGCCTGCCGGATGGCAGGCACACGATCGTCCACACCGGCCAGCACTACGACCGGCTGATGTCCGAGGTCTTCCTCGAGGAGCTCGGCGTGCCGGCCCCCGACCACATGCTCGAGGTCGGCTCCGGCAGCCACGCCGTTCAGACCGCGCGAACGATGGAGCGGCTGGAGCCGGTGCTGCTCGACGAGCGGCCCGATCTGGTCGTCGTCCCCGGCGACGTCAACTCGACCCTCGCCGCCGCCCTGACCGCGGTCAAGCTCGGCATCCCCGTCGCCCACGTCGAGGCTGGGCTGCGCAGCTTCGACATGACGATGCCCGAGGAGGTCAACCGGATCGTCGCCGACCGCTTCGCCGAGCTGCTCTTCCTGCACAGCGAGGAGGCGGTCGCCAACCTTCGCGCCGAAGGCATCCCCGAGCGGCGCATGCACATGGTCGGCAACACGATGATCGACACCCTGGTCGCGCTCGAACCGCGCTTCCGCGCCGCCGGGACCGCCGCGCGGCTCGGCGTCGACGCCGGCGAGTACCTGCTCGTCACCCTGCACCGCCCCGCCCTCGTCGACGGACCGTTGCTGCCGGAGACGGTGGCCCAGCTCGCGACCCTGGCCAGGGAGATGCCGGTCGTCTTCCGGTCCACCCGCGCACCCGCAAGATGATGGAGGACGCCGGCGCCGACGAGCCGGGCCTGCTGCTCAGCGAGCCGCTCGGCTACCTCGACTTCCTCTCGCTGCTCGCCGACGCCGGCGCCGTCCTCACCGACTCCGGCGGCATCCAGGAGGAGACGACCTACCTCGGCGTTCCCTGCTTCACGCTGCGCGATAACACCGAGCGACCGGTGACCGTCAACGCCGGCACCAACACGCTGCTCGGGCTCGACCCGGCGGCGATCGCCGGCATCCCGGTGGCGCTGGCCGAACGCGGCAGCCCACCGTCAGAGCCACCGCCGCTCTGGGACGGCCAGGCTGCAGGGAGAATTGCCGAGATCGTCGCCGCAGGCCGGTAGCCTCTACGTACTTTTGAGTAGCGAGACTGAGACCGCAGGCGTGATCCCAGCCCCCATCCCCCCCGACGACGAGCGGCGCGTCGCGGCACTGCACGCGTTGAACATCCTCGACACCGAGGAGGAAGAGCGCTTCGATCGCATCACCCGCCTCGCCCAGAGGCTGTTTGGGACCCCCATCGCGACCGTGAACCTGATCGACTCCGACCGCCACTGGTTCAAGTCTTCCCAAGGCATCGACGGCAAAGAAGGCGAGCGCTCCACCTCCTTCTGCGCCCACGCGATCCTCGGCGAGGAGGCGATGGTGATCGAGGACGCGACTCGGGACGACCGCTTCGCCGACAACCCGAACGTCCTCGAAGACCCGCACGTGCGCTTCTACGCCGGCCATCCCCTGCGGGCGCCCGGCGGGGAGCCGGTCGGCAGCCTCTGCGTCGTCGACAGCGAGCCGCGGCCGGGCACAGACTTCGACCCCGAGCTGCTGCGGGAACTGGCGGAGATGGCCGAGGCCGAGATCGCCTCGCTCTCGCTGGCGATCGGCGACGAGCTGACCGGACTCTCCAACCGCCGCGGCTTCGAGATGCTCGGCGAGCGCCTGCTGAGGGCGGCGCGGCGGCTGGATCTGCCGGTCGCGGCGGTCTACGCCGACATCGACAACATGAAGCCGATCAACGACCAGCTAGGCCACGAGATGGGCGACCGCGCGATCGCCGAGGTGGGCCGCCTGCTCGAGGACAACCTGCGCGGCTCCGACCTGATCGCCAGGCTGGGAGGCGACGAGTTCTGCGCGATCCTGGTCGGCGCCGCCACCGATGACGCTGCCACGGCACTGGCCCGCTTTGGCGAGGCGCTCGGCGAACGCAATGCCGCGACGGAGGAGCCGTTCCAGCTCGCGGTCAGCCTTGGCTTCGCCGAAGCCAATCCTCTGGGCAAGACGACGCTGGAGCGCCTGGTCGCCGACGCCGACCTGGCGATGCTGGAGGCGAAGCGCTCGACGAAGCTCAGCCGCGGCGAAACCGCCCGCGGCGGCTAGGCCTCGGGGCTGCCGGCGTCGCCGTCGCCGTCGCTGGCGTCGGCCTCGGTGGAGTCGGCGTCGCCATCGCTGGCGTCGGCCTCGGTGGAGTCGGCGTCGCCATCGCTGGCGTCGGGGTCGGTGGAGCCGCCGTCGCTGGCGTCCGGCTCGGTGGCGCCGGCGTCCGGCTCGGGGCTGCCGGTGCCGGTGGCTCCAGCGTCGGGCACAGCCTCGGCCTCGGGGGCGGCGTCGCCGTTGCCATTGCCTTTGGCCGCCAGCAGCTCTTTGCTCGGCGCCAGCAGCATGCTCATGTTGCGGCCTTCCTGCAGCGGCTCCGACTCGATCGTCGCCAGGCCGTCGAGATCCTCGTAGAGCTTCTGCAGCAACGCCCGCCCGCGCTCCGGGTGAGCCTGCTCGCGGCCGCGGAACATGATCGTGATCTTGACCTTGTCGTGGTGCTTGAGAAAGCGTTCCACGTGGCCCTTCTTGGTCTGGTAGTCGTTGTCCGCGATCTTCGGACGCAGCTTGATTTCGCGGATGTTGACCTGCTGCTGGTGCTTGCGCGCCTGCTTCTGCTTCTGCTCCTGCTCGTATTTGTACTTCGAGTAGTCGAGCAGGCGGGTGACCGGCGGCTTCGAGTTGGGCGCCACCTCGACTAGGTCGAGGTCGGCCTCCTGGGCGCGTTTGAGCGCCTCCGAGGTATCGACGATCCCGAGCTGCTCGCCCTCGGCGCCGATCAGGCGCACCTGGGGAACGCGGATCCGTTCATTGATCCGCGTCGTGTCGCGCTCTGGTGGGCGCCGATCGAACCTGCGCGGTACCGGCACTATCGAGAGGACTGGTGGAGCTTCAAGGGGACGAGTCGGGACAAGGGCACGGGGCGCTCAGCGGCGGCGGTGATTTTTCGTGCCTTCAGTCAAGTCGGGCGGAGTATAGAGAGGCCGCGTCAAGCTCGCAGGGGCAAACTCAGGACTTGCCCGTATCGGCGGCGACGCGGGCGGCGAAATCGGCGACGGTCATCTTCCCCAGCTCCCCGTCGGCGTGGGAGCGGACGGCGACCTCGTCCCCCTCCATCTCCTGATCGCCGACGACCAGCATGTAGGGGTAGCGGCCAAGTTCGGAGTCGCGGATCTTGCGGCGGATCGACTCGGAGCGGTCGTCGACGTCGGCCCGGACGCCGGCCTCGACCAGGCGGGCCACTGTCGCAGCGGCGTACTCGTTGTGACGGTCGGCGATCGGCAGGACGATCGCCTGGACCGGCGCCAGCCAGACCGGGAAGCGTCCGGCGTAGTGCTCGATGAGGATGCCGGCGAAGCGCTCCATGGAGCCAAGCAGGGCGCGGTGGATCATCACCGGCCGGTGGCGGGCGTCGTCGGCCCCCGTGTAATAGAGGTCGAAGCGCTCGGGCATCTGGAAGTCGAGCTGGCAGGTGCCGCACTGCCAGGAGCGGCCCAGCGCGTCGGTGACGTGGAAGTCGATCTTCGGCCCGTAGAAGGCGCCGTCGCCGGGGTGCAGCTCGTACTCGCGGCCCTGCCGCTCCAGCGCCTCGGCCAGCGCCGCCTCGGCTTTCGCCCACTGCTCCTCGCTGCCCATCGACTTCTCCGGCCGGGTCGAGAGCTCGACCCGCACATCTTCGAAGCCGAAGCGCGCATAGAGCTCGTCGATCGCTTCGCAGATGCTCGCCACCTCGTCGGTGATCTGCTCCTCGGTGCAGTAGACGTGGGCGTCGTCCTGGGTGAAGGCCCGCACGCGCAGCAGCCCATGCAGCACGCCCTCGCGCTCGTTGCGGGAGACCCGGCCGAACTCGGCCAGTCGCAGCGGCAGCTCGCGGTAAGAGTGGCGGTCGGAGCCGTAGACGAGGCAGGCGCCGGGGCAGTTCATCGGCCGCAGCGCGAAGCGGCGGTCGTCGTCTTCCATGAAGTACATCTCGTCGCGGTAGTTGTCCCAATGCCCGGAGCGGTGCCAAAGCTCCTCGTCCATCACCTGCGGGGTTGCGATCTCCTTGTAGCCGCGCTTGCGCAGCTGCTCCTGGACCTCGTCCTCGATCAGGTGCAGGAGGGTCGTGCCGTTGGGCAGCCAGAACGGCATTCCCGGCGCCTCGCGGCGCAGCATGAACAGGCCCAGCGCCGGGCCGAGGCGGCGGTGGTCGCGTTCCTTGGCCTGCTCGAGGCGCTCGAGGTGCTCCTCGAGGTCCTTCTTGGAGAAGAAGGCGGTGCCGTAAATCCGGGTCAGCGGCTCGCGGTTCTCGTCGCCGCGCCAGTAGGCGCCGGCGACCGAGCTGAGCTTGATCGCCTTGATGCGCCCGGTAGAGGGGCCGTGCGGGCCGCGGCAGAGGTCCTCGAAGGGACCGTTGCGGTAGAGCGAGACGGACTCGACGCCCTGGTCACGGACCAGGTCCTCGATCAGCTCGACCTTGAAGGGCTCGTTCTGGGAGCCGAACTGGGCGATCGCCTCGCCCGGCGAGACGTCGCGCCGTTCGAAGCGCTCGTCGGCGGCGATGTGCTCGCGCATCTTCGCCTCGATCTTCTCGAGGTCGTCCTCGTTGATCTTCACGTCGGCCGGGAACTCGAAGTCGTAGTAGAAGCCGTTCTCGATCGGCGGCCCGATCGTCACCCGGGTGCCGGGGTAGAGCTCCTGGACGGCCTCGGCCATCACGTGGGCGGCGTCATGGCGGATCAGCTCCAGCGCCTCGGGGTCGCGGTCGGTGACGATCGCCACCTCCGCCCCGCCCTCGGGCAGCGGCGCCGCCAGGTCGCGCAGCTCGCCGTTGACCTTGATCGCCAGCGCCGCCTTCGCCAGCCCCGGCCCGATCGCCGCGGCGGCGTCGGCGCCATTGGCGCCGGTGGGCAGCTCCAGCGGCGTGCCGTCGGGCAGCGTTACGACGATCGTCTCGGTCCCGGCCTCCATTGGCGCCATGGTAGGTGCTGGGAGGACTGCGCCGCGTAGACGTTTCGCGCTCAGGAACGCTCAGCGCATATGAGCGCGTCGCGCCCATATGCCTGGCGCGTTAGCGCGCGGGGCCCTGGCGCGCCTGGCGGACCGCGATCAGCGGGCAGGGGCTGTGGCCGGCGACTGGACGCGTCGCTTCCCACAGCACGTAGGGCGGTGCGGCCCGCTTCGGGGCGAAACCAGCGAAGGGTGGGCTAACACCGACAGCGCCGAGGTCGCCGCTCTCCCTCGCGGCGTCGATCCAGGTGATCACGTAACGGACGCCGGGCGGCGGCTTCTCCCCGGCTTCCTCCGCGGCCGTGATGCAGACCCGACCGCCGCGCAGCTCCCAGGCGATGTAGGGCGTGCCGTGTTCGTCGGCGAGCAGCTGCCGCGGAGGCAGCGCCAGGACCGGTCCGTCGGCGACCAACGGCCGCATCTCGGTCAACGCCGGCGAGTAAGAGGTTGGCCCCACCGGCGCGTTGGCGAGCGCCAACAGCGAGCAGGCCCCCGCCGCGATCAGGAAGACGCCGGCGGCGGCCCCCGCGAGCGGCGAGTCGGGGCGGCCCGCTGGAGTTGTGGTTCCTTTGGTCCGGTATGCGGACCTAAAGAACCACAACTCAGGGAGGAGCGGCAGCAGGATCGTCAGCGCCACCACTGAGGAGGCGATCTCGATCGCCTTGGCGGCGGTGTACGGCGTGCCGCCGACGCGGGCGGCAGCGTAGGCGAGGGCCGCGGCGGCGAGGCCGGCGAGGACCGCCCACTCGCGCCGGAGCCAGCAGCGCACGGCACCCCAGGCGAGCAGGGCGAGACCGAAGGCGATGCCGAGGTAATAGGCGAGCGCCGGTACGGCGCCGTCCCCCGGGGCGAGACGGAAGTCCCCCGAAGGCCAGATCCCGAGCGCCTCGAAGGGCGAGACCTGGCCGAAGAGATTGCCGAGTCCGGGGCCATTCGGGTCGAAGGTCTCGAAGCTGTGGAAGTCGAGCATGCGGCCTAGCTCTGGGGCGACCAAGACGATGAAGGCGAGAAGTGCGAGGAGAAGTGCCGGGACTGGCCTGGGACCGAGTGGGTGGTTCGCGGCTCGAGTGGCTCGACCCCCGACGAGCTCCGCCAGCAACCACAGAACCGCCGCTCCCCCCAGCCAGATCAGGCCCGGGAAGCTGTAGGTGTAGACGCTGCCCACTGCCAGGAGTGAGGCAGGGACGAAGCGCAGCGGTAAACCACTCCAATCCGGATTGCGGGACGCCTCCCTCAGCGCCAGGACGAACGCCAGCAGGAAGAGCGCTTGCATCGTCTCCTTGAAGGCGCCTTGGGCGAAGTAGGAGGCGACTACGTAGGCGAGGCCGACGACCAGGGCGCCGGCCGTCCTGGGGATTGCCGGCAGCTCGCGGAAGGCCGTCAGCACGGTGAGCGGGGCCAGGATCGCGACGGCGACGGTGAGCCCGCTGAAGCCTTGGACGAGGCCGATCCCGAGGCCCTTGTTCAAGGCGACGACGACGGAGTGCGGGCCGAGTGGATATCCCTGGTGGATCAGCTGGTTGGGCAGGCCGTCGGCGAGGCGACTGGCGGCGAGCAGGTGCTGGGACATGTCGGGGTTGAAGCTGGTGCCGAGGATGCCGAAATGGCCTTCGACGGCGAAGGGGATCGAGGCGGCGAGCAGGGCGAGGAGCGTGACCGGCGCGCCGACCCACAGGGCCTCCCTCCCACCCCACCCTGATCCGACGCCTGCGCTCGTCGCGCCTCCCCCGGAGAGCGACCACAGGTAGGCGACCGAGGCAATCGCCAGCACCGCCACCACGACCGCCGAGCCGACGCCGTCGCCGGCGATCCGCACCGTCGCCCAGCAGACGGCGACGAGCAGAGCGAGGCCGACGGCGGGCGAGAGCCAGGACCAGCGGCAGATGCCGCAGAGGGCCAGCGCTGCCTGGCCAATCGCCAGCGAGGCGACGACGATCGCGAGGACGGCTGCGTAGGTGGCGACCACGAGGCGGCGAGCCTAGTCTGTGGACATGGCGTTCGCCCCCCCAGCCCGCCACCTGCTGCGCGCCAAGGACCTCGCCGACGGGCGTTACGCGGAACCGCTCACGGTCGATGACATGGCCCGGGCGGCCGGCCTCTCGCGCGCCCATTTCAGCCGAGAGTTTCGGCGCGCCTTCGGCGATTCTCCCCATGCCTACCTGCTGACCCGCCGGCTCGAGCGGGCGGCGGCGCTGCTGCGCACCACCGACCGCAGCGTCGCCGAGATCTGCCTGACGGTCGGGCTGCAGAGCATCGGCTCCTTCACGACCAGCTTCAAGCGCGCCTTCGGCGTCTCGCCCACCGCCTACCGCGCCCAGTTCCCCCCAGCCGCGGCCTTCGCCGTCGTGCCGGCCTGCATCGTCCGTGCCTACGGCCGCCCGCAACACCGCACGTTTCGAGAAGACAGCGCCCCGGTCCGCTCCTAGCATCGCCGGCGAGCTGAATTCAACGACCAGGAGGCAACGATGATCAAGATCGCCAACGCACAGCTTTGGGTCCACGACCAGGAGGAGGCGCTCGCCTTCTACACCGAGAAGCTCGGCATGCAGGTCCAGACCGACGTGACCCTGCCGGAGATGGGCGACTTCCGCTGGCTGACCGTCGGCCCCGCCGACCAGGAGGACTTCTCGATCGTCCTGATGGCGATCCCCGGCGAGCCGGTGATGGACGCGGCAACCGCACGACAGGTAGAGGACCTGATGGCGAAGGGCTTCGCCGGCACGGTCTTCCTCACCACCGAGGACTGCCAGGCCTCCTACGAGGAGCTGAGTGCCCGCGGAGTCGAGTTCACCGACGCCCCCGAACAGCGCCCCTACGGGATCGACTGCGGCTTTCGCGACCCGTCCGGCAACAGCTTCCGGCTCACGCAGGTGATGCTGCCGGCGATCGCCTGAGATTTGGCAATCGCGAGAGAGTGGGCGTAACTGGGCTCGAACCAGTGACCTCCGCCTTGTCGAGGCGGCGCTCTCCCAACTGAGCTATACGCCCGGGGTGGCGGAATCTAGCAGCGGTTGCGCTTCGAGCCGGGCCTGACAGGCCCGGCTCAAGTCCGTTGTTGCAAGGGCCGATGCAGGGGGTGCAACTTTTCGGCAGTCACCGTGTTTATGAATGCGTCGCCCGCATATCGGCGGCACGAGCTTCAAGGTTTGAGGACCGACGAGCCAGGCGGAGCACAGCTCACTTGGTGGTACGTCCTTCGGAAACAGAGGGCCCCTCAATGGGGCCCTTTTCCGTTCTCTTGGACCCGCGGCTCAGACGTGGTGAGTCGGCAGGTGCCAGCGGCGCGGCGCGATCAGCCTGTCGATCTCCGGCGGCCCCCAGGAGCCCGGCTCGTAAGGCTGGACCGGCGGCGGTGCCTCGATCACCGGCTCGGAGACTTCCCAGAGGCGCTCGATCGCGGTCGAGCTGGTGAAGAGGGTGCGGTCGCCGATCATCACGTCGTGGATCAGGCGCTCGTAGGCGTCGAGGGCCTGCTCGCCGCCACCGAAGTTGTTGGCATAGCTGAAGTGCATGTGCGCCTCCCCCAGCTCCATCGTCGGTCCCGGCACCTTGGCCAGGAAAGAGGCGGAGATGCTGCCCGGATCGCCGAGCTCGAAGGTCAGGTGGTCATGCCCGAAGGACTCGACGATCTGCTCGCAGTCGAGCGGGAACATCCGCCGCGGCGGCTGCTCGAAGGCGATCGTCAGCAGATGCCTGTTCTGCGCCAGCCGCTTGCCGGAGCGCAGGTAGAAGGGCACGCCCTCCCAGCGCCAGTTGTCGACGAAGCACTTGAGGGCGACGAAGGTCTCGGTGTCGGAGTCGGGGGCGACCCCCTCCTCGTCGCGGTAGCCGAGGTACTGGCCGCGGACGACGTTCTCGGCGCGCAGCGCCGGCATCGAGTCGAAGACCTTCTCGCGCTCGAGCCCGAGCGGCTTCGCGTCGAGCGAGGGCGGCGGCTCCATCGCTACGAAGCCGAGCACCTGGAAGAGGTGGGTGACGATCATGTCGCGGAAGGCGCCGGTTTCCTCGTAGAAGCTGCCGCGCATCTCGATCGAGAGCGTCTCCGGGACGTCGATCTGGACGTGGTCGATGTGGTTGCGGTTCCAGACCGGCTCGAACATGCCGTTGGCGAAGCGCAGGGCCAGCAGGTTCTGCACCGCCTCGCGCCCCAGGTAGTGGTCGATCCGGTAGATCCGGTCCTCCTGGAAAACCGAGTGGAGGCGTTCGTTCAGCTCGTGGGCCGAGGCGAGGTCGGTGCCGAAGGGCTTCTCGCTGATCACCCGGGCGTCGTCGCCGAGCCCCAGCTTGCCGATCTCCCCGACCGTCCCCTCCGCCGCTTTCGGCGGCAGCGAGAGGTAGAAGAGAAGGTCGGTGTCGCCGCCAAGTTCCTCCTGCGCCGCGCGGATCGCCTCGCCGAGCGGCTCGAAGCCGTCGCCGACGCCGACGAAGCTGAGCGCCTTGCCGAAGTCCTCCCAGGCGTCGTCGACGCGCGATTTCCGAC
>JBEVJP010000025.1:0-49489 GCA_040510155.1 Solirubrobacterales bacterium | reverse complement strand
AGGCTGCTCCCTCGCCGTCCCGCTCACAAAAAAACCCCGCGTCCGCGGGGTTTTCCCGCGTGGGCGTGACTGGGCTCGACCCAGGGACCTCCAGCTTGTCGAGCTGGCGCTCTCCCAACTGAGCTAAACGCCCCGGGTGGCTGAATCTAGCCGAAGTGAAACTTTTCTGTCCCACCAGTGTTTATTCAGACGTTGCGCAAGCCAGCGCAGCTAGAACTTCAAAGCTCGAGGACCGACGAGCCAGCGACTTCGAACTCTCTGGTGGTACGTCCTTCGGAAACAAGGGGCCCCTTAACCGGGGCCCTTTTCCGTTCCGCAGAGCCAACCTATGCTGCGCCGCTGCAGCGCGGCCAGCAAGCAACCCAGCGGCTACCGCTGCAGGCGCCGCCCCGACAGCGTCAAGTGCACGCGGATCGGGGATCCGAAGAAGCACGTCGAATGTCACCTCCCGGGCGCCAGCAAGCCGCCAGCCTAGACGTGATCCGAGGGCAGGTGCCAGCGGCGCGGCGCGATCAGCGCGTCGGACTCCGCCGGCCCCCATGAGCCCGGCTCGTACTCGCGCACCGGGGGCGGCTGCTCGAGCACCGGCTCGGAGATCTCCCAGAGGCGCTCGATCGCCTCGGAGCTGGTGAACAGGGTGCGGTCGCCGAGCATCACGTCGTGGATCAACCGCTCGTAGGGGTCGAGCGACGACTCGGCGTTGTTGAAGTTGTCGGCGTAGCTGAACTGCATGTGGGCCTCGCCGAGCTGCATCCGCGGCCCCGGCACCTTGGCGAGGAAGGAGGCGGAGATGCTGCCGGGATCGCCGAGCTCGAAGGTGAGGTGGTCGTGGCCGAAGGACTCGGCGATCTGATCGCAGTCAAGCGGGAACATGCGCCGCGGCGGCTGCTTGAAGGCGATCGTCAGCAGGTGGCGTTTCTGGGCCAGGCGCTTGCCGCTGCGCAGGTAGAACGGCACCCCCTCCCAGCGCCAGTTGTCGACGAAGGTCTTCACCGCGACCAGGGTCTCGGTGTCGGAGTTCGGGTCCACCCCGTCCTCCTCGCGGTAGCCGACGTACTGGCCGCGGACGACGTCCTCGGGGCGCAGCGGCAGCATCGAGTCGAAGACGTTCTCGCGCTCCAGCCCGAGCGGCTTCGGCTCCAGCGTGGTCGGCGGCTCCATCGCGACGAAGCCGAGCAACTGGAAGAGATGCGTGACCAGCATGTCGCGGAAGGCGCCCGTGCTCTCGTAGAAGCTCCCCCGCATTTCGATCGAGAGCGTCTCCGGAATGTCGATCTGCACGTGGTCGATGTGGTTGCGGTTCCAGACCGGCTCGAACATGCCGTTGGCGAAGCGCAGCGCCAGCAGGTTCTGCACGGCCTCGCGACCGAGGTAGTGGTCGATCCGGTAGATGCAGCGCTCGTCGAAGACCGACTGCAGCAGGGCGTTGAGGCGTCGGGCCGACTCGAGGTCGGTCCCGAACGGCTTCTCGGTGATCACGCTGGCACCGTGGCCGAGGCCGGAGGCGCCGAGCTGCTCGATCGTCACCGCGGCGGCGGCCGGCGGCAAGGAGAGGTAGTGGAGCAGCCCCGGCTCGCCGCCGAGCTCCTCGCGTGCCTCGGCGACTGCGGCCCCGAGCTCCCCGAAGCCGTCGCCGACGCCGACGAACCGCAGCGAGTTGGCGAACGGGTCCCAGGTGCCCGGCGACATGTCCTCGCGGCCCGAAGCCTCGATCGCCTGCCGGGCGACCTCGCGAAACTCCTCCTCATCGATCGGATTGCGAGCGGCCCCGATGATCCGGAAGCGCGCCGGCATCAGCCCCACCTGAGCGAGGTGGAACATGCCGGGCAGCAGCTTGCGCTTGGCGAGGTCGCCGGTGGCGCCGAAGAGGACGATCACCTGATCATCCGGGACGGTTCCCGCCGGTTTGGTGACCGGAGCGGGTGCGGTCGCGACGCTCACGCCTCCAGGCTGACAGATCGCCCCCGCTGGCCCGAGCGCGATGGCCGCTTAGGCTGAGGGCGACCATGGCAAACGGCATGACTGGCAGCGGCTACGGCTTCGACTCCGAGCGGCTCGACCGCGTCGAGCGGCGTTTCTGGCGGGAGATCTGGGAGTCGGCTCCGGCCGAGATCGCCGCCGAGCGCGGCATCGAGCTGCGCGACTTCGGTCCGGTCCAGGCGACCGTCGTCACCGACCTCGCCACGGTGCCGATGATGAACCTCGTCCTCGGCGCCACCGCTCCGGGCGCCCTCGAGGACGGTCATCTGGAGGTGGCGCTGGACTGGGTCGAGTCGAGGCGGGTGCGTCCCTACGTTCCGGTCGCGCCCGCAAGCGATCGGACCGATGCGGCGGAGAGTTGCCTGCGAGCGCGCGGCTACGAACCCGCCTACGCCTGGATGAAGTTCGTCCGCGACGCCCATCCGCCGCGTTTCACCGCGCCGGACGTGGAGGTCGTCGAGCTGGGCGAAGACGACGAAGAGCCCTTCGGAGCGATCGCCGCGGCTGGCTTCGGGTTGCCGACCTGGGCCGGCGACTTCTTCGCGAACCTGCCCGGCCGTACCGGCTGGCACTGCTATGTCGCCCGGGTCGACGGCACCGCCCAGGCCTGCGCGGCGATGCTGGTCGACGCCGAGGTCGCCGAGTTCGGGATCGCCGCCACCCTGGAGCCGGCCCGGGGCCACGGCTGCCAGCGCGCCCTCTTGCATCGGCGGATCAACGACGCCGCGGCGGCCGGCTGCGAGACCCTCTTCGTCGAGACCGGCGAGCGCGTCCCGGGACGCCCTTCCGCCAGTTACCGCAACATCCTCCGCGCCGGCTTCGAGGAGGCCTATCTGCGGCCCAACTGGTTGCCCCGCCGATGATCCGGTTATAGGGAGAACCCATGGAGAGATTCCGTCTTCTCGCCGCTGCCGGGCTGGCTGCCGCGGCGGTCCTCGCCGCCACCGCGGGCGCCCTCGCCGAGGACGCCGCGCCGTCGCACCTGGATCGCGTTCTCCTCCCCGTATTCGATGGGAACAACTCGGCCTGGTCTCCAGACAGCCGGCAGATCGCCGTCCCGGAATCCAAGTCGATAACCCTGCGAGGGACGGACGGGCGGCGCCAGCGATCGCTGCGAGGCGCGGGGATCGGCCACTTCGGCTTCCCGTGCGAAGAATGCCCGCTCGCCTGGAACCAGGATGGGACCCACATCCAGTTCCTCTCCCACGAGGACGAGTACGAAGCTGATGACTGGGTCGTGGGCAGCGTGTCCGTGGACGGAAGCGACGAGCAGCGTCGTTCACTCGGCGTGCCGCTCGGCGCGGCCGCCTGGGCGCCCTCGGGCTGGCCGCTGATCTACATCCCCAACTCGAGGACGATCACCGTCGCAAAGGGGAAGCTGGTCGGTCCGAGCCCCGACATCTGGCGCCTCGACAGCCTCTACGGCAAGCCTCGCAAGCTGGTCGAGAGCCGCGCCGAGGAGGACGATCCTCTCTTCTCACCCGATGGGACCGAGTTCACCTTCTTGCGCGAACGCGAACGGTCGAGCAGCCTCTGGAAGGCGAGATCCGACGGCAGCGGGGTGCGCCGTTTGGTCGGGAACCTGCTCGGGCCCTCGGCCGCGCAGTGGTCTCCGGACGGCGGCTCGATCGCCCTCTCGACCTTTTCGCGGGGCGACCGTCGCTGCCACCTCTACCTGCTGGGCGCCGACGGGGGTCGCCTGCAGCAGATCGTCGACGAAGAGATCCTCACGAACCGGCCGGCTTGGACCCCCGACGGCAACTGGATCACCTTCTCGAACTACAACGGCGAGATCCGCAGGGTGCGGCCGGACGGCAGCGGCCTGCAGACGCTCGAACGGATGCCGGACAAGGAGATCCGCGCCCTGCGCTGGTCTCCCGATGGGACGCATCTCGCCTATACGGCGAGGGTCTTCCTCCACAGCGATTAAGCCACAGCTCCGTGGGCCTTTCTTGGATTCTCGAGCCAAATGCAGCGACCGTGCCACCATCACCGATCTGCGGCGTCGAGCGCGACCCGTATGTCCTTGACCAGCAGCTGCAAGTTCATAGGGTCACTGCGCGAGGGTTCGAAGCCGAAGTGGTCGCAGAAGCTTCTGGCCTCCTCACTCAGAGCATGAACGAGCAGCAGGCGCATCCCTGCCTGCTCCGACACAGAAAGCGCCCGGCTCATCGCGTCCCCGAGAAGGAAAGCCCCGATCCCCTTGCCCTGGGCCGCGCGGTCCACCGCCAGGCGGGCCAGCAACATCGCTGGGATCGGGTGCTTCGGCATGCCCTTCCTCCCTCGCTCGGTCGTGTCCCCGTGCTCAATGGAGGCAAGCGACAACGCGTGGTAGCCGACGACCCGGTCCTCCTTGGAATCGACGACGACGTAGGTGCGAGCGGAGCCGGCTCCCACCGCTGCCCGAGCGTGCTTGACGAGCCAGGCATTCAACGACCCGGCCCCGCAATCGAATCCGTTGATCCGGTGCTCGCCGCCGAGCGGCTGAGGATCTAGGAAGCGCGGCACTCGGCCTATTCGGGGCGGGGGCGCGAGAAAAGCTTGGCGAGTTCGGGGCTGGCTTTCGCCGGCCGATCCATCGCCGCGACGATCTCCTGCCAGGCATCCGAATCGACGCTGAAGCTGGTCCTGTCCGCGAGCAGGCGCTCGGCTCGCTCCCGACCGCTCTCAACCAGAAACTGAGTCAGCGACTCTCGATGGACCAACGCAGCCTGCTTGAAAAGGGTCTCGTCGCCCTTCTCGATGCGAAGACTGACCCTCTCGGTCTTTGGAGTCGCCATGTCACGACTGTACATACAACGTATGTCAGAGTCAAAGCGCTTGCCGGCTCAGAAGGCGCCTACCAGAATCGAACTGGTGTAAACGGCTTTGCAGGCCGCTGCGTAGCCACTCCGCCAAGGCGCCGAATGGTCGGGCTTAGCCTAGCGGCGGATCGGCGGGTTGGCCGCCTGGGGTCTGGGTAGGGTCCCGGCCCGTCCGCTCGTCCGATTGCTTCCGAGGAGGTCGCCGTGTCCGTCTACAACGAGCTGCAGCTCAGCTCCTTCATCGATCAGGTCTTCGCGCGGCTGCGCGGGATCGAAGCGCAGTTGGAGATCCTTTCGGAGAAGGCCGGGGTGCCGTACAGCCCGGCTGGCAAAGACGTTCCGGACGAGGTCGTCGAGCTGGCCCAGGCCGGGGACAGGATCGGGGCGATCCGCAAGTACCGGGAGTTGACCGGTTGCGGGTCGGAGGAGGCGAAAGAGGTCGTCGCCGGGCTTTGATCCCGGGCGGCGCCCGGAGACGCCCAGGCCAGGCCGGCTCAGCCCTCGTAGTTCTCGACGGTTCCGGGGTCGCGCGGGCTGGCGTCGTCGGGGTCGAGGCCGTACTGCTCCAGCGCGCGGCGCTGGCGAAGCAGGTCCCAGGTCTGGTCCAGCTGCACTTTGAGCTGGGCCATCCGGGTCTCCTCCTCGGCGTCCAGCCCCTCCCCCTCGTGACGGCGGAGGAGATCCTCCTCCTCGCGCACCAGCTCGTCGATCCGGCTCAGCAGTTTCTGGTCATCCATGGCGCCAAGGCTACCCGGGCGGCAGCGTCGCCACACCCTCAGCTGATCGAGCCGGTCGAGACCAGCAGCAGGACCAGGGCGCCGAGGGCGATCCGGTAGATCACGAAGATCCGCAGCGAGTGGGTGGTCAGGTAGCGCAGCAGCCAGGCGATCGCGACGTAGCCGACGACGAAGGCGATCAGGGTCGCGATCACGGTCGCCCCCACCCCAGGGCTGCCCTTTTCGCCGACCTTGCGGAGCTCGAAGAGGCCGCTGAGGACGACCGCGGGGACCGAGAGCAGGAAGGAGTAGCGGGCGGCCGCGAGGCGGTCGAAGCCGCGGAAGAGGCCGGCGGAGATCGTCGAGCCGGAGCGGGAGACGCCGGGGATCAGGGCCAGCGACTGGAAAAGACCGATGAAGATGCCGTCACGGGCGTTCATCTCGGTCAGCTCGCGCTGCCGGGTCCCGACCCGCTCGGCGGCGACCATCACGAACGAGAAGAGGATCAGCGCCGAGCCGATCAGGTAGAGGCTGCGGGCGCCGGTTTCGATCGCGTTGCCGAAGATCACTCCGAAGATCCCGATCGGGATCGTGCCGAGGATGATGAACCAGCCGAGGTTGGCGTCCTGGCTGCGCTGGCGGTACGGCAACCGAATCTCCGCGAGCCAGGCCGAGGCGATCCGCCAGAGGTCGGCGCGGAAGTAGATCAGCACCGCCGCCATCGTCCCGAGCTGGATCACCGCGGTGAAGCCGGCGCCGGGGTCTTCCCAGCCGAGCAGAGCAGGGACGATCCGCAGGTGGCCGCTCGAGGAGATCGGCAGGAACTCGGTCAGCCCCTGCACGAAGCCGAGCACAATCGCTTCCAGCGTGTTCATCGCCCGCCTACTTCAGGGTCGGGCGCCGGAAGCCTGCCGCTCACGCAGCCGCAGCCTGCCGTGCGCCAGCCCGCCGCACCGCCGGGACGAAGCGCATCGCCCCGTCCTCGAGCGGCCCGTGGCGAAGGTTGCGCAGGTCCACCGGGTAGTCCTGGCGCAGCTTCCAGGGCTCCTTGGAGCCCTGCTTGGGAAGCAGCTCGAGCGAGCGCAGCACGTAGCCCGAGGTGAAGTCGAGCAGCGGCTCCTCGGTCACCGTCGGATCGAAGATGCGCGGCCCGCACTCTCCGTAGCCGCCGGCGTCCA
Organism: Solirubrobacterales bacterium; assembly: GCA_040510155.1. Lineage (GTDB taxonomy): Bacteria > Actinomycetota > Thermoleophilia > Solirubrobacterales > 70-9 > VAYN01. The sequence continues at coordinate 42,811 of JBEVJP010000025.1, read as the reverse complement.
TGTGGTTGAGGAGGCGGCAGACGTATTCGGCGACCAGGTCCGCCTTCAGGGTCCAGGAGGCGTTGGTGTAGCCGATCGTGAAGGCGAAGTTGGGGACGCCGCTGAGCATCATCCCCTTGTAGGTGAGCGCGCGCGCCATCTCGATCTCCTCGCCGTCGACGCCGATCCGCATGCCGCCGAGGAAGAGCAGCTCCAGCCCGGTCGCGGTCACGACCACGTCAGCCTCCAGCTCTCGACCGGACTCGAGACGGATGCCGGTCTCGGTGAAGGTCACGACGCGATCGGTGACAATCTCGGCCGAGCCGTCGGCCAGCGTCTCGAAGAGGTCGCCGTCGGGCACCAGGCACATGCGCTGGTCCCAAGGGTCGTAGCGCGGCTGGAAATGGGTGTCGACGTCGTAGTCGGCCGGCAGGGCACCGACCACGCCGCGGCGCACCATCTTCTTGATCAACCCTGGGAAGCGCCGGGCGAGCCGGTAGGTGACGAGCTGGAAGAGCACGTTCTTCCAGCGCACCGCCGGGTAGGCGACGCGGTCCGGCAGCCAGCGCCGCAGCAGCTTCGCGAGCGGGTCTTCACCGGCCATCGAGACGACGTAGGTGGGCGAGCGCTGCAGCATCGTCACGTGGGCCGCCGACTCGGCGAGCGCCGGGACCAGGGTCACCGCGGTGGCGCCGCTGCCGATCACGACCACCCGCTTGCCGGCGTACTCCGCGTCGGCGGGCCAGTGCTGGGGATGGATCACGGTTCCGCCGAAGCGCTCGATGCCGGGGAACTCGGGGGTGTAGCCGCGGTCGTAGCGGTAGTAGCCGCTGCAGTTGAAGAGGAAGTCGCAGGTCAGCCGCACGGTCTCGCCGTTGTCGCTGCGCTCGGCCTCGACTTCCCAGTGCTGCTCGGACGAGGTCCACTCGGCGGCGAGGACGCGATGGTGGAAGCGGACATGTCGATCGATGCCGGCCTCACGGGCGGTATCGCGCACGTACTCGAGGATCGACTCACCGTCGGCGATCGACTTCGCCGCCTTCCAGGGACGAAAGCGGTAGCCGAGCGTGTGCATGTCGGAGTCGGAGCGGATCCCCGGGTAGCGGAAGAGGTCCCAGGTGCCGCCGATCGCTCCCCGCGCCTCGAGGATCGCGTAGCTCTTGCCCGTGCAGCGCTCCTGCAGGTGATGGGCGGCGCCGATGCCGGAGAGCCCGGCGCCGACGATCAGCACGTCGACGGGCTCGACCGGCGCCTCTCCCCCGCCCGCATCGCTCACCCGATCACCTCGAAGGAGATGCCGGCCCGCTGCAGCCGCTCCAGCAGGGCGTCGCCCATCGCCGTCGCGGTCGTCACCTGTCCGGCCGTCTCGGGAATCTCGTCGAAGGCGAGACAGAGGCCGGACTCCGCCAGCATCTTCGCCGTCTCGGTGTAGCCGGGGTCGCCGCCGGAGACGCGGGTGACGACGCGCTTGCCACCGCCCTCGCCTACGAAGGTGACCTTGAACCAGCTCTTCGCCCGGGTCTCCTCGCTCGGCCCCTCGCCAGGGGCTTTCGCCTTCAGCAGCAGGCTGCGCGTCGGCGGCAGCTGCGAGAGCAGGCCGACGGCGCCGACGCCGGCGCCGAGCCCAGCGATCGTCGCCAGGTGCTTGGCGCTGAGGTTGTGGCCGTAGCGGAACTCGGGCCCGTAGCGGTCGAGCGCGGCGGCCGAGCGGCGCACGACCGGCCCGTCGATGGTCGGCAGTGGTGCGGTCCAGCCGCTCAGCTCCGCCGGCGCCCGTCGCACCCGTGGCTTGGCGTCATGGATCTGCCGGCCCGTCGGCCGCGGCTCGGACTGGCGACGCTCCTTGGCGGCGGCCAGCGTCTGGCGGGCGCGGGCGAAGCCGTTGATGGCCGAGTGGTAGGTCCCGCCGGAGAATTCGCCGCCCATCCTCACGTAGCCGTTGACGGTCAGCGGTACGCCCTCGGGGAGCTGCTTGACGGTGAAGTAGGCGCCGAGGTCGTGCGGAATCGAGTCGAAGCCGCAGCAGTGGACGATGCGGGCGCCGCTGCGCTCCGCTCCGGCGTGGTGCAGGGCCCACATCCGGTCGACGAACTCGGGCTCGCCGGTCAGATCGACGTAGTCGGTCCCCGCCGCCGCGCAGGCGCCGACCAGCGGCTCGCCGTAGAGCGCGTACGGGCCGACGGTGGTGATCACGACCCGGGTTGCCGCGGCGACCCGGTCGAGCGAAGCGCGATCGCCCGCATCGGCCTCGAGCAGATCTGGCGCCGGCGCCGCGCCCACCAGCTGGGCCAGGCGCGCCTGCACCGCCTCGAGCTTGTCGCGATTGCGCCCCACCAACGCCCAGCGCATCCCCTCGGGACCGCTGCGAGCGAGGTACTCGGCGGTGAGCCCCCCGGTGAAGCCGGTGGCGCCGAACAGCGCCAGGTCATATTGCCGCTCCGCCACCATCGCCGGGGATTCTGGCAAGGAACAGCGCGACGACGGCAGGCGGCAGCGATCTGGCCGCTCCCGTCAGACCTCGATGCTGCCCGTCCGCGCCTCCTCGGGGTACGGCTCCTCCCGCACTCCAGCCCTGCCCGCCGCGGTGGCCTTGCGCCCGGCCGCCGGCACCAGTCGCGTCGCCGCGCCGAGCCCGGTCGGCGGCATGTTGTTGTACACACAGTCGTAGCTGCCGGCGGTCACCAGGTAGGACTCGTGCCAGATGCCGACGTCGCCACTGGAGCCGATCCGCTTGTTGAAGCGGACCCAGGCCGGCCAGTGGCGAGCGTCGCGACTGCGGGCGTAGCGCTCCAGGTCCTCGAAGGAGCGCCAGTACTGAACGACCATCGGCCGACGGGGACTGCCCATGTAGAGGCTGGCCCCGAGCAGCCCCGCCGCGGGGTCGCGTTCCAGCTCGCGAACCATCCGCGGCATCGCCACGAAGACCGGCAGCCACCTGGCGACCATCCAAAAGCGGTTGATCCGCATCCCGATCAGGAAGACGACGAAGTCACCCTCGATCTCAGCGGTGACGCGCCTGTCAATCACCCTGGCCATCGACGGCGAAGGTCTCACGCGCGGCGCAGCACGTCAACAGTCGGGCCGCCGCGGTCGCCTGCCTATCCTGCGGCGATCGCCTCTCGCCACAAACTCCCGAGCGACGAGGAGATCCTCGCCACCGTCGTCTCGCTGGTCGACGACGGCTTTTGCCCCGTGCGCCAGCTGGCGCCTCGCTTCTCGGCCGTCGGCGAGCGAAACCTGCGGCGGGCGCTGAAGCGGACGGTCAGGCGCGGGCTGCTGCTGGAGCGGAAGAGCCCGGAAGGGGCCGGCTTCGTCGCCCTGACCAGCGAGGGCTGGAAGCTGCAGCGGTCTCAGTCCGCTTCCGGCTGACCCCGGGATCGGCGCCGCAACCTCAAGCGGCTGACGAGACCCCACACGACGTAGCCGATCACGAGCACGATCGCCACGAACTTGACGACCGCGCAGGCGGTCGCGAACGGGGCCAGCCAGGAAGCGCCGTGGCCGCCGAGCAGGAGCAGCCAGGAGACGTTTTCGGCGGCGTCGAAACCGGCCGCGACGATCGCCAGGAACGGGGCCACCATCCCGCAGGCCCCCAGTGCGCGCAGGCCGTGGGCGCTGGCGAAGTCCCGGGTCGCGACGCCGGCGAGCGCGAAGAAGGCGCCGTAGCTGAGCATGAAGGGAAAGTCGAGCCAGAGCGAGAGGCGCGCCAGGTCACCGCCGTGGGCGCCCCATTCGGCCTCGATCTCGGCGACCCGTTCTGCGCTGCCGGCGAACTCGAGCCCGAGGATCGACGGCCCGCCGGTCGCTTCGAGGCGTTTGTCGATCACCGCGAGGGCGACGTTGAGGGCGACCGTGGCGAGGCCGAGCAGGATCAGCCAGCGTTTGCGGGTCAGGCCGAGGGGCGAGGCGGGCTCGACGGCGACGGACATCTAGGGCGCCTGCGGCAGCCTTGCCGCGCCCGGCTTGGTGACGGGTGCCGAGGGCGGCGGCACGACCGGGCCGACATCCCCGTCGGGAGCCTCGTCGAGGTCGACGATCACCGGCGCGTGGTCGCTCGGCCCCTTTCCTTTGCGCGCCTTGCGATCGACCCAGGCGGCCCGCACCCGCTCGGCGACTGCAGTCCCGGCGAGCACCAGGTCGATCCGCATCCCCAAGTCGCGATGGAACATTCCGGCCCGGTAGTCCCAGTAGGTGAAGACGCGCTCATCCGGCCACCGGTCGCGGACGACGTCGCTGAGCCCCAGCTCCTGCAGACTCGCCAGCGCCTCCCGCTCGGGGGCGGTGACGTGCGTCTCGCCGGCGTATGCGGCGGGATCGAATACGTCGGCGTCGGTCGGGGCGATGTTGACGTCGCCGGCGACCACCGAGGCCTCCGGGCTTGCCGCCACCGCTTCCCGCAGGGACGCCAGCCAGGCGAGCTTGTACGCGTAGTGGTCGGAGCCGGGCTGGCGGCCGTTCGGGACGTAGACCGAGAAGACCCGGATGCCGTCGCAGAGCGCCGAGACCGCCCGCGCCTCCGGATGCGGGAATCCGGGCGCCCCGTCTAGACCCATCACCACGTCCTCCAGTCCCACCCGCGAGAGGATCGCGACCCCGTTCCAGCTCGCCTCGCCGTGCGCGGCGATCTCGTAGCCGCGCTCGCCGACCTCATCGGCGAGCAGATCGAGCAGCGCCTCGTCCGCCAGCTTGGTCTCCTGCAGGCAGACCACGTCCGGGCTGCGTTCGTCCAGCCAGGGCAGCAGACGTGGCAGCCGTTGCTTGACCGAGTTGACGTTCCAGGTCGCGAGCCGCACCTCCCAACCGTACTTCGCCGACGGGCGCGATCCCGGTTCGAACGTCTGCCGCGGATCGGCCGTCCTCCGCCGCGGGCGACCCTATTGTTGCCCGCCCTTGTACGACGCCTCTCAGCAGCTTGTCGGCGACGGGGCGCGTGCCGGATCGTTTCCGGATTGGCCCGCTGCCCGGCCCCTCCGCTCCTGGCAAAAGGAGGCGACCGAAGCCGTCCGGGCGCACGCGGCCACCAGCTTCCTGGCCTCGGCGACCCCGGCCGCCGGCAAGACCACCTTCGGCCTGCACATCGCCCACCGGATGCTGAGCGCCGGCTTCGTCTCCCGCGTCGTCGTCGCCGGCCCGACCACCCACATCTGTCGCCAGTGGGCCGCCGACGCCGCCCGCTACGGCATCGACCTCGAGCCGAACAGGCCGAACTCGGACGGCCCCGAGTCGGGCGACTTCCACGGCGCCGCAGTCACCTACCAGACGATTGCGGCCGGACCGGAGACGCACCGGTTGGCCGCGAGCCGGCGGCCGACCCTGTTGATCGCCGACGAGCCCCACCACATGGGCGACGAGGCCGCCTGGGGCGTACAGACCCGCAAGGCGTTCGACGGCGCCCGCTTCCGCCTGCTGCTCTCGGGCACGCCGTTCCGCTCCGACAACTCGGCGATCCCCTGGGTCAGCTACGACGAGGACGGCCTCAGCCAGGCTGATTACGCCTACGGCTATCCGCAGGCGTTGGTCGACCGGGTCTGCCGCCCGATCACCTTCCTGCCCTACGACGGCGAGATGGAGTGGCTCTCGGACGGGCGCCTGCGCAGCGCCGACTTCGACCTCGCCCTGCCGGCCGCGGAGTCCGCCCGACGACTGCGGACGGCACTCAGCCCCGACGGCGAGTGGATGGGTGAGGTGCTGCGCGACGGCGACGCGAGGCTGAGCGAGGTGCGCGCCGACGGGCACCCGGACGCGGGAGGCTTGGTGATCGCCTCCAGCCAGGACCACGCTCGGGAGATCGCGGCGCGGCTCGCGTCGATCGCCGGGGAGCAGCCCGAGCTGGTGATGAGTGACGAGCCCGACGCCAGCCGTCGAATCGCCGATTTCGCCTCCTCCGATCGACGCTGGCTGGTCTCGGTCCTGATGGTCTCCGAGGGCGTCGACATCCCCCGCCTGCGGGTCGGCGTCTACGCGACGGCGGCCCGCACCGAGCTCTTCTTCCGTCAGGTGGTCGGCCGCTTCATCCGCGCCACCCCGGGGCCGCGCCACCAGATGAGCTACCTGCTGATGCCGGCCGACTCGCGGCTGAAGGCGCTTGCCCACGAGATCGAGGCGGAGCGTCGCCACGCGCTCGACCTCTCGCCGGGCGCCGAGGAGGAAGAGGGCACAGAGCTCGACGAGCTCGGACCGGAGGAGCGCAAGCCGGGCGAAGGCTTTGCCGCCCTCAGCTCCGGCGACGCCGAGCTCGACGAGGCGATCATGAGCGAAACCACCCTGCAGCTCTTCCCCACCGACGATCCCAAGCCTGCGGTGAAGAAACCGGCGCCGATCGCCGCGCCCGACCCCGAGTCGGAATACCGCCAGCCCACCCGCGAGTCCGCCTACGAGGCCCGCGAGCGGCTGCGCGAGGAGCGCAAGCGCCTGGTCGGCGACGTCGCCCGCCGCACCAACAAGTCCCACCGGGAGATCCAGGCCCGCATCAACCGCGATACCCGCGTCCGCTCGGTCGCCAGCGCGACCATCGAGCAGCTCGAGCGCGGCAACGCGATCCTGCGCCGCGAGCTGTGGAGCTGAGATCAAGCCGATAGGCCGGATCAATCGTGACCCATACGAATGTTGTTGCTGATGTAAGGGAAGTACGGATCTCGGATCGCGGCTTCGCTGCTCAGGCGTTCGCGCAGGTCGCCGATGCTCGTCCAGCCTTTCGAGTGCTGGCCGAACCAGCGGTCGACGGTGGTCGCCTCCTGCTCGAGGCTGAAGTCGCCCCAATCGGTTCCCGCTGGCGGCGGCTCGTAGCCCGAGTCCACCGCCTTGCGGTAGACGAAGCCGGGCTCGAAACCGTTGCGCGCGAGCTGCCAGGCATGGGTGAGCTCGTGGATGAATGCCTGTCCCGGCTCGGGATATTCGCTTCCGAACCGGGCTGACATCGGCCCGCCCGGGCTTCCGTAGATCGCGTCCGTGAGGTTGAGCAGAACGCCGCCATCGGCGTTTGGCGCGGTGAAGGCGGCGCCACCCAGCCCGGACAGGTTCGTCAAGGTGATCATCGATCGGGCGGGAAGCGTGCCGCTGAACACGGTGTTCGCGAAGTCGTACTCCTCGGCCGTCATCTCGCGCGTCTCCACCAGGGCGTCGGTGACCACGGCGGTGCCCACGAAGATCGGGATCGCGTATCCGGGCCCCATGAGGTACGACGCTCCCGCGGTCACGAACGTGCCGGTCAAACCACCGACGCCGAGGAAAGATCCCCCACCGATCTCGGAGATCTCCTTGCCGATCAGGATCGCGAGCGCCACGTGGGGACCGAGGGCGACGTCCGTGGCGAGGAAGGACAGGAGGTCCAAGGCCACCGACCCCAACCCCCCGACGATGCCCTCGTTCTCATACGCCTTGCTGACCCCAAAGCTTCCGTACTGAAGACCGCTCCATTCGCTCTGCAGCAAACGGCTGTGCCCCGGTTCGTCCCACTCGAACACGCGCCTCGGGTCGAGGCCCCCATCGAGAGTGCCCTCGACGTCGCCACTCTTCTGGGCGACGAGTGCGACCCCGGCGTTGGAGCCGATCGCCGCGCGGACGCGAAAGCCGTAGGGATCGGCACCGCTTCCCCGCATGTGACCGCGGAACCGGTAGTTGCCGTCGCGGTGCAGCTCCAGCTCCGCCTCGCCCCCAAGGGCGGTGCCAGCAGGGGTGACGACCCGACGTCGCAGGTGCACGTGCTCGACGAATGCGCCCAGCGCCGGCGTCCAGGCGATCGAGCCGTTCTGGAAGTCCTGGATGCGCCCGCCCCCGGCCCGATCGCGCTCGGGTCCTACCGGATATCCGAAGACACTCTTCTCCCAGCCCAGCTCCGCCCACTTGAGGCGGATCCAGCCGTAGATCTCGTGGGCCCCGGTGTCGGGGTGCCAGTAGATCGAGCGCTCCTGGCCGTCGAGGTGCAGCGCCTTGAAGTGGTTGTAGCGGCCGGCGCCATCGGGGGTGGGAAGCTCATCCGTTATCGGGTAGCCGTACTTCTCGCGCTCGAGCTCCCACCAGCGGGCCGAGATCAGTCCTTGGACGGAGTGGGCGCCGGTGTCCGGGTGCCAGGAGATCAGCCCCTTCTGGAAACCCTGAAGCCGGCCCGTCCCGTCGGAGGTCGGCACCTCCGGCCCGGTGGGATAGCCGAGAACCGGCCCGGTCGGAAACCCGAGGGCATTCTTGCCCCAGCCCAGCTCGGCCCACTTGAGGCGGATCCAGCCGTAGATCTCGTGGGCCCCGGTGTCGGGGTGCCAGTAGATCGAGCGCTCCTGGCCGTCGAGGTGCAGCGCCTTGAAGTGGTTGTAGCGGCCGGCGCCGTCCGGGGTCCCGAGCTCATTCGTGGTGGGATAGCCGTACTTCTCGCGCTCGAGCTCGTTCCAGCGACCGAGGATGGCGCCGGTGACGAAGAAGGCTCCCGTGTCGGGATGCCACGAGATCGTTCCCCTTTCGAAATCCTGGTAGCGGCCCACCCTGTCGAAGGTGGCCGCCTCGTTCATCGTCGGCGCGCCGACGATCAGCCGCGCACCGGCCAGTTCGGCCAGCCCGAGCCATCGCTGCTCGATCCACCCTTCGACGATGAACCCATTGCTTTCGGTTGCCACGGTCCGCCTCCGTATCGCTTATCGAGGCCGGACCGCACAGGTATCTTAAACTAATCGATACGAACCTCCAGGGGATCGATACGAACCTCCAGGGGCGCCGAACGACCGGCGAGGTAAGCGTTTCCGGACGCTCGGCCCCCTGAAGCTCTCATCCCGCGCGTTTGACGCCGCGCTTGGCTTTCTTGGTCGCAGTGTCAATCGCGCTCTTGGCCTTCCCTTTGGCCTTATCGGCGCGGCCGCGCGTCTTCAGGTTCTCGTTGTCGGTCATCTCGCCGACGGCCTTTTTCGCCCGACCCTTTGCTTTGTCCGTCTTCCCAGCCATCTATCTCACACCCTCCTATCCAGACCGCTTGGATCCGTCTGCCGCTTTTTGAATCACGATGGCGACCCGTCCGATTTCTTCGCCCAGCGTCCCGACGCGCCCAGCGGCGGAAGCAACGTCGAAGGCCCCGCTGCGGCGCCGGCGCCGACGTCGTCGGACCACCGCCAACCCGCCCGCGACCCCGGCTGCCAACCCTCCCCCGGCTGCCAACGGCATCCTGACCCTCGAGGCAACGAGAGTCACCGCTTTGCCGGCAGCTTGGGTCCCGGCAAGCGCGGCGCGGCCGGCGAGAGCTGCGTTGGCGGCGGCATCGACGGGGGCAGCCGCACCCTGAGCGGCCTCCGCAGCGCTCTCTTTCGCTCCCGCGCCGGCGGCTTCGGCCTGCGTAACTTCGGCTTTTTTCGGTTTGCTCGTTTTGGCTTTCGAGCTGCCCGATGCCCGCCGTTTCTGGGGCGGCCGCCCAGCTTTTTTTACCGATCGCGTTTTCTCGCGTTTCGTCGACTGCGCTTTTGCCACGGGCTATCTCCCTTCCTCTCCTGAGGCTGTCGTTGGATCGATTGCCTTGCCTAAAACGGGGTACCCGTTCGCTGTGGAACCAAAGGCCGCTTCCACTTCCAAACGGGCGACAGCAAGGAATCGCCGCCAGCGCGAGCACGGCAAAAGGCTTCGCGAGCAGACGCGTCTGCACCAGGGCGTCGAACGGCGCCGAGTCCAGGGCAAGCTGGCGCTCGCCCGATCGCGCGGTGCCCAGCAGGTCGCATCGTCGAGGCGGCGAGCTCGCCGCGCGAGGACGAAGTGCCTGCGGGCGGCCGAGCGCTCCCGCGAGGCGGCACGGTACGCCCGGCAACGCTCCAAGCAGATGGCGCGAGTCGCCCGCGAGCGGGCCGAGGCGCGTCGCCCCTGAAACAACCGACCGGAAGGACGACCATGCAGATGAAAAGCCTCTTCGTCGCGACCACCCAGCGGCTCCGCGGCACCCGACCCTCGCCGCTGCGCGCCGCGGCGGGCGCCGGCGCTGCCGGGACCGCGGTCGGAGTGACCGTCTATCGCCTTCTGCGTCATGAGGGCAAGAACGACGACTAGCGGGGGACCCGACCCGGGAACGGAAACAAGATCCGCTCCACCCGGTCCATGATCTGATGGCTCGGGTATTGCACGTCGTCGATCAGCGAGATCAGGTAGGTCACCAGCCGTTCGGCCTGTCCCTTCTTGTAGACGAGGTTTTCCGCTCGCTCGATCAGCTCGTGGCTCGGGTACCGGACGCCGGTGACCCGGTCCAGCAGGGCGTCGATGTAGGCGTCTCGTAGCTGTTCTCCGGTCATCGTTCGTCCTCCCTTTCATAGGTTCAGATCAGCCTTCCCAGCGGCCCAAGGTCGAGATTCAGGTCCTCGTCCTCGAGCTCGAAGGCCTCCTTCAATTCCTCCATTCGCTCCTCCAGCAACATGAAGGTCTCCCCCAGGCGCTCGATCTCGTCTGGAGTCAGCGAGCCACCGTCGATCCGGCGCAGCGCCTGGCGCTCCATCAGCTGACGCAGCAGCTCGATCAAGGTCATGACCAGCTGCGCCAGGCCTTTCTCGAGCCCCTCGCGATCGGCGTTGACTCGGCGGCGCAGCGCCCCGTCGAGGCGATCGAGCTCACTGCCGAAGAGCGTTAGCTCGGGCTCGCCGGCGAGCAGCTTGCCACGTCGTGATGCTTCCGATCGACGGGAAGCGGTCATCCCGGCTCCTCCGAGACGAAGCTGTAAGGAGGCCAGGGTCCGGTACAGCTGACGCTGAGGTCTTGGAAGGTCTCGTTGAGCGTCCCGACCCGCTCACCGAAGGTCTCGACGACTCCTTCGTCGACCAGGTAGGCGGCCTTGAACGAGCACGGATCCCCGCGGCCGACTTTCGACAGCGAGCGCCTCGCGAGTCCTGAGAGCGGACGATGGACGAGTTCCGCGACCTCCTCGCCGCGGCGTTGCTGCCGGGCCCGATCGAGCAGATAGGCGGTACCCGGACCCGAAGGCTTCGCGGGGGGCGGGGGATCGAGCTCGTTTGGCTCGGCGACCCTCGGCAGCTGGGCCCTGACGCTGAGCTCGACAGCGCCCCTCACCCGCCCGAGCGAAGCGACGAACTCCTCTTCTCGCTGGGCGAGCGCCGCTTTCAAAACCTCGTCCGCCGTGACGGTGCTGCCAAAGCGCATCGGCAGGATGGTCGAGTCGCGCATCAGCTCCTCGAGAACGCGCTCATGCGCCCAGAGAACCTCCTCGTCGGGCTCGGGGGCAACCGCGTGGTCGCTGACGACGGCTCGTAGATCGCCGTGTTCGACCACCCGCAGGGGTGCGCCGTGCAGGCCAGTCACCCCCTCGCCGGGCGAGGAGTCGGCGATCGCATACACGTAGAGCAGCCCGCCGCTCACAATGCGCTCGCTTTCAAGGACGGGCCGCCGGCGCTAAGCGAGACGCCCATCTCCCGCTCGATGGTCTCCACCGAAGAGATCAGGGCACGCAGGCCAACGTAGACGAGATCGACGTCGGCGACGGCGAGGGTGATGTCACCGTGGATCACCACTCCGCCGTCGAGCAACCGGTCGACCAGATCGAGAAGGGAGATGTCGCGGTTGTGCAGCGCTCGCGATACACCGCGCTCCTGGCGCTGCCGCGATGCCTCCCGGCGCGAGCGCCACGCTTCGCGCTGACCCTCGCGCCGAAGATCCTCTTTGGCTCGATCACGGGTCATCGCGCCGATTCGATCGAGCTGTTGATGAAGTTGTAGGCGGGCCAAGGGCCGGTCAGTTCGACGACCACGCCGTTGCCGCGATGCTCCTGGCCGAGCTGAGAGACCAGTTCGCGGAAGCGATCCGCCTCGGCGTCCTCGACCAGGTAGACCCCGTTGAGAAGCATGTCGCCTTCGTTCCCACTGACCTCTCGGCGCTGCAGCGGGTTGAGCAAAGCCTCGGCGGCAGATCGCGCGAGCTGCTCGTGGATCGCGTTGGCCCAGCCGTCGGCGATTTCCTCCGCGTTCTCGCGAGCGCGCGCCTCCCTGCGCCGGCGCTCCATGTACGCAGCGCCGGGTGAGACCGGTCCCTCCTCTTCTCCTTCCCTGGCGCGCCGCAGGGCGGCCCGCTCGAGCGCACCCGGTTCTGCGAAGGCCTTGACGCCCCACTCCGCCTTGCCTTCGAGCCGCCGCAGCCCCTCGAGCAGCGCCGGTGCCTCGCGAGACATCATTTCCCGCACCTGCTTCTCTTCGCGGAAGATCGTGCAGAGGCGCGTCGGCACGACCGTGGTCGATTCCAGGAGGGCCTCGAGCACCTCCTCGTGTGCCCGGGCCTTTTCCTCCAGCCAGGAGGCCTCGTTCAGGTTTTCCCGAAGCGGCTCGTCGCCGAACTCCTCCAGCGGCACGGCGCTGACGATCGCCGCGAGTTCGTTCCCCTCCAGGAGGAAGACGTGATGATCGGCATCGACCCCGGGAAGCCCGCCGTGGATGCGGACGTTGGCGCGCACGATCCCGTAGAGGTAGAGCCCGAGCTCGGCCTCGCGGTCGGGCTCAGCGGGCGGCTGAGCATGGGCCTCCCGATCCTCTCGCAGAGACGCCGGCTCCGGCTCCACCGGCTCCGGGCTGGCCGAGGATCCGAGGATACGCCTGGCCTCCCGAAGCATGCCCTCGGTTATCTCCTTGGCGAGCACGGCCCGCGCATTGGCTTCGGCTTCGGTTCGAGCCGCGGCGACGACGGCGGGCGCGCGCTCGGCGGCAAGCGCTTCGACCGCCGTCCGAAGCTCTCGCGTCGCGGCCGAATCGCTCATCGACCCTCCCTTCGCTGCTCTTCATCGATCGCTTGAGCGAGCTCCTCCTTGCTCATCGTCGAGCGACCGGGGATGTCAAGGCTTTGCGCCAGCGCCAGCAGGTCCTCCTTGGTCGGCTCCTCCACTTCCTCGCGGTGTTTGCTGCTCGCCCGGCGCCGCTCGCCGCCGGCGTCGGACTCGACGGTCTCCCGGGTCCGGGTTTCGACGACGAGCTCTTCGCCCGGCTGGGGGGCGGGCAGCCCCGCCATCTCCTCGAGCCGCTCCAGTCGCTCCCGCAGATCTTCGTTCTCCTCCTCCAGCTCTTTCGCGTGACTGGTCAGAGTTGGGTCCGACTCCCACCAGTTGATCCCCATCTCCTGAGCGCGCTCGACCGAAGCGACCAGGAGTCGCAACTTGATCGTCAACAGCTCGATGTCGAGCAAGTTGATCTGGATGTCGCCGGCGATGACGATGCCCTTGTCGAGCACTCGCTCGAGGATGTCGGCGAGGTTCGCCGGGCCGCCGGCGCGCGGAACCGCCTCCGCGCGCCGGGCCGCCGGCTGGCGGGAGTCGTAGGCGCCACGGGGGAGCTCTGGGTCGAGCGCCATCTCCTACACCTCCCCCGCCTCGGCACGGGTGAAGCGACGGGTGCGCTGCAGGCCGGTGAGTTCACCGTCTTTGTCCAACGTCACCTCGTACTTGCCGATCACGTCGGTCGTCGAGGGCACGCGCTGCAGTTCGAGGACCTCCAGCGTCACCGTCCACCAATCGTTGCCGTCTTTCTCGATTCCGGTGACGGCCTCGATCGGCCGGTTCATCAGGCCTTCCATCTGCTCCACCGCCTGCCTGGCGACATCGCGGGAACCAGCGTTCGTGCTCTTGGATTCAGCCATGGTTGGGCACCTCCTCATCGGGTGGTTCCGGCGGGACGGCCTCCAGCTCTTCGGCTTGCCGCTGACGCGCGATCGCCAGGCGGTCGAGCAGCTCGTCCTCCTTGGCGGCACGCTCCTTCTCTCCCAGCAGTCCTTCGTCGGATTCGATTTCCAGCTGCAACATCTCCCGCTTGATGTTGTCCTCGTCGTACAGGCGCCGTTCGGCCTCCTCGGCGATCTGTTCGGCAACCCAGGCCGTGCCGCGAACAGGAGCCAAGGGCAGGAGGACGAGCTCCTTGAAGAGGCCCATGGTCAGACTCCGATCCCGAGATCGACGAAGCTGTGCGGGGGCAGCGGGCCGGTGTACTTGAGTTGAATGCGACCGGCCAGCTCGGCGGCGACCTGATCGACCGCACGATCGAACTCAGCGAGGCGGCTGCGCTCGACCAGGAAGGAGGCGTTGACCGCCATCCGCTCGTGCACGGCCTCGCCGACCCTGACGTCGACGGCGAAGGGGGCGAGGCGATCGATGATCAGGGGCGCCGCGGCGCTGCGCTTGTCGTCGAGGGCTTCGGCGACCAGCTCGCCGAGGCGGATCCGCTCGTAATAGGTGGCCGCCTCGGGCTTGCCTTGGATCGCATCTCTCAGCGCGGCGATCTCGCGGCTCTCCGAGATCACCTCACGGAGGATCGCCTCTTCGTCGTGGATGCCTTTGATCGTCACCTCGACCTTGCCGTCCATCTCCTCCAGCTGTGCCTCGAGCCTCTCGGCGTAGGGGTCGAGGAGGCGCTCGTGGATCGTCTCCGCGTCGGGAAGGACGACGCCGAAGCGCATCGGCAGGACCACCGAGCGCTTCATCGCTTCCTCCAGCACGCGGGTGTGGGCGAGAAGCTCCTCGCGACCCGCCTCGACGAAATCGACCGGGACATCGCTGGTCAGCGCCGCGACGCCGCCATGGACGATGACCGTGATCGGCTGCTCGCTGACCCCGGCGCCGGGCGGCGGCGAGGCGCCCTTGGCGCGAACCACGCCGTAGACGTACTTGGCGGTTTCGGTCTGCGGGTCGGCCATCGAATCGCTCGCCCCCTAGGTGCCTTTCGACCGGCGGCGACTCGATCCCGAAGATGAACCGCTGGTCGTTCGCCGTCGTTTGGCCGCGGTCGAGGTCGTTCGTTGTCGTTTCGTGGACACTTTGTCCTCGTCCTCGTCCTCGTCCCCTTCGTCCTCGTCTCCGAAGAGGGCCTCCTTCGCGCCCTGCAGGATGCCCTGGGTTTTTTTCGAGGCGCCACCTTCGGTGATGCCCTCCATCAGCTCCGGCAGGCCCTGGGTCTCGGTGGACATCAGGTCGAGACGGTTGACGGCCTCGGCAAAGCGAAGGTAGGTGTCGACGCTGGCGATCACGATCCGCGCGTCGATCGTGAGAATCTCGATCCCGATCAGCGAGACGCGCACGAAGACGTCGATCACAAGGCCCTTGTCGAGGATCAGCTCCAGTACGTCGTAGAGCCCACTCGAGGAGCTGCGCGCCACATATCCGCTCCCTCCCCTGTACGGCATTTGCTGTTGCGTCGCGGTTGCCATCGGATTCCTTTCGTAGCTCGCGTTCTCGGATGTCCTCAGCGCTCGGTCTCGGCCTCCTGCTCCTCTTCTTCCTCAGCCTCCTGCTGTTCTTCGGACTCCTCGTCCTCTTGCTCTTCCTCTTCGTCAGGAGCCTCATCCGCGGAAGGCCCGGCGATGTCGGTTGGCTCGAAGCCTTTGCCGTCCTCCCAAAGCTCTGCCACTGCCTTGAAGCGCCGAAGTTCCTGGTGCAGAGCTCGTTCGGGCAGGGCGAGAAGGCGTCCGAGATGACTGAGGAGCCCCTCCGAGTCGCGCTCGATGGTCAGCTCCAGCCGGGTCAGGCGCGGCGCCAGGGGGTGAAAGGTGAGCACGCCCGAGTGCTCGAGCTCGCCGAGGCACTCCCAATCCAGGCGCTCCTCGGGGAGTTCGTCGAGCAACTCGATCGAGAGCTGATGGGGTCGCCCGGATACCCGCGCGGTGAGCGTGAAATGAGTGTCGTCCTCGAGCTCGACCGCGGTCACCCTGTCGACGATCTGCGGGTACTCCTCAATGCGGCTGCAGAGCTCGAAGACGGCAGCGACCGGCAGCGCGACGTCGATCGAGCTCTGAATCGGCAGGGGAGCGCCGGCACCGACCCCATCGCCCTCGGCCACGCCGTTTGCCTCGGGCGCCTCGATTTCGGTGGCCGCGCCGTCTCCTTCATCCGCCTCGGCCTCCTCACCGCCGCCGACAAAGCGGTCGACGAGGCGACTGCCCAGCTTCACTTTCGAGGCCAAGCGCCCGGGGCTTCCGAGTTTCGCGAGGGCCAGGTCGGCCATGTCGCCGGCCGTGCCGCCCTTGTCGGTCTTGGTGGGATCGAGTCGCTCCTTGAGGCTCGGCCCTTCCCTCGCGGCCTCACGCCGGGCCGCCAGAGCTCGCACTCCGTAGCGAGCGGCGTCACCCCATTGCGAAAGCGCCTCGCGCCCGTACTCGGCGACTCCTTTTTCCGCTTGTCCGATCTCGTTCATCAGGCCCTCGGCGGCCGCTCATGCGGCGCTAGCCCTTCTTCACCGCGTCGTCCGCGGCCTCACCGACCTTTTTCACCGAGCTCGCGATGCGGCTGACTCCCTGGCCGAAGTCGTCCGCACGCTTGGCCGCATCGGTCACCGCCTTAGTCACCTTGCGGGCATCCGGCGTCAAGCCGTTTTTCTTCGGCAGG
This sequence comes from Solirubrobacterales bacterium, assembly GCA_040510155.1. Lineage (GTDB taxonomy): Bacteria > Actinomycetota > Thermoleophilia > Solirubrobacterales > 70-9 > VAYN01. Next base: position 26,520 of record JBEVJP010000025.1, on the reverse strand, counting down.
CTCAACTTCGAGTGCTTGGGCATGGGCACACCCAGCACCTTTTTCTTGCCGCCCGACCTGCTCGCGAGCACCGCCCCAGCAATGCCCGCGGCGGCCGCCCCGCCTGCAACCAGGGGCACCTTCAGTTTCTGCAGAACCGGTCCGGTCCCGTTGATCGCGTCTTTGGCCCCGTGTTTGACGGATTCGACGATCGACCCCGAGCCGTTCGATCCCGAGTCCGAGGCGCCAGCTTTCGATTTGACTTTTTTGGCGGCTCCCGACGCGCGTTTTTTCGTGCGGGATTTTTTGGATTTGGTCTCAGCCATTGGGCCGTCCTCTCGTGCCTTCCGTCCGCCGGCACGCCCGCCGCGGTTGGAAAAGAGTTCTGAACGAGTGGTAAGAACGGCGTTCGCGAGCTTTTGTCAGTCCCGATCGGAACCGGGCTCGCTACTTCTCGTGGCCCTTGGCTTTGCCGTTTGATTCAGCCCCCTCATCGGGAGGTGCCGCGTCCGCTTCGACCGCTGTCGGTTCCGATGAGACGGGCGCCGGCGTTACCGGCGCGGGTGCAGGTTCTTCGGCACTTGCCTGCTTCTTCGCCTGCCCAGGAGGCGTCTTGGCCGATTCGGCCCGTGCTTCAGACGAGGGCGCGGCGGCATCGGGGGCGTGCCCGTTTTCAGGATGCGCGGGATGGTCTGGATGATCCCGCTTCTCTTGCGGTGACTTGGCCGACGCGCTGGCGTCCTTCTCGATCTGTCCCGCACGCGACTTTTCTGTCGCGCTACCCATCCCTTCCTCCGAATGATTCCCGTCGGGCTCGTAGGGATGAGTGGATTCGTCATGAACGAGAGCAAGGTCTGCTTTGACACTGGCCCCCTGCGGGTCAGCGGGGAATCCCACTTCCCTGGGCGCCTGACCGGACCTCGGCGCGATCACGGCGGCGGCCCCTCGGACCTGACTTGAAAGAGAGCGGGGCCGTCGATTCGAGACTTGCGTGCCCGCGGGGACAGAGGACACCCCGCCCCGCCCGAGCGCAAACTGAGCCGACGGGCTCGCCCCCTGGGCGCCCGCCGCTACCCGCAAGCCCGGTTGCCGCTGGGCAGAGTCCGCCTGGGCCCGGTGCTGTTCGCCGTTCGAGAACGGAGAGCTTGGCGTAGCGCCCATCATCCCTCCCTCCACGGCCACGGTGCCAACGACGGCCACAGCGGCGATGGTGCCGGCAGCTTTCAACGCGCCGATCGTTTTCGCCACCCCGCTGACCGCCGCGACCACCCCTCCCGCCGAGCCCCCGGCGAGTGACTGCGCGACTCCCGCGACCGCCGCCGGGAACGGAACTAATGGAATCGCCGACAGGGCGCCCCTTCGCTCCTCAATCGCATCCCTGAAGCGCCGGCAATCCGGGCAATCACGCAGGTGGGCGCGGATGTCCCGCCGACGGGTGATCCGTCGGTCGGAATCAGAGAGCACTCGAGCGACCGCCTCGCAGCGCAGGCTGCGACCGCGATCCATCTGCTCGAGGTTCCGCCGCGCCTCGTAGAGCGACTGCCGCACAACGGCCCCGGTGGTATCGAGCGCCGCTCCGATCTCAGCGAAGTCGAGCCCGCTCAACTCGCGCATGACGAGCACGCTCCGCTGGCGCTCGGGAAGATCCGCCAGGTCCCTCAAGACCCACTCGAGCTGTTCGCGCTGCTCCACCCGCTCCGAAACGCTCTCGAGCTGGTCGACAAGGTGGCTCTCCAAAGCCTGGGTCGGATGCCGGCTGCGCCGCAACTCGATTGCCTCGTTGTGCGCGATCCGATACAGCCAGGGCCGCAGGGAAATCTCGCGCTCCTCGCCAGGGAGGGCCCGCAGCACCTTGACCATCGTGTTTTGAAGCGCATCTTGGGCGTCCTGGGGTTCGCCGAGGAGACCCACGCAGAAGCTGTAGAGCTCCTTCTGGTAGCGCTCGAAGATGACAGCGATCGCTTGCTGGTCACCGTTGCTGGCGCGCCGCGCCAAGCGACTATCGGAACTGGCCCTGATCGGCGTACTTGCCCATCGCGAACTCCATCGACGGGCTCCGGATTTGCCTGGCCTCTCGTCGGGGCGCTCGACCGGCTTCACCGGAGGGCTCATCGGCTCTCGACCAGACCATCGCGAAAGCGCAGCATGGCCCTTTTACTACCCCGGTAAGGGATTCCAATCCAAGTGATCCTCCCGCAAGCCCCTGTCCCATTAAGGGTCCCGGGCAGTCGGTTCTGGCCCCGGCGGCGGGGTAGAGATCGGAAAAGACTCCCAATCCAAAGGAGCGGAAAATGGCACGCAAAGAGGAGCAGAACGGGGAAGAGCAGGAGGTCGAGGAGGAAGAGGAGGAGGCCGAGGAGGAAGAGGAGGTCGAGGAGAGCGGTATCTCAATCAACATCACCGAGGACACGATCACCATCGACGTGCCTCGGGATGGCAATGAGGGCGAGATGCTGACCCGACTCGCGAAATTGGTCGACGGTCTGAGCTAGCGGCGACTGTTCGATTTCGGGCGCTCCTCGCGGAGTGCCCGAAATCGAGACGAGCCGGGCCGTCGATGTTTACGGGCGCTCACGTGGGTATTGGATTGAGATCCCTATGCAAATAGGCGCCGTCGACATCTCCGAAAGCCTGCAGCAAGCGCTGGATGATCTGATCGGCTTCTTGCCGAGGTTGATCGGCTTCTTGATCGTTCTCCTGATCGGCTTTCTAATCGCCAAAGCGCTCCAAAAGCTGGTGGCCTTGGCCCTCGAGAAAGTGGGGACCGACCGCGCGATCCGGTCAGGTCAGAGCGGTGAATATGTCCAGCGGGTTGCTCCTGACCTCTCACCTTCGGAGCTGATCGGCCGCGTGGTCTTTTGGTTTGTGTTCCTGGGAGCGTTGTCGATCGCGATCAGCTCCCTCGGCATCGCCGCCCTCAATGAATTCATCGCCGACGTCTTCAACTACTTGCCCAATGTGATCGTTGCGATCCTGATCGCCGTCGTGGCGATTCCGGTCGCGGGGGGACTTGCGAAGCTCGCCGAGCGTTCCTGGGGGGATAACCCGATGGGGAAGATGATGGCGACCGCAATTCCTGCTCTCGTCCTCGGCATCGCGGTCTTCATGATCCTCAACCAACTGCGGATCGCGACGGACATCGTCGTGATCACCTACGCGGCACTGATGGGCGCCGTCGCCCTCGGCGCCGCTCTAGCCTTCGGCCTCGGCGGACGCGATGTCGCGTCCCGCATGCTGGAGCAGGCCTATCGACGCGGGCAGACCGAGCGGGCTCGCGCGGGAAGCGCCAGCGGCACGACGGGAGGCCGCCCCTCGCGAGAGGAACCCCCGTCCGGCGGCAAACCCACGGCCTGAGAAGGGATTCGAACCCTCGGCGGAAGGCGCAATCGCCCGGCTCGTCGGAGAAAGGCGATCGGCGGCGGGACGGGCACGCTCAGCGGCGCAGCTCGGCTCCCAGCCGGGTGGCGAGCCGCACCGAGGCCTCGATCTCGACCTTGCGGATCGAGACGCTCTCGACGTTGAGCCCGAACGGGACCCCCAGCCTGCGGCAGAACGCGATCAGGTCCAGGGCCGTCGCGACCGCCTGCTCGTAGGAGGCGTCGAGGGTGTCGTCGGCATGGCGCAGCTCGTTCTCGATCCAGCGTGGGACGGTGACGCCGAGCCACTGGAGGAACTCCAGGGTCTTGAGCGAACCGCAGACCGAGAAGCTGAACACGATCGGCACCGGCTCGAGGCTCTGGGCGGCGCACTCGTGGTGGTAGTCGGAGATCAGGTTCTTGGCCGCGTTGACGTCGTAGACGATCTGGGTGATGAAGAAGGAGCAGCCCGCGACCTGCTTCGCGATCAGCCGCAGGTGCTCGTCGCCCTGGCGCGCGTGGCGCTCGGCGATCGCGACCCCGCCGAGCGGCAGCTCCGGCTGCACCTCGTCGCGCAGCTCGTAGGCCCGGGCGAGCGAGGTGAGGACCGCTTTCTCGCGCGAGGAGGACCCGACGAACACCGTCAGTGCCCGAGACAGGTCCTGCTCCTCCAGCCAGGAGCGGAAACGATCCTCTGGGTACTTGCCCACCGCGCGGTAGACAATCGCGGGGACCTCCAGCCGGCCAAGATCACGGACGAGATAGTCGGCGGGGTCCATCGTCGGCAGGAACGGGAACGGGCGCTCGTCGGGATTGCGGTCGCTTTCGTCGTCGATGTCGTACAGGACGAGGCCGTCGATCGCCTGCGACCGCAGTCGCTCCAGGGTGACCCGGGCGATCTCCGCGGCCTCCGGCGGGCTCGTGGTCAGTCGCGGCGGCGTTACCGCGAAGAGCAGGAACTCGCCCGACCGAGCAGCGATGCCCCGTTGCAGATTCACGGCCGGAACCGTAGCCGAGGGTCTTGACTCATTGGAGACAGATCGCTTCGACCCTGACCAGCGACTTGATCCGGTTCAAATGCCGTCCAGTGAAATCGCCGCTAATCGCGGCGGATCGGTGTGATTCGAGGCACTAATGCCTGAGTGGAAGCGATATGCGGGGTGATTTTATTTTCCGGACGCGCCGGAACGACGAAAGCCCGCTGGAGAGCGGGCTTTCGCGGCAAGCGGCTGAAGGGATTCGAACCCTCGACCTTCTGCATGGCAAGCAGACGCTCTAGCCAGCTGAGCTACAGCCGCAAGGGCGCGCATTCTACCCTTTGCGGCGATGCTGTTCCGTCAGATCATCCACGAGGACCTTGGTTGTGCGTCGTATCTGGTCGCCGATCGGGAATCGGGGGTCGCCGTGGTGGTCGACCCGCAGTGGGACGTGGCGCCCTATCAGCGGCTGGCGCGGCTGCACGGCGTTCGAATCGGCCACGTGCTGGAGACCCACAACCATGCCGACCATGTGTCTGGGCACGGACGTCTCGCCCACGGTGCCGGCGCCGTCATCCACATCCATGAGCTGGCTGACGCGGAGTACGAGCACGAGGGGTTCGCGGACGGCTGGGTTCTGGAGCTCGGCGACCTGCGCGTGGAGGCGATCCACGCTCCCGGGCACCGGCCCGAGCACACCTGCTTCCTGCTCTCCGACGCCAGTCGAGGCGGCGACCCCTGGGCGTTGCTGAGCGGCGACTCGCTGTTCATCGGCGACGTCGCCCGACCCGACCTCGCGGTCGAGCCACGCGAAGGGGCCGCGGAGATGTTCCGCTCGCTGCACGAGCGGCTGCTGAAGCTGCCCGACGAAGTCGAGGTCTGGCCCGGGCACCTTGGCGGCTCGCTTTGTGGCGGCTCCGGGCTCGACCTCAAGACCTCCTCGACGATCGGCTTCGAGCGACGCCACAACCGCGCCTTGGAGATCCTCGACGCGGACGCCTTCATCGACGACGCGGTTCGGTCACTCGGTGACAAGCCACCAAACGTCGAGCAGATCGTCTCGCTCAACCGCGGCCCGTTGGTCGACCAGTTCGGCGCCCCCGCACCGATGACCCCGCATGAAGTCGAGACCGCCGTCGCCGAAGGCGCGGTGGTGATCGACGGCCGCACCAACGACCAGTTCGACGAGGCCCATATCGCCGGTGCCCTCAGCACCTCCGCCTACGACACCGGGTTCGCGACCAAGGTCTCGCGGGTCGCCCCGCCCGGCGCCGACATCATCGTCGTCGCCGCCTCCGACGGCGACGAGCGCCAAGCCGCCGAGCTGCTCGCGGCGGTCGGCATCCGCGTGCGCGGCTTCCTCGCCGGCGGCATGACCGCCTGGCGCGGCGAGGAGCGGCCGGTCGAGCGGATCGAGCTGATCAGCCCGGAAACGCTCGCCGAGCGTCTCGCCGGCCCCGAGCCCCCTCTCGTCCTCGACGTCCGCAACGCCTCCGAGTACGCCGCCGAGCACATCCCCGGCTCACTGCACATCCCCTATGGCGACCTTGCCGCCCGCCTCGACGAGGTGCCGCGAGACAGGAAGGTCGCGACGATCTGCCGCGGCGGCAAGCGCAGCGGTCTCGGTGCCTCGATCCTCCAACGAGACGGCTTCGCTGACGTCATCCACGTCGGTCAGGGCGTCGGCGTCTGGCGCGCCGCCGGCAACCCGGTCGAGAGCGGTCCAGCCGATCCGGCGGCGCCCCTGTAGGAGGGTCCAACCGCGCAGATCGGCCCGATCCTGGTCGACTGCGAGCTGTCGGCGGAGGTCGCCACCACGGTGCAGATCGCCGTGACCGTCATCGTCACGCCGTCCTTGCCGCTCCAGCCGGTCGCCGTCCAGCCGCGGTGATCCGAGGTGGGCCGACGACGCCGCCCGCACCCATCGAGACCGCTACGGAGGCGTACTGCACCGCCCCAAGACTGCTGGCACTGACGCCGCTGAGGCTGCTGCCGACCACCTCGCGACCGGTAAGCGAATTCGCCTTGACCTGCTTGCCGGTGATCGTGCTGGCCCTGATCTGCTTGGCCGTGAGGCTTTTCGCCTTGATCCGATTGCCGGGCAGCGACTTCGGCTTGATCTGCGTGCCGTTGATCTTGTTGCCGGCCGCGTAGACGCTGCCGCCCAGCGCCGCGAACAGCGCGATGCCCGCGACCACATTCGAGAACGTGATCGCCTTCCTGATCCGATCCACCTGGCCTTCCCTCGACGATTCCGATTGAAATGAGGGTGAATACTTATCAACCAGCCAGTCTTTGAGGCTTTACTCAGGAGTTCTTATAGCTCAGCCACGGCAACCTCGATCGGCGTCTCCCCAGCGGTCAGGTCGAAGGTCTTGCCGACCGCGTTCGGCGCCCCCAGAACTGCCTCCAGGACCGCGGCGACGTCGGCACGCGGGACCTCGCCGGGCTCGAGCGACTCTCCGATCGCGACGCGGCCGGTGCCGGGATCGTCGGTGAGCCCGCCGGGACGGACGATCGTGAAATCCAGGCCGCTGGCGGCGAGGGCGCGGTCGGCCTCGGCCTTGGCCCGCAGGTACTCGGCGAAGACGTCGCCGCTGTCGGCCGGCGGGTCGGCCGCCCCCATCGCGCTGACCATGACGTAGCGGGGAATCGACTCGGCTCGCGCTGCCTCGATCAGCTTCACGGCCCCGCCGAGGTCCATCGTCCGCTTGCGCTCGGCGCCGCTGCCAGGTCCGGCGCCGGCCGCGAAGACGATCGCCTCGACGCCGCGGACCGCTTCGGCGACGGTCAGCGCGTCGGCCTGCTCGAGGTCGCATAGCAGCGGCTCGACCCCGGCCTCGCGAAGGTCGGCGGCATGGTCGGGGTTGCGGATCAGGCCACGCACGACGGCACCCCGCTCAGCCAACCGACGGCCCAGCATCAGGCCGATCCGCCCATGCCCACCTGCGATCGCGACGTGCATATGAGTCCCCCTACCCCAGCGGACTCATCTGGAAATCAGCTCGCGGAGGAGAGCTCCGCCATGAGGTCGTGCAGGTCCAGAGGCCGCACGAACATCTCGACCTTCTGGCCCGGCTGCGGCTCCGGCCAGTCCTCCTTCGGCCGGTCCCAGTAGAGCTCGACCCCGTTGCCGTCGGGATCGGAGAGGTAGATCGCCTCGCTGACACCGTGGTCGGAGGCCCCTTCGATCGGGATGCCGGCCTCGCTCACCCGGCGCAGGGCGTCGGCGAGGGAGCGACGAGTCGGATAGCGGATCGCCGTGTGGTAGAGCCCGGTCGTGCCGGGCGGAGGCGGCGAGCCGTCCTTCGACTGCCAGGAGTTGAGGCCGAGGTGGTGGTGGTAGCCGCCAGCGGAGACGAAGGCGGCGTCCTCGCCGTAGCGCTGCATCAACTCGAAGCCGAGCACCCCACAGTAGAAGTCGAGGGCGCGATCGACGTCCGCCACCTTGAGGTGGACGTGGCCGATGTCGACGCCGGCATCGATCGGGTCCACCGAGCGCTCCGCCATGTGAGTAAGCCTAGCTGGCGTCGAGCGCCTGGTTGACGAGCCGGTCGGCCTCGGCGTTCTGGGCGCGGCGCACGTGGCGAATCGACCAGGAGTCGAACGGGCGCAGCGCCGCTTTCACCTCGGCGTTGAGCTCACGCATCGTCGCGTCTTTGACCTTGTATTCGCCCTTCATCTGCTTGACGACCAGCTCCGAGTCACCAACCAGATCCAGCTCGGTGGCTCCGTGGGAAGCCGCCAGCTCGACCCCGCGCAGCAGCGCCCGGTACTCGGCGACGTTATTGGTGGCGCGGCCGATCCGCTCGCCGTGCTCTTCGAGCACCTCGCCCTCAGGAGTGCTGAGGACGACCCCGATCGCCGCCGGTCCGGGGTTGCCGCGAGCGCCGCCGTCGACGTTGACCTGCAGCTTCGACATCGGGCTCAGCGGGCCGCCGGCTCGCCGTCGGCGCTGTGCCGCCGCGCCGGGGTGACGAGGAGGACGCGGCCGCCCTCGGCCGCGGAGGCGTTCCACTGGCGGGCAGCGGAATCAAGCTGCTCCATCTCCAGCCCCTTGTCGATCTGGAAGACCGGACGCAGCTCGTCGCCGAGGTCGACACCCCACTGGTACCAGGAGAGCTCCCAGGCGACGGTGATGCGGATCTCCCTCGGGGCGCCGGCGGAGGCACCCACGGAGACCCAGGGGGCGCCCAGCGTGCGAACCAGGCCGCCGACGGTGCGCGAGGCTTCGCTGGCGTTGAAGCGGGCAACGGCGCGCTCGAAGGGACTGAGCAGCGTCGGCTGCGGGTCGATCCGCTGCGGGCGGGCTCCGGGCGCGGCCGGGTCGGGGTTGCGCCGGGGACGCTGCTTCCGCGGCGCCGCGTCCTCGGGCTGGTCCTCCGCAGCAGGGCTCTCGGCCTCGCGTTCGAGGCTCTGGCTCGGAGCAGGATCGGGGCGATGCTGCTCGGGTTCGCTGGCTTGACGCGACTCCGCGACCGGCGTGCCATGGCGCGGTCCTCTGCGCAACAGCCCCGCCAGCAGACGTCGTTTCTCCGGCGCCGGCAGCACCTCCGGCATCCCCTCGCGCTCACGCTCCCAGCCGAGCCTCTCCGCCCGCGGCGTGCAGAGCTCACAGACGCCGTGACGACCGCCCGTCGAGACGAAAGCTCGGGTCCGCTCTCCGGCCAGAATCGTCCGGCCGCAGACGGCGCAGGTCTCGTCGAGGCTCACCGGGCCAAAGTTAGCAGTGCGGGAGCAGCCTCGATTGCAGCGGCTTTACGACGAAATCAAGCCTGCTGCAAGCGCGACTTCAGGCGCATCACAGCCTTCGTGTGCAGCTGCGACACACGTGACTCGGTGACGCCGAGGACCTCGCCGATCTCCCGCAGGGTGAGGTTCTCGTAGTAGTAGAGAGCGACGACCAGCTGCTCTCGCTCCGGCAGCGAGCCGATCGCCTCGGTCAGCCGATCCTTGATCTCGCTGCTGTCGAGTGCCTCCTGCGGATCGGCAGCCGCATCGTCGGCGATCGTGTCCAACAATGAGACCTGGTCGCCGGAGCTGTCGGAGACGGTCCAGAGCTCGTCGAGCGCGTAGACGGAGGAGTTGGCGATCTCCAGCAGCGCCGACTGCAGTTCCTCCTCGGTCATGTTCAGTTTCGCCGCCAGCTCGGCCTCGGTCGGCGCCCGCTGCAGCTGGTGCTCGAGTTTGGATTGGGCCGCCTCGATCTCGCGGGCGCGTGAGCGCACCGAGCGCGGCACCCAGTCGAGTGAGCGAAGTTCGTCGATGATCGCGCCGCGGATGCGGGTCATCGCAAAGGTCTCGAACTTGATGCCCCGCTCCGGCTCGAAGCGCTCGATCGCCCCGATCAGGCCGACCAGCCCGTAGGAGATCAGGTCGGCGTCTTCTACATGCGAGGGCAGCCCGGCGCCGAGGCGGCCGGCGACGAACTTGACCATCGGCGAGTAGGCGACCACCAGCCGCTCCCGCGCGGTGTCGTCCCCGGCGTCCTTGTAGCGACGCCAGAGGTCCCGCAGCTCGACCTCTTTTACCCCCGTTTCCATTCCCTGCTCTCGATTCTAGAGTCGCTGGCGTTTTTCAAGTCAGGCTCGGGGGTGGCTGGCAACGTAGGTGTCACGGAGCCGCGCCGCGTCGACTCGGGTGTAAACCTGGGTGGTCGAGATCGAGGCGTGGCCCAGTAGCTCCTGAATGGTACGCAGGTCGGCACCGCCTTCGAGTAGATGAGTTGCGAAGGAATGCCTGAGCGCATGCGGGGAGACGCCAGCTGCCATCGCCGCTTCGCGGGTCCAGAGACCGAGCCGCCGGGTCACGTCGGAGTTGGAGAGCCGGCGACCGCTCTTGGAAAGGAAGAGCGCCTGCTCGCGCGGATCGCCCGCAAGGGCATGCCGACCGCGCTGCAGATAGCGCTCCAGCGCCCGCTGCGCCGGCTCGCCCACCGGCAGGATCCGCTCCTTCGAGCCCTTCCCCATGACTCGCAGCCGCTCGCTCTCGAAGTCCATCGAGCCGAGATCGAGGCTGACGATCTCCTCGCAGCGCAGCCCGCAGGAGTAGGCGAGCTCCAGCATCGCCCGGTCGCGCAGCTCCAGCGGCGTTCGGGCCGGGATCCGCTCGAGCACGTCCCGCATCTGCTCCACCGAGAGCACCCGCGGCAGCTTTTCCTCCCGCTTCGGGCTGGCGACCAGCTCCGCCGGGTTCTGCCCGACCCGCTCGGTCCGCACCAAAAATCCATAGAGCCCCCTGATCGAGGCCAGCTTCCGCGCCACCGTCGCCGGCGCCGCCCCACCACTGGAGAGCCCAGCCGCGAACCGCCTCACATCCCGATAGCGCAGCTCCCCCGGCCCCTTCCCCATCTCCCCCGCCCACTCCGCGAAAGCCCCCAGGTCCACCCCATAAGCCCGCCGCGTCCGCTCCGCCGCCCCCCGAGCCCGCAAATCCCGGTCGTACTCGGCTAGAGCGTCAGGCCAATTCACGAAAGATGAATTCGCCTTCGTCGGCCACCGTCCTGCGAACGGGTGCGAAAACCAAGCAGGTCGGGGGATGCAGGGAGGCCGGTGAGGGGAGCGCACTTCACGTGCGTGACCCGATCCGGCCGACCGAAGACCCCGAGATGCGCCGGTTTGCAGCGCCCGCTAACCAATAAAAATGGGCGTTCCGACTTCTACTTGGTCATAGAGTTCTTCAACGTCGGAAATCGCCATCCGCACGCAGCCGTGGGAACCGGCCGTCCCCAGCGATTCGGTCTCTTCGGTGCCGTGGATTCCGGCGCCTTCGTAGATCGCCATCCAGCGGGCCTTGATCGGGTTGGACGGCCCCGGCGGGATCGTCTGGCCGGCCAGGCTGCCGGCCCAGTCCGAGTCCGGCACGTGCCAGACCGGGTTTTCTTCCTTTTCCTGGATTTCGTAGAGGCCTTCCGGCGTTTCCAGCCCTTCCATCCCGACCGCGACCGTGTAGGTCTTGGCCAACTTCAGGTTCTTCCAGAGGCGCAGGGTGAAGGTCGACCGGTCGAGGGTCAGGTACGAGGGGTACTCGGCGGCGACTTCGCTCTTGGTCACCTCCGGCTGGACCGAGTGGACACGGGCGACGATCTCGTGGGCAGCACCGGCATTGAGGACCGCCGCTTCGAGTTCCTTGGTCAAGAGGTTGTCGCGCAGCTTGCGGCCGTTCTGGCCGGCGACGACGTTCAGGGAGTCGGCGCTCGGTTCGACGTCGGCGTTCTGCGGTTCGCGGTTCACTTCCTCGGCGACCCGGCGCACGAAACGATTGACCGCGCGCTTCGAGTAGGTGACGTCGGCGGAGATGCCCTTGTCGACCTCGCCGCCGCTGACGTAGCGGACCAGCCGACCCGGGAAGCCGCCGCTCTGGCTGTCGTCGACCGCCTCGGCCACCGCCGCATCGACATCGGCGTGCAGCTTCAGCCGCTTGCCGGCCAGCGTCCACTTGTCACCGGCGAAGCGCACCTGAAGCGAGTGGCGCAAGGGCGCCAGCAGCTGCTTCTGGACCGCGGCGACCGCTTCCGCTTCGTCCATTCCGCCGACGTCGACGCCGGCGACGGTGATCCCGTCGGCGATCTTGTCCTTCTGCGAGCTGTCATAGGCGTAGGCACCGGCGATCGCGAGCACCAAGAGGACACCGACCCCGACAACAGCTATCCACCGCTTCTTCCCCATCGTCTCCTCGACTAAGACCTGGCTGCCGTAAGCACGCTTGCGGAAATTCTAGGCATTCGGATCATTCGGACTGCGATCTCGACTTCCCTGCAATTTCGCCATTGTCATGCCTCTATCGGCGGCTGGGCCGGATATCTTTCGCGCGTGCAGTCAAAGGATCAGGTTCGGGGGGAAGTCTGGAAGGCGATGGACCGCGAGGGCGTCTCGCGATTCCCGGGCGCCGAGGGCCGGATTCCAAACTTCGCCGGCGCCAAGATGGCGGCCGAGAAGCTGGCCGGTCACCGGCTCTGGAAGCGCGCCCGGGTGATCAAGGCCAACCCCGACTCGCCGCAGACGCACGCGCGGCGGATGGCGCTCGAAGAAGGCAAGACCGTGATCATGGCCGTGCCGCGGCTGCGCGACCCGCACCCCTTCCGCGTCCTCGACCCGAAGGGGCTCTCGAAAGCGGCGATGAAAGAGGCGGCGACGATCAAGGGGGCGCTCAAGCACGGCCGGGTAGTCGCCCTCGACGACCTGCCCGAGGTCGATTTCGTCCTCTGCGGCTCGGTGGCAGTCAACCTCAGCGGCGCCCGGATCGGCAAGGGCGGCGGCTACCACGACCTCGAGTACGGGATCCTGATCGACGCCGGCAAGATCGACGACCACACCACGGTCGCCACCACCGTGCACCCGATCCAGATCCTCCGCAAACACTTGATGGTCACCGATCACGACCTGCCGGTCGACATGATCGCCACGCCCCGCGCCGTGATCGAACTCGACCGCCAGTACGAGCGCCCGCGGGGCATCCTCTGGGACCACCTGCAGCCACCTCAGATTCGCGAGATCCCCGTGCTCGAACGCATGGGCTACGCCTGACGCACGCGCCTACTGCTAGCTCCCAGGCATCTCGAAGACCGCGGCTGTGATCCGCGCGTCGATGCTAGGCCGGCTCGGATCGCGACTGATGCGGGTGGCGCTCGCCGCAGCCACCTTCATCGCTTCCCGCAGGGCGCGGTTGTAGATGCCGGCGATGTCGCGCCAGCCCTGCTCGTCGACGCGGGCGGGAAAGCGGCTGACGTGGTGGTCGTGGCGCTTGGCGAAGCTGCCGGAGTCGAGGGCTACGGCCGACTCAGCGAGTGAGAGCTCGAGGATCCAGCCGCTGAACTCGAGCCGCTCGGCGGCGGGCAGCCGGGCGTATTGCTCGTCGGAGACCATCGGCCGCTCGACCGCGCGATAGATGTGGCGGACGGCACCCCGCACCGGCTCCTGGCCGACCAGCTCGACCGCACCCAGCCGCTTCAAGGTGCGGACGTGGTAGGAGACGTCGTCGAGTTCCGCCCCAAGCCGATCGGCGATCTGTTTGGGACTCAGGGTCGCCTCGGCGAGCAGGGCGAGACAGCGGGCGCGCAGCGGATGACCGACGATCGCGGTGAGCGTCGTGCCCAGCTGCTCTGCCGGCGCATTCGCCTGCTGCTTCATCCCGTCCCTCCCTGGGGCGTCGATGCTTGGCGTCCGTCCAATCGTACGTGACTTCTGAGCACTGAGCCGTCTTTGTAGGGGAGGCAAAGGATTCAGGCGCGCCATGAGGCGCTCGCCGCTAGCCTTTTGCCATGCCTGAGGCGACGGTCCTCGATCCACGGGTGGCCAGCGGCCGCGATTACGGCAACCCGGACCCGGAGTGGCCCCGCATCGACTGGCAGCGGCTCCGGCGCCGCGTCTCCCTTCCAGGTGCCGAGGTGAACTACGTCGAGATCGGCGAGGGCGAACCGATCATCTTCGTCCACGGCCTCTCCGGCAGCTGGCAGAACTGGCTGGAAAACCTCCCCCACTTCGGCCGCGAGCGCCGCGCGATCGCGCTTGACCTGCCCGGCTTCGGCGCCAGCCCGATGCCCTCCTGGCCAATCGAGATCCCCGCTTACGGTCGCCTCCTTCACGACTTCTGCGAGAAGCTCGGGATCGAGAGCGCCAGCGTCGTCGGCAACTCGATGGGCGGCATCGTCGCCGTCGAGGCGGCAACCAGCGGACCCGACCGCTTCGAGCGCCTGGTCCTCGTCTCCTCGGCCGGGATCATCAACACCTGGAGCCCGGAAGAGCGGGCGACGGCAACCGCCTGGGCCTGGAAGCAGTTCGGGCCGAGCTTCTACGATGGCGCCCGCTTCATCGTCTCGCGCCCGCGGGCGCGGCAGTTCGTCTTCGGCCCGTTCGTCCGTTATCCAGCTCGCCTCGGTGCCGAGCTGCTCTTCGAGCAGCTGGTCGGCGGCATGCAGCAGGCGGACGGCTTCGAGGAGGCGCTGCGGGCGACGATCCGGCATGACATCCGCGACCGCCTCGGCGACATCGAGATCCCCACCCTGGTCCTAGCCGGACTCTCCGACCGGGTGATCCCGGTCGCGGCCGCCGTCAGCTATCACCGCCGCATCCCTCACTCACGCCTCGAGATCTTCGAGCGCACCGGCCACGTGCCGCAGCTGGAGCGCCCCTTGCGCTTCAACGCCCTGCTCGACGAATTCCTCGCCGAAGCGCGTTAGAGCTTGCTAGCGGCGGCCGCGCACGGCGCTGACTGGAGCGGGAACGACGTCGCTGCCCCTCCCACGGACGCCGAGAGCGTCGACCGGTCCCGGCCCACTACCGATCTCACGCAGGCCGGCGGCGACGGCCTCGGCGGCGACGGTCCGAGCTTTGCGAGCGGCCTCGAGCGGCGTCTCGCCGTGGGCGAGGAAGGCCGCCAGAGCCGAGGAGTGGGTGCATCCGGAGCCGTGGGCGCTGCCGCCGGGATGCCTCTCGCCATGGATCTCGAGAACCACTTCCCCGTCGAAGAAGACATCGACCAGCTCCTCGCTGTGGCCCCCCGTGACAACCACCGCCCGCGGCCCCTCATACTCCCTGGAGGCCAGCTCAAAGACGGCGCGGACCAGATCCTCCTGCCCCCCCTCCTTCAGCCCGGTGAGGGCGCGCGCCTCGGGGATATTGGGCGTGATGACGTCGGCTTTCGGCAGCAGGTGCTCGACCAACGCTTTCTTCGTCTCCTGATCGAGCAGCTCGGCGCCGCTCTCGGCCACCATCACAGGGTCGATCACCACGGGCTTGAACGCAATCCCGAGGTAGGTGAGCCCGACCGCGATCGCGTCGATCGCCTCTGGTGAGCCCAGCATGCCGATCTTGACCGCATCGGCCCCACTATCCTCCGCAATTGCCAGCATCTGACTGAAGATCATCTGTGGCGAGACCGGCTCGACCGCCTCCACGGCGCGGGTGTTCTGGGCCGTGATCGCGGTGATCGCGGTCATCCCGTGGACGCCGCAGCGCGCGAAGGCCTTGAGGTCCGCCTGGATCCCGGCGCCGCCACCGGAGTCCGAACCGGCGATCGAGAGCGCCGTCGGTAGCCGTGCCTCGCTCATCGAGGTCAGCCTAGACATCGCGCGGCTCCGGCGAGGCCATCGAGGTCCGCGTGTAGATGCCGAGCGGTGAGCAGGAGACGTACCCGAGCAGCTCGATCCGCGCCAGCGCCGCCGCCGCCTCGCCTCCAGCCAACCCCAGCGCCGCGGCGACCGCGTCCGCCGTCGTTGCTCCGGCCTCGACCGCCGCCAGGGCGTCGAGCTGGCCCGGCTCGAGCTCCGGGCCGGTGCGATCCAGTCGCAGGGCGCCGACGCCAAGCATCGCGTCGAGGACGTCCTGGGCGTCGCGGACGACGCAGGCACCTCCCGCGAGCAGGTTGTTCGGGCCAGCCGAGGCCCGTGAGGTGACCGGGCCCGGCACGGCGCCCAGGTCACGGCCGAGGTCGGCGGCAAGATCGGTGGTGATCAGCGAGCCCGAGCGAACGGCCGCCTCGACGACGACCGTCATCCCGGTCAGCGCCGCCATGATCCGGTTGCGCGCCGGAAAGGTCCAGCGCCAGGGCGTGGCACCCGGCGGCAGCTCGGAAAGAACCAGCCCCTGCTCGCAGATCCGCCGCCAGAGGGAGCGGTGGGCCGCGGGGTAGGCGACGTCGGCGCCGCAGCCGAGCACGGCGATCGTCGCGCCGGCTTCGAGGGCGCCGCGATGGGCGCAAGCGTCGATCCCGAAGGCCAGGCCACTGACGACGACGATGCCGGCGCGGGCCAAGTCCCGCCCGAGGTCGCGGGCAATTTCGCGCCCGTACGCCGTCGCCCGCCGGGCACCGACGACCGTCACCCCGCCCGCCGGCTCGAACTCCGCGAGCAAGGCGGGGTCGCCACGCCCGATCAGCGCCCAGGGCGCGTCGGCGGCGTCGAGCAGACCCCGCGGATAGAGATCGCCATGGCGGCAGCTCGCCCAGCAGCCCGCGTTCTCCAGCTCCTCACGCAGATGCGCCTCGCCGAGCGCCTCGACCTGAGCGAGGAGCTGGCCGGCCACGCTCGGAGCGGCCACCTCGAGCAGCTCCTCGTTCGAGAGCCGCAGCAGTTCCGGTGAGCGCGAGCCCGGCGAGCCGGTGGCGATCCGCTCGATGTAGGGCCCCAGCAGGGCCAGTAGCCAGGACCGCTGCAGGCAGGCTGGGCAGGCTCGGGGACTGCTAGCCACGATCACGCCTCCGCAGTTGCAGTGCCTGGGCCATCTGTTCCTCGCCGATCGTCTCCGCGCCGGCCAAATCGGCAATCGTCTGTGCGAGGCGCAGGGTGCGATCGTGGGCGCGGCCGCTCAGCCGCTGACGGGCGTAGAGATCCGCGAGCAGCGACGCGGCGGCGGCGGCGAGAGCGCATTCGCGCGCCTCCGCCGGCGTCATCTCGGCGTTGCAGCGACCCGGCCCAAGCCGCCTCGCCTGCCGCTCCCGCGCCGCGATCACACGCTCCCGCACATCCAGGGAAGGCTCGCCGGGAGCGCCGCCGATCTCGGCCGCGCTCGGCTGGCGCACGGCGACGAGGATGTCGATGCGATCGGCGAGCGCCCCGCTGAGGCGACCCTGGTAGCGCTGCGCTTCGATCGGGGCGCAGCTGCAGTCCGGGTCGGCCTCGCCGCGACCGCAAGGGCAGGGATTGGCGGCGGCAACCAGCATGAAACGGCAGGGGAGAAGCTGACGGGCGCCGGCACGGGAAATTCCCACCTCGCCGCTCTCGAGGGGACCCCGCAGGGCCTCCAGGGCGTCGCGGCGGAACTCGCAGAGCTCGTCGAGAAAGAGGACCCCGCGGTGAGCCAGCGTCGCCTCCCCGGGGCGTGGCGGGTTGCCGCCGCCGATCAGGCCTGAGGCACTGATCGTGTGGTGTGGGGCTCGAATCGGGCGGCCACCCGGCAATGCCGCGCCCAGTCGCCCGCAGGCACTGGCGATGCGCGCGACCTCGAGCGCCTCGTTGGCCGCCAACGGCGGCAGGATCGACGGCACCCGGCTCGCCGCCAGCGACTTGCCGGCGCCAGGCGGCCCGACCATCAAGAGGCTATGACCGCCGGCGGCAGCTACCTCGAGTGCGTGCCGCAGATGCGGCTGCCCACGCAGGTCGGCGAGATCGGGGGCTCCGGTGGAGGGACCGAACCGCAGCGGCAGGGCCGTCGGTCGGCGCGGCTCCCACTCCCCCGCCGACAATGCACGAAGCCGTTCCAGGCTGTCGATTGCAACGACGTCGATGTCCCCAACCAAGGCTGCCTCCGGGCCGTTCTCCGCCGGCAGAACGATCGCCTCGGCGCCATCCTCCCGAGCCGCCTCGGCGATTGCGAGGGCGCCGTTGACGGCACGGGTGGAGCCGTCGAGCGCGAGCTCCCCCACCATCGCCGCCCGCGGCAGAAGCTCCCAGTCGAGCTGTCCCGAGGCGCTCAGCAGCGCCGCCGCGATCGCCAGGTCCATTCCCGGGCCGGCCTTGCGCAAGCTGGCCGGGGCGAGGTTGACGACGATCCGCTGAAGGGGGAACTCGAAACCGCAGTTGACTAGTGCGGCCCGCACGCGCTCGCGCGCCTCGCGCACGGCGGCATCGGGCAAGCCGACGATCGTGAAGCCCGGCAGACCGCGGTGGACGTCTACCTCGACCCGCACAGGGCGGGCGGCGATGCCGTCGAGCGTGAAGGTGCGAACCGTGGCGAGCACGGCGAGGACGCTATGGAGGCAAATTTCAGGCGTGGCGCGCCAAGCGCCAATCTTCGGTGCCAAAAGGGGGGCGAATCCGTAACGGCGGCGGCCTTGCCGGGGCGACGATGACCGCCGCACGCCAGAGCATGGGCCGCGCCGCCGAGGAGCTGGTCGCTCGCCGCCTCGCCGCCGACGGCTGGCAAATCGTCGAGCGCAACGCCCGCACCCGCCACGGTGAGCTCGACATCGTCGCCCGCGACCGCCACACGCTCGTCTTCGTCGAGGTTAAAGCCGGCCGCCGCAACACCGCGATCGGTCCCGAGCGCCCCGCCCTCGCCGTCGACGCCCGCAAGCAGCACCGAATCCGCCGCCTCGCCGCCGCCTGGCTAGCCGAACGCCCCCACGCCCCTCAGTGCGCCCAAATCCGCTTCGACGTAGTCGGCGTCACCTTCGACCGCGGCCAGGTCGTAGGGATCGAGCACATCCGCAACGCGTTTTGATCTGACCGCCCAGCCCCTGGCGGGCTCTGACCAAGCAGCTCAAGGAGAAGCGAGGGAGTGTGCTCCGCACATGACCGAGCGACGACGCCGAGATGCGCCGGTCAGAGCCCGCCAGTCAGAGGCTCAGCTGGCTGTACGCCACTGACTGGAACGAGCGGCGATGCAGGGGCGAGATACCAATCTCCTCGATCGCCGCGCGATGCTCGGGAGTCGAATAACCGACGTGCTCCTCGAAACCCCAGCCCGGGTGGCGCTCGGCCGCGTCGCGCATGTAACGGTCGCGGGTCACCTTGGCGACGACCGAGGCGGCGGCGATGGCGGCGCTGGTCCCGTCGCCTTCGATCACGGCTCGGTGCGGGACCGTGCAGCGCCGTAGCGCGAACCCATCGGAGAGGCAGATCGCCTCGGCTGGCGGTTCGAGCCGTTCCAGCGCCACCGAGAGCGCTTCGATGTTGGTCACGTGCAGGCCGCGGCGGTCGATGCCGGCGGCGCTGCGGATGACGACGCTGACCCGTGAGGCTGCCCGCAGCACGCACGGGTACATCTCGTGGCGCTTCTCCTCGGTCATCTGCTTGGAGTCGTGGAGACCGCCGAGGGCGCGCCGGTCGGACATCGAGAGGCGCTCGTAGTCGATCAGGACGGCAGCGGCAACCAGTGGCCCTGCCAGGCATCCCCGGCCGGCCTCATCGGTCCCGGCGACGAAGCGACTTCCCAGTCCTCGGTCGAAGGCAAAGAGGCGGCGGCTTCGGGCGAGCCGGCGACGGTGCAGCTTGCCGGGCTTAGAGGAGGCCGATCCGGTCGGGTGGCCAGTAGGTGGCAAAGGCCTCACCGATGATCCAGTCACGGGGGACGGGTCCCCAGAAGCGGCTGTCGTCACTCGCTCCACGGTTGTCGCCCATCATGAAGTAGTGGTCGGGTGGAATCGTGATCGTCCGCGGCATGTTGCATGCGGCGGCGTTGCCACAGGGGTTGGTGTAGGGCTCGTCGGTCTTCTCCACCCCGTTGACGACGGGATGCCCGTTCTTGACGGAGAGCGTGTCCCCGGGCCCGGCGACGATTCGCTTGATGAAGTTCTGGCTCGACTCGGCCTTGGTCGGCTTCGGGCAGGGTTCGCCGGGTTTCGGCGTCACCCCGCATTCGGTGCCGTTGTCGGCCCCGGCGGGCGGATGGAAGACGATGATGTCCCCCGGCGAGGGATCCTCGAAGTGGTAGAGGAAGCGGTTGACGAGGACCCGCTGGCCGACGTCGAGGGTCGGCTCCATCGATTCGGAGGGGATCTGGTACGGCTTGATCAGCCAGGCCTGGATCGCCAGGGCGAGACCCAGGGCAAGGGCAACGATGACGACCAGCTCGACAAGCCCGCCGCCTTTGGACTTCGGCTTCGGGACCGCGAGTTTCAGGCCTTGTCCTCGTCGGAGTCGCCATCCTCCTCGGCGGGCGACTCGTCCTCGGCATCCTCAGGCGCTGCGCTCGTGTCCTCGGTCTCCCCGGCCGCGGGCGCCTCGGCGTCCGACTCTGCCGCCGCATCAGTCTCGGTCTCCGCCTCGGCCGCAGGCCCTGGCTCGTCGGCCGCAGGCTCCTCGGCCGCTGCCGCAGGCTCCTCGGCCGCTGCCGCAGGCTCCTCGGTCTCAGCCGCGGGTGCGGCGCTCTCGGACTCGGAGGTTTGCTCCTCTACTGGAGCCTCCTCGGCGGCAGGAGCATCCTCGGGCGCCTCGACGGCGCCGACGACCTCGTCCTGGGTCACGCCCTCGGCATCGGTCGCCTCCGCCTCTGCGGGCGCACTCGAGACCATGTCCTCGTCGATGCCCCAACGGCGCTCGGCGACGCGAGCCGCCTTGCCGATCCGGCCGCGCAGGTAGTAGAGCTTGGCGCGGCGGACGTCGCCGCGAGCCGCGACCTCGAGTTTCTCGATCTTCGGCGAGTGCAGCGGGAACGTGCGCTCGACGCCGACGCCGAAGGACTGCTTGCGGACGGTGAAGGTCTCGCGAACACCGGAGCCCTGACGGCGCAGAACGACCCCCTCGAAGACCTGGGTCCGCTTGCGGGTGCCCTCGATCACCTGGAAGTGAACGCGGACGCGGTCCCCCGCGTCGAAGGAGGGAAGGCCTTTGCGCAGCTGGGCGCGCTCGATGCTGTCGATTACAGAGCTCATGTTTCTGGCGATAAAAAACCGCCGGACCCCGGTGCGGGAACCGCGCGGTGGCGGAATGGTAGCTACTCGGCGCCCGAATCGAACTCCTCAGCCCTGGCACGGCTCTGCGCGAGGCGCCACTGGCGGATTTTCTCGTGGTCTCCGGAGAGCAGAACCTCGGGCACATCCCAGCCCCGGTGGACTGGCGGTCGGGTGTAGTGCGGGTACTCCGGCATCCCCTCCAGGAGCTGGCTGAAGGACTCCTCGACGGCCGAGTCGGCGTGGCCGAGCGCTCCTGGAAGCTTGCGCATGATCACGTCGGCGAGCACCATCGCCGGCAGCTCGCCGCCGGCGAGGACGTAGCGGCCGATCGAAACCTCGTCGTCGGCGAAGTGCTCGTGGACCCGCTGGTCGAACCCCTCGTAGCGTCCGCAGAGAACCGCGACGTGCGGCTCCGCCACCAGTTCGTCGGCGAGCTCGTCGTCGAGCAATCGCCCGGTCGGCGTCAACAGCACCCGCCGCGGCGCCTCCCCGTTCGGGTAGGCCGCCTGCAGCGCCGCGTCGACCACGTCGACCCGCAGCACCATGCCCGCCCCGCCCCCGTAGGGCGAGTCGTCGACCTGGCCGGCTCCGAGCGGGGTCGTGTCGCGGTAGTTGAAGAGGCGCAGCTCGTTGCCCTCGCGTAGAGCGTTCTGGATCGAGCGCTGGCCCTGAAACCAGTCGAAGGCCTCCGGGAAGAGGGTGAAGACGTCGAGCCGCAAGGCGCGACTAGTCGAGGATGTCGACGATCACGCGGCGATCGATCCGCACCGCGGCAGCCTTGGCGATCGTGCGGATCGCATTGGCGACGCGGCCGCCTTTGCCGATCACCCGGCCGAGGTCGTCCTCGGCGACGGTCACCTCGTAGACAAGGTCACCGTCCTCTTCCAGCTCCTCGACCACGACCGCCTCGGGGTCCTCGACGAGGGCCCTGACGAGAAACTCGATCAGCTCGGTCATCTAGCTGCCGGAGGCGGCGATGCCCTTGGTCCGCAGCAAGGTCGCCACGGTCTCCGAAGGCTGGGCGCCGTGCTCGAGCCAGTGCCGCGCGCGCTCCTCGTCGACCACGATCGTCGAGGGCTCGGTCTGCGGGTTGTACTGGCCGATCGTCTCGATCGTCCGCCCGTCGCGCGGGGAACGTTTGTCGGCGACGACGATGCGCCAGATCGGGTTCTTCTTGGAACCCACTCGTCTAAGTCGGATACGTACAGCCATTCGGACGGGGCAGGTTACAGGTTCGGCCGCGGTCGGGCTTACTTTCGCCGTATCTTCGGGCGCGGCGGGCGCGGCGAGCCGCCCATCATGTGGGCCAGCTGCTGCTCGTTGGGCATCTTGCCGGAGGTCATCGAGCGCATCATTTTGCGCATCTGGTCGAACTGCTTGATCAGCTGCTTGACGTTCTGGACGCGGGTCCCGGAGCCGTTGGCGATCCGTTTGCGACGGGAGCCGTTGATCAGCGCCGGGTTGGCGCGCTCTTCCGGGGTCATCGAGAGGATGATCGCCTCGACGCGGTCCATCTCCCGCTCGTCGACGTTGGCGTTCTTCAGCTGTTTCATCGCCCCCATCCCCGGCAGCATCCCGAGGATGCCGCTGAGCGGGCCCATTTTGCGGACCTGCCGCATCTGCTGGAGGAAGTCCTCGAGCGTGAACTGGTCCTTTTCGAGTTTGCGCTGCAGGTCCTCGGCCTGCTTCTCGTCGACCTGCTGCTCGGCTTTCTCGATCAGGCTGAGGACGTCGCCCATGCCGAGAATCCGTGAGGACATCCGGTCGGGGTGGAACTTGTCGAAGGCCTCGAGTTTCTCGCCGGTCGAGGCGAAGAGGATCGGCTTGCCGGTGACAGCTTTGACGGAGAGCGCGGCGCCCCCGCGAGCGTCGCCGTCGAGCTTGGTCATCACCACGCCGTCGAACTCGGCGACCTCGGCGAAGGACTCGGCGACGCCGACCGCGTCCTGGCCGGTCATCGCGTCGACTACCAGCAGCACGTCGTGCGGCTTGGTCCGCTTCTTGATCTTCGCCAGCTCGTCCATCAGCTCGCTGTCGATGTGGAGGCGCCCGGCCGTATCGACGATCAGGACGTCGCGCCGCTCCTCGCGGGCGCGGTCGAGCGCCCAGGCGGCGATCTCGACGGGATCGGCGTCGGTGCCTTTCTCGTAGACGGTGGCACCGGCCCGCTTGCCGACGGTGACCAACTGCTCGACCGCAGCCGGTCGGTAGACGTCGCAGGCGGCAAGGGCGACGTCTTTCTTCTCCTGGTCCCGCAGGTGTTGGGCGAGCTTGGCGCAGGCAGTCGTCTTGCCGGAGCCCTGCAGGCCGGCCATCAGGATCACGGTCGGGCCGCCGCTGGCAAAGGCCAGCTCGCGGCCGGTCCCGCCCATCAGCTCGGTCAACTCCTCGTTGACGATTTTGACCACGTGCTGGCCTGGATCGAGGCTTTCCAGGACCTCGGAGCCGAGGCAGCGCTCTTTGACCTTCTTCGTGAAGGCTTTGACGACTTTGAAGTTGACGTCGGCCTCGAGCAGGGCGAGGCGGATCTCCCGCATCGCCGCGTCGACATCGGACTCGCTCAGCTTGCCGCGCGAGCGGACCTCGGAGAGAGTCCCCTGCAGCCGTTCTGAGAGCTGGTCGAACACGACCTTGAGGCTACTCGGCGAGCAGGGCCTGGGCGTAGTCGGACGGGTCGAAGGGGCGCAGGTCCTCGAGCGTCTCCCCCACGCCGATCAGCTTCACGGGGATCCCCAGCTCCTCGGCGATCGCCAGGGCGATCCCGCCCTTGGCGGTGCCGTCCAGCTTGGTGAGGACGACACCGTCGACTTCGACGGCCTCGGAGAAGACCTTGGCCTGGCGCAGGCCGTTCTGGCCGGTGGTGGCGTCGATCGAGATCAGGGTCTCGTGCGGGGCCTCGGGGATCTGCTTGGCGATCACCCGGCGGATCTTGGCGAGCTCCTCCATCAGGTTGTCCTGGGTGTGAAGTCGGCCAGCAGTGTCGACGATCACCACGTCGGCGCCGCGGTCGCGGGCGATCCCGATCGCGTCGTAGGCGACCGCGCCCGGGTCGGCGCCATCCTCGCCGCGAACCAGCTCGGCGCCAGCGCGGCGCGCCCACTCTTTGAGCTGCTCGGCGGCGGCGGCGCGGTAGGTGTCGCCGGCTGCCATCACCACCGAGAGGCCCATTTCCTTGCTGAGGTGCCAGGCGATCTTGCCGATCGTGGTCGTCTTGCCGGTCCCGTTGACGCCGACCATCATCAGCACCGCCGGCTGGGCGCTGAGGTCGATCGGAGCGCGGCCTTTGGAAGCGACTTCGGCGAGGATCTCGATCAGGCGGTCGCGGACGGCGACGCCGTCGGCAGGGACCGCCCCGGAGTCGACCTCGTGCTCGAGCCGCTCGACTACCGTCGCCGTGGTCGGGGCGCCGGCGTCGGCGAGGATCAGCGCCTCCTCGAGCCGCTCCCAGGTCTCGTCGTCGATCCGCTCGAAGAGGCTGGCCGAGATCTCCTCGGTGAGCGCCTGGCGGCTTTTCGAGAGGCTCTCGCGCAGGCGCTTGAAGACGCCGCGCCGCTGCGGCTCCGGCTCAGTCTCCGGCGAGGCGTTCCCGCTCGCGCGAGAACCGAGGTCGATCATCTCCTGCCAGCTCGTCGCCATCAGTGCCCGGGGAGGCTATCTGCGCGAGCACGCGGAGCTCCTCCAGGGAGCCGGCGAGGTGGTCGGAGATGCGCTCGGCGTCGGGCAGGGTGTCCGGATCTGCGAGCAGGCCGAAGCTGACCTTGCCGTTGTAGCTGAGGATCGCGATCGCCAGGGCGTGGTTGTGGGCGAGGAAGCCGACCGGGTGGATCGCGGTGAGCTCGCGGCCCAGCACGTAGAAGGCCATCTGCGGGCCGGGGAAGTTGGTGACCAGCAGGTTGAAGAGCCGGGTCGAGAAGTTGATCGCCGCGGTCGGGCGCAGCAGCACCGGTGGCGCGAAGTCCCGGAACCAGTCGTTGAGGCCCCAGATCGCTTCGGCGCCGAGCGGCTGTTTGGAGGCCTTCAGCTCGTCCATCGCGAAGTGGATCGCCCGTAACCGCTCCACCGGGTCGGCGATCCCGACCGGCAGCGGCCCCCGCATCGCGGTCAGTTTGTTGCCGAGCTCACCGTGCTCGTTTTCGGTCCGGATCGAGACCGGCACCAGCGCCTTCAGCTCCATGCCGTCGACTTTCTCGCCGCGCTCGACGAGCCAGGCGCGCAGCGCGCCGGCGGCGACGGCGAGGGTGACGTCGTTGACGGTGGTGCCGAGGGCGTTCTTGACGTGCTTGAAGTCGGCCAGGTCGAAGGTCGCCCAACAGAAGCTGCGGCTCGGGCCGATCTCGGTGTTGAACGGCACCGGCGGGGCCGGTCGGGCGAGGTTCCAGGTCACCTCCCAGAGTCCGGCAATGCCGTCGGCGGCGCGGCGGCGGGCGCGGCCGGGTTCGTCGGCAGCACGACGCAGCCAGCGGCCCATGCGAGCCAGGGTCGCACCGATGCCGGCGAGGGCGCGGCCGAGCAGGCCGAGCCGCGAAGGCGACCGCTTTGGCTCCCAGGGTGCCTCGTCGCGGGCAGGCTCCTCACGCGGCTCGACGTCGAACAGCAGCATGCCGATGTCCACCGCGGAGATCCCGTCGGCCATCGCGTGGTGGGTCTTGTAGACGATCGCGAAGCGATCGTCCTCGAAGCCCTCGACGACGACCAGTTCCCAAAGCGGCTTGGAGCGATCGAGCGGCGGTGCCAGGTGCCTGCCGACCAGCTCGCGGAACTGCGCCTCGCTGCCGGGTGCCGGCAGGGTGACGCGGCTGACGTGCTGGTGGATGTCGAAGTCCGGGTAGTCGACCCAGAACGGGGTGCCAAGACCGAGCGGTGGGTAGAGCAGGCGCTGGCGCAGTCGCGGCAGCTGGTGGACGCGGCTGCGGATGTGGGCGAGGAAGTCGTCCTCGGGCGGGGCGCTGCCCTCGCACATCAGCAAGGCGCCGATCGCCATGTGCCCGTTTGATTTCTCGTTGGCCAGGAACGACGTGTCGAACGACGTCAACCTGTCCATGTGGCGTTGAGCCATATCTAGCCCTCCCTGGCTGAGGGTACTCCCGAGCGGTCCCTGTCGCCGCTCGGTTTCGTTGAGCTTAGGCTACGGCGGAGAGGGCGCTATTTCCACCCTCGCCGTCCCCGTCGCCGTCCTCGCCCGCTTCGCGGGGCAAGCGACGGGAGACCACCTTGGTGACGCCGTCGCCGCCCATGGTGACTCCGTAGAGCACGTCGGCGGCGTCCATCGTCCGTTTCTGGTGGGTGACGATCACGAACTGGGCGCGGTCGGCGAAGCGCCGGATCAGCTGCAGGAAGCGGTCGATGTTGGCGTCGTCAAGGGCGGCCTCGACCTCGTCGAGGATGTAGAAGGGGCAGGGCCGGGCGAGGAAGACGGCGAAGACGAAGGCCAGCGCGACCAACGACTTCTCGCCGCCGGAGAGCAGCGAGAGCTTGCGGGTCGACTTGCCCGCCGGGGTGACCTCGATCTCGACCCCGAGCTCGTCGCGCTCCTCCTCGTCCTCCTCCGGCTCGGGCTCGTCGGCCTCGGTCGGCACCTCCTGCTCGCCCTTCGGCCGCTCCTCCTCGCGCACCGGGCGCAGGCTGACCCGGCGCAGCCGGCCGCGGCCGCCGGGGACGAGGTGCTCGACCATCTCCTTGAAGTTCTTCGCGGTCGCCTCGAAGGTCCGCTCGAAGGCGCGCTCTATCTCGCGGTCGATGTCGCGGATCTGCGCCTCCAGCTCGCGCATCCCGCGCTCGGTGTCCTCGCGCTGCGTCTGCAGGGCCTCGACGTGCTCGCGCGCCTCGTCGTACTCGCGCTCGGCCAGCGGGTTGACCGGCCCGATCTGGGCGCGGCGGCG